>CAIONQ010000120.1 GCA_903859705.1 uncultured Chthonomonas sp.
TGATTCAAGCTGATGGTGGATAGAAGCCGGCCAGCGTGAGCAGCACGGATAGCCAATCACCCGGTAGGCGGCATAATTTCCATGTTCCATGCCCGCTGCGATAGCAACTACATGGTGGTGCGAGGTACAAGCCTGTACGTATTCAAAACCAGATACCGAACTCTACCACCAATTACATACTATCAGTGAACAATATATAGTAATACCTACTAATTAATTGTAGGGGGGCTGTTTACCGCACCCATAAAGGATACTGCACCGCAACCATCGAATGAAACCAGCCCAAGGGTAAGATACTCCCCAAATATTCGGCTATAAAATCCAATTCGGGCGCCCCTCCGTGCTTCATCGCTTCGCGCGCACGCAGTGAACCCAGCGGCGCACCCTACAGACACGGATGGCTGGTTTTGAAGGAGGCTAACTGGCGGAGGCGCTTCAACCCAGACACAAATTAACCAGAACTAAGCTCGCACCTGTAGCGCTCAAATATTCTTGATTTAATCTACCTGGGCCTATCAACCCACGCAAGCGTGGGCCGCGCCAACGGCGCTACGGTGCCGCATCAAAAGTAAGAGGCAACATGAAGGAAAAATTGCCCCCGAATGTTCGGCTCCTAAACCCAGAGCAGGCACATCTCCCGCTTGTACCCGCGCTTCGTTGCGCCACTGAGAACCCGGTGTACTACAGTTCGTGCCTTCCGCACTCAGTACAAAAGCAAACCGTCTCGTTTCCGTTTCTCTAGGTTCCTATTCCGTCTGCTCCCAATTAGTTGCATGTACCTGCCTTGCATGCTACAATGAGGCCCAGCTTTACATAGCACTTCCGATGGGAGTTTAGCGCGGAACTGCTGCCAGCCATTTACAGGAGGCTATACGAGGATATGCAGAGCGGAAACAACAGTTTACAATCGCGTCGTGAGTTGCTGATGCGCGCCGGTGCGGGCGCAGCTGCCATCACATTTGGCGGTGCCAGCTTTGCCGAAGGCGCAAAGGGTCAGAAATCTGGAATCATACTTGGCTCTGGTGAGCACAAATATGAATGTATTCATGATTGGTTGACCCCGCCAGATGACATTCTGTGGGGCGATACACAGGGCCTCTGCCAGGATTCGGCGGGCCGCATCTATGTTAGCCACACCGTGCACTCCGGCAGCAAGAAAAACAACGCCATTGTTGTTTTCGATAAGCATGGCAAATACCTTAGCTCCTGGGGAGAAGAGTTTGCCGGCGGCGGCCATGGTATTGAAGTTCGGCGCGAAGGCGCAGTAGATGGAGAAGGCGGCGAAGAGTTCCTTTACCATTGCGATACCAATCATCGCAAGGTAGTGAAGACCACGCTTACTGGGAAAATTATCTGGGAAAAGACAACCCCGCTGGAACCAGGCGTTTACGATAGCAAGCATGCATTTGTGCCCACCAACGTAGCGTTCTCTCCTAACGGCGACTTCTATATTTCCGATGGATACGGCTCTAACTACATCCACCAGTACAATATTGATGGCAACTGGATCCGAACTTTCGGTGGCACTGGCTCCGAGGGCGGCAAGTTCCGTTGCAGCCACGGCATCACCGTAGATCATCGCGGCAAAGAGCCGCTTCTGCTGGTAACCGATCGCTCCAACAGCCGCAACCAGTATCTCTCTCTGGATGGCAAATTCATTTCCTTCCAGAATGAGAAAATGCGCCTTCCATCCTACTTCTCCTTCCGCAAAGATGTGATGGCCGTTGCAGACCTTACTGCAGTGGTAACCCTGGTAGACCCCAAAGGCCATGTTATTGCAATGCTGGGCGATGGTGTTCCGGATGCTGAGCCTTTGCGAGATCATCCGCGCAAAGATTTTATCCCGGGTAAGTTTGTGCACCCACACAGCGTTCGCTTCCTGCAGAATGGCGATATCCTGGTTGCAGAATGGGTACCCATTGGCCGCGTAACTCTTCTTAAGAAGCTGCGCGCATAGCCCGCGTTTTACTACGCAAGGAACAGCCGGGCTACTGCATCCGTTATAAGATGCAAGCCCGGCTGTTTGTTTTTTTATGTAAGGAGCTGTTTGTTGTATTCCGGAGTAATTAATCAATACCGCGATCTTTTGCCAGAGGAGCTCGGCAGCGAGCCCGTATCCCTTTGCGAGGGCAATACGCCCCTTATTTTCCTGCCAACGATCTCTAAGATGATTGGCAAGGATATTCGGCTGTATGTAAAGTTCGAAGGCCTTAACCCAACCGGTTCTTTCAAGGACCGTGGCATGACCGCCGCCGTTACACATGCAAAAGCAACCGGTTCAACAGCAATGATCTGCGCTTCTACAGGCAACACCTCCGCCTCGGCAGCCGCCTACGCTGCCCGTGCCGGAATGCAGTGCTTTGTACTAATACCGGATACCAAGGTGGCCCTTGGCAAGCTTTCCCAGGCAATTATCCATGGGGCACGTGTCATCAGCATCTCCGGCAACTTCGACACGGCGCTGGAGCTTGTTTGCGAGGTGTGTGCTGGCGGCACACGCCCCATTGCTCTGGTAAACTCCGTAAACCCATACCGCCTTCAGGGCCAGAAAACGGTGACCTTTGAAATTGTGGATGCCCTGGGGTTTGCACCAGATTTTCATGCCCTGCCCGTTGGCAACGCTGGTAACATCACCGCCTGCTGGATGGGTTACCGAGAGTACCAACAATTGGGACGCAGCCCGAGCCTGCCGAGAATGCTTGGTTTTCAGGCCGAAGGGGCAGCACCCATTGTAAACGGTGCCCCGGTGGCAAACCCGGAAACCGTTGCAACCGCTATACGCATTGGCAACCCGGCAAGCTGGAAGGGCGCGGTAAATGCGGCTAGAGAATCCAATGGATCTATTACAGCGGTTTCAGATGAAGAGATTTTGAGCGCTTACCATGCGCTGGCCGATAGAGAAGGCATATTCGCCGAGCCTGCAAGCTGTACATCGGTGGCTGGCCTCATCCGTCTTGGCCAACAGGGCTTCTTTCAACAGCCCGCAACAATTACTGCCATTCTTACAGGCCATGGCCTTAAAGATCCGGAAGCCGCAGTGGAGCATACTCCTGTTAAGGTTGCCCGAGCCGAGGCTAACCTTGAAAGCGTGTTAGAGCAGATAGACGCAGCCTGACCTGCATGGGGCTTGCCGGGGAGACCAGGGCAATGAGCGGCGAACGAGACAAACAACGAAGCGCAGACCTGGTGGGCGGCACACAGCTATTGCTGCTGCTGCAGAGCGTGCCACACATCGGTGAAAAGGCACTGCTACGGCTGATAGCTGGCAGCGCTCAGCGAAGGCTGACTGCAGAAGAGATACTATCTCTTTCTGCCACACAGCTTCAGGATGAGCTGGAACTGGATCCGCGTGCGGCTGCCTACCTTAGCACCCATCGAGAAGCACTGTTGCAAAGCAGTGCCGAAACGGCACGTACCCTTCGCGCTTACCCGATAGAGGTGGTATCCTGCGCAGGCGCAAGTTACCCCGTGCGGATGGAGCGCTGGGCAGATATCCCACCCCCGGTGGTATATGCGCTGGGCAACCGTGCGCTGCTTAACATCTCTACCGCCAACCCGGTGGGGTTGCCGCCGCGCTGGTTTACCTTCACCATTGCGGCATCTCGCAAGGCAAGCGCAGCAAGCCTCAAACTTATCGATGAACTCGCAACCGATCTGGCTGTACTGGGTGGAGTACCGGTTACTGGCCACGATAGGCCGGAATATCAGCGCCTCGCACTTGCGGCGCAGCGCAAGAATCTCTCTACGGTGTATGTTTTCGATAGAGGTTTGCGTGAGGCGCTTGGTCCACAGTTCGATAAACCACCCTTTGCAGCAGCCCGTATAAGGGATGTGGAGTTTGATCTAAACAGGGATCTGGCGTTATCGCCGTACAAGTTGGACGATCATTGCATTGGCGCAAACAATCGGCGAAGAGATAGCATTGTTTTCGCATTGAGCGATCTGGTGATTGCCGCCGATGTGCGTTCAGAAGGCGCTATGCTCGAAGAGACGCTGCGAGCGTTTGAACAGGGCAAGCCCGTGTTCACCGTGGATGGCGGCCGGGAAGGCAGCAAGCTGCTGATTGAGCGAGGAGTGCCAGCGCTTCCCGCAATAGATGCCGTGGTTGGAATGGTCAGAGGTTTTGTAGGCGCGTAATCGCCGGCGGTTTGCAGGGAGCAATGGATGCCTATTCGGGGAATACAACATGGCAATGTACAGCTTCAGTCAGATGCTGTTCAATCTGCGGCTTTTGCCACAGAAGTTGCCGCATCGGCCATAGTTCCAGGAGATTTACATCACCTGGCATCCGAAACCATGAAGCATGTGGCCGAGGGACTGCGCTGCCAGCGCCTGCTCACCCTTTCTTACTCCTCCCGAGAGCGACGCCTCCGCGGGCATTATGCATATGGATTTAGCTTCTCGGGTCTAGCCGATCTTTCTATCAACATTGCAGAATTCACGCTTGCCGAACGGGCACTGCTCTCTGGCCGTATCCTCACTTCTGATCATGGCGAACAAGACCTGCCAGCTGCACTGAACCACCAGTTTGAAGGGCAAACCATTCTGGTGCCGTTGCTCATAGCCGAGCGCCCAATAGCCATACTTATTGGCCAACCATTCGCGGGCATCGCAACACGCTCGGCAGGCTGGCAGGAACAGGCAGAATCGGCATCTGCACGTGCGGCATTGCTTGTAGAGCTGGATCGCACAGCAAATGCCTATAACGATGAAGTGAATATGCGCCACGCTCGCCGCGATCTGGGTGCCGCGATGTTGGAGAACCGGCCTTTTGAAGAGGTTTGCGACATGCTGCTGAAGGCGGTTTGCCAGTGGCTGCGTGTAGAGAAGGCCGGGCTGTATGTTAAGGATAACTTTGGCGCATACCAGATTGCCGCACTCAAAAATGTATCTGCGGAGTACACCCAGCGAATAATGCGTCTGCGGAAGCCAGGGCCCGTGATTGCAAGGGCCATAGCAACTGGCCTGCCATACTACGCTCGAGACGTACAAAACGACACTCAGTTTGAGCCAGAAGCAAGAGACTTATTCCGGGAAGAGGGCCTGAGCTCTATTCTAATTTGTGCTCTGCACCATGGCGAAACGCATTCAGGGGCTCTGGCAATTTACCCGGAGCTAGGCCGCGAATTTACTCCGGCCGAGATGTCTATATTCCAGAGTTTTGCCGATCAGGCCGCCATTGCCGTTGCAGCACGGGATTTGATGCAGCAGCAGCGCGACCTTGCCATTATGGATGAGCGCAACCGCCTGGCCCGTGAGATGCACGATACAGTTGCCCAATCGCTGGCAGCGCTGGTCCTTCAAATCGAAACATCCGTATCAGAGTTGGATAGCGGGAACATAGAGGCTGCACGTTCAACGTTAGCCACAGCGGGTACGCTCGCCCGCAAAGGGTTGGAAGACACACGCAGAGCGGTTAAAGGGCTTAGCCCGGCCTCGCTGGATAACCAGAGTGCAGCAGAGGCCATTGGGGAGCTGGTGCGCAACTTTGAAGGCGAGTACGAGATGCCCGCCCACTTTGTGCTGAGCGGCGACGAAGTGCCCCTGCAAGCCGAACAGAGCCTGGCACTGCTGCGCATAGCTCAAGAGGCGCTTACCAATGTGCACAAGCACTCTCAGGCACACCGCGTAAGGGTGGGACTCCGCTTCGGTATAGACAACGTGACTTTGCTTGTAGAGGATGATGGAGTAGGCTTCGATGTGCCTTCCGGGCCCGCAGGAGACGAATCTGGAGGATACGGCCTGTTTGGCATGAGCGAACGTGTGCGGCTTCTGGATGGCAAACTGGATGTAGACAGCACTATTGGCTGGGGTACGAGAATACAGGCCGTGCTTCCCTATCGGCCAGCAGCAGTAACATCCCTGGTAGCTCCTGTTGCCCCCGCAACCCTTCACCACGCACAACCAGTTCTGGCTTTGCCACCTTATACCTCGGCAAGCACTACTCGCATACGTGTATTGATAGCCGACGACCACGCCATTATGCGCCAGGGCATTCGAGGCATATTGGAAGCAACGGGCGAGATCGAGATTGTTGGCGAGGCGGCAGATGGCGCGGAAGCAACAGCGGAAGCCGGGCGCCTGCGCCCAGATGTTGTGCTAATGGATCTGCAGATGCCGGGCGTAGATGGCCTGGCGGCACTCCGCCAAATGCAACAAACGCTTCCCGATATACCGGTTGTGGTGTTAACCACATTCCAGACTCAGGAAACAGTAACTGAGGCGTTAACTGCAGGGGCTAGAGGGTTTATGCTGAAAGATTCCGCCCCGGCACATTTACTGCGCGCCATCCGGGCAGCACACCGGGGAGAGGCTCTGCTTTCTTCTGCCGTTACTGAAACCCTGGCAGAAATGGCTTCGTCACAAAGTAACAAATCCGATGGTATAGAGGTACTCAACGAGCGGGAACAGGAAGTGCTGGATCTGCTTGCACAGGGCGCACGCAACAAAGACATTGCCGAAGCGCTATTTATAGTACCGCGTACTGTTGAGTACCACCTCGCAAACATATACTCCAAGCTGGGGGTATCCAACCGAACAGAGGCTGTGCGCATGGCTTTAGGCCGAGGGCTGGTTACGCCCGGCAGCGGCAATGGCCGTAGCTGACGCTCAGAATTGTGCTGCCACGTTTTAACGACTTTGCACACAGTTTTTTCTTGACAAACGCCATGCCCTGCGGTAGAATTGTTCGCGTTTGAAGCCTCGTGCCGAGGTAGCTCAGTTGGTAGAGCAGCGGACTGAAAATCCGCGTGTCACCGGTTCAAGTCCGGTCCTTGGCACCTTCCCTCTTTCCCACAATTCCCCGTTTTTTCATAGCTGTATCCTCATTCCTGTGTACTGCCGATGTATCACTCGTTATAAAAGTTTGCGCACTTTTGTAGTGGTATACAAGTAATTCCTATCGTCGTGCCTCACTTCAGCTGCTCAACCTAATTTTTATTTGCAATCCCATGAACTCTTTGAATGCGCCTCCGTAATTCATGCCGTCTCTTAGTAATAGGTTCTGCCAGTAATATCTCTACGGAGCGCAATGTTAGCAGATGCTCGGAGTGCCTCGCGCATGCAATTCGCCTTTAACCGAACTGAGGCTTGTGTTGACACCAGGAGGCGTGCTTGAGGGTGAAAGAGTTTAAAGGCCGTACCAGTTCTGGCAAAGCTCCGTGGGTACTTGTACTGATACTCGCAGTCATTGTTACTTCAGGTATTGGGATAGCCCGGTGTGTGAGGCAATCTTCGGTACCACAGGATGTTGCAAAGCTGGCCCATGATACGGGGCGAGACCCTCAGACTTATTATGACTTGAAGCAGCTGATAAAGCATGCAGACTCCAACCAGGCGATTAGTGAAGCTGATTACAACAAAACCTTAACTTTGTTTCAATCGTACAACGTTAGTGACAAAGAGGACGCGCTGCGGGTGTTCACATTTGTGGCAGATGGCCCGCATCATTCCGACATTCTGGCATTAGCCCGCAAGTTAATCGATGACCCATCCGGCCCGGTACAGATGCAAGCCCTGAGGCTTCTCTGGATATGCCACGCGCCTGAATGGAAATCTGAAGCAACGCAGAGGTTGACCAGCCCACTTGAGGAAGTACAACAGACCGCGGAGTCTGTGTTGAACAAAGGCGAGTTCGTTAGAAAGGCCTGGAAGCCATGAAAACGAACGCTCGAACCACCCACGGTTTTACACTTGTGGAATTGCTTGTTGTAATTGCTGTTATCTCAATTTTAGCGGCACTGCTGTTCCCGGCATTAAATGCTGCCCGAAACAATTCAAAGAAGGCTGTGTGCCTCTCTAACCTCAAGCAGCTTGGTTCTGCCATCGCATTGTACGTAAGCGATTACGATGAAGAGCTTCCCTATGCTGCAGATAATGACTCGGCTCTGATTTTCAAGTATCAACTGATCAACTACTCTGCCGCGCAGCAGGCATTCTACCGTACCGCTGGTAGGTTTAGCGATGAGATACAGCCGTACCTCAAGAGCCAGGCGATATTTTACTGTCCTATGGATTTCATTACCGAAGCAGAAAGGGAAATCTCATATTTCAAGAGCCCGAGCTGGTACGCAGAATGTGGAAGCAGCTATCAATACAACGAATTGTTAGTGCAAGCTGGTGACACCCTTGCCAGCTTCCGGCTGCCCGCCGAAACGGTGCTGATGGGCGATTATGGGTTCTCCCACGGTGACAGAGATCCCAATCGGGGGCTTGTTAACATTTTATATGGCGATTTGCACGCAAAAACGGTTAGTTGGGATTTACGTTACAGGCAGTTAGAAGCATATACTCCGTACAAGAGCTATGTCGTAATCTTCGCGTCACGGCCGGGCCTTCGTGCAGCTTCCCGTACAGCCCACCAGGCTTTGTAGTGCCCGGCACTACATCGCCATAAATAACACAGTGTAGCTACCATAACGCAACACAAACAACATTGCTATTACGCTATCGGCCAGATTCAAGCGATTGGTTTCCAACCCTGCCCTGTGGCACTGCAACTATTGAGCAACTGGTATGCACATACGATTGTTCATTCAACGTCACCATGCAGTTTTTGTATTCGGATCAAACAGTAACTCTTGATTCGTATTTTTGCGCATTGCGGCATCCTCATAACTATAAGTGCAACTAAATACCCCGGCCTTCGAAACTGGCTTGCGGCGCTATTGATGCATGTAGTTTGGTACTGACTGCCGATGGGAGGATACCAATATGGTTAACAGCGGGACACTCTCTGTTTCAATGTCCATGGGGTCCGCGCGTGTGCATGTTAATGAGGCGATGGTCCGTGATGCCACTACGCCTGCCAATGCCGGCAGCTTTACCGTAGCATTTGATTCAGAACCGGTTTGTCAACTGCTAAACCGGTGCCAGGCTGGTGACCAGGCGGCCTGGAACTTGCTGTTCAGACAGCATGAAAAGTCCGTATATCGCTTTGCGTTCCGACTATGTGGGAATCCTGAAGACGCAAACGACATCATGGTTCACGTGTTCGTACGGATTTACCAGAGCCTGCACACGTTCCGCCATGAAGCTTCCTTCTCCAGTTGGGTTGCGCGCATAGTACGCAACACCTACCTTGATATGTGCGTTAGGCCAGCATGGCGAAAATTGCCTGTTGTAGATTTGACACTGGAAGATGATCCTGGACTTGCAAACATTGCCCCAGACCGATCTCCAGGCCCCGAAGCAATTTGCATGCAGAAGGAACGCACAAAGTTGCTTCAGCAAGCCATACTGCATCTGCCAGCCTACCAGAGGCAGGTATTGAGCCTGTATCATGGTGAAGGCAAAACTTACGAAGAGATAGCCACTCACATCGGCATATCGACCGGGACTGTAAAAAGCCGACTCAATAGAGCTCGGCGCATGCTGCTCGAAAGGCTTGAGCCGTGTCGTGAGATGTTGCTATCTTCGTAATAGCCTACAGATGCATCTCTCGGCTCTGTTTGCTTCGGAAGATTAAGTGAGTTGGCCATCGCTGAGGTATGAATATTGCCATGCCTGCAGAACCGTTACCCAAGGCGGTGGCTGACCAACGAACAATAAACTTTGTATTTAGTGCACACTACTCAGCCGATTATAAATTCAATTTCTGAGATACACAATCTGTCGGTATCCAAATAGCATCTGGGAATACTGCTAAATCATGTAATTTATGTGCTACAACCCTGATATCCAAAAGTAGAGCTCTGGTGTTCTCCGCCAATATTTCACTAGTGATTCGGCGCTTCCTGGCTGCATATTGACCCAAATTTTAAGATAGTGATACGAATCAATAAGAATCTACTGAAGATGACTCGGGAGTCCACTTGAATGCGGCCACATGAATCTGATAGAATGAACCCCGGTGTGCGGCGCATGGGGAAAACATAAGTGCGGGCGGCCGAGAAGCAAGTTTGAATTGGGCAGCATACATTCCCCAGACGAGCCAATACCGGGCAGACCTGCGGGTTGCAATATTTGAGCCGGCCATTAGAGGAGCATGTGATGCGAAGCGGTGCGAGAGCTGACCTTAAAGACCTTAATGAAGTCTTCAAGAAGGAGGTCGATCCTCAGTTCGTTCGGTTCGAATCCGGATTCCGGAGCAGAACAGTATCGGAACTTGAGCGGCTTGCGGCACTGTTCAAGGCCTGGAACGACGATCCCGCGGGCGATAAGATATCTGAAGTTATCAACGCGGCCGTTGCGCTAGAAGCTGCAGAGGCAACAGTTGCCGCAGTTTCTGCGCCAGCAGGCGAAGACTTTAGCCAGATTGTTCAGGAGCATGATCGGCAGAAAGTACGACTGCAGGAAGAGATTGATCAACTGCGGGCTCGTGTAGCGGCAACACAGGATGAGTATAACGGACTTGCTCAGACGGTTGATCGCAGGAAAAGCTCAGAACAGATCATCGAAACGTTGGTGAAGCGGCTTCCCCGCTCCCGCTTTGATACTGGCATCGGAGAGTTGACCGACGTACTTTCTGCAGACACCCGCGCCTACTGCCGAGTGCATGGCATATTGTACGCAAGCGAATTGTGGGCCCTGCAAGGTGCACCGGAAGATGTTGAAAAAGACATCGTTGCACTATGTGAAAAGTGGGGAATAGATCGATCTGTAGACCTGTTGAATGATGGCTATGTGCCACATTACTGGTTAAACCCGGATTTCTACTCCGTATGCTCCCTTCAGGTGGTAGATGTTCTTCGCCCGGCCGTGAACCCACGCCGTAAGCGTATGGATGGTTACCTGGAGCCTGGCCAGAAGGTTGGCGACTTCCTGCGCAAGTGGAAGGGCATACCCGGCAAGCAGCAGGACTTCCAGCACTTCCTGGACAAATCGCATGGCGACGTAATTCACGCCGCCTGCTATGTGCCGGAAGAATGGCAGCCATAGAAGCCGGCTTAACACTGCAAACATTGAATGATTGTTCGGCGCATGCTGGCACACCGCTGGCATGCGCCGAATTTTGTTTGGATGGCAGTATGTGAAACAGGCTGGCAGAAACCGGAAAACTTATAGAGCCGTTGTTACTATTGAAGAGGCGCATTATGAACACAAACACGACGGAAATAAACACTGAAATTACCGCTAAACCGCGCAGCAAACGGAGAATAGCTTGCTGTGGTTGCTGCACGCTTCCTCCCGTTGTAACTGTAATTGGGGTTTATCTTCTGATGCAGAACATACCTCTGCGCTACCCGGGTGTAAACAACCCAATCTCTGCACCGCCAACACAAATAAGCAATATGCCCGCCCATTGGCTCTCACCATACCTGGGGCATACAGGGAGCTGGGACGGCAAGGGTGGAGGGATGCGTGGCAGCAACAAAATTGCAGACATGGACCGAGAGATAGCCATGGGCTTGCACTGGACCTTTATGCCCGTTTATTGGCGGCAGATGGAACCCAATGGCCCTACGGATCCCGAATCAACCAGTACACAACCGTGGAATGAACTGGATGCTTTTGTTATTGCCGCGCACGATCGGGGGCTTAACATCCTGATGCAAGCCCCGGTTGTGGGTGGCAATGGGGGCGGTCCACCAACATGGGCTGGTGTAAGAGATCTCGGTAAATCAGCGCCAAAAAACATGGCTGCTGTCGCAGAGTTTGCCAAGAAGCTTGCGGCTCGTTACAAACCAGGCGGTACCCTTGCAAGCAGCCTGGGTTGGGGTACAGAATACGGCGTACGTGCCTGGGAGCTTGATAATGAGCCAGCAAATTACCTTACCAATTGGAGCACGCAACCTGGAGATTATGCCGAATTTGTAAGCAAGTGCGCTGCCGCCATAAAGGCGGTAGACCCTCAGGCGGTTGTTGCCTCCCCGGCAGTGGCATCTGGCACGGCAGCTTCTGGCTGGTTGCAAAATACACTAAACCCACTTGGCTTGCAGGGCTCTGCGGCCTACCACAAGAGCGCTATACCCTACTCTATTGGCCCGGCAAGCGATGCCGTAAGCTTTCATGTTTACGAGGGATTAGATACAGCATTTGCCCACAAAGATAGAACTATTGAAACTGTATTCACAGAGATCCGGGCGGTATTTGAGGCTAACGAAAATCGCGCACCGCAATTCGCCTATGCCCGCAAACAGGAGTACTGGCACACCGAGGGCAACTTCGACTTTATCGGCGTTCTAAGCCAGGATAGGCGTGCCTCGTGGCGGTTTCAATTTATGACGCGTGCCTTTGCGGCGGGGATTCGCCGGGTTGCTGTAATGGATGCCGCCTCCGCAGAGCAGGCAGCCGAGCATGCATACACTTCAATATTGCCCGATCCATTTCCCATGGTAAGGGCAGATTCATTCGCCACTACCATCCGCGGTAAAGCCGTTGTGTTCCAACATAACGACCGGGGTACTGGGCAAAATGGCTGTGTTTGGATATTGTGGGCACAGGCAGATACTGGCGACGCTGTGGTGAAGATACCACTGCGCTACGCAAACGCAGCCATTGTGGACACAAGGGGCAATGTGCGCATTGTAAATGCAACGAATAAAACAATTACTGTTAGCCTGAATGAAGATGCGAAAATGGCCCCGGGCTTGATTATTGTGGATCGGCCACAACTCCCGCGTCCAACTGCCCTGGAAGGCTCCAATCCTCGTTAAAGTAGCCCGTAACAACAGCCTTATCCGCCGGGGTACCATCCTGAGCCCCGGATTTCGCAATCTGAATCACGGCATAATCACCGAAGTGTGGATACAGCAAGTAGTTCAATTTTGCCAGCTCTGCCTCATGAAACGTGTGTCCGCTGTTGATTACCACATACCTTCTGCCACCAGCAAACGAGCTGGGCAAAACCTCCTGCAGAACGTGGTCTTCAGCAGACCACTGTTGTTTGCCTGCAGAGATAGCCTTTTGGCTCCAGGAAAACTTGCTTGCTCCTGCTCCCGGCGCGCCTTTAAGAGCCTTTGAGATGTACACATTGCTGCCCGGATCTCCAAACAACACAAGGTTGTAGTTCCGCAAATCTGCGTTCGTTACTTCGGTATCCTTTTTCACTCTCAGTTCACCCCTAAAATACCGGCTCCACTCATACTGAAAGCGCTTAAGGCATTCAGCAGCCCACGTGTGGGCACTTGCATTCCACGGCGTGCCCGTGCCGATTACACAGAGGAATGGCTGCGAGAAGGCATCGTCTATCGGCCCTTGAACTCCGGGCTGTTTGCCTGCACGAAGAGCCCCAACGGAAGTGGCCATGCCACCGGTTTGCAGCGTTCAGCGCAAAGGTTGCATTATACGTGTGAGTGGCCGACTTTACCGGGTGCAATGTGAACTGCTGCCCCTCAATGCTCACCGTATGCGCTGACGCATCCGGAAACTGAAGGCTAAATGCGGAGATATTCTTGAGTTTGTGGATTGCTATGTCCCCATGAGGGCTGCGGTCGCCAACAAACTCTGCACGCTGATAGTGCTTCTGAAGGCGCAGCAGCTGAACCCAGTGGCACCGCGAATATTTCAGGGTCCATGTTACAAATCGGAGATGGGGCTGGCTGTGCTGCACTCCCTTTTCGGCTATTGGCTGTATCAGGGCCATCTCTTTTGCCCAGGTTACCGGGTCTTGAACATGGGCAGTTCCGGGGGATATGAGGTTTACCATCTGGAGCCCCTCACGCTGCATCGCCGCTTTCATAATCACATGTGCCTGAAAGAAAGGGTCTATCTCCCCAATACAGGCAATTTCAGGCACTACTCCGGCATTTGCCGCGTAATCTATGGAATCCAGCATATGTAAGCCCAGCTCCTGTACCTGAGGCAGAGGGCCAACTTTAACAAAATTCATGCCAGGTGTTTCGGAAAACAGATGGGTATCTACATACCCACAGTAGGGGCCAAGAGCAACAAAGAAGTCGGGATGTTTCAGGCCAAGATGCCAGGTTCCCGAGGCTCCCATGCTCATACCACGCAGCACAATTTGATCTCGGTTTATGCTGTAGCAGCGGCACGCATCTTCAATGGCCTCAAATACATCGGCTTCCCCTGCCCAGCGGTAGCAGTTCTCCACCCGGCCAAGAGGATGAAGTTCAATGTAGGGCACATTCGGGGCAGTATCTGGATTGGCAGGATCCCGATCAAAACCCTCCATAAACCTTACTTCGCTGGTTCCCAGCGGTCGGCTGCTGCCATGCAGCACCACATCAAGCCGAATTGGGATGCCGGGGCGATACCCGGCCGGGATCACCATTCCGTAGGGCTGCACAGAGCCATCTACCCTCGAAACATATCCACGGACGATGTGGCCCTTCTGTTGCGCCCACGGCAACTCGGCATGGGTGGTGGCCAGCGCCCTGGCGCGCACAAA
>CAIONQ010000121.1 GCA_903859705.1 uncultured Chthonomonas sp.
CCCGGATTATTCATGAATCTCAGACATACCTGCAATTAATGGCTGTTCGAGCGCATCGTTTGCGTTTCCGGCCGTCCATTCTGGCGTTACGTGGGTACTCCCAGCGTACCGGTGACCGTTTTGTCGATTTTTCTGTCTGACATGTCCTCCGTGGTTTGGCGGCAGGCATGCGGTAGCATTCCCGACGCGTAATCAGGATTTTCAGACCCTTAAAGTTTTCAACGACGTACTCCGGTAATAGCTACGTGGTACCTGCCGAAAGCCTCCTGTTCAGATGTAACCAGATCTGTTGTACGGGGCACGAAGTCGGAAGATGGAACCATACCTTGCGGCAGCTCTCAACCACGCGACCGGCAATCTTGAGGAGGCGAACTCTCAGCGTTCTGACCTGCGCATTCTCCCATTCTGTACCTGCAGCCGCCTCCTGCAGAGCCTGCATTAACACATAAGCGCCGGAGTGCAACAGTAGTCGGAACTGGTTGGCCCAAAATCGATGGCAACTTGTCCGGCCGCTGGCAAGGTCCAGCTTTAACTCCTTGATCCGGTTCTCCCGGTCTCCACGCTCGCAGTAAAAGAGGTAGACCTTCTCATGCTTCCAGCGCAGGTTCGTGACCAGGTAGCGCGGATTCAATTCGCCTTGCGTAATCTCCGCTTTGATGATCACTCGACGACATCGGGGCCACGAGCCGGCTTTGTAGTCGAACTCACCATATTCCCGACAGCCGTCTCCTGCCCATTTATATTTCAGTGCCGCCCAGATCTGAACCGGCGTGGAAAGTGTTGCTAAGCGCCGGTTACCGCGCAACCCGAAAACGTAATCGATCTTGTGAGCCTCACAGAAATCAATGAGCTCGCCGTAGCCAAAGCCAGCGTCGGCGCGAAGGATAATCTTCACTCCTGGCAACCGCTTCCGCAAGAGCTTAATTGCCCGTCGCAACATACCGAACAGCCCCATGCTCCAACCTGCTTTACCTGGCCGCAACATAGAGGCCAGTAACCGCTGTATGCCATCTGGACCGGTTACGTAAAGTAGTAGCGGAAGATAGCAGTGCGTGTCATAAAAGCCGTTGAAGCCCTCCAACTCCTGTTGCCCGTGGCACGGATCTGATGTTGCATCAACATCCAGGATAACTCGACGCGTCCTTGGCGGCAATTGAGCGATCACTCGCTCCGCGAGGGCTACTGCCATTTGTAGCAAATGCCGAGGTCGAACAGCATTCTCCAGACGTGATACTGTCGGCTGGCTTGCAAGATCGGCAGAGGAAGGCAAGCGGTCGCATGCAAACTTTAAGGCAGGATCACTCCGAAGACGGTCAAGGTCGTTAGCATCCTCATATCCTGAGGCAATTGCAAATATACGAGATGCAACTATATCCCTAACCGAATGTGCGACCTTGCTCGTCTGCCGGTTATCCTCGATGCACGATCCTATGGCATCGACCACGCCAATCTTCTTGTCAGCCTGGCGTAGAAGTAAAATGCCCGCGTCTGATGTAAGGTCCCCACCATCAAATCTCGCAACCACTTGGCGTCCAGAAACTGAAGGAAATAAAAGGTCTAAAGTTGAATTGTCCACTGAGAGCGTCCTTGTTGTATTGCGATAGATTCGACACCTTCAAATTCAACACAGTGCGCTCTCTTTCCTCTCATTGTGAATAATCCGGGTTAGCGCGACCACATAATAAAAGCGACGCAACGGCACTCAGGACCGCTGCTGTTCTCAACCTGTTCATATGTATTGCCCCAAACTTTTAGTTCGAACATCAGGTCACCTCATCCAGAAGGGAATGTGCGTATGTACCTGGTCAATCAGGCTGCCCATCCTGGGGCATTGCACTCCAAATCATTACCTGTATGGCGTGACTGGCGTGTGACATTCACGACTTTCTGTGACACAATTGATAGCCTGCAAGGCAAGGATCAGTTCACATAATGGTCACGGTCACAACTCTTTAGTTCTCATTCGCTATTGTGGGTGAGACAGCACACAGACTGTATCTTCGGTTTGGCAGATTTTGCCCCATTTCTATTGCGTATGAGCGTAATCGGTGGCATGATTAATGCAGCAGTAATGTGGGGTAAACATAATCGTTAGCAAGGATAGTCGCGTTTTCGGTTGTGTGAAGGTGATTTGGATTTGACACTTGCCGGGCACAACAGCAGGGACCGAATACAGGCAAGCAAGGATTTACAGCACTCATGTGCTGCAACAACCGACACCCGTAACCGAGAAAGCTAGATAGGAAACCGGGGCGGAACAAATTACTAATGGGGTGGGTTACATGAGTCGCAGCAGTACTCAGCAAGAGCGCCGCGTTAAAATCCGGCTGTTCGGTTCATTCGGAATCTGGATCGACGGCAATCGCGTTTTTGGCTTACACCGGCGTGAGGGCGAAAAGCTCCTTGCCTATCTCGTGCTCCATGCAGGAGAGCCGGTAACTTACCGCACACTGGCCACACTCTTCTGGCCATCGGAAGCCTACGCTGGGATGGATGGCGGAGCAACGTTTCAAAGTACAAGGCAGGCTGTTAGGGCGCTACGTGTAGCGCTTGGGGCAGAAGCAAGCCGTTTGGTAAGCGTAGGAAAAGGTATTTTCTGGCTTGATATTGCAGGTGCTGATGTAGACGTAACGCGGTTTGATTATTGCGTTCAAAACAGCGCCGATTCCACATTACGTGCCGAAGCGATAGAACTTCATAGCGCCCCACTGCTTGAAGATTGGAACGATGCCTGGGTGGCAGAAGCCCGTCAACGAAGGGTCCGCAGCCTTAACCGGGTAACTGGTATCCAACAAAGCGCAGATACAGAAGTTGGTTTACTACTTCCTGAACAAAGTTCCACAACAGGAACCGAAGCCTACATTTTGGATAGCTCTGGAACAGGCGGTTACTCCAGGCCGAAGTCATCGCCCCCAACGTTTGTGGGAGGGCGCGGTGGAGGCGCGGTTAGCCCGTACTCAAGAAGTTATACATCACGGATCTGTGATGCTCAGTTTGCGGATGCAATTCAATCTGGCGACGGTACCATCCTTATCAAGGGCGGCATACAAAGTGGCAAATCGTCTTTGCTTGCTAAGGGCCTTCAACAGGCCCGCTCGATAGGCTCCCGAGTTTGCCTTACAGATTTTAGTATGCTTAGTGAAGGGGAACTTGCCTCTACCGATGCTCTATTTATGGCCCTAGCCGCGAGTATCGCCATTCAGATGGACCTGGAATTTGATCCCGGCAATACATGGGTTCCACATCTTGGGCCAGGAATGAACCTGGAACAGTTTCTGCGCAGGCAGGCGCTTCGTAAAGCAGAAGGCAGGCTCGTTTGGGCCATGGACGATGTAGACAGGCTGTTTCGCCAAACCTATGCAGATGAATTTTTTGGATTACTGCGCTCCTGGCATAATAGACGAGCCCTGGATCCAACCGGCCCCTGGCAGCACTTAACTTTGACACTGGCCTATTCAACAGAAGCCAGCCTCTTTATCCGAGATGTAAACCAATCTCCCTTTAACATCGGCACTCAAATCCATGTGGAACCGTTTAATCTTGAAGAACTCCACGATCTCAACTGTAGATTTGGGGAGCCACTTAAGTGCCCTTCAGATATCCGGATGCTAAGAGAGATTACCGGAGGCAACCCATACCTTGTTCGCTGTGGCCTCGAGGCCATTTCCCAGGGAGTGGGTACGCTGGATTCTCTGCAAAAACTGGGCTTTGATTACGATCAGCCTGCGCAACGCAATCCTTTTGAAAGGCATCTGCGGCGGCTATATGCCGATATTCGGATGGATCAAGATCTCAAATCGGCGATCCGAAATATCCTGGCAGGCAAACAGGCCGATAGAGATTCCTTTGCGCGGCTGTTAAGTGCCGGTATTGTTTGCGAGGAATGGCAAAAACCGCACCGGTTTGCGTGCAAGATTTACCACACTTATTTTCTATACCTGAATGAGAACTGCATGCTTGATGATATAACGATGGAATAGTGTTATGAGTGGACGCTCAACACAAAACAACACCGGAAAACAGGCTGCGAAAGATTTCTTTGTGGCTGGCGGAACGCTGGCTCCCTCTGCATGCTGTTATTTAACCCGAAAAGCTGATGATGCGCTGCTTGAAGGGTTGATTGCCGGGGAGATGTGTTATGTGCTGAACACGCGCCAGATGGGTAAATCTTCCCTGATGGTGCGTACAGCTGTGCGCATGCGCGAACTTGGCGGACACTCAATTCTGCTGGACCTGACATCTATTGGTCAGAATCTCACCGCAGACCAGTGGTACCTGGGCATGCTGTGCCAGACGGGTGAACTTACAGGACTTCAGAACGACATCGTTGATTACTGGGTGGATAACGCACATATTGGCCCTCTGCAGCGTTTTATTCATGCAATACGCATGCTGCTCAACTTCTGGCCGAGTGGGCCGGTTGTTATATTTGTAGATGAAATTGATGCCGTAAAATCGCTAAAGTTCTCTACCGATGAGTTTTTTGCAGCTATCCGTGAATGTCACAACCGTAAAGCCACCGATCCCGTGTACCAGCGATTAACTTTCTGCCTGATTGGTGTTGCTGTACCTACAGATCTAATTCGCGATGTGAATGCCACACCATTTAATGTTGGGCGCCGCATTGTTCTAACAGACTTTACGTTTGAAGAGACCCTGCCGTTCTTATCTGGACTTAAGCACCTACATGAAAATACCGCACGTGCCGTGTTACGGCGTGTACTTTATTGGACAGGTGGGCAGCCCTACCTTACACAAAGGCTGTGCGTAGAAGCGGTTCGTGATTCCAGCGTAAGCGATGCAAAGGATATAGACCGGATATGTTCAAGACTCTACCTTGAGCGCGACGTGCGAGATAGTGACCCAAACCTCAGTTTTGCACAAAACCGAATCTTGAACGGGGGGCAAGATAGGTGTGCTATGCTGGCCGCATACAGACGCTCCCTGCATGCCGGATTGCCTTACTACCCAACAGACACCCTGTGCGAGGCAATGTTGCTTTCTGGACTGGTAACGATAGAACACGGCAACTTGATAGTAAGAAACCGCATTTACCGCAAAGCCTTCGACGAGGAGTGGATAAAATCGCAACTGCCAGGATCAGAGGTACAGAGGCAACGGGCGGAGTACCGGCGCGGATTGTGGCGTGGTGCCGCAAGTGTTGGAGCAATTGCTTTTGTAGTGTTCAGCCTGTTTTTCGCTAATCTCAAGAACCAGAAGCGAGCGGTAAATGCGGAGAAGGTGAGCAGCACGGTTCAGGAATTTAACCGAGATCTGGCCTACGATGCACAGTTCCAACTACTTCACGATAGGGTGGATCTGGTTGGCAGAGAGCAGGCACTCAATATTCTGCGACAAACATCAACCAGTGGAACAGGTGCGGATCTGAGGCGATTTGAGTGGTTCTACTTGAATAGGCTGGCTCAGCAGGAAGTGCGCAGTATCCGTGTTGCTGGCGAACCAGTAGAATGCATTGCCTTCAGCCCAACTAACGGCCTTCTCGCGGCGAGCGGAGGCGGAGCAGTTCGCTTTTGGAGTGCCAACAACTGGGAGCTAGCCGGTGAAGTTAACCCACAGTTCCGAGGTGAGCGTACTCATACCGTGGCCTTCTTCCCGGATGGCGTAACATGCGCTTTTCCTGGCAGATATAGATCAATACAAATGTGGAACACCGCCCTGGGCACAGAGGCCGGGCAGATTGGGGATGTGGGAGACCACTCTAAAGATATAAATACAATTGCCATCTCACATTCTGGAAAACTGATCTGCGCTGCAGGCAGGCAGGGGTTTGCACAGATGTGGCTTCGCAACGGTGCGTTGCATTCGCGAATTCCACGCAGCGGAAACCTCCCACAGCGAGGTATCTGGTGTTCGGCATTCATGAATCACGACCGCGAAATTGCCTTTGGGTGCGATGATGGAATTATAAGGATTTTCAATGTGGCCGATGGCTCGCTTGTTCGGCACATTCACGCCCACTCCAGCTACGTTTACGCACTTGCGGTATCCCCCGATGGTGCACTATTAGCTTCTGGCAGTGGAGATGGAACCACGGCTTTGTTTGATACACAAACCGGGGAGCTAAAGCGGCGCGCCGAAGGCCACACATCGTATGTGTATACAGTGGCATTCTCAAGTGATGGCCGTTACCTTACATCAGGTGGTTGGGATCATCTTGCGCAGGTTTGGGATCTGAAAATGGGAAACCGCATACACACAATTAAGTCAGATGGAATGGTATGGGCCAGCGCATTTGATCCATCCAATAGCGTGCTTGCTGTGGGGACATCAGATGGACAGATTCGCCTTGTAGATATCACACTCCCCCCGATTGGTGCAAGCCTTGAAAATAGCACACCGTTCCCGCTGGATGTTAAGTTCACCCTGGATTGCGGGCACGTGGCATCTCTTGGGAACGATGGCAACGCTGGTTACTGGGATATTGCAAAGAAGAAACGAGCACTTACTATTGCCGGCAATCCAAATTTCAGAGGCGGACATGTAGCGACAGATGGCAATAGAGCCGTGGCCATTCGTGGCGCCAACTGGGTTGTAACGGAAACTGCAACGGGGCGGATTGTAACAGCTCGGCCGTTAAGAGTCCCTGCAGATTCAGTTTGTATGCTATCTGGCAACGGAAAAATATTGGCAGAAATCGGTAAGAGCTGCACCATTTGGGATGTAAATTCAGGAACTATTCTGCGCATCTTTTCGCTGAGAGAAGGCAGTAAAGGAGGAGCGCTGAACCATGATGGGGGTGAAATTGCCATCTATGGAGAGCATCTTGCGCCCTATTTGATAAATGTTCAAACGGGTTCTGTAAGTGCCACATCTGCCGAAAAGGCAACCCTTTCGAGATTGATTTTTAGTAACGATGGCAAGAAATTCGTCGCAATTGGCCGCACGGTAACGTTGTACAATGCACAAACATGCGAACCGGAGTTAGATATTGTGGACCCATTTACCACCATTACGTGCGTGGCCCTTTCAAGAGATAACTCCAGGTTAGTGAGCGCAGGTGCCGACCACCTGCTGAAGGTATGGGACACCGCTACCGCAAGAATAGTTCTTGAATTGCCAGTGGATTCATGGAGAGTGGTGAGCGTGGATATTTCTGACGACAATCGCCGTATAGCCGCGTCGTTAGATGGGCAAGGGTTGCGCGTATGGGATGCAGCGGACTACCGTGATCACATGCATTAACAGGTAGATTGCGCGGCTTAAACAGAAGCATCAGCAGTTATACGAATTGCTCGCAGCAATAAACTGGGTTCAGTACACTGGCCAAACAGCGTATGCAAACCTGATGCGTATGGCAGGTGCAGATCTGCGCCAATTCCTGAATAATCTGAATAGTATCCATCTCAAACTGGCGTTCACAATGCCGCACTTGCCGCCACCGAGCTTCCATTGTGAAGACATAGATAACAAGACACTGCGCCTGCACTACTACTCTCAGCGTTATGGGCTTGGCCCAGTGGTGTTAGGGTTGTTAAAAGGCCTTGCAAAATATTGTGATCAGCCAGTTGAGATTATTTAGTTGCCCAAGAGTGATGTAATTTTGCACGATGTGTTCATAATTAATCTGATTTAATGCATGCGCCGTGCTCTTGGGCGTTTGCAACTTAGAGTTCACTAATAATCCAGTCACCTACTTGTCACAATGTTACCGGTAATATCACAAACAGTGTGACGGCCAAGATAGTAGTTGTCTTCTGTAGCGCTCAACGGTTTCGAGAACTATGAAACACAGAACACACAAACCGGAAGCCAACAAAGAGGTTTAATTAATGACCGAAGAGCTGCCAACGACGATGCAGCACGCTCCTGGGCGGGCGGTAAAGATACAGATGTTTGGTAGGTTCGGGATATGGATCGATGGCGTACCCGTAGATGGCCTGCATCGCCGCGAAGGGAAACGTCTGCTTGCCTACCTCGTGCTGCACGCGGGTGAGCCTGTAAAATACCGGACGCTAGCCAGCTTGTTCTGGCCTTTTGAAGCCAATGCTACGCTCGAAGGTAGTTCAACGTTTCAAAGCACCAGGCAGGCGGTACGCTCTCTCAGGGTAGCCCTGGGAGATCAAGCACCCCGCCTTGCCAGTACAGGTAGAGGAATTCTCTGTCTTAACCTGGAGGGTGTGGAATGTGATATGCTCCGCTTTGATGCAGCAGCCACCTCCAATGCACCAGAAAAATGGCAGAAAGCAATTGCGCTTCAACCAGCCCCGTTGCTTGAAGGGTGGACTGACACCTGGGCACAAGAAGCGCGGCGGCGCCGACTTCGTAGTGTCGACAGGCTAACCAACCAGTTGGATCAGAGCCCGGATCAGAGTAATGACAGCGCCACGGAGCCAACGATAACTCCTTCTGTGCCGGAATACAGCCAGGTATTACCTGCTCACCCGCACAAACTTTCGCCGATGCTTGTAAGGCAAACCATTGTTGGGGGAGCTATGCCCCCCGATGCTCCAGGTTACATCGAACGCGAAGCAGACAAAGTTTTTGCTCGGGCCGTTTCTTCTGGAGATAGCACTATCCTTGTGAAAGGGCCCTTGCAATCCGGCAAATCGTCGCTGCTTGCTCGTGGCCTGGAGCATGCAAGGGAGATCGGCGATAGAGTTGTACTAACCGACTTCCAGGCACTGAATGAAACGCAGATGGCCAGCCCGGGGGGCCTATTTCTTGCATTAATAATAAACCTATCTCTTGAGCTTGGTATTGAGTTTGACATGACGCAGCACTGGCATCCCTATTTTGGTGCGGGCCTTAACCTTGAACTCTTCATAAAGAGATATGTACTCAGCGCTACAGAAGATAGATTTGTGTGGGGCATGGATGATGTGGACCGCATTTTCCACACTCCGTACTGCAACGAGTTTTTTGGACTTCTGAGATCCTGGCACAACCGCAGAGCACTGGATCCAGATGGACCATGGCAGCGGATGACCATTGCACTAACATATGCAACAGAAGCTACTGTGTTCATTTCGGATGTTAATCAATCACCATTTAACGTTGGTACAATGGCTACAATCGCGCCATTATCGCACCATCAGGCGGCTGGAATCAACCGATTGTATGGCTCTCCACTACGATCTGATGAAGAAGTGGGGATCCTTAATGAATACGTTGGTGGGCAACCTTATCTTGTGAGATGCGGACTGGAGATGCTTGCCGATGGCAAATGTGATATCGACACACTGCTGCATAGTAACGATTATGAGAATGGTGCTTTCTCAAGGCACTTGAAGAGAATTCGCAAAGGGCTGTCGGATTTTCCTGAGCTGGCTATTGCAATATCCGAAGTTCTGCAAGGAGTGCCTGTTCACAGCCGCATGGTATTTAGTCGCCTGCATACAAAAGGCGTATTAGATGGCGAATGGAGAAGCGATCAGCGCTTCCGGTGTGAGTTGTACCATCAGTACTTGAAGTGGCTATCTGAAACGGGCGAGCTTAACGCCGAAGGTTAGTTCGCTGCGATGAGGCGCGTACGATGACTGGTAGAACCACCACACCGGAATTTTACATTGCAGGTGGCACGCTATCGCCAACAGCGGAATGCTACCTGGTTCGGCAGGCAGATAGAGACCTGTTAGTGGGCCTGCTGGCAGGCGACATGTGTTATGTGCTGACGAGTCGGCAGATGGGCAAGTCGTCTCTGATGATACGCACTGCTGCGGCTATCCGAGAACGGGGCGGTCATTGTCTCGTAATTGAGCTCACATCCCTTGGAAATAACGTTACCCCGGAGCAGTGGTATCTGGGGATGCTATGCCAGATGGCAGGATCGATTGCTCAGTATGATGAGGTTGTGGATACCTGGTGCGATTACTCCTACCTTCCTCCCGTACAGCGTTACAAAGAGACATTGCGATGCATACTCAGTGCCTGGCCGGCAGGCCCGGTAGTGATCTTTCTTGATGAGATAGATGCAGTACGTTCCCTTCCATTCTCAAGTGATGAGTTTTTTGCTGCTATTCGCGAAATCCTCAATTCACGTGCCGTAAGCGATGATTTTTCCAGGCTCACATTTTGCCTGATCGGTGTTGCGTTGCCATCAGACCTGATCAGGGATGCACGCGCGACGCCCTTCAATGTGGGCCGCCGCATTGTACTAACAGACTTCACAGTGGAAGATATGCTCCCCCTATCGGCAGGAATGCCGAACCTAAATCCCAGGTTAGCTGAGCGTGTTTTCAAGAGAATTCATTATTGGACCGGTGGCCAGCCATACCTTTCTCTGCGCCTGTGTAAAGAGCTAGCAGATCGAAACGAGCAGGTGTTACCACCATTGGTGGACCGCCTGGCGAGCGATTTGTTTCTTTCGCAATCAAAGCGTGAATCGGATCCGAACCTCTCGTTTACTCAACAGCGTGTTCTAAACCTCAACACGGATATCACCAGGCTCCTACGAGCTTACCTGCACGCGTGGCGTGGTTACAGATTTGCATATTATCCTTCAGATCCACTTGCAGAAATGTTGCTGCTTGGCGGCCTGGTTCGGGTTAAGAACAACCGCCTGGTGCCTCGCAACCGCGTATATAGGCGAGTTTTTGATGCGGCCTGGGTTTACTCCAACCTGCCTGCTGCTGAGGTTAAGAGGCAAAAAGCCGAATACCGCAGGGGTATCTTCCTGGGTGGTACTTCGGTTGCAGCTCTTGGTGCAGTTTTTCTAATTCTGGTTCTGATAAACGTAATATCGCGCCAACGCATGCTGGCCGCGGAGACCAAAACTGCTGACTACGCTGATAATGCCTATCGTCTTGCCTACGACGCCCAGTTTCAGCTGATACAGGGCCGAATGGATGAAATAACAAGGGCAAGAGCAAACGCGGTATTGCAGGACACGCTGCCTGCCCCAGGGCAAGCCGACTTAAGGCGATTCGAGTGGTTCTTTTTGCATCGGATTGCCGATCAACAACAATCAACTTTCCAGGCTCTATCAGAGCAAATTCACACGCTACGTTATGCTCCCGATGGCCAAACCTATGCTGCAATCTGTGGCAGTGAGCTACGTATATTTAACACTCGCAGCAACTCTTTGGTTTACGCTGCAACTGCAAAACAGCGTGACATATTTTTTAGTGGAGACTACTCTCCAAATTCCCACTATCTGGTTACACCCGGGGATTCCAGCCGCTTACAAATCTGGGATTTGATAAAGAAGCGCAGGGCGGAAGCAATCGGTCCGCCCAGAGGTTCCGATGGTTTGTGGAGATCTGTGGCATTTTCGCCAGATGGCAAACAGGTTTTGTGCGGTGGTGAAGATGGCTATATAGAACGTTGGAACCGTGCTGGCTACAGGGTGGCTCGATATCCAAAAACCGGCCGGGTTGCCGGAAGAGGCATCTGGTCGATTGCTATCTCACCAGATAAACGGCAGGTTGCTGCTGGCTGTGACGATGGAACCTTGAAGATCTGGGATTTCGAAACTGCCGCTGAGATCGCTTCTATCCCTGCTCACATTGGCTATATCTACTCCATCGCCTACTCTCCAGATGGGCACCAACTGCTGACAGGTGGTTGCGATGGAACAACCAGATTTTTTGACGCAACTACCCGAAAATTGCTTCGGACCTGGTTCTACCACTCTTCCTACGTCTATTCGGTTGCCTTCAGTCACAATGGGCAGCAGGTAGCAAGTGCCGGTTGGGACCACAGCGCTATGATATGGGACGTTCATAACGATCTGCCTATTCAAACATTCCATACACAGCATCCTATATGGAGCATCGCGTTCTCACCAGATGATAGGCATATAGCGATTGGCGACTCTATGGGCGGCCTCAGAATAGCCAGCCCAAGTTCCGCAAACGTAGTTCAAAGGCTCGCCGGCCTTGAATCGAAACCAATCAAGCTTCAGGTTTCTTCCGCAGGTACCACCGTGGCCGCTATGGATCAAGATGGAAATCTGCGGACATGGTCTACGGAAACCGGCAAAACCCTTTTTGCCAAGAGTATTGATCCGGCGATGTCGGATGCTGCAATATCTGGAGACGGATCCTGGATGGCGATAGTAACACCTCACGGTTGGCAGATGCGCGAATGTGCTACGGGGAGGCTTTTCCTATCATTTCCGCACAACCTTAAGCCCGGGGTGCTTGTGTCTCTAAACCACGATGGCAGCAGAATGGCGTTTGTTAATGATGATCGGTGCCATTACGTAAATGCCTGGACTGGCCAGACAATAGCAACCTACCCGGTACCAAAGGGGCTATCAATATTAAAAATAAGGGCAGATGGCTTGCGCGTTGCATACTGCGGCCCCGGCATACCACCCACCCTTGTATCTGCGGGAACCGGCCGCCGCGTGTTTGCACTGCAAGGCAAGCCCAGCACGATGGGAGTTCATAGATTAGACTTCAGCTCAGATGGATCTCAATTCATAGTCTCAGCGGGCATCGTTACTGTTTGGGACACAGGCGATGGTGAATTCATCCGCAAATTTGTTGATCAGTACACCCCATTAAGCGCCGCTATTGTTCAATCCGATGGAACAAGAGTGTTTACTGCAGGTTTAGACCGATCACTTAAATTGTGGGACACGCTGTCTGGACGTGTATTAATGGAGTTTCAAACATCGGGAGCAAGAACCGACCAACTATCCCTGAGCAAGGATGGAAGAGTCCTTGCATCTGGCTATGACAACGGGATGATCTGGGTGTGGGACACAAGGTACCCTGGCCCACAAAACTCTGTAGCCGCCACTGCGCCAGAGGTAGAGGAAATACCAATGCCTCAGCGTTGACAGCTTCTCTCGATGTAGAAGCACACTATAAACTGGGCCGGCTTCTAACGAAGCCGGCCCATGAGAATGACTACAGAAGGTGTAACACGCAAGTATATATCACTGGTTCATTGATATTCTGCGCGTGTACTCCAGGCTTTGCAGTTGAGCCATTGCAGTGCGAATGTGTACTGCAGTGGTTTGCCCAAAACCGGGTGCAGTTGGATCTGCGGAGCTACTGTCAGCAGGATTTTCCGGTGAATCTGCCCGAACAAGTACGGGTTTTACAGGCTGGTAATGGTGTGTTCGGATGGCAACATACTTTTGATACGCATCCAGTGCACCCTTTGTATCATTTAGCTTCTTGAGCACATAACCCAGATTGTAGTAATCTTCGGCATACTCTGGATCCAGGAACAGAGCAGCATGCAGCACATCTGCAGCATCTGCAAAGCGCCCCTGGTTCACATATCCATCTGCCAGAGCCCGCAGCCCAATTACGTTTTCGGGTTCAAGCGCCGTGGCATGCTCCAAATGTTCCATGCCTTCATCAACAAAGCTGATACTAAGCAGGGCTTTGCCAAGTTCAGCATGCGCCTTTACGTTTTTAGGATCCATGCGCGTGAGCCGCCGAAGCTCCCGAACGCTATCTTCCAACCGGTGTTGCCTCTGCAAGCAGCGTGATAGCTTGAGGGCAGCTTCAGACATTAAGGCGCCTCCCCCAGCAGCCATACGGTACTTTTCTTCCGCATCATCTTCGCGGTGAAGCACCATAAAGCAATCGCCAAGCATGATGAGGTTTCTCGAATCCGGGCGCGATACTGCACAAACATCTATCAGTATCGGAACCATTTCATTGAGGCGCTTCTGCCTGTACAGGGTTTCTGCCAGAAGCGACTTGGCGATGATACTCGAGCCATCGATCTTTACCGCATGCCGGTATTCTGCCTCGGCAGCGGCAATGTTACCGGCAGCCTGTTGCACTCTCCCAGCATCCAGAGCGGAGTTTACCCGAAACATCTGTATTCCGGATGGTATGCCCGCAATGCCAATTACAAGACTTACAGCAAGGAGCATAGAGTGTATACGGTACTTACCCTGGGCAGACAAGGCTGCGAACAGCCAGGTAGCATCTGCAGCAATGTGCCTGCGCTCAAGCTCCGAAGCAGCCCGCTGATTGATGTCGGCATCGTTAGCGAACTCTTCGATAAGCACACGTTCTGGATGATACGAAAGGTCCCAGGCATACTCATTGCGGCGCCGACGCCGTGAATCGCGCCGCATAAATACAGCTATAAAGCTGGCAATGGTAAATCCGCATATGGCTTGAATTGAGCCGCGGTTTACAAATGCCTGAACCTCTGAAGTATTTCCAGCACCAGGAATGGATTGACGGGGCGGATCGGCATATGCCGGTTTGGCAGCTATGGCAAATAAGCACCACGCAATAGCCAGGCAACTCAAGAGGCAGCGGTAAACAGAAGAGTGTGCAAACCTGGTGCGGCAGAATTGACTGCACACCGGGGGGGTGGTACAGCGAATACCGGTAGACGCAAAGGCATGTTCGGGCTTTGCACCCGGGAGCGGTTGCGATAACGTCCGGCTGAACATTGGTCTGTTTTCTTTCCAAACACACATCGAGGTGCATTACGTACGATTGAAGTCCGTCAGGGGTCTACAGCCCGGGCAGTTCTATCTGTTCAACAGCGCGAAACTAAAAGAACAGAGAAACCCCCATCTTGCTGGACTAACAGGCATGGCAGACTGCCCGAGGTTGCGTCGTGGCAACATAAGAAGCGTGCCTGCCTTACCTGTTGTGTCTGGCATCTATATTACCTTCCATTTCCAAAAGATTCGATACTAATATTTCATATATTTTTTGTAACTGCTCAGACGGCCGCCTGTTAATGTATGGTTTTGAGCCGCAATGTCTGTTTTAATTAAATTCCAGAATTGGAGGCGTGGGTGTACCCTGGCATACAGATTGCAAAACTGCCAGCACATTGTGTTGCTGTTTTCTCA
>CAIONQ010000122.1 GCA_903859705.1 uncultured Chthonomonas sp.
GGAGGGCAGGCACATCGAGCCATCGGTTCGTGTACGTGAAGCCCTCATCTTTCAGGCAGAAGCTGCACTTCTGCGGCCGGATGATAGTGTAAACATGCCGAATGTAACGCGTGAACATGACGCTGTATATGAGCCAGCAGGAGGAGCGGTTCCCCTTGGCTCACCGTTTTACGTTGAGCGGCCTGAAGATGCCCTTGCCGCAGCAAATCTGCGACCACAATCTAGCTATCTACTGATCCGTGGCCCGCGTCAGGCCGGCAAGACCTCGCTGCTTGCACGCCTGCTGGCCTCCGCAAGGGGCAGTGGTGCCGATGTGGTGTTTACAGATTGGCAGAAGATACCGCAGGTTTGCCTTGAAGACGCCCGCAAGATGCTGCATTTTCTGGCTGAGTCTATTGCAGATCAACTCGGGATAGAGTGTGACTTAGACACCCTTTTTGCTCCGCCAAAAGCCCCCACTCAGGCGTTTGAGCGCTTTTTTCGCCGGCATGTGCTGGGAACCAGAACAGGGTGGGTTGTTTGGGGAATAGATGAGGCCGAACGCCTGTTTGATTGCACGTATCGCGATGATATTTTTGGCATGCTCCGCTCCTGGCACAATGAGCGCACGGTGCAGATGGATGCCGGCTGGGATAGGCTTACCGTGCCCATCGCCTATGCAACAGAAACTTACCTTATCACCAACCTCAGCCAGTCGCCGTTTAATGTTGGCTATAGAGTGGCACTCAGCGATTTTACACTGGATCACGTTCGCCACCTGAATGGTATCTATTCGGAGCCAATCTCGAAGCCCGAGGAGTTTGCAGCGCTGATGCAACTCACCGGTGGCCATCCCTATCTGGTGCGCTTAACGCTACAAGAGCTAAGGCTACGCAGACAATCGCTTGCCGATGCACTGGCCGAGGCTGAAACCGAACGCAGCATCTACCGAGATCACCTGGAGCGCATCCGCCTTGCTCTTCAGCGAGATCCTGAAATCAGCGCTTCAGTGAAAAATTGGCTGGGCAACGGAGTGCTCCCATCTGCTGAGCACTTTGCGCGCCTTACATCTGCAGGGGTGGCAGCCGGCGCCTCACCCGCACAAATTCGCCCAAGGTGTGAACTGTATTCCCGTTATCTGGAGCGCATGTTGTGAATTCGTATCCCGGTTCTGAAGCTTACTTTGTTGCAGGCGGAAACGTGCCTCCTGGGTCGCCATCCTACGTTAACCGTGAAGCTGATGAGCAACTGTTTCAGCACCTGCTTGCTGGTGACTTTTGCTACATCCTCACATCGCGCCAGATGGGTAAGTCGTCGCTTATGACGCACATGCAGCAGCGGTTACGCCAGGCAGGCGTAACTCCTGCGGTGTTGGATCTTTCCGGGCTGGGCTACCAGTTAGAGCCCGCACACTGGTATCGCGGGCTATTAGATCAGCTGGGAATGCGGCTTGGCATCGAAGATGAAATGGACGCATTTTGTGCGGATAACACCGGGCTATCACCGCTCCAGCTCTGGCAATCTGGCCTGCGTGATGTTGCTCTGGCGCATGCAAAAGGCGCTCTGGTTATCTTTGTTGATGAAATCGATATGGTTCGCCGCCTGCCATTCAGTGCAGATGAGTTCTTTGCATCCATACGTTTCTGTTACAACGCACGCAGTGAAGACCCAATCTATTCACGCGTAAGGTTCTGCCTACTTGGGGTGGCAACTCCAGCGCAACTCGTTGGCTCTCCATCGATGACACCCTTCAATATCGGCGTGCCGATAGCACTGCGGGATTTCAGCGCTACGGAAGCTCAGTCGCTTGAGGCAGGGCTTGGCGGCGAAGCTTCCACAAGGCTTACGCTCATGGACAGGGTTATCTATTGGACCGGCGGGCAGCCGTACCTAACGCAACGAATTTGCCTTGAAATTGTTCAAAGTGGTGATGTGCACTCGGCAGCACAAGTAGATGCACTTGTAAAACGGCTGTATCTGGATGCCGAAGTTCACGGGCAGGATAGCCACCTGCTGTTTGTGCAGCAGCGCGCGCTGGATGGTTCTGAAGAACAGCGCGCTACGCTGTTAACCCTTTACCGTAAGATTTTGAGAGGCTCTGCTGTTACCGATGATGAAACTGCGCCCTCCGTTAGTCGATTAAAACTATCCGGTCTGGCAGTTCCAGCCGGCGGAAAGCTGCGTGTTAAAAATAGAATTTATGAGCATGTGTTCGGTAAAGCCTGGATAGTGCAGCACATGCCGGATGCCGAAGCAAGGCGCCAGAAAACAGCATATCGGCAGGGAGCACTGCGTGTTTTAACCATTGGTGCTGCCGTATACGTTGCCCTTGCTGCCCTTACAGTTTGGGCTCTGCGCGAGCGTAGCAGGGCTGGCGCGTACCTTACAGAGGCGGCAACTGCAAACAAGCTTGCCGTTCAACGATTGAAGGATTCGGACCGGGCCGCCTATAGCCTCACGATGAATCTCATTCAAAAGGAGTGGGAATCGGGAGGGGTGCAACATGCTCTCGAACTGCTTGACAGTGTAAAACACAGCCCTTATCGCGGGTTTGAGTGGGGATACTGGAACTCCGTTTGCCACGAAGAAACGATGCGCCTTGCGGGGCACACGTGGTCGGTTCAGGCAGTGGATATCTCACGCGATGGTGAGATGTACGCAACGGGGTGCCGTGATGGCAACATCCGTGTGTTTAACAGCAAAACAGGTGAATTAATCTGTTCCGCGCCCGGCATGGTGCCTGCCCTTCCTGGCAACCATGCCGGTGTGACGTCTGTATCCTTCTCTCCAGATGGAAGTCATGTAGTATTTGGCTGCGATAATGTTGTAGGAGTTGTTGATGTTCGTGCGCAAAGAGTGACACTTGTGCTTGAACCAGAGGCGTCAACGGTATCGGCAGTAGCGTACTCTGCAGACGGAAAGTATGTTTGCGTGGGAATGGGCTACGGACAGAGGCCCGATGGTTTCGGAGTAATCCGTGTTGCGATGCTGTATGAAACCACGCAATGGAAGCGTGTTCGCATGTTCAAATGCATGCAAGATACCGTCTCGATGAAATCGGTTTGTTTTAGCCCGGATGGTCAAAGGCTGGTTACCGGTAGTTACGATCAGTATGTACGCGTTTGGAATGTGCGTACCGGCAATATAATTCAGGAATTTCACGATCCGGATAATGTCATAACCTCCGTGCAATTTTCCCCGGATGGCCGGTTTGTGGCATCTGGAGGGAAGCGCCCATTTGTGCCGGAGGACAAAGCCACAGAGAATCCCCTGAAGCCGGATCACGATAGCACTGTACGCATCTGGGATACGAGGTCTGGGAAGATGGCCGTACAACTAAGCGGCTATCTATCCACAGTTAAGGCTATAAAATACTCGCCAGATGGCAGAACTGTAATCACAGGCGGATACGACAACAGTATTCGGCTATGGGATAGCCACACGGGCAAGCTGCAGAGAAGTATCCTTGGGCACTCTAACCCGGTGGTAGCTCTAGCACTGAGTGCGGATGGAAAAAGATTGTTAACTGGAAGCACTGATAATACGGCCCGAGTATGGAGCCTGTATACACCTGCAAATCCGGCCGTGCTTGATTGGAACGGGAAGGCGCGCATCGCCTCTTTGGCACTCTCGCCAGATGGCTCTGAGGTTGCCATTGCTCTGGATAACCGGCAGGCGATGCTGGACATGGTTACCGGCCGTGAAACCATTCAGGCTCCACCACAACGCGTTGCTGTTGGCGGTACGCACCCAGTAGCCGCTGTAGGGAAGCTTACCGAGGGTGGCCAGAACTGGACCGAGGTAACTGCGTATGACATGCAGATTGGCGGCATCGCCTGGAGCAAGGATGGCCAGCGCCTACTTGCTGCAGGCAGTGCGGGCAAGGTGTACCTGTGGAACCATGCAGGAAAGCTGTTAGCGCCACAATTGGCGGCTCCCGTTGTACCAGGGCTCATCGGTAGTGTGGCTTTCTCACCTGATGAATCGCTTGCATTAGTTACGGATGCATCTATTAAGCATGGGTCTCATGCCATTAGTCACACCGCACTTGTTCGGCTTACGGATGGGGCCGTTATCAAGGTGATGGAACTGCCAGTCGATACCTACCTGTGCGCTGCCTGGGCACCTGATGGCAAATCGTTTGTAATTGGATGCAGTGACAAATGGGTACATGTTTACAATGCGGCATCCCTGAAAGAAACTGCCGTACTTAAGATGCACACAGATGAGGTGCAATGCGTTACCTACTCGCACGATGGCAAATACTTGCTTTCTGGAGCAGCAGATAACAGCATTTGTATGTGGGATGTGACAACTGGAATGCTGAAACAGAGGTTCCTGGGGCACCACGATAACATAAATTCGGCAGAGTTCTCGCCAGATGGAAAGCGCGTTGTTTCCGCGAGTGACGATGGTACGGTGCGTGTGTGGGACCCGGAGAATGGCCAGGAACTGCTCACGTTGAGTGGGCACACGCGTGCTGTACGTAGTGCGCAGTTCACTTCGGATGGTACGCGCATTGTATCGGCAGGGTGGGATAAAACCGTGCGGGTATGGTCTGCCCGGCCGGGAGATGGCACCGATAGCGGCACCACTCCCAGCACGGGAAAGTAAACTACTCAGTCTTCTGCTCTATTAGCGTGCCGAACCGCTTGCCGATGGCGAGCGCAGGATCCAGTGGCACATCCACAGCCGCGCAATCCGAAGGGATGCTTATGGTTGGTGTTTGCCTCAGTTGCTTACCTTCAAACTGTGGCAGGTAGGGCCGTAGCTCTTCCAGCATCTCGCTGGTCATATCCCGTATCTCTTTCAGCGTAAGCACCGCTGCGGTTAACGGGTCCAGGCTCATGGCATGTACCAGATGCTCTGGATCGCCACCAAGTGCGGCCTCCGCACACAGAGATTGAACATTGATATTCGTCTGGCACAGAGCAGCACATTGCGGAGGCAGATCACCGATGACGGTGGGATGCAGGCCCGTGTCGTCGGCGAAGGTGGGTACCTCTACGCAGCAGCCGTTTGGCAGGTTGGTTATGTACCCATCGTTACGTACATTGCCCATTAGCCGGAACGGTACACCGGTGGTAACCGCTTCCAGAATGTAAGAGCAGTACTCCACGCTTCGCCCTTCAATTTTTGTTGTCTCAAACTGCAGTGGGTCTACCTTTGCATACTTTTCGGCCATTGCCTTGCCCCACTTGTAGTAAGCTCCCGATTCGCCACCGAAGCCTGGCTCATCACAATACAGATCCAGTGCGGCCTTGCTGCTTCTAAACCACGGAACGTACTCGGATAAGTGTCCCGTAGATTCGGTCATGAAGTAGCCGAACTGGCGGAACACCTCGCCACGAACTTTCTCGTTCTTATAGTATTCAGGCAGTTCAAACTTCTCTTTCAGTTCTGGGTAGAGGTCTCTGCCCTTGTGCTCCAGCTTCAAAAACCAATCCATGTGGTTAATGCCGCCGCAAACAAAACTGATTTCGTCTTTAGGTACCTGGCAGTAGCCGCCAATAAGATCCAGGGTGGTTTGCACACCGTGGCACAGGCCAATAAACGGCACGTTGGATACTTTGCCGAGCGCCAGGCAGTTGGCAGCCATGGGGTTGGCATATTGCAGCATGATGGCACCGGGCTTTGCAAACTTCTCCATATCGCGGGCAATATCTGCAAGCACGGGTATGTGGCGCTGGCCACGGAAGATACCGCCGGGGCCCAGCGTATCGCCAATACACTGATCCACGCCATATTTCAGCGGGATCTCATAATCCACGCCATACGCGTGAAAGCCGCCTACCTGAATCATAACAACAACAAAATCGGCATCTTTTATCGCTTCTGCCCGGTTGGTGGTGGCCCAAACTTTGCCCGGAAGCCCATTATCTTTGAGCATGCGGTTGCCAAATGCTTCCATGGCGCGCAGTTTCGGCTCGGTTGGGCTCATCAGCGCAAATTCACTGTTTGCCAGGCTGGGTGTGGCAAGTATATCGCTCATGAGTGTTTTGCAGAAAACCACGCTGCCTGCGCCGATCATTGCAATTTTCTTCGGCGCACCGGTTCCCAATTTGTTAATTCCCGTCATATCTGCTCCGCTCCCTTGCTGCACTGTGAGGATATGCCGGCAGTAATCCGGCAGGCTCTGAGGGCAGGTTCGACAGGGGCGGCAGTTTTCCTGCGTGGGTGTTGTAAGGGCGCTTCCCCGAATCCCGTTATCACGGGAGGATGTTTGTATGTTGAGGTGGAACCTGCCCGGTAACGATAGATGCGCCAACCGGTACCTGTGCAGCCTGTTTCAGATATGCAGCGCCGGTAAGTGCCGGGATGAAAGGATCGTTACGATGGCTGTTAAAGTAGGTATTGTTGGCCTGCGAGGTATCGGGCTTCAACACTGCAATGCTCACAAAGAGGATGAACTCTCAAACCTGGTTGCCGTTTGCGACGTGGTGAAGGAGCGTGCAGACGCCACCGCAGAAAAATTTGGTGTAAAAGCCTACTACAGCCTCACCGAGATGCTGAAGCAGGAGCCGGATTTGCAGATGGTTGATGTAACCACCGGTGGTTACGAAAACGGAAGCTGGCACTACGAGCCCGCCATGGAAGCCATTGAGGCTGGCAAGGCAGTGCTGGTAGAGAAGCCACTTAGCAACGATGTTGGCGAGGCCCGCCAGCTGGTGAAGCGCGCCAACGAAAAGGGCGTTTATCTTGGCTGCAACCTTAACCATTACTTTACTCCGGTTGCCGAGAAGGCCCGGGAGTACATGGACAATGGGCAGATTGGCGAGCTGATATACTGCCTGCACAAAATGGGCTTTAACTCTGGTGAGGATGCCTATAACAAGAACACCAACTCCCGTTGGGATGGTTTCCCCTATGCGCACCTCAAGGCATTCCTCTCGCATCCGTTCTCGGTAATGCGTTACTTCTGTGGCGATGTTACCCATGTACAGGCATTTGTAAACCGCCCAGGTTTTCGCCGCAGAGTGAACGACGTAATGCTCTCTACCGTCAGCATTCATGTTCGCTTCGCAAACGATTGTGTGGGTTACCTGTTGAGCCAGCGTGGAGATGCCAGCTATGGACTTGGCGGCTGGTGGAGCCTGGAAGTGGCAGGCACTCAGGGAACTTTCTGCATAGAGAACTGCATTGAGAAAGTTACCTTCTGGCCAGCGCCGGGCTCCAAAAATGCGGGCAGCCCCGAAAAGATGTCTGGCGGAAGCTCGGATGGTCCGGAAGTTACCAGCACGGGTATTACCGACTTCGGTGCTACCTTCCCACGCCGCATCCATGCCTTCCTGGAGGATGTTACCAATCAGGTTCCGCGTGAGAAGCTCCGCGCAAATGGGCGAGATGCCCTGGCCGCGCTTGAGTATACCTGGGCGGTTATGGAGAGCTACGAGCAGGGTGGGGCAATGGTTCGGCCGCATCCGCTGCCCACCATTCATGGCGATCCGCTGGCCACCAAAGACTGACGTCGGGTGCATTCAACTTATCGAGGCGTTCGGCGGCATAATGCTGCCGAACGTCTCTCTATTTTCTCTTAATGACAGGCCTGATTTATTAAGTACAGGAGCGATAAATGGCAATATCCAGGCGAGATCTTATCCGAACCGGGGCGGGGGCTCTGGCTCTGGCAGGTGTTTCGGAGACGGGCTCTATGGCGCAATCACCTCCTCAGGAGGCGGACCCCAGTGGCAGCGGAACATGGCATGGGCTGAAGCTCAGTGTTGCCTCGTACACATTTCATGGCCAGCCAAGGGATGTGGCAATTAAAGGCATTGTGCGCACGGGGTTACAGTACGTATCTATTAAGGATGTGCATCTGCCATTTGACACCACCCCGGAGCAGCGTAAGGAGATTGCACAACAGTTTAAGGCGGCTGGAATAACCCCGCTTAGCTGCGGCAATGTGGGTATGAAAAACGATGAGGCCAGCCTGCGCAAGGCATTTGAATATGCGCGGGATATTGGCCTGCCAACCATTGTCTGCGCGCCGCCAGCCGAAGCCATGCCCCTGCTGGATAAGCTGGTTAAAGAGTTTGATATCAAACTCGCCATCCACAACCATGGCCCGGAAGATAAGAAATTCCCCACGCCAGAGAGCGTTTACACGGTGGCAAAGGGGTTTGATAAACGCATTGGGCTGTGCATAGATGTTGGCCACACTGCAAGGGCCGGGGCAGACCCCGTTAAAGACATCCTGCGTTTCCATGATCGGCTATACGATATGCACATGAAGGATGTTGGCAACACCACCCCACGCGGACCGGCCAGGGAAGTTGGCCGCGGCGTACTGGATATCCATGGCATGTTTGAGGCGCTAATAAAGATCAAATACACTGGCCTTGTTAGCTTTGAATACGAAAAGAATGATGCCGACCCACTTCCTGGCCTTATGGAAAGTGTTGGGTATGTGCGAGGAATTCTGCACGGGATAAAAGGCAGCGTACCTGCCTGATAGCGCCTACAATACTACAATGAGAAGAGCCCGCTAGAAATTAATCTGGCGGGCTCTTTTCGTTCATTCGCTATTGAATGAGCTACAGGGCCATCCGCATGAGTATCAGCAACAGAATGCATCCGCCTATTACAGTAAGCAGCCCTGAAACCCGCATCTTCTTAAGATACAGCAGCAGAGCAATGCCGGTAACGGATACCAGGATAAGAATGTACCCGGAGATATTTATGAGCCTGGACCATGCCATGCCAGCATCTCGCCCACGGTGCAGGTCGTTAAGTTGGCCCAGCAAACCCTGGTTGATAACCTGCAGTTTGTATGCCCCTGTTTTGATATCAAAGAACACATCTGCAGAGTAGCCGGGCGCCTTAAACGCCATAGAGCCTTCTTGATCATCCTCGCGCTTATCTGCGGTAATCCCATGAATATGGTGCTTCTCGCGCAGATAATCGGATACTTTGAGCCAGTCTGTGCCCTTTTCTGTTCTAAACCCTGCAGGCAGGTTGCCTTCTATGCGCGTTTTGCTCTCTTTGAGCCCAAACGTCCATTCCGGGTGATTCAGGGTGACACCCGTAACAGAAAAGAAGAGCACTGCCAACAGGCTAATCATAGAGAGGTAGATGTGCAGCCAGCGCAGGCCCGTGTGGATGCGCAGTTTCAGCGGGCGCTTGTGTGGCTCAGGCTTGCCGGTGCTTGCGGTACTCAACCGTTGCCCCTTTTATGTCTGCACTGCCAGCTACCGTTTCCTTAAACGTTTTTGGCCCTATGGTAATCTCTTTTTTGAGCAGGGTGTATGGACCATGCTCTCGGGCAGATTCTAGATACACCGTGTAAGTGCCCTGGGTAACCAGTGCGCCCTTATTATCTTTTCCATCCCACAACAGCGAGTACTTACCCGGGTTGCGGGTTGCGCTGGACATGGTGATAATAAGGTCTGGCCCGCCCGATTTGTAAACGGCCTCGCCACCACGGTACCATCTCCGCAGATCGGGGATCCATCTCCCGCCACGCCCTGTGTTCTGAACCCAGAGGCTGAGGGTCTTGATCGATTTTGCATCTTTGTCTTCCACCCACACGGCCACATAAGGGCGCCTGGCCCTGAAATCATCGGTAGCTGCAAGTTCAATCTCCACAGCAACTTCCATGGTGGCATCCCACCTGGCGGCTTTTGGGGCGGTTTGCTGTGCATTTGCCCTTACGCCAAACAGTGCGGTGGCCATGGCTGCCACGCGCCCGATTGCGCTTCGGCGGCTGACGTAGCTGGCGCTTTCCTTCAATTCCATAGTTCCGGTTATCTCCCTCAGGTTGGTATTGAAATTTCGGCAGCACGCCACATTGCCGGCGGCCGATTGGTAATGCACACAGGTTAGCTGGCCAGCCGGTGCCACTGGCCAGTTGCAGTTTGGCTGCCATCTTTGGCAACTATCAGCACTGCTGTTTCCGGCAGGCCGTCACACAACATCATGCTTTCGCAGGGCTCCATGATGCTGAAGGCTGTTGTTAAAATATCTGCCAACATTGCGTTTTCAGCCACTGCCGTAACACTAACGGTATGGCGCACTGGCTGGCCGGTGCGGGGATCGATTAAGTGAGAGCGCCACTGCTCACCTACCTGGAAGCCACGTCGGTAGCCGCCGCTGGTTGCCAACCCCTGGTTTTTTATAAGGAGCGTGGCAAGTGGTCGAGCATTCTCCTGCGGGCTAAAAGGATCCGCAACAGCGGTCATGATGGGGGAATCGCCCATGTGGCGAATATCGCCCCCGATGTTTACCATTGCAGCCCGAATACCGCGTTGTCCGGCCCCTACTTCGCAGGCACGATCCAGAATATATCCCTTGGCAATTGCATTAAGCGTAACGGGCAAATCTATGTGCCTGCACGCAACGCGTGCATTCATGTCGACAGTCCACAGCGGACCGCGCAGCATATGAATAACCGCATCCAGATCGTTTGCAGCGGGAGTGGAACCGGCACCCTCTGCCTGCTTCCACAACCGCGTAAATGCCTCGACAGCGGGCTGAAAGGCTCCCCTGGTTTCCACGCGCCACAGTTCTGCGGTGTGCAGCACCTCGGCCAGATCGGCAGAAGCAGGCACTGCCTGGTTTAATGTCTGCTGCCAGCGCTGCAGTTCACTATCCGGCCGATAGGCGTTAAAAATCTTCTCCAGCCGTTCAATTTCATTCAGTACCGCCCACTCAGCGCGCTGGCCAAACTTCGGCGATTCTGCAAGCAACCCAAGCTCCATGGAGGTACCCAGCACACATTCAAAGTGTGCGGAGTGCCAGGCCGGCTGCGACTTAAACAGCGGTTTCCATAGAGACATATGCGCTCCAGATCTAAAACGGAGGTGGCATCCGAATCAGCGAACGGGCCTTTTACGGGGCCCAAATGGCTGGCTGGTGCCAACGATATCTATTAACTGTAGCGCATAAATCTGAAGTTGAGATTAAAAGGGTGGGGGACGGAGGGTGGTGGAAGCGTGGGAGCTTAGCATAGTTGTGTGCTGGATATATAGCTAACTCTTGTGTTCTGACACCTTACCGTCAATCGCGCATTTTCCAACCCCCAATACCCGGGCCAGCAAGTAACATCTCACTTATTTATTAATTTCTTCAATAGCTGACTGTTTGTCAGAGTGCTCTTCTCAGGCTGACCCACACTGACTTCAGCGGCTGAACAGTATGCCGTTCTCAAGGAGTAGGTACAAATCGGTCACATTTTTCCCGGGAAATGGTGGGAATACAGCCTGCGGTCACAAATGTGTCCGAGTATGTTTGTCATAGTTACATATGCAGGGAGCGGCATCATCAGCCCACATCTGGGAATCAGGCCCCACTTCCGATGAGGTCGGTTCAGAGTGCTGCTAACGGGGGCGTGCATTGCGCGACTGAACCCGGGATGCCAATGCGCTAACCGCAAGAACAAGTTACGGAAGACAGCCCCGGCGAGGGGCAGGAGGAATGAAATTGATTTCAAAAACACTTTGGCGCTTGTTTTCGTATGCCCCATTGCTGGCCCTGATTGGCACCGTAGGTATAAGTGGTGAGGCGGGAGCCCAGACTTTCACTTTGGCAGAGACTTTTGGATCAGCAGGAGGTGGGGCGGGGCAGTTCAACGCCCCATCATATATAACTGTTGATAAGAGTAACAACATCATTGTTGACGACTTTCTCAACAATCGTATACAGATATTTACTTCCAGCGGCGGTTATCTGAGATCGTTTACCACTGGCTTATACTTGCCACTTGGCGTCGCGCTGGATAACACCGGCAATATTTATGTATCAAACTACGGAAACAGCCGCATCGACGAGTTCACCAGCACCGGAACATTTATAAAGACCGCAGCTACGCCTGTCAGTTTGCCTTACGGCGTCGCAGTTGCTAGCAACGGCAACATTTATACAGCGGAAGGTCACCCCGATGACGTTAAGGTATATGACAGCACCGGCACGCTCATAAAAACCATCGGCGGTCCCGGCGCGGGAAATGGACAGTTTAGTAGCCCTGCTGGCATTCGGCTGGATGCCAGCGGTAACCTCTATGTTGCGGATCAGGTTAATAACCGCGTTGACGAGTTTGATGCGAGCGGTGCCTTCATACGCACGATTGGAAGCGGGGGACACGGAAACGGCCAAATAAGTGACGCCAGCGATGTGGCGCTTGACGTAAACGGCAATATTTATGCTGTCGACTATTACAATAACCGCATTGTGGAATTTAACAATGCGGGTGTTTTCGTCCAGAACATTGGAGTTGGCGACCTCTACCAGCCATATGGAATCGCACTCGATTCATCTGGGGATCTGTTTGTAACCGACTCGGGGCACAACCGCATTGTGGAATACAGCGTTCCCGAAGCAGCCCAAACCCCGGAGCCAGGCTGCATGGCATTGTTAATCGGAAGTGGAATAGCGGGTGGGCTGGCGCTTAAGAGGCGAAGGATGCGAGGACTTTAGGCGTTCACATGGCGATTTCGTTTGGGCCACACACACCCTTGTGGCCCAAACGGAGTATCTTGCCATCAACTTTTGGAACCATGCATTCATTCTACATCCCGGAGATGCGCGTAGCGCAAGCACGGATAATTTGTAATCAATCAGTGTCATCCAAGCCGGAGCGTAGTCCTTTCGCCTTTGGGCGGGCGCGATGCTGCTTCCCTGCTCTGCTCTGGGCAAATATGCATACGCACAGGAGCTGGCACTATCTTCAGAAACAGCACTTAAAATGTAACGCCTGTTGTAACACCCACCCGCTATCATGCCATCAGACTTGCAAATAGCAAGAGGTTCTTGAAAGGCGGATACAATTTTATGCAGCAATTTACATACCCCACCATATCCTTGCGACGATCCTGTAAGCTCGGGCTGGCGGTTATCGTAGCGGGCTCTCTCACTACCCTGCAGAAATCGGCCTGTGCACAGGTTACATTTTCGCTGGATACATTGTTCCCAACATTTATGGCACCGGCATCTGGCACCGCCACTTACTTCATTGATGGGCACTACTCCGGCCTTGCGGGAGCTCTCAGGGAATATGGTTGGAGTCCTAACGCTATGGACGCTACAAGCGATCTTGTTGGCACGTGGGTGGCCGACGACTGGACAAACTGGATAGGTGCCACCAGTGGTGTCGGTGACTATTCCGGTCACATCTTGTCAGTTACGGTTGCAGCCAACCAGACCCCGGGCGTTTACGACCACTGGGGAAATCCGAGTAGATTTCCTTTGTTTTACGTCAAATATCTAAATTCGCAGGGTGACATAGCCATTACTCAGGATAACTACGCGGTCAATATCACCCCATATTCCCCGCCAACATCCAGCACACCAGAGCCTGGCGCTGTAGGTCTCCTTGCCGGTATAAGCTTAACCGGCTGCTACTGGCTCAAGATGCGGAGAAGCCGGATCAAGTAACGGGGAAGCCTGTAGATAACTGCAATAACGTCGAGGCCATTTCAGGCATGCGAGCTCAGGTTATTATGCCGATCTGGCCTCTACTCAGGTGCGGTGTTCCGGCAATCGACGTGTTTGCCGGATCATCTATAAATGATTGGCACATGATATAAACCTTGTTGGAAAAAGGCAATCAAATTGTAACGCTCGGTGTAACACAGGCCCGCTATCATGCCAGTACGCTTGCATAAGGCAAGAGGTTTTTTGAAAGGCGGAGATACACAAATGAAACATTTTTCAGGCAGCCAGATATCCTTTCAAGGGGCTCTGAAGCTCGCGACGGCAGCCCTGTTCGTTTCCCAACTCACTATGGCCGAGAAATCGGTAAATGCACAGGTTACTTTTTCGTTGGATAACCTGTCACCTACATTCATGGCGCCCGCAACCGGAACTGCCACATACTACATTGATGGGCATGTATCTGCCACATTTGGATCCATTAATAGCTATTCGTGGTCGTTTGCAGCTGAGAATTTCACAAATGACGTGCTTACAACGTTGCCGGCAAGCGAATTTCAACATTGGCGCAACTCTCTGACTGATATTGGCGACTTTTCCGGGCATATGATAAGTGTAACCGTTGCTGCGAATCAGACGCCTGGAGCGTACTACCACGACGGCATCCCGTCTGAATCTCCGTATTTCTCGATAGGTTACCGGGATGCCCTGGACAATTTTCACACCATTCAGGATAACTACGAGATAAATATCATCCCTTATTCCCCTCCAACATCCAGCACGCCAGAGCCCGGCCCTGTTGCCCTCCTGGCAGGTATGAGCCTAACCGGCTGCTACTGGCTTAAGATGCGGAGAAACCGGCTGAAGTAAATTGGCGGAAAATAGCTTTAATAGCTGAGAGGCCACATCGGGCGTCCACTATTAGTGTGGATGACGGTGTGGCCGTTTCCATTGCAGATATGCTGGCAATAAAGGGATGAGTATCTGCCTTGCACTGGGAAGGTGCTATTTCTGGAACTGTTGCTAAGCAGGCATAATGTGAGATTTCCAGAGCTGTGACCTATCTTATGGCCCATACCCGATATAAATCGGCAGACTAAGTTCCAGTATTTATGTACAGTATGGTAATTGCTATACTTTGCGGTACACGTTTGACCGACTAGCCAACCATACTAAAATTTGGCACAGTTGCGGTGTAGGCAGGATAACTGGAACACATACGCATTTTTGATTAAGGGGAAGAAATTGACACAAACAGAACTATCATCAACCACGTCGGCTTCAGATCTGGACCTCAGTGCATTCTGGGCGGGAGTGCAGGCAGTCATCCAGAACTATGGTTCCAGCATTGAGCTTAAAGGTGCTTCAGCACCAACTGCACGATCTGTATCTCTTGGAAAATCGGGCTGGAGCATAATTGCCAGGTTGCTGGAACGCGGTACCGTGGGGCGTGTGTCCCTCTACCTTGATGGCAAGAATGGAAGAGCAAATTTCGATGAACTGTTGGACAAAAGAGATGCCATTGAGGCGGACCTTGGCCCACTGGAGTGGCTCTCAAACGATGGCAAAACCACACAGGCTTGCCGGCTATACGCACTGGTTCGCCTAAATGGCAACAACACCGATATCGCAGGCGCCCAGCAGTGGTTTGCCATGCAGATAATTGCATTTTACCAGAGGTTTGCGGGGTAGGGAGCGGTAGATCGGAGCTCATGCCGGCCGTGTGAATTGTGCAATGGCACAATTTTCAAAAGTAGCGAGCGAAATTGCCCACTGGAACGTTGCTATTGTAGAAAACATTGGGAACAGGACTATCATAACATATAGCCAGATCTGGTACGGAAACCCACCCTCACTTCGACTCGATTGTTACTCTTCCCGAAAGCGCTAAGCACCGTACCGTGATCCTAAAATTGGTGATGGACAATCCAGCAATCTGCCTGGAGCAGTATCCCCAAAAACCGCACGACTTACCCGCAAACTGCATGCAAACTTAGGCGAAAAAATGCAAACTTAGCATCAAAACCGGCGTTTTATGAACAACAAATATTATTTTATATCAACAGTCATCAAAAAATAGGGGGAGCATGCACAAACATGCAATCTTAGTATCTTAATGCGGGGCACATTACTCCGGGCCACACAGAGCCAAATGTACTAAACCTGCTGGCGGGAAAACCGTGATGAGAGGGAGTTGCAAAGCTCGCCAATCTCTTCCCTGCGTTCCTTCTATTCCCGGCCTGTTCCCGGCTTGCTCCACTCCGTTTGGCGTGGGGTGGGGAATGATAGAAAAGTGACGGGACCGGTAACCCTCGCTCCCTCGCTCCCTACCGCTCCGAAGGCGCTCCTACCATCTTGGAAACAGGTATTATCGCTACCATGAGCACCGATACCGCAGGGGATGAGCTGTTACGATCGGACATTTTGAAGTACGTACCGAAGCTGTCCGCATCTTCGCCGGTAAAGCGTTGGGCATTGGCCCGGCTGGCAGATGAGCCGGGGGGCGGTATACCGGAGCTGCTATCCATTATCGATTATTCGGATGGGCTCACGTGGTTTGAGAAGATTGTGGTTTGCCGCGTTGTGGCTGTTGTCAGGTTTGCCTCTTTCGAAACCGCCTCAGTGGCAACGGCACTGCGCAGGATGAAGGATACCGATGCACCGGATGTTAGCAGGAAGCAGGTAGGGATATGCATCTTGCTACCGTTTTTGCCCGGTGTGCTGGCATTTATGGTGGGCGTTCATTGGATGCACGTAGCCTTCGAAGAAACGACGTCGGATGCGCCCATTGGTCTTCCGTTAATCCCGGTGCTGTGCTCTTTTTTCGCTTTAACAGTGTGCTGGGTAGCGGCTTTTGTTACTCTTGCCTGTGTGCGATGCTACCGTAAACAGTGCATTCGGGATGCAGTGAAGCTTACGCTTTCGAAGTTAAGTGCATAGCGTATTCGTATTCCTATTTAATGCAATAGTACACAGAATTACCGCGCAGTATGCGGTGCCAGCCAGCTGTATGTAACATCTATACAGCCGAGCCAGCACTCCGTGTCAGCGGGATTCTGTTGTATAATCTACCACCTAAAGTTTTTCGGGAGAGAGTGCCGTTATGCCCGTAAGTCTGTACAACACGATGTCGCGTAAGAAAGAGGTGTTTGAGCCTCTCGTCCCCTCCACAGCGCGGCTGTACTGTTGCGGGCCAACCGTTTACAACTACGCCCACATCGGTAACCTTAGAACATATGTATTCGAGGACATCCTGCACCGCGTCCTGGAGTTTAACGGCTTCAAGGTGATGCACGTTATGAACATCACGGATGTTGGCCATATGACCAGCGATGCCGATGATGGCGACGATAAGATGCAGACCGCAGCCCTACGAGAGAACAAATCTCCGTGGGAAATTGCAAAATTTTATGAGGATGCCTTCTTCCTGGATACCAGCCGGCTAAACATTATTAAGCCACAGGTAACTCCCCGCGCCACCGAACATGTTGTGGAGATGATAGAGCTTATCCAGCGCTTAGAAGCCAACGGGTATACCTATGTAACCACCGAAGGCGTGTACTTCGATACATCACGGAACGATGATTACGGCAAGCTTGCCCGGCTGCAGCTTGAGAACCAGCGCACCGGCCGCAACGAGGTTGTTGCCGACGAAACCAAGCGCAACCCCTCCGATTTTGTGCTTTGGTTCCTTAATAAGCCCACACATATCATGAAGTGGGAAAGCCCATGGGGGCCCGGGTATCCCGGATGGCACATAGAGTGCTCGGCGATGTCTATAAAGTATCTCGGCGAAACTTTTGACATTCACTGCGGTGGTGTAGACCATATCCCGGTGCACCACACCAATGAAATTGCCCAGAGTGAGTGCGCCACCCATGCGCCGTTTGTTAAGTACTGGATGCATGGCGAGTTTCTGCTGATGAACGGTGGTAAGCTCTCCAAATCCAAGCTAACACAGCAAACCAACGATCAGCGCCCGAAGATCAGTACGCTTCAAACCATGATAGATGCCGGTTACGATCCGCTGAGCTACCGTTATCTTTGCCTGCAGGCGCATTATCGCTCCGAACTCAACTTCTCGCTGGAGGCGTTAGATGCCTCCACGGCTGGCTTGCGTAAGGTGTACAGCCTCCGCCCGGAGACGGATCCCCTGGCTGGCGATGCCGAAGCGTATCAGACGGCCCGACGGCGCGTTCTGGATGCCATGAATGATGATTTAGGAGTGCCGCAGGCTGTTGGCATTCTTAACTCTTATGGCAGCTACTCACTCTGGGCAGAGTTTGATGCCGTGGTTGGTATCGATTTTGTGAAGCGTGCAAAGACCACCGATGTGGAGCTTCCTGCCGAAGTTCTGGAACTAATTGCAAAGCGCAACGAAGCTCGCAAAACCAGGCAGTGGGCCGCTTCCGATGCCCTTCGAGATCAGCTAATTGGCATGGGATACGAAGTGGGGGATGGCGCACAGGGCACCACCGTAAAGTCCAGGTCGCTTTAAGGCATGAGCGCAGGAGTACCAAAGTTGACAGCAGGAAACGAGTACACAGAACGCCTGAGTGCGCTGCAATCTAAATTACATACTGAGGGTGCGGGGCTTGCATTACTTGCCGGTACCGACCAGATGCGCTACCTCACTGGCTGGAAAGAGGGCGGCCACGAGAGGTTTGTTGGGCTGTTTGTGCCAGCTACAGGTTCACCCGCACTGGTAGTTCCGGCGATGAACGCACCGCAGGCAATGCAAACAGAAGCGGGTATACAGACTGTGCTGGGCTGGCACGATGAAACTGGCTGGCATGGCCAGGCCCGCGAGCTGTTTGAAACCTATGCAAGCTGCGATCTTTCTCATGTTCAGGTGGATGATGAGCTTCTAAGCGTGCATCTGCTTGGCTTGCAGGGCCTGTTTCCGCAAACGCGGTTTAGCGCCATCGGCACAACGATGTCTCGGCTGCGAGAGATCAAAGCACCCGAAGAGCTGGCGAAGATGAAGCGCGCCGCCGACCTTATAGATTCCATTATCGAAGATGCCTTTTTGGAAATGCGTGAAGGCATAACCGAGCTGGAACTGCAGGGCTGGTTTTATGAGGCATTCAAAAAGCACGGAACGGCCGCCTCGTTTACCCCCACCTGCTGTTTTGGGCCCAACGGGGCTCTTCCGCACCATCACACAGGCGATACACGCCTCAAAGCTGGTGATGTATGTGTAATAGATGTGGGCTGCCTTTATGCCCATTATGCTTCTGATATTACACGTACCGTTGCATTCCAGAGTATTGCCGATCCGCATGCCAATGATATTTATGCGCTGGTATATGCCGCACATATGGCTGCTCGGAAAGCAGCCACGCCAGGCACAAGCGGGGAGGCTGTAGATGCTGCCTCCCGTAAGGTGATCACAGATGCGGGCTATGGTGAGTTCTTTATGCACCGCACGGGGCATGGCATCGGCATATCTACTCATGAGCCACCCTATATAGTTGCGGGAAATGATGAGCCATTACTGCCCGGTATGTGTTTCTCTGTTGAGCCAGGAGTTTATCTGCAGGGTAAATTTGGCGTACGCATTGAGAATATTGTTACTATGACCGAGGATGGGGCAGTGTCGCTCAATGCAGAACCCACCTCACACCTCCGGATAGTTGGTAACTAACCCGGGATCGTTCGCTGGCCCTGCCGAATGAGGAACAAATGCACGGGCCACACGTATATTAAAATACGTTTGCCGAGGAGAACCGATGTATGTCTGAAGTAAAGATCACAATTATCGATAACGGCCCCATCAAAGTAGAGGGACCTGTAAGCTACCTGGACGAAAACGGCAATCCGATTGCGGTTGAGGCCGGAGATGCAGTTTGGTTGTGCCGCTGTGGCGCTTCCAAAACCAAGCCTTACTGTGACGGAGCCCACGATAAATGTGGCTTTGCACACAAGATTAGCAGCTAAATGCCCGTGCTTGAGTGCATGTTCACAGGCGAAATCTGAATCCAGCCAACCCAATCTTGGGTTGCAAACATAATTTTGTGCCTTAATTGGCCAATCTGTTTGCAAAAGGAACTGCGGCTCGTATATAATAGTAGGGCTCAATTGGTGAGAGGAGACTAGTAATGAAGGCCGGTATCCATCCCGATTATAAAGATGTTACGGTAGTGTGCCAGTGCGGCAACACCTTTAACACACGATCAACCCGCGAATCTGTTCGCGTCGAAATTTGCTCCGCATGCCATCCTTTCTACACTGGCAAGCAGAAGCTTATCGACACGGAAGGTCGCGTCGAGAAGTTCATGCAGAAGTACCAGAAGTTCGCCCAGAAGTAATCTTCAGGAACTTCCCTATCGTTTTGGCGCATCCTCCCGCAGCCGGGTCGAACCTGGCAGGCGGTCGATGCGCCTTTATTTTTTATTACGTCCGTTCCCAATGGCTCTTTCTCGCACATAATACAGGTGAGTGGAAGGGAGGCACATCATGGCAAAAACATCTGGCAAGGTTTCTGCACCTACCGATGCAATTTCTCAGTATGGCGGGCAGGCAGTGATAGAGGGCGTTATGATGCGTAGCCCGCGCTACTTCGCCGTTGCCTGCCGCAAACCGGATGGCTCCATTGTTGTTCAACGTGAGGACGTGGATAAGAGCTTTATTGGCAAGTTGAAATGGCTCAACTTCCCGTTTGCACGCGGAACCCTGGCGCTTATCGATGCCATGGCGCTTGGCATAAAGGCGCTCGCGTTTGCTTCCAATGTTCAAATGCAGGCGATCCCATCCACTGGCAACGAAAAGGCGTCTACCGAGCCTGCCCCCGCTGCATCTGGTGTGCCCACTTTGCCGGCATCCGGGAAGATAAACGATGTTGCCATTGGTGGCACCATAGTTTTTAGCATCGCTTTCGGCATTGGGCTGTTTGTACTGCTGCCAACTGCCATCACCGGGCTGTTAACGCGATTGCACCTTACCGGGGCGACCAACAGGCACGCAGATATGCGCCTGAATGTTGCCGATGGCCTCATTCGTATGGTGATCTTCTTTGCGTATATCTTACTGATATCGCGCATGGAGAACATCCGGCGCGTATTTATGTATCATGGTGCAGAGCATAAAGCCATCAACACACTGGAGGCTGGCCAGCAGCTCAATCCCGAGAATGCTTTAAAATCGAGCCGCATTCATCCGCGCTGCGGCACCAGCTTTATATTTGTTGTGCTGTTAATCAACATTCTGGTTTCGGCAATGCTGCCACGCCCGGCGCTGCTGCCACTGCGATTTCTGCTGCATCTATCCATTGTTCCGTTGGTGGCTGGCCTTGCTTACGAGGTGATTAAGGCGGCTGGCAAGTACCGATCTCATCCCATGGTAATGGCTGTTTTTGCACCGGGCATGGCAACCCAGTATCTTACAACGCGGGAGCCAGAGCCCGCTCAGGTAGAGGTAGCGCTTGCAGCGCTTTTATCTGTATTGGAAGCAGAAGGGCACCTTGCTCCCGATACAGAGGTGAGCGAAGATGCCCCGGAACTGGATGATCCGCCAGCGGCTATTGCGTAGGAGCAGGTTTTCCAAGATGTGCTACAAAGAAGTTACGTATATCAAATGAGATGCGTGACGGCGGGGGGATGTGCCCGGAGTCGATCCGTTTTACCTGCTCTGGCCCGGCATGTGCGGCCTCTATCAGCGCCTGGCTCATCTCCGCCGGAATGATCTCATCGTGGTTTCCCACCACAATCACCAGCGGACGCGGAAGTATTCCGCCCACAAAGTAGATGGGGTCGATAACCTCCGCGATGTCCGCTACACGGGCCAGCACTTCTGGCGTAATGGTAACCGCGAATTTCTCTTTTAGCAGTGGATAGCGGTCGATGTGCTTAACGGCATTCAGAATGCCGCCTCCCGGAACCGCCAGGAAGAAGCAGGAGATGCGGCTTTCCACACCGCCCAGCACCGAGCCAAGCATGCCGCCCATAGAAACCCCGAGATATCCAATTTTGTTTCTATCGATATCAGGCCGGCTCTGCAGGTAGTCAACGGCGCGCCTTAAATCCACAACAGTTTGTACCCAGGCATCTCGCAGATTATATGTATCTGGCTCCAGCTCCCCCGTTTTGCCTGGCCGCACGCGCTCTCCCTTATACTGGCTATCAATGGATAGGGTGGCATACCCCTGGCTGTTAAGCATCTGGCCCACCGCCATGATGTAATCCACATCTTTGTTACCGCCAGAGCCATGCATAAGCAAGACGGCCGGGTATGGACCCTTAAACTTTTTGGGCAGTGAGAAGATGGCCGTAACGCGCTGATCATGGATGCTATCGTAAGCAAGATGAAAGCGGTTGCCGAAGGCGGTAACTGGGAGCGGCTTTAGCTCCGGGTGTAACGGCAGTTTCGCATCGTACGAGTAGTAGGCCTTTCGCAGCGAATCCGCGGATGCGCCGGGCTCCTGCCCGGCATGTGCCGCATGTGGTGAACAGATAGCAATGGCCCCCAGCACTATGGTGATGGCAGCGGAGCGGAGACTCCAATTCATATAATCAAATCTCCCTTAAACACGAAATAGGCAGACGGTGCAAAAGGCACATTCCGGCCTGGTAGCTTTCTGCACAGTGCGGTTCAGTTCCTGCGGGCGGCACGAGCACGCTTATCTCTGGTGGAGCGGTGATAGTTGCATCTTGTGCCTATTGCACCAATTTGCTATGATACGAGTATCGGTTCTATTTGCCGTTCCATCGGGCATGTGGTTGGTGGGAACGTCTTCTCTCGTGAGTGCGCCGCAAGGCTGCGGCAGAGCTGGCAGGGCACTGTATGGATCGACCTCTTGAGGCGAGGATTTCGCTACGGGCTCTGTTTCTGGGCCTACTCCTTGCCGTGCCCAATAGTTACTGGATCACCGTTGTTGAGGTGCGCTGGTACACTCTGGATGGCACATGCCTGCCTCTGTTTATTACTCCCATCTTTTTCCTGTTCTGGCTGGTTCTTGGGAATGCTGCACTCCGCAGTGCGTTTGGCGGCAGGTTTCGTGGCCGTTGTTTTAACCAGACGGAACTGCTAACCGTTTATATTGTGCTTGTTATCGGCACGGTGCTTGCCGGGCACGATCTGTACCAAAACCTGTTTGGCGCCATTGCGCATGCCGCCTACTATGAAGCGCCAGAAAACCACTGGAAAGCACTTTTCTTTCCGTTTTTGCCTCAATTCTGGCTGGTAAGCGATCCTACTGCCGTTAAGGCATTCTATCTCGGCAATGTAAACCCGTACGATATTCAGTACTGGGGGCCGTTTGTGGCGCCGCTGGCGTGGTGGGGCCTGTTTATTACCACGATTATCGCCATGTGCGGCTGCCTCAATATTTTGATTAAGGAGCAGTGGACCTCCAACGAGCGGCTGGCTTTCCCAATAGTCCAGCTGCCACTTGCCATGACTGCCGAACCCGGAACGGGCACTGCATCTGCCCTGGGAGCATTCTTTCAGAGCAAGTTGATGTGGGCCGGTTTTGCTGTGGCTCTCTCAATTGATATGGTTAATGGGCTGCATACAATGTATCCCTCGCTGCCTTACTTATCGATGGTAAAGCAGTACGATCTTGGCCAGTTTCTTACGGTGCGGCCGTGGAGCTCAATAAACGACACAAAAATGTCGATGTACCCCTTCGCAATTGGGCTTGCCTTTTTCGTTCCTCTGGATCTATCGTTCTCTTGCTGGTTCTTCTTTGTGGCCCGTAAACTGTTTCAGGTGTTCGGGGCAGCAGCAGGAATGGATGGCCCGGGAAATGCAGGTTTCCCCTACTTCCAGCAACAAGCCAGCGGTGCCTGGGTGGCGTGGGGGATTGTGATTGCATGGTCGCTTCGCAAGCAGATTTTACACGCATTTACGGCCGCATTCGGAAGGGCAACAGATCCCGGAATAACAGCCCAATTGCAAAAGCAGTACCGAGGGGCGTTTGTGGGCCTGGCTGTTGGAAGCCTGGTGCTAGCCGCCTACAGCGCCCGTATTGGGCTAAGTTTTTGGACTGGCTGCCTATTTTTTGGATTGTACTTTCTGCTTGCATTAACCATTACCAGGGTTCGATCTGAGCTGGGAACACCGCATGAGATTTACTTTGTGAATCCGCGGTTAATCATGGTAACCTTGTTTGGCACCCGGGCAATTGGTGCACAGGCGTTAACGGCCCTTTCGGTTATGTACTGGTTCAACAGAGGATACCGGTGCCACCCGATGCCCAATCAGATTGAAGCCATGAAGATTGGCGATTCAACCCGCATGCGCTCCAGTTCGCTGCTGTGGCTGCTGGTTATTGCCTTTGCCTGGGGCACCCTGGCCGCCTACTGGGCCAACCTGCATGTAACCTTTGCGGATGGTGCCGCAGCGCGTAACATAGGCTTCAAGAAGTGGGTAGGTTCAGAGAGTTACGATCAGCTTTCCGGCTGGATGCAAACGCCAACAAAGGTGAATGTTACCCAGCTGCTGTATACTGCATCGGGCTTTCTGATGGTGATTTTCCTGCGGGTTATGCGGGGCAGTTTTCTGTGGTGGCCATTTCATCCGGCCGGTTACGCACTCAGCGTTTCGTTTGCCATGGATTACTTCTGGTTCTGTTTCTTGATCGCATGGCTGGCAAAGCTACTGCTGGTGAGATTTGGTGGGATGCGTGCCTACAATGCTGCCATTCCATTCTTCCTTGGCCTGGCGTTGGGAGACTATATCGCCGGCTCCATCTGGGCTCTTGTTGGCCCGCTGCTGCATATTACTACATACAAAATCTATATCTGAGCTGTGGCAGGCAACACTGGCTGCTGCACACAGGCAGGCATAGAAACGAAGGGATCCTATTCATGAGCATGTATCTTGCCATCCGCGATGACATTGTGTTTGCGGCTGGTTACAAAACACTGGCAGAGGGCCTCAAAGACCTGAATATTCCGGGAATAGAGCTTTTTGTTAAGAAAGATGACACCGTTTCTGCAATTGCTCCCGTGGATGGCAAAGAGCGCCTGAACATTGCAGACCCGGCGGATGTGGCCGAACTTGCTCGCCAGGCAGCCGAAAACGGCGTAAAGATAGCCGCCCTGTGTATGGGCAACAATTTCAACGCCGAAGACAAAGAGTTTGAGATTGCCTGGGCGGTGCGTGCAGTGCGCGCGGCACAGGCACTGGGTGCGCCCGCAGTACGTGTGGATGCCATTATGAGCGGCGAGCGTGATTTGCCCCTGGAAGAGCGCCTGCGGCTTGTTGCGGATGCCATTAAGAAAATACTGGCAGCCACAGAGGATAGTGGCGTAGAGCTTGGCATTGAGAACCATGGCTTCCAGGGTAATGATCCCGTTTTTGTAAAGGCAACGCTGGAGGCAGTGGGCAATCCTCGCCTGGGCCTAACACTCGATTCTGGCAACTACTATTGGCGCGGATGGCCGTTGAGCCGTGTCTATGAGATCTTTGAAGAGCTTGCCCCGTTTGTAAAACACACGCATATCAAAAACATAAAGTATCCACAAGATATCGTCGAAACTCAGCGCGAAGTGGGCTACGAGTATGATAAGTACTGCTGCCCAATCCATGAGGGCGATATCGATCACACCCGTTACTTTGCGGCACTCCGCAAGGCAGGGTATGATCGAGACCTGTGCCTCGAAGATGAGTCGCTTGGCAAGTACGACATTGAGCAGCGCAAAGACAACCTGCGTAAGGCCGCCGAGTTCTTCAAAGCTCAGATAGCTGGCTAATCGCACCGTTTGAATAGCAAACGCCCACTTCCCCTTGTTCGAGCGCTGCTCGCACCCGGTGGCAGTGGGCGATTTGTTGTTTGGTGAGCGTAATAGCGGCTCATGCGTATAGAATAAGTGTGATGGCAATGGGCCCGATAACGAGCTCACGTAGGCATGATTTCTTGCAAACTCACCCCTTAGAGGGTAGACTGAAGTTCAATTGTGCGATTCATGATCATCGTATTCAAGGCAACCTTGTAACGTTGTATATCGGGCATAAATCGGTATTGGCGACATAATCGTCGGCGATGTTTGCCCGTGGGAAAGATAACGCTGTGAACTCACGACTGCCAATATGGTTAACCAAACGGGTGCCAAGCCCGGATACCGTGGATGCGGTTAACCTTATGCTGCGAGACTCCAAACTGAATACGGTTTGTGAAAGCGCGCGATGCCCGAACCTCGGTGAATGCTGGTCTAAGAAGACTGCCACATTTATGATCCTGGGCGAGGTTTGTACGCGAAACTGTGGCTTCTGTGCCATCAAAGTGGGCAAACCAGATCCGCTGGATAACGATGAGCCGAGGCGGGTTGCCGAAACCGCAAAAGAGATGGGACTGAAGCATGTTGTGGTTACTTCGGTGGCGCGCGACGAGCTGGCCGATGAGGGGGCAGGGCACTTCGCCGATACCATTCGCGCACTGCGTGAGGCCATCCCGGGCGTAATAGTAGAGGTGCTTACTCCCGATTTTAAGGGCAAGCGATGGTGTATTAAACTCGTAGTAGATGCCCACCCTGATATCTATAACCACAATATTGAAACTGTTGAGCGGCTCTCGCCGTCTGTTCGGCCACAGGCTCGTTATGGCAGAACCCTGGAACTGCTGCAGGCAGTCACGAACATGGATCCTACGGTGTACACCAAATCTGGCATTATGCTGGGCCTCGGAGAGACGCACGAGGAGATCATTCAAACTCTGCGAGATCTGAGGAGTGTGGGGGTTAGCGCCGTCACAATAGGGCAGTATCTGCGTCCTACTACAGATAGGCACCTGCCTGTTCAGGAGTACATACATCCGGAACGGTTTGCGGAGTACGAGCGTATTGGTGAGGAGTTAGGGTTTCTGTTTGTAGCCTCGGCACCTTTTGTACGTTCTTCGTACAACGCACAGGCCTTTTCTGAGAAGTTGCTGGCACAAAGGCTTGCCAGAGTGGGCGTTGCTTCTGCGGGATAATTTCCGCACTGCCGGAAGCATCAGGCAGAACGGCGGCAGCGCTGAGGCGGAGTGGCTTTGCGTTTCTTAAGATCGTTACTTTGCATAGCCGTTCTTGTTGTCCCATTGCTGTACCTCGGTATTGGGGCTCAGCGGTTCGTTTCGTCTCTTATCACGTACCTTAACAGCAGCAAAACGCTTGCTGCCATTGTTTCGCGGGAGGCTACGCGCGCCCTTAACCGGGATGTGCGTATCTCCCGCGTTACTATTACTGGCAGTTTGTGGTCCGCGTTGGGCGAAAACTCCATCGATCTTGCCGGCGTAACGATTGCGGATGCTAATCCATCCGTTAAAACTCTTTTTGCATCTGCCGATCATGTGGTTATACGAGGGTCCATTCGCAATGCGCTCAATGGCGACGTACACGCACCTTACGCCAGCGAGTTAAAGGTTGTAAAGCCCGCTATTCATATCACGAGGGATAGTAGCGGAAAGTGGAACTTTGCGGATCTTTCTCGCCCCAAGCAGGCCGCTGGCCGAATGTTTACAGATAGGATTGTGGTTGAAGCGGGGCAGGTTACATTTGATAGTGCCGTACAAATTGGCTCTGGGCCAGATGCGCGGCCTGTAAATGCAGGGCTCTACGCTATAAGCGGCCTTGCGCTGCTGGGTGAAGATCACTCCATCTCTATCGATACGTCGGCCTCTCCCGATCCTGTGTACGCCAACCGTTTGCGAATTACAGGTATTTTTGAGCCAGATCCCGGCCGAGCATCGCTGCATTTTGTGGCTACCAATGTTAACTTAAAAGAACTATCCACCAGGTACCTGCCTGCGCGCTTCGGAACATTTTCTGCGGGCGAAGCTGACATTGCTGCCGATGGTGTTGTATCCCTTACCCAAAATGCTTTTAAGAAATTGGAGAATGGGGAGCCTGCGCTCCCGCTTTACCTTACCGGGCACTTGGCGCTCCGCAATGCTGATATCAGCACCCCGTACCTGCGCAAGCCCTTGCACGCCGTTAATGCGACTGTTCAGTTTACAGATACCGCCGCCGCAGCAGATGTACAGGCGGCAGTGGATGGAGTGCCTCTGCGCGTATATGGCTCGATTGCAGGTTTTCCACGGCCATCCACACTGAAAGATTTGCCCTCGAGCTACGAAAGAGCCATCAAAATGCGCGGCCCTGGGGCACCTGTGTTTCATCTGCGGACCGCCGTTAGCGATACTGACCTTTGTTTGTTGTACCGCAATCTGAAAATCGACCGCTGGGTGCCACAGTTACCACAAGCAGTAAGTCACAACATCAATACCTGCATGGCACTTGGCTCTGCTCAGGCAGATCTGGATGGATCCATTGGTGCGCTTACGCTGGTTGCCTCTTCGCACCTCAATCAGGCGCGTTACGACCATGTGAAAGCTCATGGAGTAGATGTTGCGATTGCATTGCGGGATGGGACACTTTCTGGCGACTTTAAAGGAAGTTATGCTGGCGGTGAGGCCGTAATTCGATCCAGACTGGTTCTGGACGGCACGGGTAAGTTCAAAGCCGAGGGCCATGGCAAGGGCTTAAAGCTGATGGAGATAGGGTTTCCCATTCAGAAGCTTGAGGATGGTTTTGGAGATATTGATATAGCTGTTGAGGGGCGCAAGGGAATCTCACCTTCTATAAGCTCGCAGGTACAACTAACCGATGTAAAAATTAATGGGCAGGTGTTTAATAGAGCCTATGTAGAGGCTGAATCTGCTGCGCGTAAGGTGTATATACGATCATTTCGGATAGACGACCCCAAAGGATTCGCGTTTGCATCTGGCCAGATTGACCTGATTACCCGGGCAATGAATATTACGGCTGCGGCCGATGGAATAGATATCCATTCGTTGGTGGAGGCAGTTAGCCCTGAGCCACCCCTTGCCACCGACCCCAACGTGCCCTCGCTGCACTCCCTGGATGGAGTTGCCTACCTGCGCAAAGGCGTTTTAACTGGGACCATGGATGAGCCTGTATTTACCGGGGAGGTTAGCGCATTTGGCGTTTCAACCGGTAAATACGTGGTGGATAAAGCCATTGCTGCTTTCCGGTGGAATCAGGCCGGACTGGTAATCAGCCGGGGCTCTCTGGAGAGGTACCCATCGGTGGTATCTTTCTCTGGCAGTGTGGTGGATTTGAGTGATCCTAAACCTGGTATAGACTTTACAGTGCGCGTTACCGATCTGGACTTGCGGTATCTTGGGGACCTGGCTGGCTTCAACTCCAAGCAACTTGCTCTGGATGGCACCATCTCGACCGACGGTGCTGAGGGAGTTCGAATCTACGGTAGTGGATCAGACCTTCATGCGGTGGGGCAGGGCGGGCAGGCCGCTGATCAGCCATTCTCTATAAGTTTGCACCGTGCTGCACTTAACGGCTTACGGCTTACAAGCGCATTTGCCGAAGCCTACTACGACTCGGCTGGATTGCACATCACCGGGAGTCGCATCGAAACTGCCGACGGAGAAATCTCGGTTAAGGGAAGTATCACGCGCAAGGGAGAAATGGATGCAACTGCAACGGGCAAGGGGCTAAAGGTTGCAAAGCTAACTCCCATTTTGCCGGATGCCCGCGCACCAGAGGCAGATGGAACGCTGGCATTTTCGATTCACCTGGGAGGAACGATTTCCGATCCTGACTTAAGTGCCGATAGTATTCTTGCGAATGGACTTACTTATCGAAGCCTAAAGATTGGCCAACTGGCGCTGGGTGCCAGGTACAGTGCAAACCAGCTAACAATAACAGACTGTACGTTAAAAGATGCCGATACGGGTGCTACGGTAATTGTGGTTCCAACGGCAACCTGGGATACAAAGACTTCTGCGATATCTTCACCGGCTGTAGATTCTGCTAATGCAGCCCGTATTGAGGGGCTGAGAATTGGAAAGATTGGGGAGCTCATAACTGCCAGCTCTCAGGGCGGTAAGACGACCACAGTGTCACTGGATGAACTTACCGGTGAATTGCGGGCACATGTTTCTTTGCAAGGCACCCTGGAGGCGCCTGAAGCCGTTGTGCTGCTGGATTCTCATAACATTACAGTGCGCGATTATGCAATCAAATCCCTAACGGGCCGTGCCTCTGTAAACAAAGCAGGCATTACCGCACCAGAAGCTGTAGCCATTATCGGCCCATCTGCGGCACTACGCGGCAGAGAAACACCAGCCGAACAGCTTTCTGCAGACAGGCAGGATGCCACACTGAGCATACGTGATTTCAGCTTGCGTTATGGTGGCGATGTTCGGGCGGATGTGGACCTGACAAACCTCAACCTGGCTTTTGTACAAGCGGCGCTATTCCCAACGTCGGTGCACCCGTTGACGGGCGTTGGAGATAAGATTGGCGTACTTGTAGCGGGCACAGTTCAATCTCCAATTCTGGATTTTTCCATTAACCTCAGCAATGTTGGCTATATGGAACGCACGTTTGAGCGTGTAGAGATTGACCATGCAAGGGTTGAAGAAGGGCAGATTCAGATTGATGACTTGCGTGTAACCAGGCAGCTTACTAAAAGCAAAGCGTATCAGGCTGCACTATCTGGCGTTATACGTGGGTTCACCTGGACATCCCCATTTCTGCCAGATACTGCACAGTTGGATATAACCGCTGAGCTGCCGAGGCGTGCCGCACTAAAAGAGACGGCAGACCTGGAGTTGCTTGGTGAGTTGGGTATTGCTGCATTTAGAGACAGCAAAGGCAACTTTGCGGCCCTGGTTAAAGTGGGTGGCAGTATTGCCGCACCAAAACTTCAATCTGGCTTCATAACACTAACCGCTGACAAGCTCAAGATTCCCGGGCTGTCAACAGGCATTCTAGATTTGAATGCACATGTATCATTAACCGATGATGTATTGCATGTCGATAGCTTTTCGGCTAAAACACAGGCTTACGATCGTAAGGGCCTACCCATTGCAAAGCGGGAAAGCGAACCAATACGCCTTACGGGCAGTATCCCGGTTGGCTATAACGAGGCCACTCCCAGAACGGTGCCAGACCCACTAACTTTGCAGGGAGAGAATGTTAGCTTTGATGAAACACCGCTGCCTGGCAGCAGGTCTGGAAGCTTAAACGGCACCGGAACAGTTGCGGTTACTGTAACCCGATCTGTGCTTCGGCCACTCATTAGCGGAACCATCAACCTTACAAACACAAATGCCTCGCTACCATCAGATTTTGCACCACCCAATGGGGCCAGCACGGCCCCGGCAGTAAACCCACGGTTCGATCTAACTGTAAACTTCACGGGTAAAAACGTGCGCTTGCGCAACACACAGTTAGACGCGCAGGTTGGTGGGTTTATGAGCTTGCGCGGAGACCTGGCAGCGCCGATTCTGCACGGAAGAATCACGTTGAATCAGGGCAATCTGAAAGTGCCTCCGCGGCGATTCGATATAGTTCCGCCGGGCGTTATTGAAATTGATTACGGCAATAGTGCGGTTGCAGACGCAGGGCTAAATGTGCGTGTAAACCTTATGGCCCGCACCAAATTAACCGCAGTTTCTATTGCTGGTGTTCGTAAGCTGTATACCGTAACCGTAACTGCAAACGGCCCCCTTACAGATGTTACGGGAGATGCAAACGGGCAATCTCGCATGCATCTGGATTTTATAACAGATCCAAACGATCTTGCTGTTGGGCAGCAAGCATTAAGCGAACGATTGGTAACAGCTCTGTTCGGTGTAGATACATTTAACCGTGTGGGGCATGATCCCGGGCAAACCGCAATTACTGCCCTCACAAATATCCTTACCGGAACAGTGCTTCCGGGCCAGTTTGATAAACTGGCAAGTGGGCTTGGTTTAGAGCAGTTCGCGCTCTCCTACGATCCGGTGCAGCAGCTATCGCTAACAGTAGCCCGCCAGATAGTTGGCCCGCTGTATATAACATACAATCGAGGGCTGAGCACCGAAAACAGGTATTATGATCTTAAGATGAGCCTTCGGTTTCGAGATCGTTACCAGTTTTCTTATGACTACGACGATCAGCGTATAAGTAGATACCTGCTTGAAGGAGTCTGGCGGTTTTAGGGGTAATAAACGGGGTAGCGCTGATGTTGCGTGGTTAACGTGGGTGTGATTTGTTTCACTCCCTATTTCACTATGCACGTACCGCTGGTACTGTAACAACGGACGTGGGCTCACGTCCTATGAAAGAAAGCAGAACTGAGGATACACCTCACCATCTGTTTAGCTAATGTTTTAGACTGGAGCGCCCTGCCAGGGCGGGAGCAGTTCAATGTCGGTAGGAAAGGCGCTGCCAATTGGGTTTGTTCCTGTTGCGGTGAATGTACCGGGTCGGCATCCTGAACTGGATGTCGCTGGTGCATCTGCCGAAACACCTACTGTTGCGTCTGCTGTAGTAGGGGCGGCTCTTTCTTCAGATCAGGCAGATTTAGCCAGGGGCAGGCACCGCGCAATGAATTCAGCTCCGCCGGAAGATGCTGATCGCCATCTGGATTTTGATGCTCTCGTTGCCAAATACGACAAAAAAATCTTCAATGTGATTTACCGCATGCTTGGCGACTATGAGGAAGCCACCGACCTTACACAGGAAACGTTTATAAGTGCCTATCGACATTACGATAGGTTCCGGGGCGATTCCAAGGTATTTACCTGGCTGTATCAGATAGCACGTAACCTGTGCATCAACAAGGTACGTCAGCGAGAACGTCAGCGCGGGCTTCGGATGGAGTCAATGGACCAACCAAGGGACCTTGACGAAGATGACGGAGGAACTCGCGAAATTGCAGACTGGAGCCAATCTCCGCAACGTGTGTTAGAGAATAACGAACTGCGCGAGAAGTTGATGTCTGCCATTCAGTCACTTACTCCAGAATATCGGGAAGTGCTGGTGCTGCGAGAGTTTGAGGGGCTTAGTTACAACGAAATCGTTGATAGAACGGGGCTCACGCTCGAAAATGTGAAAACGCGCCTTTCAAGGGCGCGAGGGATGATTCGCCGCAAAATCGGCCCCTATTACCAGGAATAAGGCGCCTGCGAAGCTGGCGCTGGTCGTAAGCAGCATCCTCTGTCTAGATTGCATACGCATACCGGATCGGCGATAACACGTGCCGATTTTCTCCGCTGTGCGCCAGCTTTCTAGAAGAAAATAAATATTCGAATTGTCAGGAGCGCTCTGCCGAATGAAAAAACTGAAAATACGGTCTGTACGGGCGAAGGCTGTGCCCCTTTGCATTGTGGCAACCGCCGCAGGCATTGTATGTGCGCCAGCCATAGTTCACGCGCAGGCTGCCGCTGCGGGCCAAAAAACAGCACCTCCCGTTGCTCCCGGCACCCCCAGGATCAGCAAGATCGTTGTAAAGGGCAATAAGGTTCTCTCGAGTTCGGCAATTATCATTGCCAGCGGTCACAACATTGGTGATCCATGCAATGAGCAAACGCTGGATGAGATGAAGCTGAACCTCACAGAAACCGGCAACTTTGGTATTCAGCACAATCCTGATGATAAAGAATCGTGGGTTAAGGTTTACTCCGAAGAGAGCAACGGCCAATGCACCGTTGTTATTGAAGTAGACGAAAATGATGTTGTTAAGAACATTCAAATAACGGGATCTGGCCCTATTAAGGCCGAAGAGATACTTAGTCTCATCCACTTTAAGTCTGGTTCACTGTATAACCCGCTTTATATGGGCAGAGACGACCGTGAAATTGAGAAAGAGTACAACAAGCGTGGTTTTATTGCAGTTCTTGGTCAGGATGAGTCGTTAGATCCCAAAACCGGGGTTCTCACCATCCCAATTATCGTTACGCGTGTTTCTGAAATCAAGATTGCTAAAACGCACAAAACCAAGCGCGCTGTTATACTCCGTGAAATGAACACAAAGGTTGGAGATTATTTCAACCGAAAAACCTGGAACGACGATCTGCAGAAGATCTATAACCTGAACCTATTTGATGATGTTGTTCCGCGCGAGGATCTTACGGTGGGCCAGGCAGTGCTTACAATTAGCCTGCCAGAAAAGCGCTCTGGAAACATCAACGTAGGAGCTGGATACAGCAGCCGGCAGCAGATTATTGGCCGCGCAGAGGTTTCAGACACCAACTTCCGAGGTATGGGTGAAACGCTCAGCCTGCTGCTCGAATCGGGTGGTATCGCAAATCAAAGCTCCGTAGAGCTCTCATTTGTGGAACCCTGGTTGGATCACAAGCACACCGCACTTGCCGTTTCCGTATACGATAAAACCGTTTACCGATTTGCAAACAGTCTTGTAGACGCAACCGCAGTGAATACTACGGTTGGCACAGATACGCGGTATAACGAACAGCGCATCGGTACAACCATATCTCTTAGTAGACCGCTTGGCCATCGCATCTCCGGAGTACTTACGGCTCGTGCAGAAACGGTGCATACCGATAGCTTGGCCCTTGGCGGTATTGATGCCTCCATACTGCAGAACGGACCCATATTCGTACTTGGTGCGATGGGCCAGCACGATTCGCGCGATGTGCCTTTGGATCCGGCCGCTGGTGGTTTTCAGAGCATGGGTATATCGGTTGGTCATGCCAACCTCACGCCGCCCTCTGCTCCAGATCCATCAATCAACACGGCCGTGTTTGGACCACATACTTTTGCCAAGCTTTCGTTAGAAGACCGGCACTTCTTCAGCCTTAAGGGAGCCCGCAAGAAGCCAACCGATTCGAAGCCAGTTCTGGCATTCCGCGCCCTACTGGGCTCTTCGGTAGGCACACAACCATTCTTCGAGCAGTTCTTTGTTGGAGGCGCAGAAACGTTGCGCGGCTATCGTGAAGACAGGTTCTGGGGTAAGAACATGATCCTCACATCGTTGGAAATGCGCCAGCCACTCGGCCGCGCACTTACAGGTGTGCTGTTTACCGATATCGGCGATGCCTGGGGCGGCGGTTACTCTAATGTGAACATTGCCGGCTTTAAGCAGAGCGGATTTACGCCGCACGTAGGCGTTGGACTAGGCATACGTGTTAGAACGCCGCTTGGCCCAATTCGCCTTGATTATGGAATTGGTAACGAAGGCGGACAAACGCATTTTAGTATTGGCAACGTATTCTGATGATTCATGGCGCATGCCATGCAGGGCTCGCCCCAGCGCCACATTGGCGGCCGGGAGGCACCTGTAACCCAATGCGCAGTTCATGTTGATTTGAAAGGACACACTTCTATGTATCGTCCCACGCCTGGTGTTCGCACAATGTACCTGGCAACCATAGCGCTCTGCGCCCTACTGTCTATCACAGGCGCGCACGGGCAAGACAAGAGCACGGCCGGACTGAAGATCGCCGTTGTTAATGCCGGCAAGTTGCTTCAAGAGTACAAATTCACACAGTCTTCCGATCAGGAACTGCAGAAATTACAGGCCGATATTCTTACCGAGCTTAACAGCTGGGATCAGCATCGGTACCTTGAAGAGGCAGATCAGCGCAAATTCGGGCTGATTGCCGTTAAAGAATCCAACAAGGTTGAGCTCACCAAGGACGACAAAGATCTCAAGACGAAACTTGAGGATGCCAGTAAGAAGCTCTTTGATGAGTACCTGGCGCTTCAGACGAAGCAGAACGCAACTCCAGCCGAAGTAGACCGACTGAAGGTGCTAAGCCGCCTGGAAGCAGAAACTAGCAAGCGCATAAAGGACCGGCAGGGATCTGCGCAGGAAGAGCTGCAGAAACGCGCCAATGACATGCGCAAGAAGATGGATGCAGATGTTAAGGCAGCCATTGTAAAGGTGGCCAAGGCCAAATCGTTCAATCTGGTCTTTAGCAGCGACCTGGTGTTTTACTGCGATACAGACCTGACCGACGATGTTCTTAAAGACCTTAACAGCGGCAAGTAATTTAAGCGTGGTGCGGGCTGTGCGGCGACTACCGCTGAACAGCCCGTGTGTGCGCGTGCACCTTTCTCTGCTGCTGTATGGCAGAGCCCGGGTGGTGCTTTGCCTTGTCGCCATCGTTTTCATTGCAGCTGGATGTTCGCCTGCAAAAGCCCCAGTTTTGCCGCACCATCGAATACAGCTTGAGGCCCTAATATCGCTGCATCCTGCTTACTCCGGGCTTTCTGTGCTCGAAATAGATGCCTGGGGGGCTCAGCGCAAGCTGGATAGCGATCCGCTACACCCAACGCCTGCTGTATCCGCCATGCCGCCTGTGTTTCTGCCTCCGCACGGGCTTCCGCCAGATCGTGTTAAAGAGCATGAATCTACCGTTCGTGAAGATGCTGCACGCTACATCACACAGTTAGAGGCTGGCCTTACCGAGCGCGATAATGTGCAGATAACCGTGCGCCAAACAGCGGAGACCCAGCTCGCAGATTCGCAATATGCCGAGGCGCTCAGCAAGAAAACTGTGGAATTGCGAGATGTGGCAGTTGTAGAAGCGCGTTCTGTACAGCGTGAGCTGGATAGGCTGAACTACCGGGCAGAGGCACTGGCTTCTCAGGCGCGCGTTTATGCTTCTAGCGGGTTCAATACCCGCCGACTTCAAGATGATGTACGCGTGCAGCAGGTTGAGATAGACCGCCGAATCCAGGCGAAAAGTGCAGCAGTCACCGGGCTTCTGAAAGCAGATTTCAAAGGTCTTGCTGTAGAAGCGTTAAAGCCCTTGCGCGCCGAACTGGATGGCAGAGCTGCAGCCAATGTGAAGGGTTTTGCAGAGCAGCTAGCCGCTGCCTCAAAACAGGAATCTGCAGAAGCGCGCAAGCGCCTGGATGATCAACCCGCCGCCATTGAGCAGCTTTCCGACTCGCGCAATTCAAACGACATCCCGGGTTCACCCAGAACAGCAATCAAAAATCCGGGTGCTAATCTAAATCCAGGTACGGCATTTATGGCGATGGCACCACATGAGGCCGAACAAGACCGCATTGCGCGCGCCGCATCAGCCCTGCGATTGAAGGAGATGTTGTTCGCCGATACTCGCCAGTGTGTTGAGCGCATAGCGAGGCAGCAACACTGGGTGCCGGATTTTACCCCAGGATCTAAAAGCTCAGACTGGACGAGCAACGTATCGACCGATCTAAAGCGCTTCTGGGAAGCGGGCCATCACCTCGACGCGCAGCCAATCCACACGGCGCAAAAGTAGATAGAAGGAACGATAATTTGGACACTACAGATACCACCAATGGTAACTGGACCGCTGGCACTTTTGCAGAGATCGTTGGCGGTGTTGTTTCTGGCGATGCAGAAATACAGGTTACGGGCCTGGGTGGCATTGATACTGCCGAGGCAGGCGATCTTGTTTTTGCAGAAAGCGCAAAGTATGTAGAGGCAGCGCTCAAGAGCCGGTGTGCCGTTATTATTACCCGTGCAGAGTTTGCTACGGGCTCCAAACCACTGATTCTGGTTGATGAACCAAGGCTCGCCTTTCTTAAGGCACTTGAATTTGTTGCACCCGCACCCGTGTACACTGCCAGAGTACACCCAATGGCCTGGGTGGCGCCAGATGCTGTGATAGGGGATGACGTGCAGATTGGTGCTTTCGCCTCTGTTGGCGCCGGGGCCAATATTGGAAGCCGGGTTATAATCGGAGAAGGCGTACGCATCGGAGATGGCTGCCAGATAGGCGATGAGACGACGATACGGCCGAATGTGGTACTGTATCCGGGAATGAAAATTGGTCGACGCTGTTTGATCCAGGCAAATGTTGTTATTGGGTCAGATGGCTATGGCTTCATGCAGGTAGGTCACGGCATCAAGAAGGTTCCGCATATCGGCATAGTTCGCATCGAAGATGATGTTGAAATTGGCGCGGGATGCTGTATTGACCGTGCAAAAACTGCAGAAACTGTGATCGGGATGGGTACGAAACTGGACAATCTCGTACATGTCGGTCACAATGTAAGGATTGGCCGGTTCTGCTTAATTTTGGCCCATGTCACATTTGGTGGAACCAGTGTAGTCGAAGACGGCGCAATCATCTCCGGTGGCTCGTTAATTAACGATCACATTACTGTGGGAGCCAGATCTCTGGTTGGCGGCAACAGTGGTGTTCGGTACGATGTGCCGGCCGGAGGCAGGGTATATGGTACGCCTGCCATACCGCTGAATCAGAGGCTTCGTGAAGTATCTATGATGCAGAAGCTTCCTGAAAACCTCAAACTGCTGCGCACCCTGGCGGAGCGTGTATCGCGTCTGGAAACAGGCACGACAGGTGTGGCGGAAGTGCCAGCCGAAGAGGCGTTATAGCCGCACTCTGTATTCCCTGCGGGAGATCGGAACACGAACATCGCACGATCAGCTGCGCAAAACACCCTGGCACGGGCGTTCAGCCTAACTGGCGTTGGCATTCACACGGGTAAGCCTGGCAGGGTTACCGTTAAGCCCGCAGAAGAGAACCGAGGTAGGCTATTCTTGGTGGAAGGTACGGAAATCCCGGCATCCGCTGATTTTGTGGTGGATAGTAATCGGTGTACCACGCTAGGGAAAGCCGGTGTGCGGTTGAGTACGGTAGAGCACGTTCTGGCGGCCCTTGCCGGTTGCCATATAGATAACGCCATTGTTGAGGTTGAAGGGCCGGAAATGCCCATCCTCGATGGAAGTTCTCTCCCAATTATTGAAGCCATAGCGGATGCAGGTATATCTCCACAACCTGCAGCACCACGCTATATCGCGGTTACTAAAGCGCTGCGTACCGCATCCGATAACGGCAGTAGCTGGCTGACTGCCGAACCTGGAGATGGATTTGAGTTAACCGTGGAAACACAGTTTAACGATTGGCCGCAGGGTGATGCGCGGCATACCGTGGATCTCAGCTCGGGCCGAGTGGCCTTTGAAGCAGAGTTTGCCATGGCCAGAACATTTGCCTTTTACGCCGAGGTGGCGCCGCTTTTGGCAGCTGGCCTGGCCAAAGGTGGGTCGCTGGATAATGTGGTGATCATCACACCGCCCGATACGTTTAGCACTTCGCTGCGTATCCCGGGTGAGTGGTGGCGCCATAAAGCGCTGGATGTAGTTGGCGATCTTGCCCTGGTGAACGCCAGGCTTGCTTGCCGGATTGTGGCCTACCGGCCCGGACACACCGTGAACACCCGTATGGCGAAGGCACTGCTGGAGTTGGGTGTTATGAGCGGATCGTAAATTGTCCGTCGTAATCCTGTTCAGGAGAACTGTATGGAGTGTATCTTAGATATTGAAGACATAAGGGCGCTGCTGCCGCATCGCTTTCCGATGCTGCTTGTTGATCGGGTAGTGGAACTCACGGCAGGAGAGCACGTTATCGGATACAAAAACGTATCGATTAACGAGCCCTTCTTCAATGGTCACTTTCCAGGACAGGCAGTGATGCCGGGTGTCCTGATACTTGAGTCGATGGCCCAAGTTGCAGCAATTATGATGCTGTGCATGCCTGGCTACAACGACCGCCTTGCACTGCTTGGCGGGGTAGAAGATGCTCGCTTTAGGCGGGTGGTTGTGCCAGGTGATCGCCTTGTTACCGAGGCGAGTAAAGACTGGGTGAAGGGCGATTACGGAAGAGTTAAACTGGTTTGTTCTGTGGATGGGCAAGAGGTAGCGCGATGCTTTATGAAGTTCGCCTTCAAATCACCCGTTGCATCTACAAGAAACCAGGTATACGAGAAGATTGAGAGGGCCACACTGGCCCACTTACAGGCTGCAGCAGAGAGTGCAGGAGGCGAAACGAATGGCGTTTCCATCGCCGACACTGAACACGGAACTACCGTCCAGCCAGCCGGGGGAGACGCAAACCGTGACTGAGCGGATCATACATCCAACTGCGATTATCGACCCAACAGCCGAACTCGGTGACGGGGTAAATATCGGTGCCTACTGTATTGTAGGCAAAAACTCCCGCATTGGTGATTTCACCGTTATGTATCCTCATTCCATTGTTGAGGAAAACACAACTATCGGTAAGCACTGCGAAATCTTCTCAGGTGCAATACTTGGTGGCCGTCCGCAGGATGTTAAGTACGATAACGAACCTACGTATCTTGAAATCGGCGATTACAACACGCTGCGCGAGTATGTAACTATCCACCGTGCAACCGGCGAAGGCTGCGTGACGCGTGTTGGCAGCCATAACCTGATAATGGCCTACGTTCACATTGGCCACAACTGTTGCATCGGAAGCAATATTACGTTGGCATCGTACGCTGGCATCAGTGGGCATGTAGAGATAGAAGATTACGTTAATGTAGGTGGCCTTACGGGCATTCACCAGGGCTGCCGCATTGGTACCCTGGCAATGCTGGGTGGCTTCTCTCGTATCTCTACCAACATTCCGCCGTATATGCTGGTCTCTGGAATTCCGGAGAAAGAGTACGATATCAATAAGATTGGGTTGCGTCGCGCAGGGATTTCTCCCAAAGTCCGTGGTGAACTCAAGCAGGCATATCGGCTTATCTACAGATCTAACCTCAATATGACCCAGGCACTGGAGACCATTGAAGTTGAGATTGAGAAGAGCCCGGAACTGGATCATCTTATTCAGTTCATCCGAAGCTCTCGCAACGGTAAGGATTTCCGCGGCCACAACTCTGAGGCCTGAGAAGTATCTGCCTGGCACCGAAATGTAAATCAATAGGATGCCGGTGCTGGCCCTATGGCTGGCGTCGGCATCAATTCTTAGGAGACCTCAGCGTATCTGAGGAGTGAGCCAGTGTTATTCGATGTCTGTAAACATCGCCATTGTATCCGGTGAGGCATCCGGCGATCTTATCGCTGCGGGGTTGGCACGCCAGCTTTATCGCCTGGTTCCCGGGGTGCAACTGTGGGGAGTGGGCTCAGAGGCATCAGCAGCAGCGGGTGTAGAGCTCCTGGCTGATAGCGCCGGCTGGGGCTCCATTTCGATAACCCACGCTATAGGAAAGATTCCCCGTTTGTTGTTTGGTGTGTTGCCCCAGGTGTTACGAGAGCTTAAAAAGCGCAAACCCGCAGTTATCGTTCTTATCGACTTTGGCGCTGCAAACCGTATTCTTGCCAAACGGGCTAAAGCCTTAGGATTTAAGGTTGTGTGGTATTTCCCACCTGGTGCGGCACATCGCCGCACAGGCAAAAAGGGTACCAACTTAGCTGCACTAACAGATCTATTGATTCTACCGTTTGAATGGTCGGCTGATAGATTGCGTGGGCTGGGTTGCAACACCGTTTCGGTTGGCCACCCTATAATCGAGCGTACAAAATCTGCCTATGATAGAGGCGCGTTCGCTAAGCTCTTTGGTCTTGATCCCACTCGTCCTATCATTGGCCTGCTACCCGGCAGCAGAACTCATGAGGTGGAGCATCTAATGCCAACCCTCATAAATGCTGCTCGGCTCATATACAAAGAAGTTCGGGATGCCCAGTTTGTGATTGGTGTTGCTCCCGGAATGACCCGTGAGCAGATGATGAAGTACCTCTCCAGCGCTCCTGATGTTGCAGAACGCATTGAAGAGGCCTGGCATGAATTTGTGCAAGAAGCTGAAACACGGCTTTTGCGGCCAGTATCTCGCACTGCCGATATGCTTACTGGTAGAACACAGCGCAGCCTGGTTACCGTTCAGGGCTTGATAGTTCCTGAGGACACACTTAAAGATAACAGCAACGCGGAGCGCCGAAGCCAGCAACTTAGAACCAATGCAGAGCGCGCTTTGCCACCGGTAGTGCTTGCCAAGGGCGTTACTTCTGAGCTCATGGCACACAGCGATGTGCTTCTTACATGCTCGGGAACGGCAACGCTTGAGGCTGCGGCATTCGGCACCCCCATGCTGATACTGTATCGCTATTCAAAAATGATGGCTTTTGAGATAGCCGTTCTGGGTGTTAAGAAGCGCATCAAGATGATTGGCCTGCCAAACATTCTTGCTGAGAGGATGATAGTTCCCGAGTTAATTCAGGAAACCTGCACCCCGGAAAACATAGCGCAGCACACCATTCAGCTCTTACGAGATCCAAAGGTGCGGGGCCAGATGAAGGCAGACCTTGCAGAGGTACGTGCTCTGCTTGGAGAGCCCGGTGTAAGTGAGCGGGCCGCGATTCATGTTCTCAAGGTAGCGGGCATCGTGCCCATAACCGAACCAGCACATTCAGCCGCACCAGAAACTTGATGCCATCTGAAACTCGTATGCAAGTAGTAATCCCCCCGGCTGCGCAGCATGGCGCAGGCCCATGTGATTGGAACAGACTTCACTACTATGGATAATCGGCACTTAGAGCAGCGCCTCTTCGCTTATCTTAAACCGAACATAAAAATACTTGTGCGCGGCCTACTGTGTGCTGCGGCAGTTGCATGCATCGTGCCAAGCATCGGATGGTTTATTAAGCACACCATCGATGCCATGGCCAATGGCCGCCCAGAAAACCTCAAGCTGTTCTGCGGTTCTGTTTTGATAGTGTTTGCAGTAAAAGGCGTGTTTACGTTCGGCCAAAACTACTATCTATCTCTCACGGCCAACAGGTTAGGTGCGCACTTGCGCGACGATATCTATGCCCACCTGCACACGCTGTCTCTGGCATTTTTCAACCGCAAGCGCACCGGCGCCATCATGTCTACCATCACCAATGATGTTCAGGTGATCCAGAATGCTGCGCTAAGCCTCAAAGATACAATTGCGGCGCCTATCATCACCCTGGTGAGCCTTGCATGGTTATTTGTTGTGAACTGGCGCATGGCGGCTGTTTCGCTGCTGTTTATCCCTTTTATGGCTGCGGTAATAAACCGAATAAGTAAGCGCATGCGAGCTATTTCCGGCTCAGTACAGGGCAAAGTGGCGGATGTTACGAGCGTGCTGGAAGAGACCGTAGCGGGAGTACGGATTGTAAAATCATTCTCTGCCGAACAGCACGAGATAACCCGTTTTTCTGAAACGAACTATTCTGCATTGCACGCCATGATGAAGGCGGTGCGAAAGAATGCTCAGCTACGGCCTTTTACAGAGTTGATAGGCGCGTTTGGCGTTGCTCTAATGCTTTATCTCGGCGGCAATTATGTGGCCGATACTAACTTGCATCAGCGCCAGGCTCAGCAAAATTGGGAACTGGCACATCCTGGCAAAGTGGCTCCTAAGTTAGATACATTTCCAATACCCCCCGGTGGAATGACTCAGGGGCAGTTGGTGATGTTTCTGTACCTGCTAAACGCAGTTGCCAATGCTGCAGGAGATATTGGTGGCATTGCTAATACTCGCGCACAAATGCAGGCAGCTGCGAGGCGGATATTCGATGAAGTTTTGGATGTTGAAACCGATGTTAAAGAGCAGCCAGATCCGATTATACTCCCAACCATTGTAGGCAATCTTCGCTTTGAGAACGTGAGCTTCCGCTACGATCCAGAGACTCCTGAGGTACTGAAAAATGTGAGTTTTGAAGTGAAGCCAGGTGAAGTGGTGGCTTTGGTGGGTCGAAGTGGAGCTGGCAAAAGTACTCTCGTCGACTTGATACCACGCTTCTATGATCCTACTGAAGGCAGCATTTACATAGATGGTATTAACCTGCGAGATGTAAAGCTCGATTCTCTGAGAACCCAGATCGGCATAGTTCCACAGGAGACATGGCTTTTCGCGGGAACTCTGCGTGAGAATATAAGGTATGGCCGCCGCAACGCAGGCGATGATGAAATTCGCAACGCTGCCTATGCCGCTAATGCGTCATTTATAGAAGGCATGGAGAAGAAGCTGGATACCATTGTTGGCGAGCGTGGTATCAGTCTTTCTGGCGGGGAACGCCAGCGAATCGCAATAGCACGTGCCATATTGATGAACCCGCGATTGCTGATATTGGATGAAGCAACCTCATCGTTGGACGCTTCATCAGAAGCACTGGTGCAGGAAGCCCTGGATCAGCTGATGAAGAACAGAACAACCATTGTTATCGCGCATCGGCTATCAACCATCATCAATGCAGACCGCATACTTGCCATGGAGAATGGCCGAATAGTTGAAATGGGCTCACATAGCGAGCTGATAGCCACTGGTGGCTACTACGCACGCCTGTATGAAACGCAACTTAAGGGCTTCGAGTAACCAGCATGACAGCCGTGGCAGAAGAAACACAACCAGAAGAAACAGCAGAAGCGCGCGCAATTCGCCTCAAGAAGGAGCGCAAAAGCCGAAGGCTGGCAGCGGTGGCCTATGCAGCTGCCACCGGCATTTATCGCTCACTTAGATTGAAGATCGTGAACGAGGTGCCTGAATTGCCGGCAAACGCCGGATGCATCTTTGTTACCTGGCATGGTCGCAGCCTCATACCTGCGAACTACTTCAGAAACCGCGGATACTGGGCGCTGGTGTCTCTTTCCAGAGATGGTGAGATGCAGGCAAACATTTTCCGCAGATATGGTTTTCAGATTGCCCGCGGCTCAACCGGGCGGGGCGGCGTTAAAGGCGCTTTGCAGATGGCCCGCAAAGTAAAAGAGGGTGGCTGCCTGGCCTTTACTCCGGATGGACCTCGTGGCCCCACGCATAAAGTTCAGCTTGGCGTTATCCTTATGGCAGAGAAATCCGGTGCACCTATTGTGCCACTTGGTGTCAGTGCCAGGTCTCGCTGGCTGTTTGGTAAAAGCTGGGATTCTTACATGGTTCCCAAACCGTTCAGCAAGGCGTACTGGGTTTATGGAAAGCCGATTTTCGTTCCGGCCAATCAGGACGATGCCGGCCGGCAGCGGTACGCAGGGCTTGTTGAGTTCGAAATAAATCGAGTGGAAAAAGAAGCCGAGGCGCTAGCTGGCTATTTGGACTATCCGGCAGAGTGGAGAACCGAAGAAGCCCCTGTTACCGGGGCCGATAACTCCTGACTTGAGGGTGGACTGCTATTAGGTATCTGCTTTACAATCTGCTTCTTTTACCGCTCTATCCGGTGATACTGCTGTGGCAGTTGTATCGGTACCTTTCCGGTAAGTCTCGGCCAGGCTGGCGAGAGCGTTGGGGCAATCTGCCAGCAGTAGTTAAAACACCGGAAGGTGCGGAAGCACCCATTTGGGTACATGCTGTATCGGCAGGTGAAGTCGTTGCTGCTGTACCAATTTTAAAAGAGTTGCGTGCGGCACTACCTTCCCGAAGAATTGTGCTGAGTGTAACCACACCCGCTGGCCGGGAAATGGCCGATCAGCAGGCCATAACGATCGTGGACGGAATTTTTTATTCTCCTTTCGATTTACCTTTTATTGTTAGCAAGGCTGTTAGTGCCATACGGCCAGCGGCATTTGTGAGCCTGGAAAGTGAGATGTGGCCGAATTTGCTGCACACGCTCCATGCTCGTGGCTGCAGCAATGTAATAGTCAATGGTCGAATGTCTGAACGCAGCCATCGCCGCATTAATAAATTTGCCCGACCTGTATTTGTATGGATGTTAAGCAATATTTCATGTGTGCTCGTGCAGGGGGATGCGGATGCTGCGCGCTTCCGAACGTTGATGGCCCCTGCTCGCGCTGACGATGTGAGTGTGCTCGGTAACTCAAAGTTTGATCAAACTATTACTCCGGTCACCACTGAGGAACGCGCAGCTCTCCGGCTGGCTCTCCACCTCCCTGCCACCGATCTGCTTTTTCTAGCCGGGAGCACGCGAAGCCCGGAAGAGGAAGATGTGGTTTTGGGAGCGTATTTAGCCGCTTTGAAGCAGTTTCCGGATCTGTGCCTGATGGTTGCTCCACGGCAGATAGATAGGGCATCTGAGCTAGAGGCAGCAATGCTAAAGCATGGCTTGCAACCTGTACGAAAAACTCAAATTGCCAATTCTACCGGGGCCGTTCGGCATCTGATCCTCGATACCATGGGGGAGCTTGCCAACTCCTATGCGGTTTGCGACATATCTTTTGTAGGCAACAGCTTTGAGCCAGTTGTAAAGGGTGGTGGGCAAAACCTGTTGCAGCCGCTTGCACATGGAAAGCCTGTATTGTTCGGCCCAAGGGTTGCGACCATCCGCTCAGAGGTTGCCCTGGCGAAAGAGTGCGGCGTGGGGTTTCAGGCACAATCGCCGGAAGAACTTGCAGGAGAATTGATACGGTTATTGGGAGATTTTGATCTGAGGATGCATATAGCCGTGGAAGCGCTGAAGTTAATTGAATCCAACCGTGGAGTGAGCCGTCGATATGCCGAAGCAGTTATCGGTGCTGCACCACTTCTGGCTGGTAGCAGGGGATCCGCCTCTTGAGCGCACCAGTATCGCCTGGTGGCGGCAAGAAAACCAACAAAGCAGAGAGTACTCTGCTGCCAATTATTCAGGGCAAGCATGGTTTTGTTCCGTCTCTGGTTCGAGGCTTACTCACGGCACTTGTGCCTGTATATGCAGGTGGGCTTAAGCTGTACTTACTCCCATACCGAACAGGTTTGAGAAAGCAAGCACGGCTCGGTGTTCCGGTGGTGTGCGTTGGTAACCTCACCACGGGAGGAACAGGCAAAACGCCGATGACGCAACTTGTGTGCCGCCGGCTGCAGGAGCGAGGCCTGCGCTGTGTGGTCCTATCTCGTGGCTATGGCGGCACAAATGAATACGGCTGTGCTATTGTTTCAGATGGGGAAAAGGTGCTTCTAACAGCCGCAGACTCTGGGGATGAGCCCCACCTCCTCGCAACATCTTTGCCCGGTATTCCTGTTTTGGTAGGTAAAGATAGGCGAGTGACCGGTGCGCTGGCTGTAGAGAGATTTCAACCAGATATTATAGTGCTGGATGATGGCATGCAGTTCTGGCAGCTCCATAGAGATATGGATGTGGTGCTTGTAAGCGCAATCCGGCCATTTGACAACGGGTATCCATTTCCACGTGGGCTATTAAGGGAGCCGATATCTCACCTCAAACGCGCCTCGGCAATCGTTATAACAGGTCTGGAAATGGCAGAACCAGCTGATGTCAATAATGCAGAAAAGCTTGCTGCCAGGGCTGCTCCGGGCAAACCCATATACCGAGCTGGTTTAAAGGCATTTGGCCTGCGCTCCGTAAAGGCAGATGGGGTAGAATATACGGGTGCAGTTGAAAACCTGCGCGGCATTCCGGTTGGTGCAGTATGTGCGCTTGGCAATCCCGCTTCGTTCGAGAAGCTGCTTGCCTCTCTGGGTGCCCGGCTAGTAAGTACCGCTCGCTTTCGGGACCATGCTGCGGTTTCCGTTGAAGCCCTGTCCGATGTGGTGCAGAGGTCCGAGGCTGCAGGCGCAGAACTGCTGGTGACCACTGAAAAAGATGCTGCGCGTATCAATTTCTCCTCCTCCTCACTGCCTGCAGTTGCCCTGCAGGTAAATATGTCGATTGATCGTGAAACTGAACTGATCGATCGTATTGAATCCCTGGTTCGCCATTAACTGGCGATCTGAACTGGCATCCTATGTCCGAAACAGATATTCAGCCGCCGCCCCTCCCCTTAAAAAAGCGTGCGGCGCGTTCCCTTGGGCGCGCTGCCATGACACTATTTGTGCCACCACTGCGTGCCCTCCCTCTCGGCTTTGGCAGAATGCTGGGTGCAGCGCTTGGAGCTGGTGCGTTTCGCCTGTTGAAGCGGTATCGCTCCGCTGCCATCAAGAATCTCAACCTGGTTTATGGTGTGGAGAAGTCTGAAGCCGAACGCATGAGAATGGCAAAGGCTGTTTTTCGGCATTTTGGCATGGTTGGCGCAGAGTTCTTGAAAACCCCATCTCTGTCAGATGCTCAGATTGACAGCCTTGTAACGGTTCACGGCGAAGAACACCTTAAGGCAGCAATGGCGTCTGGCAGTGGTGTTCTGTTGATAACCGGGCATTTTGGCAACTGGGAGTTTTTGGCACGCTGGCTTTCGGTACACAAGTACCCCATTAACGTTGTTGCCCGTGATGCGCGCGATCCTAAGGCCACGAAGCTGTTGGCTGATACGCGTGGCAGCAATGGGGCAAAAGTACTATATCGTGGGAGTTCTGCGCGTGCGGTGCTTCAGTGCCTGAAGAAACAGGAGATTGTAGCCCTGCTGCCAGATCAGAACGCAGCCGATGTTTTCGTGCCATTCCTGGGCCTTAGAACTGGCACAGTGGATGGCCCCGCGGTTATTCACCTCAAAACCCATGCCCCCTTGCTGTTCTCATGGTGTATCCGCACCGATGACGGCAGGTTTGAAATTGAGTTTGAGGAGCCGAAGGTAGTAACATCTACCGGGGAAAAACAGCAGGATGTAGAGGCCGTGATGACGCTTATTAACGAGCGAATTGGGTCACGCATTCGGCAATATCCCACACAATGGCTGTGGCTGCACAATCGCTGGAAGGCATCACCGGGCATCTTTGAAGATGGCGAAGCAAACCGGCAGGAGCTCCTCTCCAGACCAACACGGGCCGGGAGATGACCTATCGATAGCTCCGCATTGATCGCAGACCCATCAAAGATGAAGCGGGTGCTGATCGTAAAGATGAGTGCCATGGGCGATATAATCCACGCCCTCCCTGTTTCAGCAGCGCTGAAAGACAGATATCCGCACCTTGAAATTGTGTGGGCAGTGGAAAAGCCGTTTGCACCTTTGCTGGAAGGCAATCCCTGCCTGAGCGGGATTGTTGCGCTGCCGAAACTGAAACTGCGGTTTCCAACCGCGTTTGGCGCGCTATCGCAGCACATGCGCCTGGTACGGGAACAATGCGGTGGGCCGATAGACCTGGCGATAGACCTTCAAGGACTAACCAAGAGCGCTCTGGTGGCGCGTGCTTCTGGAGCCCCGGTTCGGCTGGGTTATCACTGGCTTCGGGAGGCTGCGCCATTTCTGGAAAAGCCTGTTCCCAGACGGCCTGAAAGCATACATATTGTAGATCAGTACCTTGATGTGGCAAGAGCCCTCGGTGCAGATTCTGAGGTCGTCAGGTTTCCGTTAACTATTCCCGAGGCCGATGAAGCAGCAGTCGAACAGCTGCTGACGGAAGCAGGATGCTCTGCTACCGGCTTCGTTTCCATCAACCCAGCATCTGCGAGGCCCGTTAAGGAATGGGATGCCAGCCGGTTTGGTGCCCTGATGGATACCCTGCACGAATCAGTACCATGTGTGCTTGTTACGGCGGATGCGGCCGTTGCCGAGCGTGTAAGAGCAACAACAACAAGGCCGTTTGTTAACCTGGCCGGACGCACGTCACTTAAACAGCTGGCAGGGGTTCTCCGGCGCAGCGCTGCGCACGTGTGTGGCGATACAGGCTCAGGGCATGTGGCGGCAGCACTTGGCACACGGGTTGTTTCGCTGATGGGGCCAACAGATGCCGATAGGGCCTGCCCATACGGTCAGCGAAGTTCTACAATTACTCATCACGACCTCTGTGGTTCAGGTTGTGATGGAAAGCGCTGTGAGTTCGGCGCGCCAAGATGTATGAATGCAATCGAGGTTGCCGATGTGAAGCAGGCAGTTATCAATTGCCTTGTCGTGGCTGGTAACCTATAGAACTAAGCGCACGTTGCGCAAATGGATGATATCGCATGTTTTCGAGGGAACTGCCAGACCTCAGCAGCGTCAAAAAAGTACTGATAATCCGGCTTAGCTCCATCGGTGATGTAACCCACGCTCTCCCTGTGGCCGCAGCTCTGAAAGATCGATGGCCCCACCTGGAGATTACCTGGGTGGTCGAGGAGATGTCGGCAAGCATCGTTAGCGGGTCGCCATGCCTTTACAACGTGATCGTAATACCGCGCGATCGCTGGAAGCGCGAAGGCCGGCTCTCTTCCAGGTCTCGCAGAGAGTACCTGGCTCTGCTGCATAGCATACGTCGGCGAAGATTTGATGTTACACTCGATCTGCAGGGGTATGCTAAAAGCGGTATTCTTGCTCTTGCATCCGGGGCGAAGTATCGGGTGGGTTGGCGAAAACTGCGCGATGTGGCCGGGTTAATCTCCCAATCTCTGCCGGCCCGCCCTGGAAGCGTTCACAGGGTAGAGTGGTTTCTGGATGTGGTGGCCGCCCTCGGCGGAACAACCGACAACGTTAGGTTTCCGCTGCACATTCCAGAAGAAGCTCGAAAGCGCACGGCGGATCTGCTAATTGCGGGTGGCATTTCTGGGCCCTATGTTGTGCTTAACCCATCCGTGGGTAGCCCCACGCGCAAATGGTCTGCTGAACGGTACGGAGCACTTGCTGCGGGGCTGTTTAAAGCACAAGGCCTGCGATGCGTGCTTGTTGGCTCTCGTAAAGATAGCGAAGTGTGTGAGGCCGTGCGGTTGGCAGCCATTGCTGCAAATTTGCCTCCCTCTGAAGCACCGTTGGATTTAAGCGGTACAACAAGTATCAAGGAACTGGCGGCACTACTGGGTGGCGCAGCCGTTCACGTTTGTGGGGATACGGGATCGGCACACATCGCTGCTGCCCTGGGAATACCTGTAGTGGCTCTGTATGGCCCTACGGACCCAACACATGCTGGGCCATGGCGACAGGCAGATAATGTGCTTTCCCATCGCGAGTGCTGTAAGCCCGGTTGTGGGGTAAGAAACTGTGTTTTTCCGTCGGATTTGCCAGATGCGGCAGGCACCGCGCGTTGTCTCGCAGAAATAACCTGTGATGAAGTTATAGAAAGAGTATTGAAACTGGTGCCGAACCATGCAGAATAACCGGACCGCAGCAAGGAACGTATCCATACCTTGCGGCACTGCTGCAGACCTTGTTAGCCCGCGCAATGCGCAGTTGGCTCGCGAGGCGCTTGCTTCTGCCCGACGAGTTGCTGTACTTACCAAATTTCGGTTTATGGGAGATACTGTGGTGGCAACACCATTTATCACCCAGCTTCGACAGCAACTTCCAAATGCGGTTATTGATCTGCTTGCTGCCCCATGTATTGTGGATACCTTCGCAAATTGCCCACACCTCAACGCAGTCAAACCTGTCAACATTTCCGGGGTTAGCCGCTGGAAACATGGCCGAGACTTGAGATCGCTGTTGAACGCTGGTGGTTACGATGTGGCTTTTGTTCTCAACCGCTCGCTCCACAGTGCGGTCACAACGGCTATTTCTGGTGTGCCTGTGCGCATTGGTTATGCCAATGAGCTTCGCCGCTTCTTACTTACTGTTCCCATTCCGTATGCGTTTGATCGTAATGAAGTGGATTGCCACCTGGATATGCTGAGAGCAATCGGAATGAGCGCATCTCACGCGCTGCCGGATCTCTGGATTACAGAGGAGGAGCGCAGCTCAGCACGTAAGATGCTGAACGCCAGGGGCGTTCAGCCGGGGCAGCCTGTGCTTGGGCTTCAGCCTGGTGCAAACGATCCATACATACGTGAGTGGGGGGCAGAAAGATTTGCATCTGTTGCTGCCCAGATATCGAGAGAGCTGGGAGCCGCTGTAGTGTTGATGGGTGGCAAAGATGAAGTTGATACAGCTGGCGAAACGGAGGTAGCCCTGTTAAAACTTGGGGTATCCGCGTATAACCTCTCAGGCAAGCTCAAGCTCCGGGAGGCGTTATCTGCAATTGGTGCCTGCAACCTGTGGCTCGGTAACGATACGGGCCTGCTGCATTGCGCGGTAGCACAACGTGTACCGAGTGTGGGTATATTTGGCCCGAATAAGGTACTTCGATGGGGTTATGATTGTGCCCGTCACAGAAGTGTTGTATTCTTTCCTGAAACGCCTGCTACGGATGATCACGCTGTAAGAAAATCACTGGACAGCATTCCCGAATCTGAAGTGCTGAATACGCTTCGTGAAGTGTACAGTTCCAGTGACGAGTATGATGGATCGTTTGGTACATCCGAATTTACTCCTGCCTCGCAAACGTCTGTAGTTCGTGGTCCGTATTTCTCTATGGACTCCGTTACTGTTCCGGCGGTCGCCGCCGCCCGCAGACGATAGTTAATTCCTCAATAATTCACACCGGGAGAATGCGTTGGCTTTTGCAGCTATTGGCAACAGATTTATTGTTGGCCGCCCCGAGAATCCCCTTACAATCATTGCCGGCCCATGTGTTATAGAAAGTCTGGAATTGTGCCGCGAAGTAGCGGTGCGAGTTCAGGATATTTGTGCACGCCTGGGTGTTCAGTTTGTATTTAAGGCAAGCTTTGATAAGGCGAACCGAACCTCTGGCTCTTCGTTTAGAGGCGCTGGATTGGATGCCGGCCTTGAAACTCTGAGTGCTATTTCTGAAGAGTTTCACGTACCAGTGGTTACTGATGTACACGAACCGTGGCAATGCGCTCCTGCCGCACAGGTCTGCGAGCTTCTGCAAATACCTGCCTTCCTGTGCCGCCAAACGGATCTGCTGCTTGCAGCAGGTCAAACCGGCAGCGCGGTTAATGTTAAGAAGGGGCAGTTTCTTGCTCCGTGGGATATGCGCAATGCAGTAGAGAAGCTGCATGGCGCGGGTGCCCAGAACGTTTTGCTTACAGAGCGCGGAGTATCGTTTGGGTACAACACTCTGGTAGTGGATATGACTTCTCTACCGCAGATGAGGGCACTTGGCTGCCCTGTTGTTTTTGATGCCACCCATTCTGTGCAACGGCCCGGTGCCGGGCCGGGCGGCGCATCCACGGGCGGACAGCGTGAGTTTATCCCACATCTGGCGCGTGCAGCTGCCGCAGCAGGGGTTGATGCGCTGTTTCTGGAGGTGCATCCAGAGCCAGAAAAGGGGCTGAGTGACACCGCCACAATGCTTCCACTTCACCTCCTGGAGCCGCTACTAAAGCAAGTGATTGCGATAGACGAACTATCTCGGAACGGTGGCGGACTCAATCTCACGGAATAGAGGACATGTGATGAGCGATTATCTGAGCACGGCTTACCTATTCAGTGAAGATCTGGACCTTAAGCTAAACTTTGCGCGGGAAGCTTTGATGGTGGAAGCAACCGCCATTAAGCATGCAGCCGATCGGTTGGATGAGCGGTTTTCTCATGCTATTGATCTGTTGGACAGCACAGAAGGTAAAGTCATTACCACGGGCGTAGGTAAGAGTGGAATAGCGGCACGCAAAATCGCGGCCACCCTCACCTCTACTGGATGCCCTGCTGTTTATCTGCATCCCTCCGAGGCTATGCATGGGGATCTTGGCATTGTTGCTTCTAACGATGCTGTTATCGCTCTCTCTAACGGTGGCGAGAGTGAGGAACTGCTGGCAATCCTGCCGGCTCTGCTGGCACGCGGCACGGCAATAATCGCAATCGTAGGAAACCTGTCGTCTACTCTGGCCTCCAGATCAACGGTTTGCCTCGATGCTTCCATCGAGCGAGAGGCGTGCCCTTTAAACCTTGCACCAACCACGAGTGTGGTTGTAGCGATGGCTCTCGGAGATGCACTGGCGATGACCCTGCAAAAGCGTAGGGGACTGAGCGCTGAAGATTACGCTCGGAACCACCCAGGCGGGCGTCTGGGACGCAGGCTGACGCTGAGAGTGCGTGATGTTATGCCTGCGAATGCCCTTCCTGCGGTATGTGAAACAACACCAATAATGGATGTGCTTGTTGAGATCAGTGCTCGTGGCATGGGGGCAGCTTGCGTGCTGGATAATGCCGCTAACCTTATTGGCATCATTACCGATAATGACATCCGCCGTGGACTGCAGAACGCCGGGGCAAATGCGCTGATGCAAACTGCCGCCGAGATAATGAACTCTAATCCGGCAGTAGTATTAAATGCAGATCAGTTGGCCTACGAGGCCATGCGGCTCATGGAAGATCGCACGAGGCCCGTTTCGGTGGCTCCGGTTCTTGAGAGTGTAGGCGGGGCCTGCATCGGTATGATCCGAATTCACGATATGCTTCGAGCCGGGCTGTAATCTTACGAGATAGATCGCATTAACTCAGACACGAAGGAGTGTTCCAATGGAAACATCCTGCATCTTTAGATACAACGATGGCAGTGGCGATGCGCCAAAGCTAAGATTACAGCATTCTCTCTGGAGCTTGCGCCGCCTGCCGATGAATGCACCGGTAGAGTGGACCCTGGATGAAAAGTTTTCCCGGGTTAAAGCTCACGGTTTTGAGGCAGTAGAGTGCTGGCTAACGGATGAGGATGAAGCTGAGCATAAAGAGGCCCTGGATCGTGCTGGACTCAGGCTGGTGCTTGGTCACCGACCATTTACGCTGGATGATGTTCGGAAAACGGTTGAACGCGCTGTACGCTTGAAGGCAGACTATGTATTTGCCCAGCCCGCCGATGCCTTTACACCGCCAGAAACAGTTGCGGCCCTGGTACAGAGCGGCCGCAAACTCGCAAACGAAAACGGCATTCCGCTCTTTGTAGAGGTGCACAGGAATAACTTTACAGAGAACCTGCCGCAGATTAAGCAGCTTGTGGAACTGGATCCGGAGGTACGGTTTACAGCAGATCTATCTCACCTGGTGGTATCCGGCGAGTTTTACGGCTGGCAGGATGAAAAGGCAGATGACCGCATGGCTGCCGTACTTACGCGCACATCCCACATTCACGGCCGCATTTCCAATGGGGAGCAGGTTCAGGTAGATGTGGGAGATGGCAGCGGCGAAACTGCACAGTTTTTTGTGCGCTTGTGGGCGCGCGCAATGAAAGAGTGGCTGGCGGGTGCTGGCCCGGGGGATGTTCTACCGTTCGCCAGCGAACTCGGGCCGCCGAGATACGCAATTACACTTCCAGACGGATCTGAATTTAGCGACAGGTGGGCTCAGAGCCTGGTTATGAAACAGCTGGCAGAGCAGGCCTGGCAATTGGCTACCACTAAATAGAAACAGCGAAACGATGTCGATAAAAACTTACAACCTTGGCCCAATGGATAACAACACCTACCTCATTGTAGATGAAACTACAGGCGAAGGTGCACTGGTAGACCCCTCCTTTGGCAGCGAAGAAATCCTTGGTGACGTGCTGTCTCGAGTCACATCACTGAAATATGTGCTGAACACCCACGCTCACTTTGATCATGTGATAGGCAATGCTTTTTACGTAGAGAAGACAAACGCTTTATTGGCACTTAACCGGGCCGATCTGCCGCTTCTTCACTTACTGACAGCTTCTGCAGACCGGTACGGTTTCCACGCAGATCCTTCTCCAGAACCGGCGATCTATCTGCAAGAAGGTCAGCCAATAATCCTTGGCAACACATCCATCGAGGTGTTTGAAACGCCGGGCCACGCACCGGGCCACGTGGTGTTTTTGATCGGAGATGATCTGGTTGCAGGCGATTGCCTTTTTAAGGGTAGTATTGGCCGAACCGACCTCCCAGGCGGATCGATGCAAACGCTGCTGCACTCTATAAAAACCAGAATTCTATGCCTCCCAGATGTGGTGCGGGTTTTGCCAGGGCATGGCGAGGCCACCACAGTAGGGCGGGAGCGCCTGAAAAACGAGTTTTTGATAGGCCTGTAGTCCATGGGGCTGAAGTCCCTGTTCGGAGATTAATCGTGACTATTGAGTTGGGTTGTAACCGTGCATTCAAAGAGTGGGATTTGGCATGTAATGCCCTCCGCAATGGAGATCAGATCCTGCTGATTCGCAAAGGCGGTATTAAAGAAGAGGGCGGCGTATTTACGGTGGACGACCGGGAGTTTGTGCTTATGCCAACTTTCGATCACCAGAATGCCGGGATGTTGCGAGAGGGGCTTCAGCCTGATCTCACAGCCAGCCGAGAAGCTATGCCTTCTGCGGGTACTATTCGTATTGATACGTTCGCCACGGTAGACAGCATCTTTAGTGCCGAAAATGAACAGCAAGTTAGCGCACTTTTGTATGAAACTATATGGAATGATAGCTATGTGAAACTAAGGTTCGATTACAGTCCGTATGATCCTCTATATCTAATTCTACTTCGCGCCTATAGATTGCCCGAAGCGGTGACAATTCCCCATGTTACGGCCTACGGTGGTTGCAAATCGTGGGTAACACTGGAACAGCCTATTTCGATAGCGAACCCAGTGCCCGCATTAACCGACGAACAGTTTGAATATAGAAAAAACAGGCTGCTTGCTGCACTTAAATGCAGCTGATGATGCCCCATTCCGGCTCCTCCCAAATTCCGGCCCAAGCAGCGGCCAAAACGGCTGTTATTTAAACCACTTAGCAATTTCGGAGTGGTTATGAAAGGACAGCTATCTGCTACAATGCGCAATCGGCGCAGGGCTCGGTTGCATGTGGTGGGTATCTGAACGATTAATCGGCAATCCTTTTCCGTTTCCGATACAGTGTGCTCGTGAAAGGATGGATGGACATATGAGGCAGAACGCGTTTACCGCGATTCTGGTTGGCGCTCTCGCAGTCGGCTCCATGGCGTGCTTTGCCCAGGATAAGGTTGTATTAACCTACAAGGCAAAGAAGGGCCAGGTTATTCGTTACAAAAACGAAGGCAGCCTTACCATGGAGGTCGGTGGTCAGAAACTCACTCTGGATCTGAAACAGGTTGAGAAACAAACCATCATCGACGTAACTGCCGCTGGCGATATAGCCACAGAGTCTGTAACAGAACTGGACGAGATGTCTGTGAATGGCGAGAAGCAGCCATCACAGGAAGATAAGTCTGTTACAAGTGTTTTAACGCACCCGGATGGCTCTCTTGGTAGCTACAAGTCTAGTTCTGGGGATGCAGAAAACACGAAGTCTTCGGTGCGCATCCGAACCTCCATGTCACCTATCTTCACCAACAAGCCCGTTGGCCCTGGTGATAAGTGGGTAATAGATATCAAGGCGAATGCGGACCTCGGGCTGGAAGACTCCCATTCCGATTATGAAGTGCTGGGCGTTGAAAAACTAAATGGCGTGGATTGCATCAAGATTAAGATGACCTACCACGAGAATAACACCAAGAATCCGATACGTGCTACATCTATTATCTGGGTAGAGAAGTCTTCTGGAGATAGCTTTGTAGAAGATAGCACCATCGAGAACCTGCAGTTTGGCGGCAAAACAGGGCCACTTGCGGGCGGCAAGCTGCATGCAACCCGCACCGAGGGCAGCCCACTTGGCGATGTAAAACCAGGCACAGCCGCGCCAGAGACAAAGCCGGAACCTAAAAAAGAGAAAACCATCGATGAGGTGGTGAAGGATTATGAGAAGCTGCCGGGCCTGTTTACCATCTACCGTAAGAAGGAAAACGGCCGCGAAACCATTTACCTCGAAATCAAAGAGGCGCAGCTTGGCCAGGTGCTCCTTATTCAGGCAACTGCGGCAACAGGCAATGGTAAAACTGTTAGCGCTGGCGATCCACTGGTAGATATCCCAGTACGCTTCCAGAAAATGCCAGATGATAAGCTGTATATGGTTACACCAAACACGGATTTCCGTGCTGATGAAAACACACCTATCGGCCGATCTATCAAACGCGCCTTCCCAGATGGGTACATCGACACTTACCGAATAGAGGCAAAGCAGGAAGATCGCAAGAGCCTTCTTATCAACATCAGCGAAGTGTTTCGTGGCGACCTGTTCATGATCAGCCAGGCCATATCATCAGGCACATCACCGGGTGGCGGCGCTATGATGTTTGGCATGGATCGCGAGAAAACCTATATCGGTGCCCTAAAGAACTTCCCTGAAAACCTGGTTGTTGAAACCAACTACCACTTTATGGGAAGCCCACGTGGTGGCCTGGAAACACTGGCCGATCCTCGCAGTATGCCGCTTAAGGTAGTTTACAATGTGATGATGCTGCCCACCACGGATTACAAGCCGCGGCCAGCCGATCCTCGCATTGGGTACTTCCTAACCGAGTATCAGAGCTTCGACTCGGATAAGGTTCGGGACTCCAAAATCCACTACATCAATCGCTGGAACCTGCGAAAGGCAGATCCGAAGCTGGCGATGTCGCCACCTAACAAGCAGATTGTTTTTTGGCTGGATAATGCCATTCCGCTGGCATATAGAGATGCAGTGCGCGATGGCATCCTGATGTGGAACAAGGCATTTGAACGGGTTGGCATTAAGGAAGCGATTGCGGTAAAGCAGATTCCGGATAAGCCCGATTTTGACCCCGCCGACCTCCGCTATAACGTAGTTCACTGGGTCTCTTCTCCCAGCTCTGCATATGCGGTTGCGCACTTCCGCGTTAACCCTATAAATGGCGAGATTGTAAATGCCGGCATCAATGTGGATGGTAACTTTACGCGTGAAATGCGCCTGGAACGATCCGACTTGATTGATCCTGTAGCGGTGTGGGCAGATCCTACGCAGGGGCTGCGTACCGCTATAGATCCTCGCCGCTGCGAATATGGCCAGGGCATGAAAGAGCAGGCCTGGTTCGGTAAAATGGCACTCGATATGTTTGGTGGGGCCGGCCTTGGTATGGATGACCGTACCTACATGAATAGCTATCTTAGCATGGTAGTTGCCCATGAAATGGGACATATACTTGGCCTTCGCCATAACTTCATCGCCAGCACGTTTCACTCAGATACCGAACTGCAGAACGGTAAGCTCTTGAAGGAGACCGGTGTTACCGCCTCCCTCATGGATTACGTGCCGTTCAATATCTTCGCTCTGAGGCATCCTGGCACCGACCTGTTTAACAGCACCGTTGGACCCTATGATAAGTGGGCAATCGAGTATGGCTACTGCGATACAGCAAGCCTGAATGCCACAGCAGAAAAGCGCAAGTTGGAGGCTATTGCTTCCGATTGTAACGCTCCGGGCCATGCATTTGAAACCGATGAACTGGCTGATTCCTGGGATCCGGCGGTTGTGCGGTTCGATTTGGCAAAAGATCCGCTAACATACTGGTCGAAAAGACTGGATGTCAGCCGATACATGATGCTGCACCTTTCTGAGCGCCTGCCGAAGAAGGGCGAGAGCTACCACGAATTCACACGTGGCTATCTCGAGATGCTGGGTACGTACTCCAGTTCTGCTGCCTATGCAAGCCGCTACATCGGCGGACTTTATGTCAACCGCAACCACAAAGGCGACGCGGGCCTGAAGCCTGCCCTTGCTGCTGTGGAAGGTGTTGATCAGAAGCGTGCCCTTAATCTAATCAATACGTACATCTTCGATGCGAGCGCTTTTGATATACCCAAGAGCTACTTCAGCATGATGGCGGATGATCCGTATGCTCCAATGACCATCCAGACATTTCTTGCTGGCCGCTCCACTTACCCGGTGCTGGATCAGTTATCGGGAATTCAGAAGGCAGCTCTCACCCGTATATTCAGCTCTGCTGTGCTGGCCCGTGTTGCAAACAACGAGTTCAAAGCCGGTGCAAATGCCAACCCGCTTACATTGGATACACTGTTCCACAGTACCAGTGCAGCAATCTGGTCGGAACTGGATACACATAAAAAGATAGGCACCCTGCATCGTCAACTGCAGCGCGCTCATCTTGAGACCCTACTGGGCATGTACCTTACGCCGGCAGCCACCCTGCCAGATGATGCGAAACTGTTAGCCTGGGAGCAGATCAAGACTATTCAGTCCAAGATCAAAACAACCAGCAAAGCAAATCTGGATACCTATAGCCGGCTTCATCTGGAGCAGGCCAGCCAGATGATTACCCGAGCGCTGGAAGCAAAGCAGACGGTATCGGCGGGTGGTGCCAGCCGCTCATCCAGCCTGTTGGATATGCTGGGCGGGGAACCTGCTTCGCATTAGTCGGTAAGTGGTAAGAAGTCAACACAAAATATGCCGGGCATTATAGCCCGGCATATTTTTTTGTGCTTTTGGTATATAACTGTTATCAAGATATATTTATCGAAGTAGGCATCCGGCTCGTATTGCGCCATTTGGTGCGTTAAACGCGCCGGTGCAAATTTGCAGCAAAGAGATTACATAAATTTTTTACACAGTCTGTCGAATTTGGCCATGACATTTCGACAAGTTAGTGAAGGCAGTACAATCTGCCGGGGCAATTACGTTCAGAGGAGATCCAAATGAAATTTCTGGTAGCTATACACCATGCCGATGACTATGACGCGATGCTGGTAGAAGACGCAGAGATGCATAAAGTCATTGACGACCTTAACGATGAGATGGTGGCTGCTGGTATCCGGCTATTCGTTGGTGGCCTGCACCATGTGCGTGGTGCAAAATCGATCCGAACAGAGACTGGGGAAAAAACGATCGTTACCGACGGGCCGTACCTCGATACCCGGGAACACGTAGGTGGATTCTGGGTGCTCGAAGCTGCCGACCTGGACGAGGCAGTTGAGTGGGGGCGCAAGGCTGCCATTGCGTGCAAGGCGCCCGTAGAGGTGCGAGCCTTCCATTAAGCCAGCTATTGAGGTATGCAGTGTCCTGGCAACAATTGGGACACCGCCTCCAATAACAGGAGATTTGGAGCGGAGCTGCCGTTGACGCAGAGTATTCAAGATGTATTGGATGGTGTATTTCGAAACGACCGCGCCAGAATTCTTGCAACCTTGATACGGCTGCTCGGGGATTTCGATATCGCCGAGGATGCCATGCATGCTGCCTTTACCGTTGCTCTGGAGCAATGGCCTGTAAGCGGTGTGCCCGCCAATCCCCGATCCTGGCTCATCTCCACTGGAAGGTTCCGGGCTATCGATAGTATCCGCAAAGATGCCCGCAGGAATGAAGTCGTTAACGAAATCGCAAGAACTGCCAACGAACTCCAAGAAGTATGGCCGGCGATTGACGACAGTGATATTGAAGATGACCGGTTGCGCCTTATCTTTACTTGCTGCCACCCTTTGCTATCACCAGAGGGGCAGATTGCGCTCATCTTGCGGGAAGTTTGTGGCTTATCGACAGAGGATATAGCCAGTGCATTCCTCACATCCAGGGCAACCATTGCACAACGTATCGTACGGGCCAAGTCTAAAATTCGCGAAGCACGCATTGGCTACGAAGTGCCGCCAATGCTGGAAATGCCGGGGCGTTTGCACAGAGTACTGCACGTTGTATACTTGCTGTTTAATGAAGGCTACTATTCAAATTCCGGCGAGAACCTCTTAAAACACGCGCTGACCGATGAGGCGATAAGGCTTGGGCGTCTGCTTGTTGCGCTCACTCCAGATCCTGAAGTAGATGGATTGCTCGGAATGATGCTGTTAAATGATGCCCGCCGAGAGTCTCGTGTTACAGATACCGGCGATGTTGTTTTGCTGGCCGATCAGGACAGATCTCTGTGGAACATGGATCAGATCACCGAAGGCGTGGCGCTTGTCAATCAGGCTTTGGCCAAAGAGCAGTGTGGCCCACTGGCGCTCCAGGCGGGCATTACGGCGCTGCACGTTACGGGTGCTCTTCAGGGCAAAACAGATTGGAATCGGATAATCGATCTGTACGATGTACTGCTGGAACGAGATGCCTCGCCAGTAGTAGAGCTCAATCGGGCAGCCGCAGTCTCAATGGCGGAAGGGCCACTCGCAGGACTTAAGCTGGTGGAAGAGTTGATTGCTGGTGAAAAGTTAAATGGATATGGGCTTGCATACTCTACCCAGGCGGATTGTTATCGGCGTCTGGGCAGGTATGGGGAAGCCTGGCAAGCCTATGCGCACGCGTTAAGCTGTACTCAGCAGGCTGCGGAAATTCGCTTTTATGAACGGCGAATGCGTGAAGTTGCGCTGGCCCTTAAGGGCCTAAATCAGCGCAGCTAGCTCTGCAGCGGTTGTTACTGGCAGTGAACATGTGTTGTTGCGACATACGCACACGGACGCTGAAGTAACTCCAGATGGCAGATGCCTTAAGAGATCAATGTCGGGGCCAGATCCATCATCAATTCGTGCTGCTGACACCCTGTTTGGAAGGTAGCGGCCGGTTACGGTGTTTAGAAGCTCTTTGAGTTGAGCATCTTCAAGGGTGGGAGCGGTAAACACAACCTCCGTGCTACCTGCAAGGTACCAATCCAGCACTCCCAGCAATCTGGCAAAGCTATAGGCATGCTTAGTCATTAGCATTACTGCCCGGCGTAACACGGTACCAACCTGGCGATTCATTCCGGGATCACCGGTTAATGCAGACAACCGGAGCATAACTTCGAGCGCCACGGTGTTGCCAGATGGCATCGCATTGTCATCGCTATCTTTCATGCGCATTACCAGCTTTTCATGATCGTTACTCGTGGAGAAGAAGCTGTAATCATCTGGATCCTGGAACCTGTCAAAGAGCGTCTCAGAAATCTCCTGTGCGGCAATAACCCACTTAGCATCCAGAGTGCAGTCGTACAGGCGCAACAGCGCCTCTGCGGTAAATGCATAGTCTTCCAGATAGCCGTTCAAGCGTGCTTCGCCGTGCCTGCACGTGCGGAACAGGCGTCGCTCACCATTCACGATTCGAGACATGTGCCCGATAAGGAACTCCGCACCTTTTATTGATGCCTGCAAGAAGTCCTCGCGCTGGAACGCAGCCCCGCATTCCGCCATGGCAGCAACCATCAATGCGTTCCAGGAGGTGAGGCATTTATCGTCCAGCCCGGGCTTAACGCGGTTATTACGGTAAGCAAGCATTTTGGGGCGGGCGGCGTCGATGATTGCAGCCGCAGTTTGAACGTCCACGCCCTGTTCGCGCGCAACTTCCCGCACATCCTTCACCACGCGCAGAATGTTCTTGCCTTCCCAGTTGCCGGCGGCCGTTACATCATAAAACGAGGCCACCAGGGCAGCTGGCCCTTCGCCCAGCAGAGTGATTAGCTCGTCCAGGCTCCACACGAAAAATCGACCCTCTTCTCCCTCGCTATCGGCATCTTGCGCGGTGTAAAAGGCCCCTGTTACGGGATCTGTCATTTCGCGCAGCACATACTCAAGCGTCTCTTCAGCAATGTCACGATAAAACTGTTTGCCAGTTATCTGGTAGGCCCGGCAGTAGGTTTGTGCAAGCTGGGCGTTGTCGTACAGCATTTTTTCAAAGTGCGGTGCCAGCCAAACGGCATCGGTGCTGTAACGATGAAAGCCACCTCCAAGTTGATCGTAGAGGCCCCCAAGCGCCATCTGCTGCAGGGTGAGTTCCGCCATCTCAAGTGGCTTTTCGCGCTTCGTTCTCACGTGCATGCGGAGCAGAAAATCTAGCACAGCCGGCTGTGGAAACTTGGGTGCAGCCCCAAACCCACCGTATCGGCTGTCGAACATCTCGGTGAGAGAATTAAAAGCGGTCTCCAACTCCGTGGTGGTAAGCAATGATTGTGGGCTCAATGAAGTCACTGCATCAATGCCGGCATTGAGGGTGGTTATCAGCTGGGCACCCTGCGCCTGAACCTCCAGCCTTTGATCTCTCCAGGCGTCTGCAACGGCTTCCAGAATGCGGGGAAAGCCGGGCCTGCCGTACATATCTTCTGGCGGAAAGTAGGTGCCGCCATAGAATGGGCTACCGTCCGATGTGAGGAACGCCGTCAGGGGCCAGCCGCCCTGGCCGGTCATCACTTGCACAGCGTTCATGTAGATCTCATCGATATCCGGGCGCTCCTCACGATCCACTTTTATACATACAAAGTGCCGGTTCATCAGGGCCGCAATCGCTTCGTTTTCAAAGCACTCACGCTCCATAACATGGCACCAGTGGCATGCAGAGTAGCCAACGGAAAGCAGTATGGGCTTTGCTTCGAGCTTTGCTTTCTCGAGCGCCTCTGCGCCCCATGGAAACCAATCTACGGGGTTGTGAGCGTGCTGAAGCAGGTATGGGCTGGTTTCGGATGCCAGCCGATTGGCTGGCCTCTCACCATGATTGTGCATATAAGGGGAACCGGCTTTCTTATAGTTTACCCAGCGTATGGGTTGCGTTTAGAGCTGTATGATAACAGGATGATCGGTTAGATTGACCGTAAGCACGTTCACATTCTCGACAACCACGATTGGCTCGGTGCCGATAGTTGGATCGTATATCATTGCACGGGTTAGTTTGTTTCGGAAATGAACTGTTGTGCGCGTGCTGCCGTGAACCTGCTCGTTCCAGAGCACCAGATAAACTTCGCCAGTGCTCTTTTGCAGCAGCAGATGGTGCATGGTTTCGGGCTCATTATCGATCTGGATTTTGGCGCTTACCTTCTTGCGTGCCGGGGCCTTATCTGCAAGTATGGATGTGAGGTTGTGCAGGTAAACTGCTGCCTTGCGCGGCGTGTAATCTGGCTTATATAACCCGAACTGCTGGTTGCCGCCTTCATCCACGCGGTCTCGCAGCAGGTATAACCCTGTGTAGCTCCAGCCCCGCGTAAACTGATCCAGATAAAGGGTGAGTATGTTACGGGCGTGCACATCCTCAGTAACCTTGCCATCTATGGTGGTGCCGGTTTCGGTGGTAACACGTGGCAGCGTTTGTAGCTGCTGCTCGCTATACCCTTTGTAGTGCTTGCCCCAGGTAATTCCGTACTCACCGAACAGGCCATCCACCTTGCATTTGGGGCCGGGATCGGCACTGTGCCAGGTTTTGTTGTCTTCTACATTCGGCGAGTTGCCATGGTAGATGTAGTTGTGAACATTGGCGTAATCGCTGAAGGCGGTACCGGCGGGCAGCACGGTATCGGCGCCCTGAGGGATTTTTAGATATTGCAGGCCAACATTATCGGTTTCTGCCCCGCACTCGCTTATGCCCCATACCGGTGTGGTTTTAAGGATTGGGTCTGCTTTCACTGCGGCATACAGATCGCGTTGAAGCTCTGCAACGGGCAACCAACTTTCGTTTCCGCCGCCCTTCTTCCCGTTGTATGTTACGCCCCAGTTGTTCGGTTCGTTTGGGCCTTCAAAGGCAAGCAGTGCACCTGCAGCCGAGAGCTCTCTGGCGGTGGATAGCAGCTTTTGCAGGTCCGAGCCGCCACTGCCTGGGCTCCATGAAAATCGTGCACCAGTTTTCTTGTGGAGCTCGATCAGATCTTTGACGGAAGGGCTGCCTTCGATGCCAGAGCGAAACCACTTGATGCCTACATATTTGGCACACTCAATGGTTTTATCAAGAGTTTCGCCGCGTAATGCGATAGCAGAGTTGGCACCTATGCTGCGGCAGAAATCGTAAGCAGATTTCGCCTGCACCTCAGGAATATCTGCTCTGGTGGCCAGAGGGCAAAGAACAATACAACCGATTAGCGAGGCAATTGTGGCTGACCAATTCTTCATATACGGACCCTCCGTGGCAAGTTACACTGCGGTTTGTATTGTTCAGATCAAATTCTGCGGCGAAACTTCTCTCAGTTAGACACCTATTTTGAACAACGTGTGGCGGTTTCGTCACCCGGTTGTGCGGTATCTATAAAAATGTCGCCATCCCAGGCAGGTACTTTGTGATGCGTGCCGATCGTGCCGGTAGCGAGGCTTCGGTGTGGGCGGCGAAACCGTACCGAAACAGGTGAGTTGGCTGGCGGATTGTACACTGCCGTTCCGGTTTCAAACCTTCGCAGCCAGCTGCCATCGGCTCTTTTATGCCCTCGTTCAGTTGGGTGGCCAATTCGCTCACTCCAGAATGGATACCAGTTGTGCAGGTGATCCGGCGTAGGCAGATCATTGGGATCGGCAAACAGGCAGTATGCTCGGGAGTGTGTGAGGGCCAGGCAAGTTGTGGCACGCATCAGGTTCAGGTCTTCTCGGCTATTATGAAACCAAGTTTCCAGGCAGTTGATGCGCGGCGAGCGTGCATGTTCTTCTGCCCACAGCAATGTGTTTGAAATGCGGATCCAATCTTCCGTGTTTCTTGATCGCCAGCACTCCATAAAGCTACCATTAACGTAGGGGGCGGATGCCGTAAAGGTTCTATCGTTCGTGTTCACAAGTATCAGCGCACGCTCCCCAATGGCATGCCGTATTCGCTGAACCAGTTTCACCCGTACGTCATCTTCCTCCCACCAGTCCAGCATAATGCCATCCACCACACCCGTTTGCATTATGGCTTGCGCCTGGCTGGCAACGTGATTCTGAAACGCCTCCTGGTGGTAATCCAGCATAAAGTAGTGGCCCTCTTCCCAACCTTGCAGGCGACAGCCATTGCTATCACGCTGCCACCACAGATGGGTAGTAGGCAGATACCAGGAATATGCATCACGGTATCGCAGTTCGCAAATGAGTACGGTGTTGGGGTTTGCCGCCAGCAGCCGTTGCCGGAACGCTAACCCTGCGGTAATAGAGCTGTGAACGTAGCGTGTATTGAGGCCCTGCCAGGGGTTATCGGGCAGTAGCTTGAAGTACTGTGGTCCATGAAATATTAGGTCATGCCGGGATAACGAATACTCCAGGGATTCGCCCGGCAGATTATCTGCCCGGTTCCAGGCTTGAAACACGGAAGGGAAGCTGCGCCCCGTAATGCGGCGGGCTGCAGATGCAACAGGCTTTTCAATGTTGATGGTGCTGCTATTAGATGTCATTGTAACTATTATAGCGCGCAGGAGAAACTGGCCGGGTTAAAGAACCCGGTATGTATGGAACCCGTAGGAAAGCAGCCGCATACGTATTGATGTTAATGGACATGTTTCAGTGGCACCTTCCAGCTCAGAGTTAGGTCTGGCACTTAAAGTGGCGAGATATTGCATCATGACAGTTAGACAACATAGAATATCTGCGTACTGCGGTGCGGCATTTACATTGATTGAATTGTTAACTGTACTGGCAATTATTGGTATTTTGATGGCGTTACTGTTTCCTGTATTCACCGGGAGCAGGCACAAGGCGCGCCAAGTCACATGCATCAACAACCTGAAACAGCTGGGCGTGGCTACACTCTTATACGTCCAGGATTACGACGAGCACATGTACCCATACGAATATAATGGGCCCAGTGGCCCGGGCGATAGGATTACCTGGGAGTACTACACAGATTACAGTATCGAACATCCAAACGATTACAGGCGCGGACTGTTGTACCCGTATGTTCGTGATGAAAGAGTGTTTAATTGCCCGGATGCTGGTGCATTTGCAGGAACAGTGGGTGGTAACAGCGGGTCCTACGGATTGAATTTCGATATTGCCGGCACAGGGATCAACGGAACCGAAACTATCGGTATTGCCATGTCTGCCGCGGAAGTACACGCAGAAACAATTCTGATAGGGGATACGGCTCTCGTAGTGAACAAGAAACTTCATGGAAACGACCTAATGTTTCCGCCATCCTACTATAACGGAGACTCGGTTCATGGCCTACACACAGGTTATGCCAGCATCGTGTGGCTGGATGGGCACACGAAAGGGATGCGGCCCGTTTGTGGCAAACCTTCGGCCGAAGGCTGCAAGATGACCGATTACTCGATAGGTACTATTCTGCGGGCTCCGTACTCTGGGAATAAGCAGCAGGACGACTACTACTGGGAGCTAAGCAAGCCCAATTACCGGTTTTTGTTTTATACAAGTGGGTTGTGATTGTTCATGGCTTTTTTCCTGTGGAGAGGTTTCTCCACGCCTCTCGAGTGGGTTTTCTTTTTGCGGCTTGCACCGTAATTTGTACGTGATGATTTCTTTATTCGAGGGCTAAAAGTTTTCTGTTTGCCGATTGCTTTGTAACGTCTATTTTCTTTATGCGAAGGCCAGCCCTCGCGCTCCCGCTGGGGGCGCTGGTTACGCCCCCCAGTCCCCCCGTAAATTTGAAAAAGGGCCTACGGCTCGTCCCAGTGTTTGCGGCGCTGGCTGTGTTTATTTAGACCTGAGAAGCGCCGCAAAACCGGGTCCTCGAGCCTCCGTCTTTGGTTACGCAGTTCACAGTTACCC
>CAIONQ010000123.1 GCA_903859705.1 uncultured Chthonomonas sp.
CGATCGGGAGCTTGTGGAAGAACTTATGCCAGATCTATTGGCGATAGCCTCAACGGTTCCACTCGACGCTGATGAGGAGTACCTGCAGGACACAGTAGTGAGATTACTTGAGGCACATAACAACTTTGACTCTTAATAGTGAGATTCCCCCTACATCGCTGGTGGCTATTTTAGGACGCTGCGCTCTGCGAGGAAGGCGAGGAGAGTTAGGCCGCTTCGCTCAGTTAGGAAGCCGAGGACGCTTCGCTTAGCGAGGGAAGCGAGGATGCCTCGCGACCTCATGCATTCAGCACTGAAAGTGCGTTATACGATAGCGAAGGGCGATAGCCCTGGTAATATCGAGCACAAACCTGCCCCCCTGTTGTTGCCGCGCCGTTGGCGCGGCAACAGGATGGAGATTGGTTTTTTTGGACATCTAATTTCCAGCCCTATCGGGCTTCGCTGTCGTATACCGCCCCGTTGGGGCTGAAATGCGCGCCTACCGGCGCGGAGTTGGGCATTAAAGATTGGGGATTGATGCCGAGTGCGCCTGCGGCAATTTGTTGCACGCTTCTCATGCTGGGCGTGAGCCCGGAGCACAGCGGCAGGGAACTACCCTACCGCTGCAACTTCGCTCGCGCTCGGCGGCCCAGCAGGCTTACTGTGCCACTTTGTGAGTGTTTTATCGCCAGATCGGCGATGGCTCTTCCCGTTCAGAGACGAACTCCAGCCAGAGCGTAACCGACACCAAACGGTATGATGCCTTTGGCATGCTGATTGCTGCTACTGGCTCAAACCCGACCCCCTTCGGGTTTGTGGGCGGAAGCCAGTACCAGACAGATGCCGACAGCGGACTGATGCTCCTCGGGCACAGATACTACGATGCAAGCATAGGGAGGTTTATTTCCAGAGATCCAATCTACGCCGGCGATTTCCCCCTACCGCGCTTCCCTCGATTCTCTCGGCGCGGCAGTGCACCCGGTACGCAAAACGGTTGGTTCCCCTCTCGGCAACCTCTATTACGCAAAGAGGACATTTTTGAATCGCTCGCCGAATCTGGGATCACTGCTGGTTCATATAAGCAAGAATTTAATAATAAATCAGTGGCGCACATTAATTTTTGAGCAAATATCGTGGACATTGTCGCGATTGATGCAATAATATCACTCTGACGGATGTTTGGTTTATCCAAACCGCTAACGTCAGGTAGCCATGTCGCATCGTTTACATCCCATGAAGGAGATATGCCTGAAATGATCCGATTTGTTAAGTTACGCGTACTTTTGTGCTTGATAGCGGTATTGGTGGCTTGCACGTCGACGTCACACGCACAGGTGGCGTTCACGTACACCGTTGTGAGTAGCGGTTACGAAACCAACAGCCCACGTACCACATACACAGCCTCGGGCTCACCCGCTGTTGCAGCTGTCGATGTAAATGCGTCAGCACAATTTTCTGTTTACAATACACTTAGCCAGACTAAGACAGCTCAAACACAATTAGACGCTGATAGCGGATTGGAAGCAGGCACGCCCCCAACGACTGTTTTCGACAGTGGACTTACTTATTACGGTGTGTACTCACAATCAATTGCTCCTACATCCTACGGATCTGTTACGTACACCGCATCCGTATACGCGAGCGGCAACGTTTCTCCTGGAGCATACACGGCCCAGGCTGGATTTTATATTGACGACATCAAGACCGGAGACTGGATGTCTTACACCCTTTCCCCGGTTTATGTTTCGGTGAATTAACTTGTGGTTGTGATCGGCCTGTTTGTGCACTGGTAACATAGCAAAGCGGGCCGATTACAGACCGCTCCCTGTACCTCTGTGGGAGTATGAACATGCAACGATTAAGCGTTGTTGTTTTGGTATTCTTGATTTGCGGTTTGATTGTGGGATCAAGAGCTTACGCCGATCCCCCCTTATCAGCTGCAGTTGATTTCCCCGATGCCGCTGCGGTCGACCCGCGCTTAAACAAGCCAGTTTCAATCGTGGAGCACTCGATCACACTAAAGAGTTTGCTTGATGAAGTGTCCCGGCATACCGGTGTAGATATCTCGATTGACCCACGCGAAGCTTCATCCAGTTACCAGATATTTATCCGGTGCGATAAGCTTCCAGTTTATAAAGTAATGGATGCCCTGTGGAGCGCACTCAGCGTGCAACATCGCGAATGGAAGTGGATGCGGACCAACAAGAGTGCTGCAACAACCAGTGATTACGCCTACATGTTGCTTGAGCCACAGTTTGCCAGAGATCGGACTGCGTTTCACCATACTATCATCAGGGAGTTACTCGAAAAATTCACACAGTTCATGCAGGATAATGCTGCTCTGAAACCAGAGGAAAGGATCAAGCACAAGTCGGAATTAGCCAGGATCCTCATGATAGATGATCTATCGCTACTTGCCGGGTTTTATTCTGGGGAGCAGAGCGAATGGTTTTGGAGCCAGGCTGCCTTCTTTACTCAGGCACTTAGCCGGGAGCAACAGTTGCAGGTATTGGGTGGCGGAACAGCGGATGTGGACCTGAAATCGTTACCTGAGAATGTGTACGCCTTATATCACCAGCATTATCTGTTTACCAACGCAACATTTACTGATCCAACTGGCACTGTGACACGCTTGCCAGAAGCTACTTCGGTAACATTTTACAATCAACCTGCGGCCCTGCAATCCGGTGTTCTTGCCCCAATGGTAATGCTTAAAGAACATGGAAAACAGTACGGTGGCTCCTGGATGGGGACTGGGATACTGCAAATATCAGTTGGCAACGCTGTAAAGCACGCCTGGATGCTACCAGGTGATTCGTTTGCAAGCGATTTAGAAAAGCGAGTGGTAAAGGCCCCAGAGACATCAAACGGAGTTGCACTGGAAGCGAATCCAGATTCCGCATCTGGTATTCGCCCTTCCGCCAGCGAAGTTCTGCGCGGTTCGCGCCACGAACCTGTTGTGCCATTAGAAACCAGACTGTCGCAGGTTTCACAAGGCGCAAACATTCCGGTAATTGGGGTACTTCCATTAACGTACCAATACCGGTTTGCAGATCCCAACGGTCAGCGTGCAAGTGAGTTTTTGTCGACTGTGGAGGGCAACACGAAACATCATATGTACAAGTGGCGTGATGGGACCCTTATCGTTTCATATCCATTAAGGTTTTTAGTTCCGTCTCACCAAATTCCGGTAGCGATGCTACAACGTCTCGAACCTGATGCCAATGGGTTTGCAGGCGTATTGCAGTGGGCCAAGTTCGTTTCCGATATCGACGATCCGCAACTCAAATGGCTGATTGACGTTCTGAGCGCAAGTGGTGATCCAGTGCAGCTGAGAAGCATCCTTTCGCTGATCAAGCGCCGCCCGGAACTCTTAAACGAAACGGGTGCATTCCTGGATACGGATACCCTGAGAACAATTTTCAAGCAGGGCCTTATCACCGATGAACGAGCTTTAGCGGGAGAACATACGCGGGTACGCATCGTTACGGATGCCTCCAGTAATTCATCCGCTGGTATGAACATCGCGATTCAGTGGCGAAGCGATAATGCGCAGTATTGGACACGGGGTGCATTTACAATTATCCCGAACCTTAAGAGGCTTGGATCTACCGCGGGAGGTAATGCCAGGGACAAAAAGTGAGAGGCTAAGAGGTAGGAGGGACAGGTAGCGTAGGCTTTCGAGTTACTTCGCTGCGACAGACCATTCGGCTCTACAGCTTCATCCGTTCAAGCTCGCCGCTCTCAGATAACACCATGGTTACTTCGAGGGAAGTGCTTCCCGCTTTATGGGTGGTTTTAGCGGCAGATCGCTGCTTGCTTGGTCGGGAAGGTGTGGAAGCATGGCGACCTCGCGCATCCAGCGCTGAAGGGCGCGTTATACGATAGCGAAGGGCAACAGGAGGGGGGATTATAGGCGTATGCGTTGGTTTCCAGCCCTTGCGGGCTTCGCTATCGTATACCGCCCCGTTGGGGCTTCCGCGTCACCAAGTCGCTTGTGTGATTGCCGCGCGTCTGCCGACGACGTGACCGTGTGTTCCATGCCCTGTACCCTAAGAGGAACGGCGGAAATGCAAAAATCCGTTGGAACCACTCTGAAAATACTCCCGCCCGAAAGGGGCGTCAATACAGCGAGTTTAGCACTCGGCGCACAACACCAGGTGCTTCTACCATGGCGATGCCCTGGGTTCCACAAGAAGCCAGACCATCGGCGAACTGCCGATAAAACACTTGCAAAACAGGAACTGTTGCATTGCGCTGTAGCTTCGAGCTTGCGAGGAGCGTTTAACAGCAGTGGCTTCATTACAGCGTCGTCTTAGAGCGTAACGGACACCAAAAGGTGTGATGCCTTTGGCAATGCCGTGGCCACCACGGGTTCTACTGGTAGCAGCTATCAGTTTGGGGCAACATCCGGCTACCGCAACGATGGTGATGCCGGATTGCTCAAAGTCGGATGCCGGTACTACGATCCGCAGCTCGGCGCATTCACCAGGCGTGACACCTATCTAGATCAGCGGCCGTAACGCTACTGTGAGCACGATAAGGAACAAAGGCTTTTCAATGTGTGGCGGGATACGGTGGCGGAACCGTCGGGCCAAGACCTCGCAAAAAATAACTGCCAGGTTTTATTGCCAGGCTTTCGCGGGGTGAAGCGGGGGCACCTATAGGCCGCACGCTGGAAGGCATAGGTGGTGATGTTGTCGGCGCTGATTTCGGAAAAGTGCTTGGCAGCACCTTCGTGGACCTGATTGACGAGACAAAATGGGATGTTCCCGAACCATTTCCTCCGGGACATCATACCGGCGTTCCGGCAGTTCCATTAGCAGTTAATGGAGTAGAGGGAACGCACTATTTCTACGAGTATATATGCTATTCGGACCATTCAATAGAATTCATGTAGAATGGCCCAAGCCGATGTTACAGGTGTATCAGCACTGGAAAGGACAGAGATTATGGTAACTACTAACATGCCCAAACCTTTATTAATGCGGCGATGTCTTACCTTGTCGATTGTAGCAACTGCGAGTTGGGCATTCTCACGTTACCTATCCAGCCTACGAGGCGGATCACATTCATTTTGGGCCCTGCTGCGCGAGGAAGCGCCATTTTGGTTTTTATGCACATTGCCAGCGGTAGTACTTACCGCAGTTGGGCCCGACCTAGTTGAAGCTTTCAGAAATTGGCGGAAGTCAAAAAGCAAATGAAACGACACTGGAAACCCAATGGGATCCCTCAATCTCCCGGATGGCTACTTGTTGTAACCGGGTAGCCTTCAGTGCGCAACCAGATTATCTGCCAGCCTCGTAGGAGTGGATTGGGACATACGCCGGAGGGTTGTAGGCCCAACATGCTTAATCTCCTCCAAAAATCTACGCAGGATTGTTGCCCAGCAGTTTAGAAATAGCGCTGCAAGCCTTTACCTACCGGTTGCTCCAAGGAGTGCATACTCTGGACAGCTTTAAACCCCGCACTTTGCCCTCCTCCAAAATAAGAATTTTGCCTGGCCTTGTAGCCGCTGCAGCCCTGCTGTTTGCACTGTATGGGCTCATGCCTGCCCGGATGGCCATGCCTCGTCAGATTGCTGACCGTGTTACCGGGGTACGCTGTGCTCAATCTGCCGATGGTGCCTGGTACTGGCTGGAACAGCGTGGTGGCCAGTGCGCCATTGTAAAAACGGATGGCAGGGGCAATACGGTGATTGCCACCGAACCTGCTATCCTGGATCTCAGTGTTGACCAGAGCCAATCCGCCTGGATTGCGCTTTCTGTGGGGCAGGCAAGCATTCGATCTTGCGCCGGTAGCACGCCGACAACGCTGTGCCCGGCAGCGCCTACTGCTCGCTCTTTGTGCCTCCGGAACGGCATTGTGTACTGGGCAGAACAGCAGCCGGAAATGCTATCTGGTATCCAGGCTCTTCCTTCCATCGGCATCCAAACTGTTATCAAGGCGATATCGGTATCGGGTGGCTCATCGTCAACGGTTGGCAGCCTGCTTGAGGCCGGGGACGTAAAGATTGTTGGCTTGAGCGGGGATAAGCTGGTGGTTATGTGCACCCGCAGCGGTATGCGCGGGGTGTCTGCTCTGTATCTAATGCCCACAAAAGGGGGCGAGCCAGCACGTGTGGCCGCCGCTGTTGGCACACAGCATGCCACGGTAACCCGCCACGGGAAGGCGTACTACACAACTGCTGGCCGTGATACCTCCAACCCGGCGCTACTAGCGGCCATCAATGCCCTCAACGCCGATGGTAGTTCCTCTCCCCTTTCAGATTGGCTGCCAGCCAACGGCGAAATATATGCCGCCAACAATCAACTGCTGTATCTGGATGGCTCGGTGTATCCAGCATTGTGGAAACCCGGAAGCGAGCGCTCTCTGCCAGAAAAGCTGACAGTCCCGGCCGGGTACACACCTCTTGCAGTGGGAGACATAGGCGGACCCAAAGTGCTGCTGCGACCCGATTTTGCCATCAGTGGAACGTACCCTTTGTATGAAGTGAGGCTGCCAGAGTGAAACAGCGTGGCCCCTCAAACTTCAAACGCCAGGTAAGCCCCGGGCTGGCCGCTGTTATGGTAATTGCCGTTCTGGTTGTGGTGCAGTACGTGTGGTACGTTGGGCTGGTTAAAAAGCCCACCACACCTATGGGGCAGCCAAAATCCGGCGGTGCGCCCCCGCCGGCCAATAAAGAGCTGCTGTTGCACGGCAAAGATTACATTGTGGTAGACACTATTGCTGGCGACCTGGACCCGGGCAATGCCGATGGACCTGGGTACAAGGCACGCTTCGATCGGCCAACTGGCCTGGCCATTGATCCAGCTGGCGTGCTGATAATTGCCGATTCAGGCAACAACAGCATACGATCTATGAGGCCAGATGGCGTTGTAACTACCCTTGCTGGCAATGGCACCCCGGGCAAAGTAGATGGTGCCGCTTCTAACGCGCAGTTCAAGTATCCAACCGGTGTGTGCGTTGGCGCAGATGGCACTATCTACGTTGCCGATACGGGCAACAATGCTATTCGAGCCATCAAAGCCGGACAGGTAACCACTATTGCAGTTGCGGGCAAGGGTGGTATTCCCAATGGTGCGTACAGCCCTGTATCCATCGCTTTCAAATCCGATAATTCCCATGGCGGTACACTGCTCGTTGCCGATGCCGCTGGCAAGGCGGTTTGGGAACTCCAAACTGGTGGAGGAGTTATTGCTAAAAATGTGCTTGCCGCCGCGCCTACCTCGGTCAGCGCAAACGGCGATGCTATCTTTTGTCTGCCACAGGCCGGCATGCTGCAAATAGGATCGGGCCAAACACAGAATGCCTATATAGCGGGTTCCGACGAGTTGGATGATGTAAAGCGCCGTCCGCGCCTTTCTCATCCGCTCAATGCTATTCATCTCGGCACAGCTGTGGCAGCGGTGGATGCGGCCCACACCTGCGTGTTTCTGGTGAAAAACGGCCGGGCGGAGGTGCTTGCCGGGCTAGCCTCCTCCGCAGGGCCTGCGCATGATTACAAGGATGGCAACGGCGAGGCGGCGTTCTTCAACCAGCCTACCGGCTTAGCTACGGATGGCAAAAGGGTTATCTATGTTGCGGATACTGCAAGCTGCTGCATCCGCCGGTTAACCGCACCCGATTTTTTGTTTCACTAAATTTAGCCTCGCAGACGAGAACAGGAGACGGCCCTGAAAGTTGAGATACAAAACCTGCGCAAGGAGTATGAGGGCGGAGTTGTTGGCCTGCAAGATCTCAGTTTAACCATTGAAGATGGCATATTTGCCCTACTTGGCCCCAACGGAGCAGGCAAGAGCACACTCATGTCGATCCTATCTACGCTGGTTGATCCAACCTCGGGCACGGCGATTATTGACGGGAATGATGTTCGGCACAAGAAGCATGAAATTCGCCAGCTTCTGGGCTTTTTGCCGCAAGACTTTGGCCTCTACCCCGTGCTAACCGCCTACGAAACACTGGATTATATGGCGCTGTTGTGCAGTTTGCACGATCCTATTGCAAGGCGGGAGCGAATTGAGGGCTTGCTTGCCAGAATGAACCTGACCGCCGTGAAAGATAGACCCGTTGGTGGCTTCTCTGGCGGCATGCGTCAACGTGTCGGCCTGGCACAGGCTCTGCTAAATTCGCCAAAACTGCTGATTGTGGACGAACCTACTGCAGGGCTCGATCCTGAAGAGCGTATCCGGGTACGCTCACTTCTGGCAGAGCTCAGCGGCGAGCGAGTTATTTTGCTATCTACGCATCTTATAGAAGATGTGCAGGCGGTTGCAGACCGGGTGGGCATTTTGCACAAAGGGCGCCTACGTTACGTTGGCGATATTCCGGGAATGCTCGCAACGGTTCAGGGCAAAGTGTGGGAGATTGAGGCCAGGCCAGAGGAGCTAAACGAACTGCGGGGCAAGTATCTGGAAACTGGCCTGTTGCGGGCGGGCAACCTCTTGAAAATCCGCGTTGCTGCTGACAGGGTCGACCACCCAAAGGTGCGCTCTATAGAGCCGAATTTGGAGGATGCATACATCTGGCTAATGAGAGAGCCGGAGGCAACTGCATCTTGAGCAATCAATCGCAATCTGCAGGCTTTACCACGTGGCTGTTGCTGTTTAAGTATGAGCTGCTAACCGGGCTGCGTACCGCGGCATGGCGCGGCATCGCGCTTGCTGCACTGCTTTATGGCCTTAGCCTGGGGCATGTGGATGGCACTGGCTGTGGGGTAACCGCACTGGATGCAGGGGAAACTGGCTGCCGCCTGTTTGCCCTCGTTACTGCCGTATGGATGTCTCTGGCTGCTGTTCGAGACACGGCAACACGCACCCGTGTAATTGTGCAGTCTCGCCCACAGCGCAGCGAAACTCTGGCAAGCCTCCGGTTTACCGGTGCCTTCGTGCAGGCATTGGGGTTGCTTGCCGCCCTGTTTGTGGGTGCTGCATTGGCGCGTATTATTGGTGGCAGCGGATTGCTACAGGTTGGTGCGTTTGTGCCGCAGTTTATCCGGGCATCGGGCGTTTGCCTCTTCTCTGCAGCGCTATCCTTTGCGCTGGCATCACTATCCGAGTCTCCCATCGCCGGGCTGTTGGGTGGCCTGTACTCACTGCTTGTGTTGGCTGGCAAGGAGTATCTGGCACGGCTATACGATCCGGCGCCCGTGCAAAACCTATCGGCGTATGTTGCCGTATCGCTGTTTATCTTGATGTTAACCATGCGTTTCTCTGCGGCGCGCAGGCGTGGTTCATCTCCGCCGCCCTTGCTCGCAGTGCCGGGGGCTCTTCTATCGCTCGCTGCTGCCATCCTTCTGTTTACAAACATCGCCAGAAGCGGGCACGATCCCCACATTCGTCTCAACCCAACTCTTGAATTGATGGCTGCTCAGGACACGCAGGCCGGAGCCAGGGCGGCAGGATTTCTGTTTCCTGACCAGCACGGAAACCCAACATCTCTTGCGGATTACCCCGGCAAAGTGCTTGTAATAGCGCTGCTATCTCCACATGATGTGGATACGGGCAGCATGCTAACCGCACTCAATGCGCTGCAAAAAAAGTATGGGGCGCGCGGCGTACAGGTAGTGGGTGTGTGCCTCTCGGAAGATAACAGCGCAGCCCCTGCACTTGCAATTGGTGAAGGCCTGGTGTTCCCGCTGGTTACCGATTGGGGAACTTCCTCTGTGCCCGAGAAGCTCGCGATGTCTCCTCTGGCCGGTGCCTACCGCGCCACGGCACTACCCTCGGTGGCAGTTACCGATCGTCGCCGTAGGATAATCGATATCGTACGGGGAGCATCCGTTACCGATGGGCGCTCGGTTACAGACCTGGTGGAACAGGCTTTGAAGGCAGAGCCAAATTGGCAATAGGCAACATATGCTTGCTGCGGTTGAGTGCGGATGAAATGGTAACCGACTTATGAACCAGGCTGCCCTGTTAAAATACAACTTTCGGGTTATGATGCTGAATAACTGGCTCTTGCTTGCCTTTCCGGTGGCAGTAAGCCAGTTAACCGTGTTCTGGCTGGTGCTTACCCGGCAGTTTACTCAAGAGCTTCCCGCAATGAGCGTGGAGATGGTTTCCCCCATACTTGCGGCATTTCTGGGGGCGCATCTGCTTAACTCAGAATACAGGAGCCGGGTGGGTGCTATCCTCGCATCCAGGCCAGTAAATATCGGCAAAATTGTGTTCTCGCGGCTCGTAGTTATGCTCTTCATGGTGTGGGGATTGGCATTAATATCGCTGCTGGCCTACCGGTTTATGGGCAAGCCATTTGATATTGTTCCGCCGTTTATTGCCTGCATTCCCAGCACTCTGTTCCTGGCCATGCTTGCGCTCACATTTGCAACGCTGTTCCGCAGCGCTCTTGCCGGCTTTGCCGTTGCAGCCCTTTACTGGAGCCTGGATCTTGTGCCAGGAGCACCCCTGTTTCCATACCTATCGCTCCGATCGCTTGCTGCCTGGTATGCAGTTCAAAACAACCCCATGCATCAAACCTTTCTCACCGATTGGTGGATTGCCAAGGTGTTGTTGCTGGCTCTTTCTGTTGCACTCTATCTGGTTCACAACCGCATGGTGTTCAGTGTGGGGTCTGCCCTTACTATGCGCAGTAGAAGGAGAAGCGTTATTAGCGCCGGAGTAATTCTAACGGCATACCTTCTTTCCGGGGCTGTCCTCAAAGTTTCATACGGCTATATGCATCGCGGGGAACTATCGCGTGGCGATCTGGCGTGGTTTAGATACCAACTTGGCCCCTTTGGGCCAATACCCGTAGAGGCTTTATTCGGCAGTGACTTCCGCGCTTATGTGGGGGATATTGGCAACCCATGGAGGCCATCTGCTGAAGAGGCAGACCTGTTGGGGGCAACCGCTGAACACAATACTCGCCTTCATGCTTCGCTGGCCGCGCATCCTAACTCAATGTGGGCAACGAGCATCGCGTATGCTCTGTGTCAGTTGGAAGGACGTAATAAGAAGACGCCCGATCAGGCCGTTGCTTATCTGCGCGATGTGCTGCAGAAGTACCCGTACGGCCCGTACGTTGGCCCAGAACTGCGCGATATTGCCCGAATATATCTGGATGACAACCGGCCAGATCAGGCGCTTGCCCCATTTGAAGAACTGCTGAAGCGCGCGCCTACTTCCAGCTGCCGATCTGAGGCATTCAGGTACTTGTATGAGCATGCGATGGCGGCTGGGAATAAGCAGGAAGCTCTAACGCGTGCTCAGAGCTGGGCGCAGAGCGCACCCATTTTTGAGGAGTTTGAGGCCCTGTTTGATGCGGCCCAACTCAAAGCAGAACTGGGAGACACGGCCGCTGCCCGAGACCTGGCAAAGCAGGCAGTAGCGGCAGCAGGAAAGTTTGATGCGGCCGCAGATGCTGGTGGTGTTACACTTGGTCCGAAGTTGATGAACGATAGGAAACAGCTTTCCCGGCGCATTGCCCGGGATGCCGAACGGCTCGCACGGTAGCTGCTATTGTGCATAAAACAATACAGCCCGGCTCCCTTAACCGGGGTAGTCGGGCTGTCTTGTATTTGCGCTGATGCGATTTATCGAAGCGTTACCTTCTTATCGGGAGTGGCCGCTGCAGTTGGTGCAGTGGGCGCTACCGGAGCAGGCGTTGGGGCGGCCGGTGTAGGTGCCAGTTTTAAGGGGGCCTCGGCGGGCTTTACTGAGATAGTTGCCAGGTAATCTCCCAGTGCATCTATCTCATCCTGCTTTCCAACCAGTGGCGGCATGTACTTGCGGTACATGGAGTCTTTAGGCGGATCGTGCAGGGTTGCCAGCAACTGGCCAATTGCCTTGCGATCGCGGCCCTGCAACAGCTGTGTCATTGCCCGATAACCACCAACGGTGTGGCAGCTCATACACTGCCCTCTAAACACCTGGTGCCCCAGAGTGACAGTGTTTGAAGTTACTGGTGTCCAGATTGAGCGAGACAGATAGCCCTCCGCATTAATGCGAGCCACATCTCGCTTGCGAACTCCATTGGAGTACATATGCGCGCTGATGACATATGGTTTTCGCACGGTTTCTCGAGCATACTCTGTGGATGCAGTTGCGATTACTGCAAGGCCAAGCAGCGCTATAGAGTGACCCAGCGAGAGATCTCGCGGCCATTTGTAAGCAAACAGATACACCACACCGGCGATTGTTAGCGTTGTAATGATTGTTAGCATAGCGATGCGGGTTACCTGAGTAAACGCACCGGAGCCAATGGTGTTCATTCCAAGCTCTAGCAGGCCACGGTTCTCAGATGGGATCTGATGCAGGAACCACAGCAGTGTTAGCGGCATAAGCAGGAACATCGGCGCCAGCCAACCAGCTGTCCAGCGAACCATGTGAATGCGGGACTTCGCAAGCGCTTCCTCATCCGACCGAGAGTACGTAATCAGAGCATATATGCCAGCCAGCGAAAGGCAGGCAAGAATGCGCATGATGAGCGATGGGAAGTAGGTTGGGTTGAAGAACGCCCACCAGAAGCGGCTTGCTTCCGTTCCTGTTCCTGCCACATCCAGCCATGCCCGGCCCGGTGTAAGCATAAACGACAGAATGCCGTTGATGATTACAAGTGTCAGCAACGATGCGATGGCATACAGGTATCCTACCTTAAGGTGCAGCTCTCGCGGAATACGGTTCCAGGTGTAGTAATACACCGCTGCCGCCGCCAACTCCACCACAAAGAACACCCATTCGATGGCCCATCCGAACACAAAGTTGTGAATGAGTGTGGAGGTTGCCTCCGGGTGCACCAGGCCAATAGAGAACCAGATGCCAACTCCGGATACCGCTCCAAATATGCTTGTTAGTACCAGGAAGAAGCGCGAGTGCTTCATCAGCACCGGCAGCCAGTCTTCCCTCTTTTCACGATACAACTTCGATTCTGCCATTGGCAGATACAGCCCGCCGCCAACCGCAAACCAGGCGATGAGAACATGGAATATAGATACGATTCCGATCACCCAGGCCCCGCCGAGTTTGGGCACTTCCCATACAGGATAGTTCATTGCAATAACTCCAGTGCTCTATCTCAGACGCTGAGGTAACCCCAGACGGTCATTACGATGGTGAACGTGATTACCGCGATACCGAAGTAGGTGGCCTTTTTTGCTCTTGAAGATGCGGCGCCACGAATATCGTAGAACGGTATTAACGCCCACAGAGCAATGCCAACGGTAAACAGTGTCATACCCAGTGCTTCTCCAGCATAGCCGGGGAACAGCTTGCCAAACACTTTAAGCGTTTGGAACTGGCTCATGAAGTACCATTCGGGATGAATACCCACCGGCGCCGAACCCAGCGGATCAGACATCTCCCCGAGCTGCCATGGGAACAGAGCGGCCAGCAGCGCAATTACGTTGAGCGTAATCAGCCACATTGCCAGATCTTTCGCAACAAAGTTGGGGAAGAACGGAATGGACTTGCGCTCTGCAACCGGCTTCGTTTCTTCGCCGGGCGGTACGGCATTTCCGTGCTTCTGTACCAGCCACAGGTGGAGGCCCAGCAGCGGCAGGAAGAGCAACGGCAGGATTACCGCGTGCAGTGTAAAGAAGCGCTGAACCGTAAACTCTCCTACTTCAAGTCCGCCGCGAATAAGGTTCGCAATTGGCGGGCCAACAATCGGGATGGAGCTTGGAATATCCAGGCCAACTTTTGTCGCGAAGTAGGCGAGGGTATCCATTGGCAGCAGGTATCCGCTGAAGCCGAAAAGCATACCAATACCCAGAAGGCCCAGGCCGGTGAACCATCCGAACTCTCTTGGAGAACGGTATGCCTTCATGAAGAATACCGAGAACATATGGATGAACACGGAGGCCAAGAAAAGGCTTGCAGACCAGTTGTGCACGGATCTTATGAGCCAGCCGAAGTGCGTTTCATACGTAATTTGGCGAACCGAATCGTAGGCTTCTGGTCCGGGCCGATAGTACAGCAACAGCAAAATGCCGGATACCAGCTGTACCAGGAAGCAGAAAAGGGAGATACCGCCCCAGTAGTACCAGAAGCTGTATTCATGTTTCGGAACGGTCTTATTGCGTGCATGGGCCAGTACCTCCCCAATGCCGAGCCGCTCCACAATGTAATCTTGCGTTTTAGACATCTCTTTTCCCTACGCTCTCCGCACCGTAACGCTGCCCTGCCCAACCGTAATGTCGAACTTCTTCAACGGTTTTGGGGGTGGGCCGGAGATGTTTTCGCCGGTTTTTGCATCGTACTTGCCGCCATGGCAGTGGCACTCAATTTGTGCCGTGGCGGGGTTGAACGCAACCGTACAGCCCATGTGGGTACAAACCGCGCTCAGGGCAATCCACGAATCGTCTGCGTGGTGTATGAGCAGGCTGGGCCGCACACCGAACTTGAACATCAGCGCACTGCCTTTCAGCAGCTTGTCTGCATTCGGGAGCACTACCTCTTTAACGGCGGCGAGCTCAGCGGACTTCTCTACCGGTGTGCTCAGGTAGCGATAGATGGGGTATCCAATAGCGCCTGCGTAGGCCACCCCGGCTCCGCCAACGGCTATCTTTAGAAATCCCCTGCGAGAAAACTCACGGGCTTCTTCGTCTTCAAACTCATCGGCAGTGGTGCCGGCTGCCGCAGCTGTCTCTTTCTTGCTCATCTGCCCGCCTCCACAGTCTTGTTCAGAGTAATGGTCTCATTGGGAGCTGTGGCTTTCTTCATAACCATCAGCAGCCAGAACAGGATAACCAGCATGATAACGAACAGTAACAGGAACAATCCGACTACTGACCAGTTTGCGTACTCCGGCTGGTTCCACACGTTGTAGCCCTTGTGCAGTAACGTTGCATCGCGAATGCCATCTCGATAGAGCACGGCACCCGTGGTTGCCAGGAACGCTGTAAGCAGCCCGGTTACGGCCAACGGAATATTGGAGATAGCCTTCAGGCCCTGCAGGCCAGCAACAAGCGCTGTAACGGCAATGGTTGCAACAAACAGCAGGCCGCCAACCTTTGCGAGCATGTTTGCGCCTAGTGCCTCGGTAACAAACCCTGGCTGGCTGTGTGTTACTGCCAGTGCGCAGCCAATTTGCAGCAGTGCCCCCACAGCGGCCATGCATCCGCCGCTGGTGCGAAGGTACTTCTTAATGCCATCGCCGATGTGGCCCATGTTGGAGAGCATCAGCGCCCACAGGCCGCCAAACACGAGGCCGCCACACATAACAAACATCCAGCGGGGAGTGGTAGTGGGGTCACCATGGTAACCCTGCAGGCCGGATGGGCTGTGCTGGTACATTGCCTGCCATACTTCCGGGCGAAGCATAAGCGTCATGTTCATGGCGTATATTTGGCCGATGCCCATGGTAACGAACAGTGCAAGCAGCGCCAGAGGCAGAGCTTTGCGCCCGCCTTCAATGGTGCTAACAATGCGATAAATCAGCCAGTAATCCAGCATTACCAGCAGAATTACTGAGAACCAGGAAACGCCAATGAGTACGCTGCTGGAGTAAATAGCGCGCCCGTAAAGCGTTTGCACAAACAGCAGTGGGGGAATGCCCAGGTTTATAACAAAGGTCATCAACACCGGCATTCTGCGAGCGATTACAAAGGAGGCAGATACCTGCTCGGAGCTCTTCTTACTGTGGCCAACAGAGTTATGCCAGCACACCAGAAGAAGGCAACCTACAAGGATCATAACCGCCGAGAAATGGAGAGCCAGCGTAACGTGGCTCAGGAGCTTCATTAGCCAGATCGGGGCTGGAAGCGGGATGGGGTCGATTGCTGGAAAGGACATCATAGAACCTCGGTTTATTCCAGGTCAGTTCCGCTCAAACGCAGAAAACAGAGCGGAAACACAGCTTACTGAGGAATTATAGGATCAGCGTGATTTGTTCATCATCCACAAATCGGCGGATTGTGAAAGCCTTCACAGAGTATAAGAATGAGATTAGTCCGGTCGGTCTGTTGGATTGCGAAACTGTTGCATCAAGCAGGCAGGAAGGGGAAGAAGAGACACTCAAATATAGGTTACGTATGTACTGATTTACTGTGGGAGACGTACTATGAGTGTTTGGTTAGCAGCATTGCTTGCCGCGGGTGCCGGGCAGCCGCATCGAGAGATTCCGGTGCCTTTGCCTGGGCATCCCGGCAACATCTTCCTGGCTGGCGAAAATGTAGTGGTTCCGATTCCGGCAACGCTCGGATGGGTATTGCAGGACTACGATGGCAGAGCTCTTGGCTCCCCGCGCATTGTTAACGGCGCTGCACAGCTTGGGAACTTGCCCGTGGGCTTTTACAGGCTTGTACGGCCGGCGGAACCCAAGGCAGAATGGGTATCCATCGGTGTTATCAATCGGCTAAAGCAGGCAACTTCGTTTACGTCTCCCATATGTATCGATGCCGCAATGGCCTGGTTTTATAAAGATCCGTTGCAGATCAAAAACGCCAGCAATCTGTGTGCGCTGGCAGGAGTTAACAGGGTTCGGGATAGGTTGGCGTGGGGTGAGATAGAGACCGCGCGCAGAGTGTTTCCGCAGAACACGCGCTACGATGCATCCCTTCATATTCAGGCTGCGGCGGGTTTGCAAACCCTTACCGTTAACCATCAGTCGCCAGCCTGGGCCACCACGGATACGGAACACTTCCCTCCAGATCTGCGCGATATCTATGGCTTCTACAAAATGGTATCCGCACGCTGGAAGGCAACGGCTGGGGCCATAGAACCCTGGAATGAGAGCGATATAGAAGGGTTCGGCGGGCAAACCGGCACAGAGATGGCCGCATTGCAGAAGGCTGGATATCTGGGGTTAAAAGATGGCAACCCGGGCATAACGGCTTGCCTTAATGTTTGGGCTCAGCATATACGGTCCAAACTACAGGACTTCAATGAGAACCATGCCTGGGCGTATTTTGATACCTATAACCTGCATCACTATGAGGATTTTGAAGCCTATCCCGGATTGTATGCTGATCACCGGGCAATCTCCGCTGGGAAGCCACTATGGGTTACCGAATGCGCCGTTCCGGTACGCTGGAGCGGAGATCCGCTACGTAAGGAACTGTCTGACCTGGATCTCAAGCTGCAGGCAGAACGGCTGGCCAAAGTTTACGCGTGCTCCATCATGCAGCGTGCTTCGGCGGTGTACTACTTTATCCTGGGAGATTACGTAGAGGGGCAAACTCAGTTCGGAATTATCCGGAAAGATCTTACGCCGCGTCCTGCCTATGTTGCACTGGCGGCAGCGGGTCGTTTGCTGGCCGATGCAATTCCGGCGGGCAGCATGCAGGTGCCTAAGGGGGTGCATGCCAACCTGTTTAGTACCAGAATGGATGGCCAGAGCAGGGTGGTGGCGATGATCTGGGCAGATAAGGCCGATAGTATCGAACCAATTGCTTTGCCAGCCGAACCGCTTGCAATGTACGATGTGATTGGCAGACAGTTACCTAAGTCTCGCACTATCTTGCCGCAGGCATCGCCCATCTACGCAGTGTTGCCAGCCGATACGCCGGCCCAGCTTGTGCCACCCCCGGCCCCGGCAAAGGTTCTTGCGGCTCGCGCTGGCAGGGTTGTTCTTCAACCGCTCTGGCCAAGATCCAGAACGGCGCTTGCTCAGTCATCCTGTAGAATATCCCTTGCGGCACCCTCAGAATTCTCTGTTTATGCTTATAACTTCGGCAAGTCATCGGTAAGTGGCACCGTAAAGGCAACCATCGAAGGAGGCTGGAAAGTTGCGGGAGGTGGTGCTATCACTCTGACTCCAATGGATCGCCAAAAGATTACACTGAGGATTACGCCTGGAGAGCCCGCGGCTGCTGGCTTTGTTCGGTTGCATGTATCGGGAGACTTTGGCCCCGGTGAACAGCCGGTTGCCTCGGTGCGGTTTACTCCGGAAAGTTCGGATCTCGCTGAGCGTACGGGTACGCCTGCCGGCTCGTTGCAGCCGGCAGACTGGGAGTTGATGGTTGCAAATGGCCCCCAGCCAACCGCAGAGCGTGAAGGCGAAACAATAACGTTTTCTGCCGCACCAACAGGTGATCCCTGGTTCTATCCAAAGGTAAAGCTGCCGTCGATGGGTGCGATACCAGCCGGTGCAATAGGGCTGGCCTGTTCTATCACGGTTCTGGAGGGGGATGCTGGCTTCAAGTTTATCTTCGATGAAGCGAATAATGCCTCGTATGTATCCGATGCCGTTATACCGCCAACTCCTGGCAAAACGGTTAAAACCATCGGGTTGTTTGCCGAGGCTGTGCATGGCGATGGCTGGTCTGCACCGGATCCAAAAGGAGAGATAGACCCCACGCAAATTGTGGCGTTCAAAATTGGATGCAACGGTAAGAAGCAGGGAACTATTCGGTTTAAAGTAGGCGATATCCGGTGGATTATTGTAAAAAAGGCTGGCAAATAGTGCAGCTACCGTTAAACTACTTGGCCCTGCGCCTGGCCACTTCGCTCAGCCTGCTTTCTTTACCGCTTGCCGTTGCATCTGGAGCGGCACCGCTCAAAACTGGCCGGCCAAACATCATTCTGATTGTGGCGGATCAATGGCGGCAGGAAGCATTTGGCTTTGCTGGCAACGCGGATGTTAAAACACCCTACCTTGATAAGTTCGCCGCCGAAAGCGTGCGGTTTGAAAACGCCGTTGCCACCATACCGGTATGCACTCCCACGCGTGCATCGCTGCTTACGGGCCGATACGGCACCAGCACCGGTATGTATATGAACGATGTGCCGTTGCCGGCAAACATTCCTACACTGCCCTCTGCGCTTGCTTCGGTGGGTTACCAAACGGCGTTTATTGGCAAGTGGCATCTGGATGGCCATGGCCGATCGGCATTTATCCCGTCGGAGCGGCAGCACGCATTTCAGTACTGGAAAGGCCTGGAGTGTACGCATGATTACAACCGCTCTTACTATTACAGCGGCAGTAACCCCAAGCAGCTTCAGTGGCCCGGCTACGATGCAGATGCGCAGACTGCAGATGCCGCGAATGTAATAAGAGAGCGGGCTGAAAGTAACAAGCCGTTCTTCCTGATGCTAAGCTGGGGGCCTCCTCATGAGCCGTACCAAACGGCGCCTGAAAGGTACCGTGCAATGTACGCTGCCGATAAACTGCATTTGCGCCCTAATGTTCCGGCAGAGAAGGCGACGGCGGCTCGCACAGACCTGGCAGGTTATTATGCCCATTGCTCTGCCATAGATGACTGCTTTGGCCGACTAATGGAATGTTTACGGCAGGTGGGTGCAGACAAGAACACCATTGTAGTGTTCACTTCAGATCATGGGGATATGATCGGATCTCATGGTTCTGCCAAGAAGCAACAGCCATGGGAAGAGTCGTGCCGGGTTCCTCTGATGGTAAGGTATCCCGCCCAATTATCTGGTTCTGTAAATGCATCTGCCATTGCAACAGAAGACATCATGCCAACCTTGTTGGGGCTGGCAGGGATCCGGGCACCACGTGGAGTGCAGGGGCGAAACTTTGTTGGGTGTTTGAGCGGTGGGAAAGACCCTTCAAATGGCGCGGCGCTGGTTATGTGCCCGGCACCGTTTGGGCAATGGGCGCGATCCATTGGCGGCAAAGAATATAGGGCTATTCGCAGCGTGCAGTATACGTATGCCCGCGATCTAAATGGGCCATGGTTGCTGTTTGATAACAGAACCGATCCGTATCAGCTGCACAATCTGGTGAACAATCCGCCCACAATGCAGATACAGCTATCACTTGATACGGAGCTCAGAAGGCGGTTAAAACAACGCGGAGACCGGTTTGAACCGGCCTCCGTGTTGATAAAGCGCAATGGCTATCAGGTAGATGCTACAGGCACAGTAACCTATGAACCTTAGTTGAGCTCATCTTCAGGATTGTGCCGGAGCGGTAAGCAGGGCCCGCACGCGCTCTGGCTTTAGCGCAAGAAACAGCGTTGGCAAACGCGGCCCAGTATCTGAAGAGCAGATGAGCTGATACAACGCGATGAAGAATCGGCGCTGCACAAGCTTTAACTCTTCTGTAGGCTTAATATCTAGCGGGAGATTAAGCAGCTGCTTGGGTACGCCATACAGCAGCCCGGTTAAGCCCGTTAGGCTCCAGTTATCTTCCAGTTGGGCCAGCAACAGGGAAATGCCTCGCCTGTCTTCATCCGTGAGTGCCGCGTACTTCTCTGCCTGAAACTCAGCATTGATGATAGTTCGTTCATCTTCTGGCAAGAACTCGGATGCCCACCGGATTGCGCAGGATAGGCGTGGTTCCAACTCTTGCTGAAGGGCGCTAAGATCTGTTCCCTCTTCCTGATCGGCTCCGATAACTCGCAGCATTTCATCGGGATCTGCAAGTGTTACATCGGCGAGCGATGAAAGCAGGCGGAAGGATATGGGCTTAGTGGGGGCGGGAACTGCCCCATCCGCAGTCGCAACGCTCCTGCTTAAGATGTCTCGCTCAAGCGCCGTGCCACTGCCCTGTGCCACTTTCTTTGCCAGGCTATCCCACTCGTCGTAAAGGCGTAGTACTTCCTGCCCGAAATCGATGTTGAATTTCTGCCTACACTCTCTTCGGCAGTACAGCCAGCGCATTACACCCGGTTCCAGAATACGCAGTGCCATGGCGGGAACAATTTTGGTGCCTGTGGAGCTCGAAAGTTTGGTGCGACCAGCGGCCCCAACAAAGCCATACATTATGAAGTGCGGCGCAACGCCACTAAATACATCCCGCACAAGCTCTTTGCCAACCGTGTAGCTGCTGCCGGGCGAGGCATGGTCTTCCCCACCGGGCTCAAAGGCGACGCCTTCGTAGTGCCAGCGCATTGGCCAGTCGATTTTCCACGCCAGCTTGCCCGGGCACTTTTCGTCCAGATTGAACACAGCGGTATGGCCGCATGATGAGCACGAGTAAGCGATGGTACCCGTTGCCTCATCATACTCATTGATTTTGGTAGAGTCCTTGTTACATGCCTCGCAGTAAACACGGTAGGGATAGTACTCGTTGCGTTTGTCGGCGCCCTCGTCGCCGCCGTCACCCTGGGTCTGGTGCTTTGCCAACTCATCGAAAATCGCAAGGCGCGCCGCCATAGCTATTTTGATCTGCGGCACGTAGGCGCCGCTTCTGTACGATGCAGCCTGCCGTATGTACCGAGGATTAATACCCAGCTGTGCAACGCTCTCTTGAAAGGCATGCACGTGCCGATCCGCGTAGCTCGCGAACTCACCAAACGGATCCGGGATTTCGGCAATCGGCCTGCCAATATTCTCGCTGAACGATGGGTCCACGCCGAAGGGGATTTTGCGCAGGCGATCAAAGTCATCCCAGGAGTGGATGTGATCCACTTCTCGGCCTCGCCGCCGTAATTCGTCGGCAACAAAGTGAACCGTCATCAATTCGCGCAGGTTACCCAGGTGAATGGGGCCGGAAGGGCTAATGCCAGAAGCGCAAACAATCTTGCTGCTATCGGGATGGTGCTGTCCGTGGAACGCCTCCACTTTGTCGGCGACTTCCTGTATCCAACTATCGTGACTCATAGTTTTAAGGCTCTATTCAGGCAGATTTGCACTGCATCGTGCTTAATTTATATGGTAGGCAGTATACCATGGCGCCGGGGTAAACCGGTTGACTGGGGAGGTATCACCAGCAGGCGATATCTCATGCATAAACTATCCCTTTGTCTTCTCTTGTAACAAGTAATTGACACCGATAAATTGCAATCGAGCAGAACTTCTTGAATTTCGCTAAGGTATTGGTGCAGCAATCATCATTAAATTTCGTGAATCAACAAAACATGCCGTTCTGCCGATGTGATAGTATGAACCGGCCAAGGTAAAATAGTAATTGAATTCAACAGGCACAGAACTCGACCAGGTTAGGAATCGTGTAAGTCCGTGCGGCTTGCTCGGCATCCGCACGTGGCTGTTGTATCTGTACGTACATACCTGAACTGCGCTGAGAAAGCTTAGATGGAATTGCTGGCCTCGCTGTCTGTAATAAACGGTAGTTGCGCATGTTCTAGTTCCGCACGAAAGGAAAGGTATTGCACATGAAGTTTCGGGGAGTTCTTTTGCCATCATTCGCGCACTTAATAGCTGCTGCGGGTGTTGTGCTGTTATGTGCTGGTACTGCTTCTGCAGACTCCGTAACAAAGAGTTCGGGTACCATCGCAAACACGAATACATCGTGGTACACCGTTGGCACGGGCACGGTGCCCAGTGGGCAAACTCCTATATCGGATTTGTCCGTTGGGAAGTTTGACTCGTCACTGGGCATACTGAAACAGGTAAGTGTTTCGCTGTATTGGACTGCTCACCTTGAGTATTCTGTGACCAGCACCGTAGCCGAAGACCAGGTGTTCTTCGAGTCTGACAAGGTAACTCTGTCAGCGAAACTGCCAAATGGTCAGTTCATTACCTCAGGGCCGCCAGAACTGGATCTCGGATCACAGGAATATGATCCTATATTCCAGGTATACAACCCTACTGGGGTGCTTCATGGATTTGAGACGATAAGTGCAGGGCCACTCGATCTCAGCGGGTCGAGCCTGCTCTCTTTCAGCACACTGAATGGGGACAATCTTTCTGCGTTTATTGGTACGGGTAACTACGATTTGCCCGCGAGTGGTATCGCAGAATTTACCTTGAACAACGACAGTGGCAATATCGTAACCACGCCGAATACTCTGGCAGGCGTAAGCCTCTCTGTAATGTATACTTACGATACGTTTGGAGAAACGCCAGAGCCAGGTTCGTGCGCACTGATAATTGCGTCATCAGCGGTATCTCTGCTTGCAGTGGCACGGCGCCGAAAGCGACGCATGGCAGAGTAGCCGGTTAGCAACCACCAATTGGTAGTGCATTATTAATTGCTTCTTATCGCCCCTGGCTCTCCCCGGCCCGGGGCGATTGTTATGTGGGGCAAGTGTGCTCGCGTTGTTACCTGTAAATACTGAGCGCGGTTAATGCAACGTTCCAGCGTGTAATCTCTTGTAACCCAATTCCGGCGCTTTCAGAAATTCCGCCAGGAAGCAAACCCGCATCAATCTGTTTGATTACGATTCAAAAGGCGACAGGGCCGCCATTCGTGGCTATAATACCAACGGTCACGGAGTAAATCCGTAAAATATGCCACGACACATTTCGGGATTGCTGCATAGGAATATCGTCGGTGTGCTGCCTACCAGTTTGTAGGTATCGCAAATAGGAGATTTGATTATGGGCCATGCCGCTCATAAGCTGCCATGGATGGGGGATGGAATGCCAATACGCTGTTTCAAAATTGTTGGTGCCGCGGCGCTGGCATTGCCATTGCTCGCTGGTATCGGTGTGAATTCCCGTGCCGATACACCGCAGGCCGTTGTAAGAAACTGGGTAACCGGGCCAGCACGCTCGGTGCTCAGTTTGGATGGGGTATGGGATGTTCAGCCCATTCGTGGACTAGAGTTTCACTTTCCGCCGGGGCAGGGCACGTGGCAAAAGGAAAAGGTACCCCACGAGGCCAGTCGGTTTATCGAAACATTTCGAGGGCCCTACATCCCCACCATCAAAGACCTGTTGAATAAGGAAGGAACCGGCTTCGCACACGAAGACCGGATGGCAGCGTGGTTCAAACGATCGTTCTCAATGTCTCTAAATCAGTTTGCTGGCAAGCGAGCCATACTCACATTCAAAGGCGCCGCATTTAAATCCAGCGCCTGGTTAAACGGGCACCTGCTTGGAACCTCTGTGCAGTGTGCTGTTCCCTTTGAATATGACGTTACTTCTGCACTAAAACCTGGCACAAACGAGCTTGTGGTAGGTATTTTAGGCAGAGAAGGCATTGTAGATATCGCCCATAAGTGCTACACAACGCCCTGCAATGGCATGATGGCCGGCTTGTGGGGGAGTGTGCAAATTGAGCTCCGACCAACCGTATCCATTGAAGACGTGTATGTTCAAACGGCAGTTAAGGCACACAAAGTGAGTGTGCAGGTAACCGTTTCCAATTCAGAAAAAGCCGATATGTCGGGAACACTCAGTGCGCTAATTGTGGATAAGAGTGGCATGCCGCAGTGCACTCTCGGCCCGGTTACTATTTCTGCAAGGGGTGGGCATACCGGTGTGGTAAGTCTTACCCGAGATTGGCTTGCACCGCATCTGTGGTCTCCAGATTTTCCGGAACTTTACACCGCCATTGTTAGCTTCAAGAGGGGCGGTAAGGAGCTTGATACTCTTTCAACCCGCTTTGGTTATCGAGAGTTTGAAATCCGGGGCACCGATTTTTATCTGAACGGCTTTCGAACCGTGCTGTTCAGAAACAGCACCCTGATCCACCTTGGTGCCAACAACCCGGCATTCCCAGAAATCCGATCCACGGTTACTCGCCCATACAACTGCGTGCGATTGCACCTGGGGCAGGGCAATATTAATGAACTGGATGCTTGCGATTCGTTTGGGATGATGGCTATACCAGAGTCGTCGTTTTCCTGGACAGACGTTTATCCATCTGCGCAAAAGCAGTACTGGCTGCCAAACACGTTAGAGTTTTATCGGCGGTGGGTGCGATTACACCGGAACCGCCCATCTGTAATTTTGTGGAGCCTGTGTAACGAAACCTACTGGGATAACAGGCTGCCAGAAGATATGGCGATTGCCGACCAGATAATTGCTACCGTTAAGAAGGAGGATGCAATACGCCCCCTACAGGGTGATGGGGAAGCAAGCTGGGATGGCAGATTACCGGTGACTAACGTTCACTACCCGGAAGGCGATGCCGGAGTTTTTCGTACAGAATTTCCCAACTCGGGGTTGGTGATACCGAACGATTTATGGTGGATTAAAGACAAAGGACAGAACGAAAGCTGGCGTGCACACTTTAAAATGGATAGGCCGTTAATGTTGGGCGAGTACTGGCTGATGGACGGCGTGCCTGAGATGGAATCCAGTTTTGCAGGCGACAGCGCATACGACTGGGAGCTATGGAAGAACCCACACTCTCCACGGCAGATTGTGAAGGATACCGATACTGCCGCGCTTCAGAAGGCCACAGACTATTATCGGCTGGCGGGCGTGGCCTGCCTTAATCCATGGTCGGGCAATCGCGAGCTATTTATGCGCCGGATTGATGTGCGCCCCATGGATTACTACCCGAACTTTGCTGCCGGCAAAACAACTAGCCGCAAAGTAGCGGTGTTTAACGATACGCCGGAAGGGCCAACCGAGCCACACCTGGATTGCAGGCTTGCTATAGGCGGGCGCACGGTTTGGAGCGGAACCGTAAAGGTTGAAATGCCAGTTGGCAGTGCCTCGGTTGCTGAGATACCTGTTGCGTGCCCTGCGCTCTCTGCACCTGCCACCGCACAGCTAACGGTTCGCCTGAGAGAAGTGCATGGCTTTGAGCTGGCGAGGTATGAAGAAACTATCCACATTCTGCCAGTGGCGCATATTGCAGGAGTGGTTCCCACAGATGTCCTATTGTTGGATTGCTCGGGCAAAACCAGAAAGGCGCTGGCTACAATTGGGCTAATTCTGCCTGAACAAGCACTTACATCCGAATCACTTTCAAAAGCGAAAGCACTGATCATTGGTGAGAATACGGATGCATCTGCCTATGCAGATACCATCCGGGCCTGGGCAAATGATGGTGGCCATGTGCTGCAGTTACGGCAAGAAGCAGGCAAATCTATTGGTGGTTTGCTGCCAGATATCGATGCGAAACACGCCTCATCAATAGCATGGATTCGCAGCCCGGATCATCCCATTCTTGCTGGCCTGACGGAAGATCAATTGAGGTGGTGGCGGCCTGATCATCTGCTTACCAGAGGCACGCTTCAGAAGCCTGTTACCGGGCGATACCGCACCATTCTGGAAGCAGGTGGCCGGTACGGCATGGAGTGGTCACCTCTGGCCGAGATAGGCGCTGGCAAAGGTTTGTATGTTGCTTCTCAGCTTCTAATTGCAGACCGCATAGGTATTGAACCGCTTGCAGCCGAGATGTTGAGCCGGTTGGTGCGCTATGTGGCGGCTGCCAGTGTGCAGCCTCATTCCCCGCTTCAGCTGCTTGCAGGTTCCAATGCAAAGTTACGAACTACCCTGCAGGCGTGTTCTGTGGTTACCGCCGACGGTGTTGAGGGCAGCGGCCCGCTGTTGCTAGATGCATCTCAGCAGCTTACAGCCTCCCAATTGGCAGGCATCAAGAGCCGGCTGGAGGCTGGTGGAACTTTGTGGCTACACCGCTTTACACCGGAGACAATCGCAAAACTTGCAGGCATAATTCCTGCTGGTGTTAAGTTGGTTCCGTTTGATAGCAAAACAAAGACTGCTGCTGTTCGGCAACTGCACGCCTGGGCAAGCGGCATTGCCAGTTGCGATCTGTATTGGGCGCATGGGGATATGGATACCGCGCAGGCCACTGCAAAACTGGGCGATTTTGTTGCTTCATTGGATGTGGCAGATGCGGGGCAGCCGTTGACCGCACCGGAGTTTCTTACCCATGTGCCGGCTGCCGCCGGGCACATCTTGCTGGATTGCCTGAACTGGGAAGATGCATATGGCCCCGAGCCTATTCATGTAACTCGCCTGGTTAGCACGCTTGTGAATAACCTTGGTGGTGATATTCGGCCCACAGTAGAGCCCCAATATCGATATTCTAATGTGGATCTGAGCGCCTATGTGAACATGGGCTATTACGACAAAACTGCGGGTGACGGCAAAGGCGGGTGGACGGATCAGGGGGAGAACGACATGCGCTTCTTCCTGATTAACCACACGGGCCGCGAAGGCGGGAAAGAGGGAGCGCCGGAGATTGCTGTGGAGACCTGGCCGTCTGAAGTTCGCTTCAACGGTCGCCCTTTCCGGTTAACAGATCCAACAAAACGCGAGCAAAAGGGAGTACTGGTGCTGCGTGGCAAGGAGCATTGTGCATTTTTGCCCGGCCAGGTTAATGGCATTAAGGTTGGCAAAAAGGCTGATAAGGTGTGGTTTCTGCACACCGCAGGCTGGGCGGTAACCGACCAACTGAACGCTGAAATCGGTAGATATGTGATGCACTATTCAGATGGTACTCTTGCAATCTTCCCGCTGCGTTACGGCATAGAGTTACAGGATTGGTGGAACCCTGCACCGCTGCCAGGCAGCGAAGTTGCCTGGACCGGCCGCAATCTGGCTCACTCGCCGGTGGGTATCTGGACATCGGTATGGGAGAACCCGTATCCCGAGAAGACGATAGATAGTGTGGACCTGGTAGGAGACAAAACACAAACGCAGATTGTTTTACTGGGTATTACTCTTGGTATTCAAGAAGGTGGAGAGCGTGCGGAGAAACTGGTGGCAAACTGGCGATTTGCAGATTTCGCTGGTGCGGAAGTTCCAGATCGAACGGGGAAAACAGGCGTGCTGCATCCAGGCACTCCTGCTCCTACGGTATTCCGTTCCCCGGGGCATGCTGGTATGCACTTTACGGCAGGGCAGTCCGTATTTGCCAATGAGGACGCAGGAAAAGCAATTGCATCTGGCACACCCCTTACTCTTGAGATGACGATGATGCCCGAAAGGGCCCCCGTAGGTTACATGGCAGGCCTTTTCGAATGGGCACAGTTCGGTACCTCCGGGTTTAGGCTGGTGTACTATCAGAACATGAAGCTGGGTGTTGAAATCTACTCAGGAGCCGGTAAGGCAGCATATCTATCCGGCCAAACCGCGCTTACGCCAGGCAGATATTATCGCATTCAGCTGCGTTTTGACGGCCAGCGGGCACAGTTGTTTCTGGATGGAAAGCTCGAGGCAAGTGTAGATACTCCGCTTCCTGCTGCATGCCCCGTTGGATTCAGACTTGGCGCTGCCGCCGGTAAGGACTATAATCTGGAAGGTGTAATAGAGGAAGTATCTATCAGGAAGCCAGCACATTGAGAACTGGCACGGGGGAATGACGTGTTTGAAGAAGTGGAAGAGTATTTGCCGGCCGATCTGTATGCTGCTGAGAGCAATCGGATAGAGTCTCCAGGTGGGGCAACTTACTATGTGAGCCCGAATACCGGGGATGATGCCGCCTCCGGAGCATCAGACGCAGAGGCCTGGCAGAGCTTTGCTGCCGTAAACCGGATGAGGCTTCGTGCTGGAGATCGCGTTATTGTGAGCCCCGGCGATCACCATGTAACGCTAAAGCCGGATGCCATCGGTACGCAGGGTGCACCGGTGAACATCGATTTCAAAAAGGGTGTGCATGCGTTTTATGCTGATAAAGCGGCGCGGCTTCGATACTACATATCTAACGCGGCAGATAATCCAAAACTTCCACGGCCAATCGGTATTCTGCTGCAGGGCTGCCAACATCTGAAGATTTCTGGTGAAGAGGGTTCTGATCTCATTTTTCACGATCGGATGATCTACTTTGTGAATGATGGTTGTGAGAACGTAAGCTACCAGTCGGTTACTTTTGATATGCACCGGCCAACCGTTTCGGAACTGCTTGCCGTTGCTGTAACGCCTACGGCCGCAGTTTTCAAAGCTGCATCGGGCTCCGAGTTCAAGATTGAAAATGGCAAATTTGAATGGATCGGGGACCTGGGCGAAGGATGGACTATGGTGCAGGAGGCTGTGCCTGGCGATGGGCGCTGCTGGCGGCTGGGGCAGTGGAACCCGTTTAAGAACACAGTTGCCACATCGGAAGGTGCTGGTACGTTTCGGCTGGAGTACAGAGGTGAAGGTACCCCACGGCCAACGCAGGGGCATCAGTACCAGTTTCGGCGGATAGTTAGAGATAATGTTACTGCCTGCAACGTGAGATGCAGAAACGTTAAGTTTAATAATGTAAGGTTTTATGCCATGCCGGGTATGGGCGTGGTTAGCCAGTTTACCGAGAATATCTCATTCATCAAAACGCATGTGGAGCCGCGAGCTGCTTATGGCCGAACCTGCCCGGCGTGGGCAGATTGTTTTCACTTTTCGGGATGCCGGGGGCACGTGATGATCGAGGGATGCAGGTTCTCTGGCACCCAGGACGACCCGATAAATGTGCATGGCACCCACCTGCGGCTTTCTGCCGGCACGGGTCCACGGAGCGTGCGCGTTCAGTATATGCATGGCCAAACCTATGGGTTCGAGCCATTTCAGAAAGGCGATCGCGTTGCGTTTGTAAGCCATCGCCTGCTGAGGCCCTATTTTGAGGCCGTTGTGCTGCGCTCGCAGGGAGTGAATGAGAAAGAGTGGCTGTTGGAGCTGGATAGGCCGCATGCCGTATTTGAAGCGGGAGACGTTGTTGATAACCTTACCTGGTACCCAGAGCTCATGGTGAAGCACTGCTCCATAACTATGGACTCTTGCCGGGGGATACTCACAACCACCCGCGGAAAAACAGTTATAGAAAACGTAGAGTTCCAGAACACTACGATGACTGCAATCGAGGTTGCGGATGATGCCAACAGCTGGTTTGAATCTGGGGCGGTTCGGGATCTAACAATCAGGGATTGTACATTTCGGCATACCGGCGATCCGGCAATTAACATTCATCCTGAAACGGAGTCTCGAGACCCTGCCCTGCCTGTTCACAGCGGCATAAAGATTGAAAACTGCCGCTTTGAAAGCCCGGGCGGAATTTACGCAAGATGCGTGCAGGGCCTTACTATTACTGGCAACCATTTTGCAGGAGGCGGGCAGCCGATACACACTGAGGCCTGTACTGAGGTAAAGTTGTTAAATAACAAAACTGGCCAGTAGGCGCATCATGGAAATAGGCGCAGGAAAGTGATAGAGATTAATGAAGCACACAGATACCAGGCCAGGGCAGAAGCGATTGCCAATAGTGCCAGTGGTGATTGTATTAGCCCTGATAGCGTGTAGTGCCATGGCAACTGCCGTAAACCGAAATGGCAAATATGGGCAGGTTAACGTTGAGTGTGTGCCTTCAGGTTACTGGGGTGTGAGCGGTGGCGCCATCATGCTCAACGGCTGCGGTCCTACCCATTCTACAAGCACCGTGGTTGGGCGAGAGATCCAGTTTGTTTTTATTCGGTTTGAATACTGGCAGCCTTTGAGAGCCGAGAAATAAGTGGCGTTGAAGATGCACAACCCGCACTAATAGAACTGGCAAGGAATGATGCCTTGACTGCCGATAAGCAATCCATTCATGAACTGGTTTCAAAGGTTGTTTACAACCGAGGTTACGACGGGCTTGATGGCCTTGACCCACTGCGCCGGTTGTTGTGGAAGGATGAAGATGGCACCGTGGCGGGTTGGCTGGAACTGGAACTGGGAGTAGCGCCAGAGAAGGTCCGTGGCGGCATTGCGTATCTGCTTGGTGCACGGTATTTGGAATTAGGCCGTCTGGACTTAATCCAGACGTTGGTTACGTCTGCCGATGCAGAGGTGCAGGCATCCGCACTGGGATCGTTGACCGGCGATACACGCTCCCACTCAGACCTCGGAAACGGCATTGTGGCCCTGGCAATTGCTGGCACTGCAACCGGTTCGCCGGCAGTTCGCGCTGCGGCCTGCAGCGTTTTAATGAACCAGTGTGCATGGGGCGTTGACGTTACCGATGCGGTGAATCCCCTCTTCGCTCTTCTGGAGGATGCCGATGCCGCGGTTCGGCAAAGTGCGGCATATGCGGTGGGGCACTTTGCTAAAGGGAAGCGATATGAGCTTACAGCTCACATTGCCATGCTCGGCCGGCTACTGCGAGATGAGAACGGTGGTCCGGGCACCGCAGCCGCCTGGGCGTTGTGGAAGCTTGCTGGAAAGCGTGATATCGTGTGTGCTATTCCAGCCCTCGTTTCAGTACTGGAACAATCTGCTGCAAACAGTGCAATACAAAAGTATGCAATCGGCGCTCTGCTTGCGTGTGCAAAAAAGTCCGTGGAGAGCAGGGATCAGATACAGGCACTGGTAGCATCGGTCGGCATTGATATGCACCGGAAAGACATGGTACGTTTTCTGCAGCAACTCGGTGAAATTGTGTGAGAAAAGCAGCAAGGGTGGGGTGAGTCCAATTCATTATGAACCCTCGTGTTTTCGTTCTGATTTGCAGGAGCAGGCGTTATATAAAATTGGCGTTGCATTTCGGTGAATGAGCTTTGCAGTTATCAGCGCTGCCATACACCATTTAGCTGTGCAGTAGTTGGCGCTGCTATACACTTAATGAGATTTATTGTTGCCAGCGCTGTTTTACACTGAGTGAGCCTTGTTGTTGTCAGCGCTGTTTTACGCTACTCGCGGGCTCGTAGCTACAGCGCGGGCGTATTCTGGCTGTTTCGCCGGTGTTTTAGCGCCAGGTCGCAGCTTAATTCCATCTTATTTGGTCGATCTCAAAATGTGCTGTTTTTTTAGCATTTAATCTTGACATGGCTTGCAGGAAGTGCTAATCTTTCAGCACATTACATGTGCTGCTTTCAGGAGCTGTTATGCCTAGAATGATTGGTGGTGGACTTAGCCGCAGGGAACGGCAGATATTAGAGATCCTACATCGCCTAAAAAGTGCGAGTGTTGCTGACGTGTTGAGCCAGTTGCCAGACCCTCCCGGTTATTCTGCAGTGCGCTCAATTATGAGGATTATGGAGGAGAAGGGTTACCTCACCCATGTTGAAGACGGCAAGCGCCACCTTTTTTCACCGAGTGAGTCGCCACAAATTGCAGCCAAGTCTGCTTTGCGTGGTGTGTTGGAAACGTTCTTTTCTGGAAGTATTGAAAACGCAGTGAAGAGCCTGATTTCGGACGAAGATGCAAATATCTCGGAAGAGGATCTGACACGCCTTGAAATTCTGATTGCGAAAGCGCGCGCCGCTGGGAGGGTAGCAGAATGAGATATGATGCAACCGACGGTCAATTTGTGTCGCTGATAACCGCTGTCCTCATTCAATGCACAGTGTTGCTATGCGTAACATTTGTTGTTCTTGGATTAACGCATAAGACATCAGCAGCCAATCGTCACTATGTTGCTATGGGTGTGCTATTGGCGCTTCCATTATTGCCTGTGCTATTTGTGTTGGCATCACACCGCGTGAAACCAGTGAGCGTACACCAGGCATCCGTAATTGAAGTGAATTTGCCACGCTTCAACTATGGCCCAGCATCACCACTCCCGCTCGCCTCGAACAAACCCGCGGAAATGGCCCCAATACAGGGCGGTTCTGATGCTATTCAGATGCCTGCGGGGGGTGTCGTCGCCAACCAAACCACACAGCTAGCTACTATTCGGAAAGGGTTGCCAGTTTGTCTTTGGATGGTAGGCGTGGTTGTTTCGATGTTAAAGTTATTGATCGGATTACTGCGGTTGAGGCGTGTTGCACGCTACCAGAGTAAGCAAGTATCAGAGACATTGCGAGCAGAGATTGAGCGTATGCTCCGCGAAATGCACTTTACGCGTAGTGTACGCATACTGCAGGGTGACCCATCTGCGAGAGTCTTTGCTCCAGTGGTATGGGGGGTCCGAAGGCCAACGTTGCTTCTCCCCAACGACGTTTCCTCGTGGCCATCAGGGCGCCTTGGAGTGGTATTGCTTCATGAAATGGCTCATATCGACCGTGGTGACTGGCTAACTCAGATTATACGAACTGTAGTTTGCGCAATGTACTGGTTTCATCCACTGGTTTGGGCGCTAAACCGGTTTTGCCAGGCCGAGGCGGAGAGAGCCTGCGATAATGTTGTGATTCAGGCTGGCGTACAACAAGCAGACTACGCTGAACATTTGCTGGGCCTGGTGTTATCGGCGCGGTCAAATAAGCACACTATTGGACCAATGCTTTCATTTGCGCGCACAACACAGATCCAGTACAGAATGAGATCAATCCTTGACCCAAGGCAAATTCGCTCTTCGTCAACCGCAACGGTGAGAGGCGCAGTAGGCGTCGTAATGGGCCTGACATCGGTACTGAGTACTCAGATTCTTACGCACTCACACGCGTTCGAGCAATCTGATCGAAGCAGAACAAATGTAAATGCTGTTCAGGGTAGTGGGGCAACATTGCCAGACGGGACATCCGTTGAGCTGGTGGCTGTAGGATCTCACCCACAAGGTGTTGGCGATGACTGGTGGTCCCCAACCGGGCAGCCATTGATGGAGATCCCTGAGCAGCAAGTGACCCTATATAGGCCAAGTGGCTATGAGTTCCCGGCCAACAAAGTGTTGGTGCGCACTTTGTTCGTGCGAATGCGCACGAAACAATCAAGAGATATCAGTGTCACCGGATGTGTAGTCGATCGCGACAAACGCTTGCAAACGGGCCTGTATCACTACGGCAGGGGACCCCGCATTAACTCAGGCGTTCATAGTTCCAAGTACAGCGTTTCCGGTATTTTGCCAGTTGGGCTGGCGGCCAAAGAGACAAAATGCATCTATCGCATCGGCGTAGCTACCGGACCCTGGGAGACTGTTTCCAGCACAAGGATTACGCTGAATCCAAGGCCATCCCGTGCTCGATCGGAATACGACTTATCCAACAGATCTGCCACTTTGTTTCTTGATAACCAACCACATGTTGAGTATTGGGATGCGGCGGGACACCGACAGACTCTGGAGATTACTCCAAATTCTATATCCCTTGGGGATGTTGCACGTAAGGTCGTAGTGATTGGGCCAGACGGGCAAGAGATTCCGCTGGAATTGTTGCGTGATGAGATGACGGGCGGAACTCAGAACGTGCCGGCCGTGACGGTTGCCACAAAGGTGGAACTGCGCCTTCAAACACGGCCGTACCAGTGGGTGGAGTTCAAAAACATTGTGCTGAATCACCTCGTAATTAGAGCCGCAAACCCTATTGCAACTCCGGCAGCTCTACCGACGTATGTCCACAAATTTAAGTGTGGCGTCACACTTACTGCACGGGCCATAACCGAGCGGCATGTGGATGGTGGTCGATGGTGGATGCCAGACGGCAAATTACTGGCTGGGCCAATTAAGGAGTATCTTACCGAGGCCAATCAGAATTATTGGCGGCATGGTACTCATCCACGTCTTGTTGCGCTCGAATTCACAAGCCGCAACACGGTGAGTTTCACAGAGTTTAGTAGCTTTACGGGCAGTTTACCGGACATACGTGATGAATTTGACCCAGGGATTGATACCCGCTTGATTGCGCGGCAGACGTGCCTATCAACTGACGGCAGAGAGTTTTCGCCAGGATTGAAGCAAACTACATTGCGCTTTGGAATTGCATCTGGCCCCTGGAAAACTGCTGCAGTTGTTGCATTTCCGACCAATTTACACGCTTCCGATCGCAAGGTATCTCCTTATGCCAATGATATCACCCTGGCCAATTATGTTAACCCTGGGCCGCGGGAAGTACCCCAGTTGCAATACACCAGTCTGGATGGTCGGGCTATGAAGATTCCGTTTCAAATTGTGGATCGAACTTATAACTCACGCGTGGCGCGTCGCTTTGTTGCAGTAGGAAAGGATGGCACGATCACTCCATTGATGAACACATGCGCAGCAGAGCTTAAACATGACACGAGCGGAATGCCGATACCGAAGGACCCAGCAAATATTGGGGCAACTGAGCTGATGGTTTCAGATTACTACCACAGGTCGATAATACAGGCGCGGCTGGATCTTGGCAATAACAATATGAGTTCTACGATGGGCCGCCCTCTTAACCTCAAGAATGTTCGGGAGTTCCGTCTCGAATACCGACCGTACGAGTGGGCAGAATTCCGAGAGATTTCCCTTGCCCCCCGGAGGTAATAGTGGGCAATTCCACACGGATGGTATTGTGATGCATGGCAGTATTCGCTTTGAACATCGATGAACCTACGGTTGGACACAGAAAGTGGAACGAGCTTAAGTTTATGCTGGCTGCCGTATGTGTTTGCTCGTGCCATGGTGATGTTTGGGCGTTAGCGCCCACTTTTCCGTCACTCGGGGTGCGGCAGCCAATGCGGATGCGTGCCCGCCGGATGGGTGGTGGGTGCTGAACCAGGTGGGTTAACTGTCGTATGCAATGTCTCGCATTGTGCTTGGTAAGATAACCTATGCCGCCCTTTCATGGCTCAGAATTTTTTCTGTAACGCCTGGTTCCAGCTACACAGAAGAGGTAGCTTATGAAAAGCAATTTCTACCGCGCTGCTCTTTCTTTCACGCGAAAGCCACACGTTCTGCACAGTTAGGTAACCTATGCCGGCCCTACAGGCCTCAGGATTCTTTTTATCTCTTTGTATACCAGCCCTATCGGACTTCGCTATCCTATACCGCCCTTTCAGCGCTGAAATGCCGCCTCCGGATGGGTGTGTGGAAGAATATTACGAGCAATTTCTACCGTGCTGCGCTTGAGAGAGCAGGCGGGGCCGGGAGTCGGCAAGGATGTTTATGAAACGCAATTTCTACCGCGCCACGCTTGCTCCCTAACCTCCTCGCCTCCCTCGCTTCCTCGCCACTTTTATGAAAAGCAATTTCTACCGCGCTGCGCTTGGTGGTGCGGGATGGCAGCTCGGGCCGGCAGAGTTGTGCTGGCCTACACAAACAGGTCTTTGTGTAGTGTGGCTTCGCTGGTGGGGCCGATGAGGCGGTAGTTGAGGCCCTGGTATTTGTAGGATAGCCGGTAGGCATCTATTCCCATTCTGTCCAGAATGGTGGCCTGCAGGTCTCGGATGGTCATTTTGTCTTTGACGATGCGGTAGCCAAACTCGTCGGTTTCGCCGTAGACCTGCCCGGGCTTTATGCCGCCGCCTGCCATCCATACGCTGTAGCAGTGGGGATGGTGATCGCGGCCAAGGAATTTGGAGCCGCCACGCGCTTCGTTCATTGGCGTTCGGCCAAATTCGCCGCCCCACACCACCAGGGTACTATCCAACAATCCGCGTTGTTTTAGGTCTTTGACGAGTGCTGCTGCAGGTTGATCCATCTGTTTGCATTTGCTCGGGAAGGCGTTCATCAGGTCATCGCCGGGGCCCGTACCGTGGATGTCCCATCCCCAGTCGTACAGCTGAACGTACCGTACGCCCTGCTCTACTAGGCGGCGCGCCAGCAGGCAGTTGTTGGCAAACGAACCCGCCCCGGGCCTGGCGCCGTACATATCCAGGGTTTGCTGGTTCTCGCGGGATATATCCATTACATCTGGAACAGCCATCTGCATTCTGTACGCAAGCTCGTACTGTTCTATGCGTGTTCGGGTTTCTGGGTCGCCATACTCTTTTGCCTCTAACTCATTCAGCTTATCCAGCGCATTGAGGCTTTCTCGCCGCGTTTGCCTGCTCATGCCTGCCGGATCTGTGAGGTAGAGGATGGGGTCTCCAGTGGAGCGGCACTGCACTCCCTGATATACCGAAGGCAGGAAGCTGCTGCTCCAAAGGCTTTTGCCGCCCGTTGGGTCTGTGCCGCCAGAAATCAGTACTACGAACCCGGGTAGGTTCTGGTTTACAGAGCCCAGGCCGTAGGTTAACCAGGAGCCCATAGCGGCGCCATTGCCTGCGAGTGCGTTGCCTGTGAACATAAATAGCTCTGCAGGGGCATGGTTGAACTGATCGGTACTCATGGAGCGGACGATGGAGATGTCATCCACAATGCCCGCCGTGTGCGGCAGCATTTCGCTGATGTAGGCACCACTCTGGCCGTGCTGTGCAAATTTGTACGGTGTGCCCAGCATGCGGGGTACGCCCTTAATAAATGCGAAGCGCTCGCCTTTCATTAGGGAATCTGGGCAGGGCTGCATGTTTAGTTTTACCAGCTCTGGCTTGTAATCAAACATATCCAGGGTGGGGGGCGCTCCAGACATGTGGAGGTAGATTACCGATTTTGCTGTGGCTTTGTGCATTGGTGGCCGGGGCGCCATTGGGCCTTTGTGGCCGTTCTGATCCAATGGTTGTGCGCCGGCATCGGAGCCGGACATCAGGGCGTTTAATGCCATGGCGCCGATGCCCAGGCCCGTGTTTCCGAAGAAGGTTCTTCGGGTCATGCTATGAATTTTCTCTATCTCAAATGCCATTGGTTGCTCCGGGTGCGATGCGCCGCACATATGGGCAGTTAATTAGTGAACGGTAAGTACGCCATCCATATTCAGAATAACGTTGCAGGCTATGGTGAGCGCCGCGAGCTCTGCTGGCGATGCTTTCAGGTCTGCAGGGATTGGACCCAGGGGATCAGATGCCAGTTTCTTTGCCGCATCGGCATTTTGTGCTGTGGAGTAGGCGGCGCACTGGGCATTAAACAGATCTGTGAGTGTTTTAACTTGTGCTGCGGATGGCGGGCGGCTCAGGGCCAGTTGCAGGCCATAGGTTATGCGTGATGCCGGCGTACTTCCGCCCTCCCGAACAAGCCTACGGGCCATGGCCTGTGCCATTTCAACGTACACAGGGTCGTTCATGGTTACCAGCGCCTGGAGGGGTGTGTTGGTGGCAAATCGGCGGAAGGTGCAAATTTCGCGGCTGGGTGCATCAAATGCTGCCATATTGGGCGGAGGGACCGTGCGCCGCCAGAACGTGTAGAGCCCGCGCCGATACTTATCTGCACCGGTGCTTGTTGGGTAGTTACGCTCGCCATTAAATGCTGCCTGCCACAGGCCGCCCGGCTGTGCCGGAAATACCGAGGGGCCCCCAATGGTAGGAGTTAGCAACCCGCTAATTGCCAGTGCCTGATCTCTCAAGTTTTCGGCGGCAAGGCGCCTGCGAGGATATCGAGATAGCATTCTATCTCGGGGATCTTTCTCGAGTGCAAGGGGCGTTACCACAGAGCTTTGCCTGTAAGCGGTTGAGCTGACTATGAGTTTGATGATCCGTTTTACATCCCACGCGGTTCCACCGTGCGAGGGGCTCATAAACTCCATCGATAGCCAGTCGAGCAGTTGCGGGTTGGAGGGCAGGGTGCCCTGCAGGCCAAAATCTTCTTCGGTTTCCACCAAACCAGTGCCAAACAGGCCGGCCCATATGCGGTTGATGGACACACGTGCTGTGAGTGGATTCTCCCTGTTGGTTAGCCAGCGAGCGAGATCCAGGCGCGTGCCGACATCTTTTGTGCTGCCCGAGAAGGCGGCGGGTATGCCGGGGCTAACTTCATCACCGCGCATCAGGAAGTTGCCCAGGGTTAGTACAAAACTCTTTCGGCGCTTATCTGCGGCAAGCTCTTGCATAACAGGCAGCTGGACCGGTTTTAGCGCTGCATCTGCTGCCTTTTGTTTGGCGGCGATTTCGGCGGTTACTTCGGGCGATTGTGGGCCGCACTTCAGAACGGCAATTTCACGAATAAGATCTGAGTGGCGCTGTTTCTGCAACTCAGCAACCACCGGTAAGGTAGGTGCCTCATTAGGCTGATCGTTATCTGTGGTCTGGTTAAATACCGCAACCATGCGGTAGAACTCTTTGTTCGTTATCGGGTCGAACTTATGGCTATGGCACTGGGCGCACCCCAAAGTGACGCCCATTACTGCCTGCATGGTGGTTACGGCACGGTCTTTAATAGCAGCAGTTCGAAACTCTTCTCTGTCTGTGCCACCTTCGGTATTGGTCATCGTGTTGCGATGAAATGCTGTTGCAATCTTCTGCTCTTCGGTTGGTGCGGGCAGCAGATCGCCAGCTATCTGATCAATTAAGAACTGATCATAAGGCAGATTTTTGTTGTAAGCATTGATCACCCAATCGCGGTAGGGCCAGAGATTTGGGCGCAGGGGATCGGACCCATAGCCTGCAGAATCGGCATAGCGCGCCAGATCCAACCAGGGGCGCGCCCACTTTTCGCCGAAGTGTGGGGATGCAAGCAACCTGTTTACAAGGCGGCCATATGCATCGGCAGACTTATCACCGATAAAAGCTTTCACTTCGGCGACGGTGGGAGGCAGGCCTGTGAGATCCAGAGTGAGCCTTCGGATGAGCGTGAATTTATCTGCGAGTGGCGCCGGCGGGATGGAGTTGCGTGCAAGCTCCTTCAACAAGAAGGCATCTATCGGGGTAGTTACATGCGCTTTCAATGCCGGGGGAAGTACTGGAATTCCCGGGCGAATGGGCTTAACAAAGGCCCAGTGTGGAGCATAAGGTGCACCCTGTTGCACCCATAGCTTAAGCGTTTGAATTTCGGATGGCATGAGATGCTTACCACTTGCCGCAGGCGGCATCTGGAGCGCGCCATGATCCAACACACGCGCAACAAGGCTGCTTTCGGCCAGTTTGCCGGGTGTAACGGCCCTGCTGCCAGAGGCCAGGCGAGCAAATGCAGCCTCTTTAATATCCAGGCGGAGCCCCGCCTGTCGCTTCTTTTCATCCTGCCCATGGCAAGTAAAACAGTTGGTGGCCAGTATGGGGCGTACATCGCGCAGGTAATCCAGGGTGGGCACTGTTGGCACGGGCTTTCGTTTTACTGGCCCGGCGATGGCACATATGCTGGATGCCGCTGCGATGGTACACGCAGACGCGCAAAGCAGGGATCTGAAGAAGGCAGTTTTCACGGCTGGCAGCGCTTTCCGAAAGAGTTCTATGTTAAGGGTTGATGATCACTTTATTACGTTCTGGCGAGCCCATAACCTCCACCGCATCCTCAATTTTGCTGAGGGGAAAACGGTGGGAAATTACAGGTTCTGGGTTTACAAGGCCACGCTCCATCAGGCGCAGCGCCTTCTCCATCGCCAGCGGATTGGTGCCAAAGCTGGCGTCCATACGGGCTTCCAGAAAGTGCATTAGCCCACCATCCAGCTCAAACGGCTCATGGGTGGTAATCCCAAAAATATTCCAGCGCGTGCCGCGCCTTAGTAGGCGCACCATTAGTTTTACTGCATCTATTGGGCCGGCAGCTTCGATAACGAGGTCGGGCCCGTTGGGCAGTATCTTCTGGATAACGGCCTGTGCATCGCATGATCTTGGGTTTACTGTGTGCGTGGCCCCGAGCTTTTTTGCGGTTTCCAATGCGAAATCGCTTACATCCACCGCTATCAATCGGCCTGCGCCTGCGGCTTTTGCCACCATGAGGCAGTACATACCGATGCTGCCCGTGCCGATAACAACAACGTCATCGCCTACCTGCATCTCGGATGCGTGGATAATGCCCTTCCACGCTCCGCTTACCGGCTCACACTGGCAGGCGGCATCAAAGCTGAGGGTTTCTGGTTTAAGGTAGAGGGTGTTTGCCCCCGTTACTACGTATTCGGCGAAACTGCCGGGGCGCACATCTTCCGGGCCATCTCCGCCCGTTGTATAACTGTTGTCGCAGTAGTGGGTTAGCCCCAGTCGGCAGTTATGGCACAGGCCACAGTAGCCACTTGGCTGGATGATTACAGCATCTCCCACCTTAAAGTTTGATACATGGGGGCCAATGGCGGCAACTACTCCCGCCGGTTCGTGGCCGGGAACCAGTGGGAATTTGACGTTGCGCCGAATGCCTTTTATTGCTTTGTAATCTGTGGCGCAAAACCCGCAGGAGTGCACGCGCACCAGCGCCTCGCCAGGGCCTGGCTCTGGCATTGGTAGATCTTCAAGGCTGAGTTGGTTATAATCGCGCAGCACTGCGGCAAGCATACGTAGTTCTCCAGTAATTGTTAAGACTATTCCGCTTCGGCCGCTGTTTCAGCCAGAATCTTTTTGTACTCATCCCGAGCATGATCATAAGCCCGCGTGGCTTCGGCGGTTTCACCGGTTTGTGCATAAAACTGCTGCTTTGATTTCCAGCACTGCTCCACCCCTGCCAGGCACCATTCGGCACTGCGCTTGCTGGCACGTATGGGTTTGCCTTCCACAAGCACAAACACCGGGTTGGTGTGAGAGGAACCGAGAATGCGCACGGCAACCCAGGAGCTTTGCTTGATGGCTACCTGAAAGGAGAGTGATTTGCGGCTTCCGTCTGCCGTTAAGATCTCTTTTGCTACAGGCTTGCCGTTAACAATTACTTCTACCGGTACGGTGCGAGAGGCACCGATGCGGGCACGCTCTACGCTCCAATACGAATCTGTGGGCGGGGATGGCGGCGCTGAGGATGCGAGCATTGTAGCCGCGTTCACGTTTATCTGTACGGTGCCGGGCGCATTCAGGGTGAGTTGGCTGCCATTTTCGCCCACTCCCAGCCCGTTTACGCTGAAATCCATGAGGTGGCTCAGGCCATCACTCACATAGCAACGTCCATCGTGAATGCCCTGGGTCCAGGCATCGAAATCCAGCTGTTTATCCAGCTTAACATAGGAGCGCCCTTTGCCTACGCGTTCGCCAGAGATGCAGGGGAAGTCGGTTTCGCCACTGATACGGGTTCGGTAACCGCAGTTTAGTGTGTGGTACCAGATGTTGAGCTCGTTGAGGTAGGGCGTATCGCAGGTGGACATAAAGTCGACCGCCTGTACGGGCGTACCATCGGCGCCCGGTACCAGGTGCGTAACATCCACGATGTATTCGTTTGCCCCAATTCCATTAAACTTCGGCACATTGTAGGATGGCAGGTCTGTGGTTCCGGTTTCGATACCAAATCCGGAGTGAGCAGGCCCACACACGGCGCCCTGCGCCTTGGCCCAGCGCAGCGTGCTTAGCCCGAGCTTGGGCCAGTGATGGTAGCTATCTCCGCCCGGGTAGATCTCGTTCTTGAGCCTCAGCAGGCACAGATGCCCGGATTCGTGAGACCCAAAACCCGATACTTCCACATCGTATCTCAGCAGATATGGGTAGCGGGATACTTTGTCGATACTCCCGGTAAAGAACTGTTTTTGATAATCGAAGCACGGTCCCCAGGTAAGGTTGCAGCCCACCTTCAGATCTTCACCCAGGCAACTTCGCATCATATCTGCAGCCGTTACACCGGCAGTTGGGTTGGTGTAGTGCTTGCAGCCCGCCGCGTGAATGTGGTGATCGCCAGACCACCATCCTCCGGCCGATGGATCAATCCAACGTGCCAATTTTACAGATAGCGATTTGTGCGTGGCATCAAACACATGCTGGCTTGTTTCTACTTTGTATTCCGGCCCTCTGCCTGCCATAACTGTAAAGGCTCCGGCAGGCAGGTGAACTTTTTCGCCATCTGCACGGTAAACCTGTGGCTGAAAGAAGAAATCTGGCGCGAGGCGCCCAACTTCTGATGGGTATACATGCCCGGCCGCATCGCGAAACTGAAACATGGCCATGGATGGCGCGCCTTTTTCATCGCGCACGTGCAGCGTTACTTCGAGAGTGGGTTGGCATCTGAACAGCATATCGGCTTCGTTTCTAAAGCCCAGATCCTGCGTTCCCTGCCCAACATCAAACCGCAACTTTGCCTGCCTCATGCCTGCATCCCGGCTATAAATCTGAACAATTCGGTATTCAACGGGCAGGCCAGTAAGGGGCTTATCGGCGGGCGGGGCGGGATCGTTGCCGTTGTAGTTAACCCAGTTTTGCTGGGAGTACACCTTCATATCCAGCCAATGATCCTGGTTTTTATCCGCAATGCCCGTCATCAGCTCCGGGCTGGAAGGATGCAGCGGAGCGGTTACTCCCGCCTGGTTGTAAACCTTAATAAGGTACAGCTTCCACTCTTTTTGTAGAAGTGTTGGGCGCGCCGGGCCAGGCACAACCGTAACTCTTGACTCCGGGTTGATCTGCAGTGCAAGCAGGCAGTTTTGATCCAGGATTTGCTGAATTCTTTCTACCTGACGTTCTTCTTTTGGTTCCGTCATTGCTGCTGCCATTGCAGTTATGGTGTTGTATGGCAGTGGTGAACCAAGCGCATTGCACGTATCAATTATCGTGCGTACCTGGGCTCGTAATGGCTGAGCTGGCACATCGGCAGCTACAGGCAAGTTATTTTGCGTTTTTGCAATGGATGGGGAGCCCGCAGACGAAAGCAGTGTGCCTGCCAGAAGGCACATGCTATAAAGTTGACGAATTCGCATCATCGCGTGGTCCCCATAATCACATAGAATAGAAAATGCCGTTTCAGCTCCGCCTGCGATCTTGATATGTGTACAGAGGCGGCGGATGCCATTGCGAGTATTTTGCACTTTTGTGTGCCGTTTCCCTGCGGAACAACTGCATTGGGGCGGGGTGGCCCTGAAAGCGCAGGACTTGCCTACCCATGCGCCTAACACAGTTGCATGATCATCACTCACTCACTCTTTCGCTGTGTAACCGTTGTGGCACTTGTCGTTACGGCACTGTGTATCTCTAATATGACAAACGCATCCCCAACGCCTAAAGCCGATATTGGCCAGATAGACCTGGCGCATTCCGTTATCGTAGACCTTACAGCTCATCTGCCATCTGAGAAGATGGCTGCCCGAATGCTGACAGAGGAGATTGCGCGGCGCACACACATCGCAATGCCCCTGGTGCAAACACCATTGGAAGCAGACACCCGGATAGTTGTTGGAACAAAGCAGGAGTTTGATGCCGCCCGGATTTCTTACGCTGCTGCGCCAGCGCTGAACAAGGCCGAGGGATTTGCCATACAGGCAGTTTCCGCATCAGGCAAGCACACTGTTAAAGTTGTGGGTGCTGATTCTCGCGGAGTGCTGTTCGGTGTGGGGTGCCTACTTAGAACCGTGATACTGCAGCGCGAGCATGTGCTGATATCTGAAGACATATCGATATCCAGCAGCCCATCGCAGGCAATGCGTGGCCATCAGCTGGGGTACCGCCCCAAAACGAACTCTTATGATGGCTGGACCATTGCGATGTGGGAGCAGTACTTCCGAGATTTGATAGTTTTTGGAACTAACGCCATCGAGTTAATTCCACCGCGATCCGACGATGCCGCCGATAGCCCCATGTTTCCCGAACCGCCTATGCGGATGATGGAGAAGATGTCGGCTTTGCTGGATGATTACGGGCTGGATGTGTGGGTGTGGTTCCCTGCGATGGATGCAGATTACACCGATGCAGCCACGGTGGATAGATCGATTGCCGAATGGGCAGATGTGCTTAAGCGCCTGAAGCGCGTGGATGCTATCTTCGTGCCGGGCGGCGACCCCGGGCATACAGACCCGGATGTGCTGATGCATTTGCTTGGCAAACAGGCGGTAAATATCCATGCCTACCATCCCAAAGCAAAGTTGTGGGTATCTCCGCAGGGCTTTACCGAAGAGTGGACCAATCGCTTTCTTGGATACTTAAAGAAGGAACAGCCTACCTGGTTTGGTGGGGTAGTGTTTGGACCCCAGGTACGTATGCCTCTTCCCGAATTGCGCAAGCAGGTGCCGCCTCAGTACCCCATCCGTCACTATCCGGATATTACGCACATGGTGCTTTGCCAGTTTCCTGTTGAAAACTGGGACATGGCATGGGCGTTAACCGAAGGGAGAGAGGGCATCAATCCCCGCCCGGAAGCGCAGGCAATCATCTGCAAATGGCACCAGAACGGCACTGTTGGATCCATCTCATATTCTGAGGGATGCAACGACGATGTGAACAAAATGCTCTGGAGCGCTCTGGAGTGGAACCCAAATCAGAGTGTGCGAGACATTCTTAGGGAGTATGCTCGCTACTTCATAGATTCTCGATTTGAAGAGAGCTTTGCCGATGGGCTGATTGCCCTCGAGCAAAACTGGGTGGGGCCGGCAGATACAAACCCTCACATTCAGGCGACACTCGGCCTGTTTCAGGCAATGGAGCGCCAGGCAATGCCGGGTAACAAGCTTAACTGGCGGTTTCAGCAGGCGCTTTACCGCGCTTATTATGATGCGGTGGTGCAGGCGCGGGCGAAGGCCGAACGCGCCGGTGAAGCAAAAGCGATTGCTGCCCTGGCGGCAGCCCATCAGCATGGGGCGCTAAAAGCAGTTGATGAGGCGGGAAAGGCACTGGCTGCGTCCACAGGCGGCGCATCCGTAGAGAATCTCAAGGCAAATGTTGCGAGGCTGGCGGAGGCACTGTTTCAGAGTATTCACATGCAGCTAAGTGTGAAGCAGTATTACGCGATTGGTGCAGAACGTGGTGCCAACCTGGATCAGATTGATGTTCCGGTGAACGATTCCATCTGGCTGCGCAAGCAGTTTGCCGGCATTCGGGCTTTGCGAGACGATGCCGAACGACTGCGCAGGATTGATATGATTGTGCACTGGGAAGATGCGGGGCAGGGGGGCTATTACGATCTGCTTTCCGATCCTATGCGCAGGCCACACCTGATTACTGGAGCCCCATTTGCCGACGACCCCGGGCACCTCAATTCCGTTCGCATTGGGCACAATGTAACCTTTGGTGGCAGGCTGCGCAGTGCAAGCTGGGCCGAAACCCTTTATGATGTGCCAATGAAGCTGCACTACGCGGGCCTGAAAAGCGGCGTTAACTACAGAGTGCGCGTTGTGTATGGCACGGATGTGCCGCAGGTGAAGATTAAGATGGAGGCCAATGGCGTGATGGTACACGATTGGCTAACGAGAACGGTTCCGGCCGCTCCCGTAGAGTTTGCGCTGCCCGCAGGTGCTGTGAAAGACGGGGAGCTTGCGCTCACCTTTCGGAGGGAACCAGGCCTGGGCGGCAACGGCAGGGGATGCCAGGTAAGCGAAATATGGCTCCTGCCTGCCAATTAGCGAGAGCACATGCGATATGCAACTTTGTGTGAGCATGCGCGACAAACCAGACACAATTCCGTCGATTACAGAGAGTGATCCTCGAGAGTAACGATCTGTGTGGTTGCGGGGGCTATGGGTAGTTTGTTGTGATTGCCCCGGCCCGGGAGAAGCAATGAACGGAACGGACCGAAAAAGCAAGATCCTGATGGCGGGCGTGGGGGCATCTGCCCTAATGCTCGCAGTATCGGCATCCATGCCATCTGCCCAAACGGCTGCCACGGCATCTAAGCTTGCCGGGCAGGCCGCTTACCGCCGGCAATGCTCTGTGTGCCATGGCGAAAAAGGCGAGGGCTCTAAGAAATACTCTCATGCGCTCGCTGGATCTCGCACTGCTGCCTCGCTTGCCGCGTATATCTCAAAGAGCATGCCGCCCGGTCCGGCGGCAAAGCGTTGCACTTCGTCCGATGCCAAGCTGATTGCAGATTACATCTACGATGCCTTCTATTCGCCGATTGCTCAGGCTCGCAGCCAGCCAGCCAGCTTCAGCTTATCTCGACTTACCGTTCGGCAGTACCGAAACAGTGTTACAGATCTCCTGGGATCGTTTGGCAGCCAGGCCGGCGCAGATCCGGCCGAGCGTGGGCTGAAGGCCGAATATTATAAAACTGGGCGACCCAATGGTGGCAGCCGCGTTATTGAGCGCACAGATGCAACGGTACACTTTTCATTTGGTACCGGCACGCCTGGCCCTGCGGTACCAGACCCTTATCAGTTTTCAATGAAGTGGAACGGCAGCGTGTATGCGCCAGATACGGGTGAGTACGATTTTATTGTGCGCTCGGAACATGCCATTCAGCTGTGGGTGAATGATGACAGAACGCCACTGATAGATGCAGAAGTTAAATCTGGCGATCGTAATGAGTATCATGGCACCCGTTTTTTGCTTGGTGGGCGGTGGTACCCCATATCTGTGCTGTTCGAAAAGGGTGTAACCGGTGTAGATAATATCGAGAAGGTTAAGAAGAAGCCGCCCGTAACCGCCAGCATATCGCTGGAGTGGCAGCGGCCGAAGCTTCCCGCAGAGGTTATTCCAGAACGTTGCCTTACTCCGCGCTGGAGCCCGGCCATTTACACGCCATCGGTGCCATTTCCGCCTGATGATCGCAGTATAGGTTATGAGCGTGGTACCTCGGTAACACGTGCCTGGGAGGAAGCAGAAACCTCGAGTGCACTGGATACTGCAGGCTTTGTTTCAACCCACCTTCGCCAGCTCTCTGGTGTGCCGGATGATGCACCGGATAGAGAGCTAAAGCTCAAGCAGTTCTCCAAACGGTTTGTGGAGCGGGCATTCAGGCGGCCGTTAACGCCCGATCTGCAAGAGAAGTATGTAGACAGGCACTTCTTGCCTGGGCAGGATCCGGCTCTCTCTGTAAAGCGCGTTGTAATTCTCACGCTTAAATCGCCGAGGTTTTTATACACAGATCTGGCTGCAGCGGGTTCTGCTCCGGATCCCTACGACGTAGCTTCTCGCCTTTCGTATGCACTTCTGGATTCGCCACCCGATGGGGAGCTTGCCAGGGCTGCTGAGGCCGGGGAGCTGCTAAAACCGGAACAGGTAGAGCGGCAGGCAAACCGACTGCTGGCAGACCCAAGAGCATGGGCGAAGCTGCGCGAGTTCTTCTTGCTGTGGTTTAAGGTGGATCAGGTGCCGGATCTGGCAAAAGATCCTAAACAGTATCCAGAGTTTGATGCGCGTGTTGCCTCCGATCTGCGGACATCGTTCGAACTGGGGTTAAAGCAGATTGCCTTTGGGGAAAATACGGGCTACCGCGATCTTTTCCTGACACGCAAAGTGTTTCTGAATGGCAGGCTGGCGAAGATATACGGTGCCAACTTGCCAGAGGATGCTACTTTTCAGGAGGTTGAGGCCAGCCCGGATGAGCGGTGCGGAATGCTAACACATCCTTACTTGATGTCTGCATTTGCGTATCTTAAAGGCAGTTCTCCCATCCACCGTGGCGTGCTCATCTATCGAAACATGCTCGGGCGTATTCTGGAGCCACCGCCCGCGGCCTTTGCGCCGCTTGCTTCGGATGTTCATCCAGACTTCACTACGCGCCAGCGCGTGGAGTTTCAGACGAAGCCCCCGTTTTGCAATGGATGCCACCAGTTAATAAACCCGGTGGGATACACACTGGAGAAATATGATGCCATTGGGCGTGTAAGAAAAACCGACAATGGAAAGACAGTAGATTGTTCTGGCGAGTACATTACTGGCAGCGGCGACAAGGTGCGGTTTACCGGCCCGGATGCGCTGGAGAAGTACATCGCAGAGTCGCCAGAGGCACACAAAGCCTTTGTGGAGAAGCTTTTCCAGTTCCTGGTTAAGCAGCCTGTGCGGGCATATGGCAAGCAGATGCTGCCAGAGATGGTGCAGGCGTTTGATAGCTCAAACTGCAGCATCCGCGGTCTTCTTGTGCGCACTGCAGTACAAACGGCACTCAAGAGGTAAGATAAGAATCACTGAGTTGAAATAGGATAGGTGTGCAGACGCTAACGGGAGGCTTCGGTGGCTGAACTGAATACGAGACGCGAGTTCCTGAAAACGATTGGTGCCAGCGCAGCGGTGCTCCCGCTCATTTGTGGTCTGCCATCGCTGGCAGAAGGCCATGGCGGCAAACGCAAACAGAGGCTGATTATTATGTTTAGCCCGGACGGAGTGATTCAGGAAAACTTCTGGCCAGATGAAGAAGGAACGGATTTCAAGCTTAAAGAGAGTTTGAAACCACTGGAGCCATTCAAGAAGCAAACGGCTATTCTGCACGGCGTTTGCGATAAGATACGTGGAGATGGCGATGGCCATATGCGTGGCATTGGCTGCCTGCTAACCGGCATTGAACTGTTCCCGGGCAATGTGCAAGGTGGATCGGATACGCCCGCTGGCTGGTCTTCTGGTATTTCCATCGATCAAGAGATCCGAAACTTCCTGCAGAAGGATCCGGCTACGCGTACGCGCTATGGATCGTTGGAATTCGGTGTTATGGTTCCTGAGCGCGCAGATACCTGGACCCGTATGAGCTATGCCGGGCCGAATCAGCCCGTTGCTCCAATAAGCGATCCTTACCAGATGTTCGGCAGGCTTTATGGCAGGGTGAAAGACCAGGAGACCCTGAAGAGCGTGTTGGACGATTTGAAAGAAGACATTGGGCGGGTACGCTCCAACGTAAGTGCCTCGGATCGGAAAATTCTGGACGATCATACGACGCTGGTGCGTGAGCTGGAATTGGATTTGAAGAATACGGGTAAAGAGCTGGCGCATGCTGTGCCGGTTATAGAGCCGGGTGTGCGGATTGATAACGACAATATGCCGGCAATCAGCCGCCTGCAGATAGAGCTGTTGGTGAATAGCTTTACCGGTGATCTCACGCGCGTTGCAACCCTGCAGTACACCAACTCTGTTGGTGAATCTCGGCATAGGTGGCTAGGAATTAATGAAGGACAGCACTCATTGTCTCATGAGCCGGATACCAATAAGGATGCTCAGGATAAGCTGACCCGTATTAACAAATGGTACTGTGAGCAGCTTGCATATCTTGCCAAGCGGCTGGCGGAAACTCCGGAGCCGGGTGGCCAGGGCAGCCTGTTGGATAACACAACCATTGTGTGGACCAACGAACTTGGCAAGGGCAACTCTCACACGCCAGATAATGTTCCGTGGGTTATGGTTGGTGGCGGCCTGGGCTTCCAGATGGGCAAGAGCTACAAATTTCCGCGGGTGGCACACAACCGACTGCTGCTATCTTTTGCTCATGGCTTTGGGCACAGGATTACTAAATTCGGGAATCCGGATTTCTGTGGCGAAGGTCCACTGCCGATTTTTAGCTAATTCGGCGTTCCGGGATCACTCCTTACCATTCAGGCAGTTCCTCCCTTTTTTGACAGTTCCTGCCTTTCCGACAGTTCCTGTCTTTCCGACAGTTCCTGTCTTTCCGACAGTTCCTGTCGATGGAGACAGATTTGATTTTCTCATCGCTCATTGTTGCTTTAGGGCTCCTGCCGTGCGCATCCAGCGCCCGGTTGGAGCCTGTTGTTTCAGCGCTTCCTGCGCTGCATGTTGCGGACAAGCATCTGGCCGATAGCGTCGGGAAACGCGTGCGTTTGCGGGGTGTGAACGTGGCGTCTCTGGAATGGTCGACAAATGGGGAAGGCCATGTTCTGGATACTTTGCGGGTGGCCACGCATGATTGGCACTCAAACATCGTGCGCCTGCCGTTAAGCCAGGATAGATGGATGGGTAAGGCTACAGATCAGCATGGAGATGCCGCGCCTTATCGTAAGCTGGTTGCGGCGGCTGTGGAGGCCTGTGAGAATAACTCCAGCTATGCCATTCTGGATTTGCACTGGTCTGATGCAGGTGTTTGGGGGAAGCAGATTGGCCAACATAAAATGCCGGATACAAACAGCATCGCCTTCTGGAAAGAGGTGGCTGCTGCGTACAAGAACCGTTCTTCCGTGATTTTTGATCTGTACAACGAGCCTCACAACGTTACCTGGGATGTGTGGAAAAAGGGTGGGGAGATCGACGAGAAGGACGAAAAAACCGGGGAAGTTACGCGTTATACCGGAGTTGGTATGCAGGCATTGTTGGATACCGTTAGAGCGACCGGCGCAAAAAATGTAGTGATTGCTGGTGGGTTAGACTGGGCATACGATATGTCTGGATTTTTGCAGGGCAATACATTGCAAGATGCCAGCGGAAACGGGGTAGTGTACGCCAATCACACCTACCCATTTAAAGGCGACGCATTTGTAACGTGGCAACGCAAAATAAGGTTTGCGGCCTCGCAGATACCTGTTATTGTATCGGAATTTGGCCCTGTTCCAAAAAAGAACGATCCAAACCGCGATGAGTGGATTCGGCAAGTTCTGCAGGAGCTAAAGGATACGGATTTGGATTGGACAGCCTGGGACATGCACCCAGGAGCATCGCCTTGCCTGATATCTGGTTGGGATTACAAGCCAACCGATTTCTTTGGAACTTATGTAAAGCAGGCACTGGAAGGCAAGCTTGCCCCGTACACAGTGCCTGATACTGCCGGGGATCGTAAACCTTAGCTCACTCTGGCCGGGCAATTCCGAGCAGAGCCGGCAACTCTGCGACGGTGTGGATAAGGTGGGTGAAAGGGCAGGCTTCCAGCTCCTCGCGAGTGTGAGAACCGCCGGTAACGCCAATTACCCATCCACAACGGGCAGAAGTGCCTTCATTCAGATCGCTGGGTGTATCTCCCACCTTCATAACGCTTTGCGTGCTATTAACCCCGGTTCGCTCCATCGCCTCAAATATCATATCCGGGTATGGGCGGCCATTTTCTACTTCATCGCTGGTTACGGTAGTATCCAGCAAGCCAGGATTGTTCCAGCCCAGCCTTTCAAGAATGGCATCTGCAATGTCTCGTGAAAAGCCGGTATCCAGTGCCACCTTCACCCCGCTTGCCCTCAGCGCAGTAAACACGTTGGTAGCACCGGCGATCTCAACCACGCTTTCATCTTCCCTATAGAACTTAAGCATGCGCTCCACAAAGTCGGCGTGGATTTTATCTACTGTGGCCAGATCTACGTGGCCTTGCTCCTGAAGCACAATCTCAATGGCCCGAGGCTTTGGCAGCCCCATTACGGTGTTGATCTGTGAGCGCGTGGTGTTTATGCCCGCCGCAGCGAGCGCTTCTGCAAGGCAACGATGAACGGCATCCCCATCATGCACGGTGGTGCCAGCCATATCAAAAACAACAAGTTCAGGGAGAATGGTCATGAATCCAGATTCCTACCTATCACTACGTCAATCCAGGGTTGTGGTTATCACGCGCTCGGCAAGGCCAAATGAAAGCGTCATGCCGTTGCCTCCTACGCCGGTTGTAATAACAACTCCCGGTTCCGGTCTCCCAACGAAGTAAAGATCTGTTGGGTGTTTCAGGTAAATGCCGTGCCATCGCTGCGAGATTCGCAAATCCGGGCAATTTAGAAAACCACTGAGGTAGTTAAGGATCAGCCCGTCTATTTCTTCACGGTCGAACGGAGTAATATCCGCTCCGTACTCGTGCGAATCGCCGATGGTAACCTCGCCATTTCCATTTTGAGATGCCATTACGTGAATGCCATACCTGTCAAAATCCGGATTTCGTTCCGCGTATCGCGCTTGAAGTGCAGGCAGGGTTGGGCAATCTTTAAACGAGGTGTAGTGGCGGAGCGTGAGACCCGCAGCCAACATAGGGCCAAGGCGAAAAACATTGCCGTAAGGCTGGGACCGCATCATTTGCAGTTTGCAGCGTCTGAAACCCTGATTTTCCAGCAGTTCCGGGTAGAGGGTCTGGGTATCGTCACCCGAGCAGACCCAGAGCCGCTCTGCATGCCACTGTTCACCGCCTGCAACTACACGCGGTGAATGGAAAGCTGTAACGGCAGTGTTGAATGCGAATTTCACCCCATACTTCGCTTCTAAGAACGCAGGAATGGAAGCAACGGTAAGCCTGGGATCCACGCATGTTTCATCTGCACTCCAGAGAGCGCATCGAAGGTTCTCGGCAAGTATGGCGGATGACTTGTTTAGTGCCTGGGCTGCGGTAAGCAGTTCATAGCCATACCGTTCGGCTTCTCTATCTGCAAACTCATGTAGCACAGCCGCTTCATCATCGGCGTAAGCCAGGTGCAGAGATCCCACTCTTTCGTGCCAGATACCGGCTTCAGCAAGTAGTTCCAGCCATATTTCACGGCTGCGGAGCGCAAGCTCACGGTTGTGGCCAGCCGTTTGGCCAATGGGCCAAATCATACCGAAGTTGCGTACAGAGGCTCCCTGAGCTCGCTGCGATCGCTCAAATACGATGACTTTGCGGCCCCTCCTGGCAAGAGTGTAAGCATGTGCCAGGCCGAGAATTCCCGCGCCAACAACGGCATCGTCAAAACTAATCGAACGAAAATCCATACTGTCTCCCAGTTACAAGAGTATGCTGCCAGTTCCCGGCTATTTATACCTGCCTGGCAGGCAATCCTATACACCAAAATATGTGTGTCGCAAACATTTTACAGAGATTTAACAATTCCGGGTCCAGAAACCGTGCAGGGAGTAGAGGAAGCCGCATCGAACAGCACCCGGGAACTGAACACTGAAGGGAACCGCAACCGTTGATAGTAGAAGCCAAACTGGAAAAGCTGGGGCTTTGGCTGCCGGAGCCGATTAAGCCGCCAGCCGGGGTAGTGTTGCCATTTGCAATGGTGCACGTAAAGGGAAAGCGGGGCATAATTGCCGGGCATGGCCCACAAAACCCGGATGGCACTGTGGCGGGGCCATTTGGAAAGGTGGGGGCTGAGGTAAGCGTAGAACAAGCGTATATGGCAGCAAGATCCACAGCGCTCTCTATGCTGGCAAATATTAAGCGCGAGTTGGGGGATCTGGATAGAGTGGCTTCCTGGGTGCGCGTGTTTGGTATGGTAAACTCAGCGCCGGAGTTTGACAGGCACCCTTCGGTAATAAATGGATTTTCAGACCTGATACTGGAGCTATATGGGCCGGAACGCGGAAGGCATGCGCGTTCGGCCATTGGAGTTGCCGCACTTCCATTTCGCATCTGTGTGGAAGTTGAAGCTGAAGTGGAAATCGAATAATAGCATTGTCTTATGGTTATCTTCAAACGGCCGTGCAATAAAATAGCCACTCTCAGGGTAAAATAGTGGAGTGACACAGCGGTTCTACGTGTCCTCTTTCAATTCACTGTGGTTTGCCGTCCAGTCTTACCCCATCTCTATGGTTTCCAGATCCAACTGCTGATATGTCCAGGAAATATCGTATAGCCGTCGCAGGCTTCGGAGTGGCAGGTGCTGCCGCCGCTGCAATGCTTGCTCAAGCGGGTCATTCCGTAACGGTTTTTGAACAAGCACCCGAACTGTTGCCAGTAGGGCACGGGATTTTGCTGCAGGTATCGGGCCAGATAGTGCTCAAACGCCTGGGCCTGCTACGCATTGTCACGGCTCAAAGTGAGCCGCTTGATGGGGTGCACGTTCAATCTGCCACTGGCCGCACGTTTTTACGCTTGAGATATGAAGAGGCGATGCCTGGCTACAGAGGCTACGGTGTTTCGCGGGCAGTATTGATGGAAGCCCTGAAGTTTGCCGCCGATCGTGCGGGTGTCGAAGTAGTAACCGGTGTCGAAGTTGCAGACTGGTTTGAAGAAAACAACGGGGTTGAGCTTGTATCTGGTACTGCAGAACTGCTAGGACATTTCGACTTTATTATTGCTGCGGACGGTTCGCGTTCGAGGTTGCGTGGTAGGTGCTTCCCGGTTCTAAAAGTGCCGGAATACAGCTACGGCGCGTTCTGGATTACTGGCAAGAGCACTCAGGTTCGCGGACACTTGAAACAGGTTGTTTATGGATCCGAGCGTCTGTTGGGGATACTGCCTGTTGGTGATGGTAACTGCACACTTTTCTGGGGCTTGCATAAAACTGCAATGGAAGGTGCCCGCATCCGGGGGGTCGATGACTGGTGCTCCCTTGTAGAAGAATATTGCCCTGAAGCTAGAGAAATATTGAGCGACGTATATAACTGGGAACGTGTAGTTCCAGCCACATATCGCCGCTGTTCGTTGGATACAATATTCACCAGGAATGCGGTATTTATCGGCGATGCGGCGCATTCTATGAGCCCACACCTCGGTCAGGGTGCCAATCTGGGACTGATGGATGCTGCGTTATTGACCGATGCGCTGGAAACCACAAACAGTTTTGAAGAGGCAGCTGCTGCCATGCAGCGCTCACAGCACGGAATGGTGAGGTACTACTATGGGTTATCTCGCTGGTTATCACCGTTTTTTCAAACCGATGCAACTCCGCTGGCATGGGCACGAGATATCGCATTGCCTGTGATGAACAAAGTATCGCCTGTGCGAAAGGTGATGACCAAATCAATGGCTGGTGTAAAACAGGGAATGTTTTCATCCATTGATTACACAAACCTTTTGCCAGCGAGTGTAAAAAAGCCAGCCAGACAAGAGAACCCGGAGAATACCACTTCATAGTGTCTGGTTACATTCGGCAACTGTAAGGTTATGTTTGACCACCGAGGCCACAATGAACAAACTTGGCTATATTATTTCGCTGTTCGTGCTTACAATGATTATTTGCGACGGCACGTTGTGCCAGGAAACCAGGCATTTCGCGATCCAATGCGAAGTTACCGGCCTGAGAAATCAACGCGGAAAGTTGCATCTCGCTCTTTTTGGCGGAATGGCAGGTGGTAAAGGATTCCCGGGGTCGGACAAAGATGCCCTGAAGGTACAGACCCTCCAGGCAGACACTGCAATTGCCGCCCCAGTAATTGCGGGAAAACCTCAGGTATATACTCTCAAATGTAGTTTTGCAGACCTGCCTCCGGGCCGGTATGCTATAGCCGTATACCATGATGAGAACTCAAACGGAAAGCTTGATACCTATTGGTACGGCAAACCGCGAGAGGGAGCCGCGGCTTCCAACAATCCCCATCCCAGTTTCCGTGCGCCTAACTTTAAAGAATCGAGCTTTGAACTCTCGGATAGTCAAACTATTGCGTTGAAGATGTGGTATCCCTGATTTAGAATATATCCAGCTTCTCCCATGGTAAATGCCGCAGAAAGGCGAAGTCGTATAATGACGCGTCGCGTTTGCGCAGTGCTTAACCCAACAGCTGGCAGTTGGAAAAGATACCGGCAGGGAACCACCGCTGAGGGCCGCGATCACATCGTCAATAGCTGGTTTGCAGGCAGCCCTCATCCCTTTGAGCTAACAATTCTGGAAACGCGCACTGCCGGAGACGGCTCAGAATGCGCCATCCGCGCCGTGCGAAGTGGTGCTGATACCGTTATGGCGGTGGGCGGCGACGGTACAATAAGGGAAGTACTGGAAGGACTGTGTGCCTGTAATGATGCCGCTCGGCTCGGCATCATACCCACAGGGACGGCGAATGTGCTTGCCAGAGCCATGCGTATTCCAGTAAACGATGCGCCAAATGCGGCCAACATAGCCGTAGGCGAGTTTGAAAAGCGCATCGACCTTGGCACCTGTAATGGCCAACTGTTCGCCCTCCATGCTGGTATCGGCTTAGACGCAATGGCAGTGCATTCCATCTCACCCAGACTCAAACTCAGAACTGGCAAATTTGCATATGTGGTATCTGCAGTAAAGGCGGCTGTGGGGGCGCGCTCATGCGCCTTCACCGTGACATATGGTGAAGGCAATTCTGAAGTTGCAACCTCGACTTATAGTTCCGATCAGCTGTTCGCTGCAAATTTTCGCTTATATGCTGGCAGTTACGCTCTGGCACCTGAAACAGAGGTAAGTGCGCATGATGGCTATCTTAACCTGATTGTTTGTAAGCCGGCTAGTTCAGGGTTAACGGCGTTATTTCGTGAGGCCATCCACTTACAGCGTGGAACGACCTTTGAGCATGCCGCCACCAGATATTCAGGGGCAGCGTTTAGTGTGACATGCAACCCACAGATGCCAATTCAGCTGGATGGAGACCCATCCGGGTGGACTCCCGCGAAGATAAAGGTTATTCCCGGAGCAGTTCGGGTAGCCTGCCTACCAGACAATCAGTGAAACATTTTGGTGCTGCACTTTGCCGTTTTAGTGCAGCCAAACCGAGCGGATTTCAATATCCAAATTATGTGGAGATTGTAACGAATTGATTGATGCAGCAACAGATGCCAATTGTTGTTGCTTGCATCGGGTAAACTCCTGTTGCCCATAAGGGGCATTATGTTAGCCCGAACGCGCACGCAAGAGATTAGCAGCTATGGATTCTGCACCCCTCTGGCTACTTGCGTATATCCCGTTTACATAGTGTTAAATGTAGACATAAGTCTATTTTATGCAGTATAATCGTGCCAGCAGTTCACAAAGGAGTACCCAATATGAAACCAACCCCACAGCTGTTTATCAGCTCGCTTACAACCAAGGCCGCCGCGGACCTGACCACCGCCGTAGAAGCACTGCCCGAGGAAAAACGGGCGTGGCAGCCACTGGATAAGGGACGATCGGCCCTGGATCAGGCTGCAGAGTGCGCTATTCTCAACGGATTTACCGTACAGCTTATCAACTCTCGCGTGTTTCCTTCAGATTTTAGCTACGAAGCATTCACGGCCAGCAAAGAGGCTTTGGCTGCCAATTGGGATGCTGTGAAGGCGGAACTGGAAGCGAATACTGCGGCCGTAGTGGCCGCCATCGAAACTGTATCCGATGACGATCTGGCAATTGAAATTGATATGCCCTGGGGCCGCCATACCATGGGCCAGATAATGGCGTATCCTTACTGGAATATGAGCTACCACGAGGGGCAAGTTAACTTCATCGCGTCTCTGCTTTAATCGCGGCGACTCTCCCTGAAACAGTCTCGAGCCTGTTCCATATCAAATGATGGAACAGGCTCGTTGTGATTAAAGTGCGTAGGATATCCTGTTGCTACAGAGGAATACTGCTTTATTGATTAGGTTACAGATGGCACCAGGGAGACAAGCGGTGAACAAATCAGAAGCTCCAGAGACTACAAAAGCACGCAGAAGGTTTCTGTTCTCCGGGCTGTTGGCGGGCGTAACCGCCCTGATTAAACCTAACTCTGCTGCTGCGGAGCAAGACGATACCCTTCGGCAAGGTGGAGTGGTACATGATCGCCTGCGGAAGGGCAATCCAACCCAACAACCGTTGGATTCTATGGTAGTGTTTGAACGCGGCGACACAAGTAATGGACGCGCAATGACCCATGAGGTGCTTTCACTTATCCATGAGGAGAAAGGGAAGAAGTCATTTCCATGGACCCTTTATGCCAGCCTCGACACGCATCATGAACAGGGCGATGCGTGTGTTGTTTGCTCTCGATTACACAAGCATGGGCCGGGCTGGTCTAGCGGCTTGCACTCCGAGGTGTTTACTCACAGCCGTGCAGTAGCTCTGGGTGTAAACATTGAAATGAGCTGCGATTATGTTGGCCCAGAAGCTACTAACGTAATTGGCCTGAACATTCAGGCTGTAGGTGGGCCAACTGTGATGCAGTATGGCATTCAGGTGCATGATGGACAGGGAAGCTTTCAAACTGGGATCGGGCTAAATGGCAAGGGCAAAACCGGGTTGGATATTGCTGGGAAATTCGGCACCGGCATAAATATGAATGGAAACAGCATTCGTCTTGCAGAGGGTGCCACTATCGAGTTTGGAGATCAGGGTCAAATCAAGCTTCGGTACCATAACGGCAGGATCGAGTTTATGAATGGAGATCGCTGCATTGGCCATCTCGATGTAAACGGTGCGGACCACGCGTTATGATGAATTTGTTGGGTTGTATAGTTACATTAATAGCCTCCGGTATTACCGCACCCGGGCAGAAACCCTTAGTAGCGCCGCCTGTGGATGTAAAGCAGGGACAGAGAAAAGGTGCTCTAACCAGGGCATTTGCCACGGTAAATCTTGGAACCAATGGCGGGCCAGTGGCTGTGCATGTGTACCAGGCTCCCATCAAGAGACGGCGCGGAAAGTTATGTGCGAAGCAAGAAACTGCGGGGCACAGCACGGGTTATAGACACAAACCAGTATACGCTGCTTGCTCCTGGCAAGTTTGCGGTTACGCTTGGGGCACAAGTTTCTCAGGAGCGTGCACGGTCAATAGAAGTGCGCCTGCTCAAATCTGGTATAAAAACGCAGGTGAAACGGGCATGGTAGCCAGCACCTGTTCGGTGGAGTGTTGAATATGAAACTAAAACCATTTCGAGGAATTCTCTGGCTGCTGGCCAGTGCAGCTGTACTCGCATCTCACACAGCTAGCGCCAATGTTCCAATCGCTTCCCATGGACAGGCGAGAACGGTTATTGTGCTGCAGAGTGGGGCATCGCCGGCTGAAGCGCGTGCTGCCGAGGATCTTGCTGCAACGTTGAAGCAGATAACAGGGGCGAGTATTGACATACTTAAGGCTCCAAGACAGTTGCCTGCTGCCTGCATAATTGTTGGGCAGGGAGCCGATGCGTCCTCAGCATTTCCTGATGCAAAGTTATCTGAACTTGAGCCAGAGCAAACTCTGATTGTTGCTCGGGGCACCAGGCTACTATTGGCTGGAGGGCACCCACGCGGCACTCAATTGGCCATCTACAGATTTCTGCAAAAAATGGCCGGGGTTCGCTGGTGGACGCCCTGGGCAAGCAGTATCCCCAATAAGCCCAGTTTTTCGGTGCCAGAAACTACGCTAACCGAAAAGCCTGCTTTTGAGTCTCGCGATCCATTCTGGTATCCGGCCTTCAACGCAGATTGGGCGGTAAGAAACTATTCCAACAGCCAGAACGCACATATCGATGAGGCACATGGCGGTGCAATCAACTATGAAGGTTTCGTGCACACGTTTTATCCGCTGGTGCCTCCGGAACAGTACTCAGCGGCTCACCCTGAGTGGTTTGCCCTGGTAAACGGCAAACGCATTTTTGACAACGCACAGCTGTGCACAACCAATCCAGAGCTTCGAGAGCTAATCCTTCAGCACATTCGGGATCGAATAAAGGCAAACCCAGGCGCAAGTATTGTCTCGTTATCTCAAAACGACTGCTTTAATCCTTGTACTTGCCCCATCTGCAAAGCCATTGATGACGCCCAGGGCAGCTATTCCGGGACTATGCTTACGTTGGTTAACTGGGTTGCAGAGCGGATTGGCAAAGAGTATCCAAACGTTGCCATCGATACCCTTGCCTATCAGTACACGCGTAAGGCACCGAAAGATATTAAGCCGCTTCCCAACGTCATTGTACGGCTCTGCTCCATTGAATGTAATTTTGCGGCACCACTGGCAGATGCAACCAACAAGAAGTTTGCAGAAGATATCATTGATTGGAACCGCCTGACTCAGCGCCTGTACATCTGGGACTACACCACAAACTTCTCGCACTATGTGCTGCCACATCCTAACTATTTTGTACTGGGACCTAACTTACGGTTCTTTCATGATCACGGAGCTAAAGGTGTGTTTGAGCAGGGTGCTTATCAGTCGGTTGGTTCTGAGATGTCCGAACTGCGGGCATGGGTAATTGCTCAGCTGCTATGGAACCCAAATCAAGACGATACGGCACTCATAAAAGAGTTTCTGCACGGATACTACGGCGCAGCTGCTCCCAGCATTTTCGAATACCTCCAGCTAATGGCGCACGCTACAAAGGGAATAAAGGTCGGTTGTTTTTCTGGCCCAGATGCAAAATTCCTTAATATCGATACTCTCTCAAGAGCCGAACAGCTATGGGAGGCTGCGGAAAAGAGTGTGCAGGCTGGCAGTGAACTGCAAAAGCGCGTTAAGCAGGCGCATTTGCCCGTGCTGTATGCATTCCTGGCTCGCTGGCAGCAGTTGCGGTTGGCAGGTATTCGGGAAGGAAAGCCCTGGCCG
>CAIONQ010000124.1 GCA_903859705.1 uncultured Chthonomonas sp.
GAAATCAATCAACCTGTAGGGGCGCTGCTTGCTGCGCCTTCGTTACAACATACGAAATCAATCAATCTGTAGGGGCGCTGCTTGCTGCGCCCTTCGTTACAACATACGAAATCAATCAACCTGTAGGGGCGCTGCTTGCTGCGCCTTCGTTACAACATACGAAATCAATCAATCTGTAGGGGCGCTGCTTGCTGCGCCCTTCGTTGCAACATACGAAATCAATCAACCTGTAGGGGCGCTGCTTGCTGCGCCTACGGTCCGCTGCCAACTGTGAATTCACGCGCCACCTTGTTAACCAATGTATCTGGATAACCCCACATTGCACCTCCTGCCTGGTTGTGTTAAAATTGCAGGCAGACGTTCCAGAGCCGGGGTGTTTTCAGAGCCATGCGTTTCAAATTCCTGTGTTACGCCTTAGTTGCCTCCGTTGGCCTGCCTTTACCTCTATCAGCAGCTCCGCACCCTGCCTTCGCTGGCCCGGGTGCCGGCAAGCCGCCTATGCTGCCCACCAACATCAGCTTCAAAAACGATGTTGAGCCCATTTTAACGCGTTACAGCTGTAACTCCGGCCCATGCCATGGGTCCCAATTCGGTAAGGGTGGTTTCAAACTCTCGCTTGCGGGCTATGATCCGGATGCCGATTGGCCAGCCATCACCCGCGCTGCACGCGGCCGACGCGTCTCTGCTTCCGATCCCGCTCACAGCCTTCTTCTAACCAAGCCCGCTCTGGAAACGCCTCATGCAGGTGGCCTTAAACTAAAGCGCGGCAGCGCGGATTGCCAGATCCTGGAACGTTGGATCTCCAACGGATGCCCCGGTCCCAACCCCGCCGATCCCGAACCGTTATCCATCACTGTGCAGCCGGCCGTTTCTCACCTGCCGCTCCATGCTCATGTTAAGCTCAGAGTGTATGCGCAGTTCTCCGATACTTCGGTTCGAGATGTTACAGAGCACACCCGAATATCCGCAGCTAACGAGGCGCTTGCAGCGGTTACGCCCGAGGGAGAGGCCACCGCTACCGGGTATGGCGATGGCGTTATTATGCTGCGCTACCAGGGGCTTGCTGCCTCGGCACACATCATTTCACCCTATCCGCACAGGCAGGGCACCAGGCCAGCCACATTTAAACCTTCTGGCTTTATAGATAGGCTTTGCCTCAAGAGCTGGCAGGCTCTCAACCTGGAACCTTCGGTGCCCTGCACCGATGCTCAATTTTTGCGCCGTGCATCCCTGGATATCATAGGCACGCTTCCATCTGTTTCGGAAGTGCTTGCATTTGAAGCAGACAATTCGCCAGACAAGCGCACATCGCTGATTGATGAGCTATTGCAGCGGCCGGAATATGCAGAATACTGGGCACTCAAGTGGGGAGATCTGCTTCGAAATAGCCGCACAACCGCTGGCGAAAAGGGGATGTGGGCGTTCCGTAACTGGATAGCCAGCAGCTTGAACTCCAACATGCCATTCGATGGTTTTGTTCGCGAACTTATCACTGCAAAGGGCAGCGCCTATACAAGCCCTGCTGCCAACTATTACCGCCTTATCAAAGGCCCGGAAGAGCTGGCCGAAACCACCGCTCAGGTGTTTCTTGGAACACGCCTACAATGCGCGCGTTGCCACCACCATCCATTTGAAAAGTGGAGCCAAACCGATTACTATCGGTTTGCCGCCTATTTTGCACGCGTTAGCCAGGGGCAGAAATCTGCGGATAGCAGTGCTGAACCCTATGTTACGCTTGCTTCCGCCGGCGAGGTAATGCACCCCAAAACTGGCAAAGCGCAGGTTCCTGCGCCGCTATCAGAAACTCCCTACAAAGCCTCTGAGTCCGAAACGATTGGTGATGATAGGCGCACTGCGCTTGCAAAATGGTTAACCGCACCCGGTAACCATGCGTTCTCAACGGCAGTTGTAAACAGATACTGGAGCTACTTTCTTGGGCGAGGACTGGTTCACCCTGCAGATGATGTGCGAGTAACCAATCCTGCTTCGAACCCGGAGCTATTGAATGCCCTTGCCACCGACTTTGCATCGCACAACTTCGATCTTAAGCGGCTAATCCGCACCATCTGTACGTCGCAGGTGTATGGCCTCAGCGCCACGCCAACTCCGGGCAGTGCACAGGATCAGGTGTTCTACAGCCATTTCCTCGCCAGAAGGCAGCCGGCCGAAGTTCTGCTGGATTCTATCAGCATTGCAACGGGAGTGCCACAGCGCTTCCCCGGCCTTCCTGTGGGAACGCGGGCTATACAGCTGCCAGATGCCTCGGTAGAATCGGAATTCTTGGATGCCTTCGGCAGGCCACCACGCTCCTCTGCCTGCGAATGTGAGCGCTCCGCGGATCCCGGGTTAATTCAGTCTCTCCAGATGCTTAATGGCGATCTTGTTGGGGCAAAGGTAAGCTCTCGAGCGCAGGGCTCCGTAGTTGCTGCCCTGATCTCGGCCAATAAATCGGATGAAGAATGTGTATCGATGCTCTATCTGCAAACGCTTAGCCGCAGGCCCAGTTCGGCGGAAATGCGCATCGCAATTGGCACTCTAAACCAACGCAGTAACTCTGCAAGAGAGCAAACCCTGGAGGATCTGCTGTGGGCGCTGCTGAACACTTCAGAGTTCTCCTCCGTACCCTGATAGAGCTGATGGACCCGAGGTAACTGCTGCAAATGAGCCAACCACAAAGTTCAAAACTGCAACACGTTTGCATGGGGCCATCTCGCCGAGAGTTTCTGACCTTCGGTGGGCTGGGCGCATTTGGCCTCCCCGCTTTGCTGCAGGCGCAGGTTGCCTCGGCCGGTGCAGCCCCCGGGTACTTTGGCTCTGCAAAGCGGTGCATCATTCTGTTTATGAGCGGGGGGCCGCCCCAGCAGGATACGTTCGACCTGAAGCCAGAGGCCCCGGTGGAACTGCGCGGAGAGTTCAAACCCATCGGCACCAATGTGCCTGGTATTCAAATTAGCGAACATCTGCCACGCCTCGCTACCATGGCGGATAAGTACGCCATTATCCGCAGCGTTACGCACGATAGCAATATCCATACGGTGGGTGCCCATGCCATGCTCACCGGCAATCCATACCCAAAACCGGCCTCTGGCGAAATAGCGGCATCGCCTGCAGACTTTCCACACTATGGTGCGGTGCTATCCAGCCTTCGATATGGTTCGAAAGATCTGCCCACATTTGTTGCGCTGCCACAGCGCAATACAAATACCGATGGCACCGTGTGGCCGGGCCAGGGTGGTGGCTTTATGGGGGCGCGTTACAACCCCCTGCAGGTTACCGCCGAATACGTTAAGCATCGGCCCGATATGGCCAGTTACACCAACTGCCGCTTTCACACGCCCTCACTTTCGCTTCCACCTGGTATGACCGCCGATCGGTTTGATGCCCGCAGGCGCCTTCTGGAGATGCTGGAGAAAGATGCGCATGCAACGGCGCATGATGCCCGTGCAGGTTCTATCGATCCGTTTAGAGAGCAGGCATATAATCTGCTGCACTCGACCGCCGCACAAAAGGCCTTTGATCTTGATGCGGAGCCGGCGAGTGTTCGAGATAAGTATGGCCGTCACCTCTTCGGGGAGGGCTGCCTGCTTGCGCGCCGCCTCAGCGCAGCGGGTGTTCCGCTGGTTACGCTTTACTGGCACCCGGATGGAAACACAACGGCCCCTTCGTGGGATACCCACGAAAAAAACTACGAGAACCTGCGAAGCCACTTAATGGCACCCTGCGATCGGGCCTTTTCGGCATTGCTGGAAGATCTTCACCAAACGGGGATGTTGAAAGACACGCTGGTAGTGTGGATGGGCGAGTTCGGCAGAACACCTCAGATTAACAAGGCTGGCGGCAGGGACCACTGGGGTGCCTGCCAATCCATCGTGATGGCCGGGGCCGCAGTAAAGGGCGGGCAGGTTTACGGCAAATCAGATAGCATTGCCGCCTACCCGGTAGAAAACCCGGTTAGCCCTGGCGATGTGGGCGCAACAATATACTCTCTGCTTGGCGTTCGGCCGGATACAGAGATCGCGGATCAAACGGGAAGGCCCCATCCCCTGGTGCATGGCGAAGTGATCCGGGCCATTCTTTAATTCTGGGTTTGAATGAGCGTGTCAAATCTGCAACAAGAGTGTCTAATAACTCAGCGCACTCTTCCGCTGCAAACACGCCCCTACTGCGATTGGCACTCTATGAAAACCATCATCTCATCTCTGCTTACTATTATCAGTGCCACCGGCATCTGCATGGCTCAGGCTCCCTCTCCTCCTTCCGCAGAGTCCCTGGAGTTCTTCGAGAAGAACGTGCGGCCCGTTCTGGCCACGCGCTGCTATAGCTGCCATGGCGAAGGCAAGCAGTTTGCCGGCCTCCGCCTGGATCAGCGTGCGGCAGCCATGAAGGGTGGAGATATGGGGGCAGAGATGACCCCGGGGGACCCGGATAAGAGCCGACTGGTTATTGCTATTCGGCAAACTACGGCCCTAAAGATGCCCCCGGAGGGCAAGTGCACGGATAAAGAGATTGCTGCCATTGCTCAGTGGGTGAAAATGGGAGCGCCCTGGCCCGCCGAAACAAAGGCAACCCAGAGTCCGGAAGAGAAGATGCGTGCCATCCGCAAAACGCACTGGTCTCTTCAGCCCGTGGTAAGGCCCGCCGTGCCGGCCATAAAGAATCCCGGCCGAGCCCGCAATGCCATTGATAAGTTTCTGCTTGCCGATCTGGATAGCAAGGGTTTCAAGCCCGCAAAGCCTGCCTCTCGCACCACACTTATTCGCCGTGCATCCTTCGATTTGATAGGGTTGCCGCCAACTCCAGCTGAAGAACGCGCCTTCGTTACAGATAAGTCACCGGATGCCTACCCCAAACTCATCGACGGGCTGCTGGCATCCCCGCACTACGGCGAGCGCTGGACGCGCCAGTGGTTGGATGTGGCACGGTATTCCGATACTCTGGGCTACCTTGTCGGCACCACTGGGCGCCGCTTTCCCTATGCGTATACTTACCGCGATTATGTAATCCGGGCACTTAATAGCGATAAACCCTACGATCAGTTTGTTCTGGAACAGCTTGCTGCAGATCAGCTCACACTTAAAGATAAGGCCGATCTGGCAGCGCTGGGGTTCATCACGGTGGGCAACCGTTACCTTGGCGATCAGCAGGAGATTATGGATGATCGTATCGATGTGGTTGGACGCGGCTTGCAGGGGTTAACGCTGGGCTGTGCCCGCTGCCACACGCACAAGTTTGACCCGGTGCCAATCGATGATTACTACTCGCTTTACTCTATTTTCAATAACGGTCACGAGCCGGATGCCCCGCCGCAAATAGGCGATACAGCCAACGCAAACGCGTTTGCAGCCTACACCGCCACACTAAAGCAGTTTGATAACCGAATGGCGGAGGCCAAAAAGAAGAAAGACGATGGCGCGATAGATACCATTCGGCGGGAGATGCTGGATTTTAAGGCCACCGATCCAGGTGCTCCGCCCTGCGCCATGGCCTATTACGATAACGATAAGCCGGCCCAGCAGAATGTATTCCTGCGCGGCAGCGCCTCCAACCTGGGCGCAGTGGCTCCCCCCCGATTTCTGCTGGCTCTTGCCGGCGAAGCGAGAAAGCCTTTTACAAAAGGCAGTGGACGCCTGGAACTGGCGCAGGCTATTGCATCACCTACCAACCCCCTTACCGCAAGAGTGATGGTAAACCGAATATGGCTTGGCCACTTCGGCAAAGGAATTGTGCGCACTCCCAGCGATTTTGGTGTGCGTGGCGAACTGCCCACCAACCCTAAACTGCTGGATTGGCTGGCAAGTGAGTTTGTTTCAGATTCTGCACGTGGCAGCAGGGGTGCAGCCTGGTCGATCAAAAAGATGCACAGGCTAATAATGCTTTCGGCGGCATATCAGCAATCTTCGGATGGAGACCCACTTACCGCCAAAACCGATACAGATAACCGGCTGTTTGCCCGTATGAATCGTCGACGTCTGGATTTTGAGCAGATGCGCGATGCCATGCTCTATGTTTCTGGCAGGCTGGATCTCAGCCTGTATGGCCAGCCTGTGGATGGGGCCGAGAAAAGCCGTCGCCGCACGCTGTACACCTTTCTGGATAGGCAATCGATGCCGGGCCTTATGCGCGCGTTCGATTTTCCTGATGCCAATCAGCATGCCTCGCAGCGCAGCAACACCACAGTGCCTCAGCAAAACCTGTTTCTGTTGAACAGCCCGTTTATGCAGGACGCAGCTCATGCGCTGGCAACCAGAACAGAAGTTATGGAAGCGGGCAGCCCGCGCGTGCAGGTGGCACATATGCTATCACTTGTTACAAGCCGTGTGGCCGAGCCAGATGAGGTGAACCTTGCGGCAGCCTTCCTGAACAAAATGCAGAAAACTCCACCTGCTCCGCCGGTTCAGGCAGTGCAGAACTGGAGCTATGGCTGGGGGGCCTACGATGCAGCTTCTGGAGCGCTGAAGACGTTTCACCCCATGCCAACGTTTACCGGCAATGCATGGCAGGGCGGCGATAAACTGCCAGATCCCGTGCTGGGCTATGTTACCTTAAATGCATCTGGCGGGCATCCTGGCGATGCAGTGCACGCAGTTGTACGCCGATGGACTGCGCCTGCAGATAGCACTATCAGCATCATCAGCAAGGTTAAGCACCCATCGCCCGCGGGCAATGGCATACTCTGTGCCGTTGTTCTCAATACAACGCACACCGTGGCCTCCAAATCGGTTGCACACACAAATGAACAGTTTGATATTGAGAAGATTGCCGTTAAGAAGGGCGATACTATCGACTTTGTAACCGATTGCAAGGGAGATAACACCAGCGATAGCTTCGACTGGGCGCCCACCATTCAGGCACAAAAATCTGGGGCCACCGTGCAGCGGTGGCGTGCAACCGATGACTTTGCTGGCCCTTATAAACCTGTTCAACCTCTGGATGCCCTGGATGTGCTTGGGCAGGCCCTGCTGATGACAAATAGCTTTTTGTATGTTGATTGATAGCGACACTGGCACGAGCCGGGGGCGGGTTTTGCCCCCGGTACTTTGCATTAGCACTACAACCCGGCCCGGTACGCAATGCCCTCTTGAAGACGGAACTGACCACGGCTCGAGATGAACACAACCGGTATTGATTTCCGGGTGGTGCCATCGATATTGTAAAACACCATAAAGTGAAGGTGTGGTTCCGACGTATACCCGGTGCTACCGGATAGAGCGATGCCCTGCCCAGCGGTTACTGCATCACCAACGTGTACCAGCACTCCATTCTTTTGAAGGTGCAGGTACTCGCCATAGGTGCCATCTGAGTGGCGAACCACTACATAGTTTGTTTCCATCCAGAGGCGCGGATCCAGGCCGCCCTCGCTGCAGTCTGAACGTGTGGCAACAACCGTTCCACCGCGGGCTGCGCTTACAAGCGTGCCTACAGGCATCTCAAAATCGATAGCCTCTTCAGATTCCGACCCAATATTGTGTGTGAATTGCCCATGCGCTGCCTGAATAACGGCATGCACACCAGAACGAAATGGCAACATGTAACCAGAGCTATTTATGGTTCCGGTAGCTGAGAGGCGGTGGCCAACTTTCCAGGTAACCTTCCAGTGATACTCCCATGGCAGCCCGGCCTGCCGCTGAGTGAATGTGATAAGCGGCAGGCGTGACTTACCAATGGTATCGACCGTTAACGGCAATGGCACAGAGGTTGTGGTGTTCTTCATTTCTGCAGTAAGCGTAATTGTGGCATCTGTACAACCTTTGCTTACAGCAACTACTGTGCCGCTCGTTGCAGAATCTGCCACTTCTTCAAATGCCATCCCATTGTCACTTGCATAAGAAACGGATGTGCAGCTCAGTATCACCATTGCGGGCAAGAGCCAGGCACTTATTTTGTTGTGTTTCATTTTGCGGTCTCCTTGCTACCGACCGCGCTCTGAACAGAACGCCATCTCGCAAAACCACTCAACCTGAAGCAATGCGGGCTACTCAACCTGCTTTAATGACATAACACCGTCTGCCAGGTGAACAGCCCGGGGGTAGCTCGGGCTCCAGGAGGGCATGCCCGGAGCCCGAAAGGCGAATTAGCTGCACTTCCTGTTAGAAGCCGCCGCGCCCGCCTCCGCTTCCACTGCTTCCACCAAAACCGCCGCTACCCATGCCGCTACCCATGCCTCCGCCCATGCCGCCAGAGCCCAGTCCGCCGCTGCCAAATCCGCTGCCAGATGATCCGGTTCCACCGCCCATTCCGCCGCCGAGCCCACCACTGCCGTAGTTCACTTTGTTATAGCCAATGCTAACAATGGAGCCACCAAGGGCGCCAACAATATCCGCAGCGCTCAGGTTAACCGGGCGGATGATGCCGTACTTATATCCAGAGCTACGTGGCTCCTGAGGTCCTTCTGGACCAAGCTCAGTAGGAGCAGCCTCCTCAACTTTTGGAACCACGCTATAGATGCCGCTCTCCATCTTATAGGTGAGCGGAGTGCTGGTGCTTTTCAGCAGCGTTTCCAGGGCAACCCGGAACGGCACCTGGGAAAGGTGTGCCGTTACCGAAAGGCTCTTGAGAGAATCATCGATGGTGAAGTTTGCTTTGATCTGAGAGAACAACAGCTTCAGGCCATAGTACAGATTGGTGGATTCGAGATCCAGATCGATTTTCTGATTAGAAGGATCCTTCACTGCGTCCTGGCCCTTTTCGGCCGGTGGCTGCGCAATAGCGGGAAGGGTGCTGCACCCGCCTATCACTGCAAAAGTGAACAGGGCGGCTGCAGAAACGGTTTTTGTGGTTCGATGTTGCATTTACGTTTCTCCTTCAGAGGCCCCCAGCGGGCCTCAGCGCACATACCCAGTGTGATAGGCAAAAGTAAAACTGAAATGAAATATTGGCGCTTTGCCGCCCATGTGAAAAACAACACAGAACACAATTGGTGGGCAATTATTTCAACGAAATAACCCGAGTTCCGTTTTTACTTAGATTTCATTTATGTGTGGTAATTAATCAACATCAGCAGCCTGCTGGCTGCTAAGATCTTCAAACAGGAACACACAAGCAATGAGAATATTAGTTGTTGAAGATGAGGCCGCCATCTCCAGAATGCTTCGTGATGCCCTGGAGGATACCGGCTACAGCGTGGTAACGGCCGAGGATGGCGACACCGCCGTGACGCTGGCTACTTCGGAGATGTTCCACCTGATAATTTTGGATCTGATGCTTCCAGGCAAAGATGGGTGGCAAGTGTGTGAGGAGCTAAGGCTGCAGCGCGTAAACATTCCGATACTGATGCTGACTGCAAGAGATGCCGTTGGGGACAGGGTGAAGGGCCTGGACCTGGGGGCCGATGATTATTTGCCCAAGCCCTTTGACATTAATGAGCTGCTGGCCCGGGTACGGGCATTGCTGCGGCGAGACAAAATGCACAAAACCAGGCTCATTACCGTGGATGACCTGGAGATAGATTGCGATCAGCGCCGGGTTAGGCGAGCCGGTAAAGAGATCTTCCTTAGCCCACGTGAGTACACCCTGGTGGAGGCGCTTGCCTCTCATGAAGGCACCATCCTCTCGAGGGAAACCATTCTTGAGAGTGTATGGAACTGCTCGGATACGTTCTCCAACACAGTAAACGTTTATGTGGGCATGCTGCGCAAAAAGGTGGATACCGGGCATGCGCACAGGCTTATTCATACAGTGCATGGTGCAGGATACATGATGCTGCGGAGGCAATGATGCCAACCCGAATAATCCAACAATCAGGTCGACACCTACCCTTCTTGAATGGCTCCATTCGCACGCGCCTCATACTTTGGAACACTGCTGCCCTCGTAATACTCATGAGCGTGCTGGGCGTAACCAGCCGCCTTATCTCCATGAAGGTAATGATGGCCTCGGTAGATTCGGAGCTTGTAAGGTCGACCAAAATGTTCTTACGGCCACCCCAATTCCCGCCACCTACAGAACATAGGCCAGCACAGCAGCTGGCTTCGTCAGGTCCAGATTCAGACAATGTGTATCGCGAACTTTTTTATAATCAAGACGGCGCGCATGCCATTGCATCAGACCGGCGACCGTGTTGGGATACGGTTGCCCTGAAACGCGCCCTGAAAGGCGAAACTGTATTTTCTACTGTACAAATTGCAGACGGCTCGGTGCGCATTATCACGCTTCCGAGCTTTACGCCTTTTGGCGCGAAGGGAGCCGTGCAGCGAGCCTACCCTCTCAAGGACATCCTACGTGCCGTTGCCAGCATAACTACAACTTTGCTGCTGTTGGCACCCATTGCTCTGCTTGCCGCAGTTTGGATGGGTACGGCACTTACCCGGCGTGTGCTTAACCGTGTGCATGTTATGACCCTGGCAGCCAAAACACAGCGGAGTTTTTCGGATAGGTTGCCCTCTACTGGCAACGATGAGTTTTCAGAGCTTGCCGGGGCATTTAATGGAATGCTTGCCGATTTGGAAATTGCGTACAGCCATCAACGAGAGATGCTGGAAAGGCAACAGCGGTTTACTGCGGATGCATCGCACGAACTGAAAACACCCCTTACGGTAATTCGTGGCGTTGCCGGAATGGGGGCAGGTCGTGCCACTCTGGATGAACGAACACGCGGTGCCTTTGCGGATATTGAGATTGCTGCCGAATCTATGAGCGGGCTTGTTCAGGATCTGCTGCTGCTGGCACGCTCAGATGAGGGACATGTGCCAGAGGATGTAACCGAGTTGTTGCTGATGGAGGTTGTAACTTCTGCGTGCCAGCTTGCCGGAGAGCCGGAACGGGTTGAGATGAACGTAGAAGATCCAGATATGATTGTGATGGGATCCCATACAGATTTCAATCGGCTATTCCGAAACATCATAGAAAATGGGTTGAAGTACTCCCGAAACACGCAAAAACCGGTTGTGATAACACTAAAGAAGTGTGGCGAAACGGCGGTAGTAACGGTTCAAGATCGTGGAATAGGCATTGCTCCCGAGCATATTCCGCACCTGGGGGAGCGGTTTTATCGGGTGGATAGTTCCCGCACACGGCCCACCGGGGGTACCGGATTGGGGCTTTCCATATGCAGGAGCATCCTCGCCGGGTACAGGGGCAAAATGGGCATACACAGCGCCATCGGTGTTGGCACAGCGGTTACTGTTACACTGCCACTACAAAATTCGTAAGCCCGGATTAGCTATGCAAACAGCTTCTTAACCACTGTGCCATCCAGGTCTGTCAATCGGTAGTCTCGGCCGGCAACACGGTAGGTCAGCTTCTCGTGGTTCAGGCCCATCAGGTGTAATATGGTTGCCTGCAAATCGTGTACGTTCACCACATCGCTTACAGATTTGAACCCAAAATCATCTGTTGCCCCGTGGATGTAACCGGCCTTAACAGCCCCGCCAGCCAGCCACATGGTGTAACCTTGATTGTTGTGGTCGCGGCCATCGGCCTTCCCATTGGTTTCCACGGCTGGCGTGCGCCCAAACTCACCGCCCCATATAACCAGCGTATCATCCCACATACCGCGCTGCTTCAAATCGGTAAGCAGTGCCGAAATTGCCTGATCGCTTTCGAGGCCAAGCTGGCGATGTGCGCCCGCGATGTTCTGATGGGAATCCCAGGGTTGGCCCGCTCCATGCCACACCTGTACATAACGTACGCCACGTTCCAGCAGGCGGCGGCCAATCAATATCTGCCTTGCCTGTGTTCCCTGGCCGTACATCTCGAGCGTCTTCGGGGATTCTCGGTTGATATCGAAGGCATCTGTTGCCTCCATCTGCATGCGGAACGCAAGCTCCATAGAGCCTATGCGCGCATCCAGCTGCGCATCCTTCTCTCGCTGGGCCAGATGTTTGCGGTTCAGCGCCTGCACCAGATCCAGCTGTGCGCGCTGTGTGCTGGCATCTATGCGGCCATTCTTAATGTTCTCTATCAGCTTCTCTATGCGTGTGTTCGCTGTATCCACATGGGTGCCCTGATACACACCCGGCAGGAAGGCAGATCGCCAGTTAGATGCCTCTTTTACAGGCAGGCCACCGGGGCACATAACCACAAATCCGGGCAAGTTCTGATTTTCGGTTCCGAGGCCATACAGCACCCAGGAGCCCATGCTGGGGCGCTCGCGAGTGTTGTCGCCGCAGTTCAGCAACATCAGGCTAAATTCGTGCACGGGTGTATCCGCATGCATGGATCGGATGATGCACAGATCATCCACATGCTGAGCCACTTTTGGGAAGATCTCACTGACTTCGATGCCGCTCTTGCCGTACTTTTGAAACGTAAAAGGCGATTTGTACGCTGCACCCACTGTGCGGCCCGGGAAGGCAAGCTCTGGCACCGATTTTCCGTGGTACTTGGTGAGCATTGGCTTGGGATCGAACGTATCCACCTGAGATGGCCCACCATTGGCAAAGATGTGGATTACGCGTTTTACCCTGGCGGGGAAGTGCGGTTTCTTGGGGGAAAGCGGGTTGGCACCATCCGTTAAAGAGGGAGTTTGCGCGCCTGCCTCTTGCAGAAGCGTGGCGAGGCCCAACGAGCCCATTCCAACGCCGCATCGCTGCAGCATCTGGCGGCGCGTAAGAAACAGATCTTCCAGCTTGTTATCGCTATGACTCATCCTGCCAACCTCTGTTGCCTGCTAAAGACTAATGTAGTATTATGAACCACCGCTTCCAACTTTGTGGCAACAATTGCAACAGTTATGCCAATTGTGGCTAATGGCAGCCTAAAAGGTGTTATCATTCTGGTTGATTTCTGGTTAGCATCATGATCTATCGTATAACAGCAGAGTCTGTTTTCGCAGAAACGGATGAAAGCACCGGGGGCACACGGTATATACGCACTGCATCTGGTGCCAGGGGAATATTCAGGGCTGGCTTTGGCGATGGTTTTGGCGATCTGAAGCTGTGTTGGATAGATCACCCCAGTGCACGGTTTTACTTTACAGAATTAGGCTGGCAAACCTATGGTGTTAAGGTTGCTGCAGCCGCAGCACAACATGGCATTAACCTCCGAGTTCGGCGTGAAAAAAACCCTGCCAGATCGCGCATTGTTTATCAAGACAGTTACCAGGTTGTTCTGCTGCCACTCCGTGATAAGAAGCGATAGAGCCCCAGATAGCCTTATTGCTGGTTAATGCGAAAAGCATAACTGCCAGAGCCAACCCTGAAATTAGCCCTTCCGCCAGCGTAGTTCAAAAAGTGCACTCCCGATGCCCGGCGAGCATCCACCCCAGATTCGGTAATGCCTTTTGCAGAGTTTGCTGGCAGGCACACGGTTGCCATGCAGTTCGCCGGTATTGTTACCCTTAGCTCCAGCCCATTTCCGGCTCGAGCCCAGTGGCTCTTAATTTCACCCTGCTGGCTTCCGTAGCTTGCGTTGGCATAGGTAAGGCCCTGCTCAATAACCGGGTCTATGCGAATATTTCGATAGCCCGGCGTCTCTTCTGAAATTCCGCCAACGTTCCGAAACAGATACTCACCCACCGCACCAAAGGAGTAGTGGTTGAAGGAGTTCATGCCGGAATCTTGATACCCAACCTCTGGGCGCCAGCCATCCCAGCGCTCCCAAACGGTGGTTGCGCCATTCTTCACCTCGTATAACCATGATGGGTAGCCTTCGTTCAAAAGCAGCTTGTAGGCAAGGTCATCACGCCCGGCCAGGTGCAGCGCGGGCAGCAGGCGCGGTGTGCCAATAAAACCCGTTGCCAGCTGGTTGTGAAACCGCTCTATTTCATCGCTAAAACGTGCTGCCATTTCGCTTTCCAGGCCATGGGGTATTAATCCCATCGTATAGGCAAGCGCATAGCCAGTTTGGCTGCTATTTTTGATCTTGCCGCCGGGCTCTATCAGCCCAAAAAAGGCCGCAGAAGCCATGGTGCACAGTTTGTTGTAGCGTGCGGAATCTGCCTTTTCACCAATGCCTGCAGCCATCTCTGCCATCACCTTAAGGCAATAGGCGTAATGGGTTGTGCCTATCACTTCGCCGCTGGCACCACCGCCCAGATTGAGCCAGTCTCCATTGCCCACATTCGGCCCGCGGGTATCGTTAGGATTGGCGGTTTTTATCTGCCACTCCATACAGCGCCGCATGGCAGCGTAGTGCTCCTTTACAAGGCGCACGTCTCCATAGGTTCGGTAAGCACGATAGGGTACGAATATTCCACCATCATACCAGCCAACATTGGGGCTGGCACCCGGGCCATAGAATGGGGCATGGTCGGCAAACCAGCCGCCGGGTAACTGAGAGTCTTCGCAAACATCCACCAGCCACTTGTTGTAGAAGGCAGCAATATCGTAGTTGTACACGGCTGCCCCGCTGAAGAAGCTGCCATCCCCCGTGTAGCCGCAGCGCTCATCGCGCTGGCAGCAATCAGTGGGGATGCCCATCATGTTTCCCCGTTGGGACCACTGGATGTTCTCGACCAGCCTGTTGACCAACGGGTTGGAGCACTGAAACTCGCCCATGTGCTGAAAAGAGGTGTGGAACACGCGCCCAATAAGCGCTGCTGCGGTGGGGCGCTTTGTAAGCCCGTGCACCTCCACATATCGAAAACCATGATAGGTAAAGTTCGGCTCAAACCCCTCCAGGCCGTTTCCACTGCATATATATCGGTCAATCTGCCGATCCCCGGTGCAGAGATGGCCAGCGTGCAGATTATCCATGTAAACGGTGCCATCCGGGTTCAGAACCTCGTTGTGCAGCAGTGTAATCTCGGTGCCACGTGCTTCACTAAGCGAAAGGTGGCACCAGCCAGCAATATTTTGCCCGAGATCAAACACATACACGCCGGGCTTAGGCTGTGTAACTTTTATGGCTGGCAGCTCGGCGGTTACTCGTATTGGCTCGCTGCGCTGCCACACCAGTTTTCCCACTTTCACGTTTTTGGGTGCGGGTAGGGCGGGCTTCCAGCTCTTAGCATTAAAACCCGGGCTATCCCAGCCGGGCATTTCCCGTCGGGCATCATAGGTGGCGCCTTCGTATATGCCGGCGAAGCGCAGCGGCCCAGATGTAGTTGCCTGCCAGCTGGCATCCGTAGCAATTGTGCGTTTGCTGCCATCAGCATACTCAACTTCAAGCTGCGCAAGCAGGTAGGGCTCTGAGCCATAGATGGCCCTCAGTGCACTTTCCCACTGTTGCCAGCCACCACAGTACCACCCGTTGCCAATAACCGCTCCAAGAACATTGGCACCTGGCTTTAGTTGTGCGGTTACATCCAGCGAATCGTATTGAACGCGGCGGTGGTAGTTTGTCCACTCCGGCGCCAGCAGGTGGTCTCCCACGCGCCTGCCGTTCAGGTGCACTTCATACAGGCCAAGCGCGGTTGCATAGAGCGTTGCCCGCCGAATACGCTGCGATGCGTTTATATTAAACTGCTTGCGGAGCATGCGTGGGGTGGGCCAGTGGGTGCCAGTATCGGCTGCACTTATCAGTAGCTTCTCGCCTTCAGGAACGGTTGTAGATCCTGATTTGCCAGCAAGGGTGTACTTCACCACAAGCTGTTTCTTTTTGCCAAAGGCCGGGTCGCCACCAAGGTTGGCATTGCTTACTACAAATACGATGCCGTCGTTTTTGATGGCGGCAGTAATTGATTGGGTAACCTCATGTGGATGGCTGCCATCCACTGCCTGGTAAACTGCGCTCTGAATGCGCAGTGGATGTGGGCGTGCGGGCGCAGGTTCCGGTGTTTCTGAAACACCAATCCATTTCGCCTTCCAATCTGCGCTGTTCAGCAGACCCATGCTCCAGGTGGCGGGCGCCGACCACGCAGATGGTTTGCCCTGCCCATCCCAGATCCTAACTTTCCAGCAGCACTGCATGCGTGATGGTAGTTGTTTGCCTGCATACGCTATCTGATTCTGCAGAAACGAAGCCACTCGGCCGCTATCCCAGAGGTCGCCGCTATTCGTTCTTAATGTGGCGGGATTGGATGCCACCAGAATCTGATATCCGGTTTGAACCTCGCCCCGGCGGCCAGAGGCAATCTGCCAGCTCAGGCGTGGTGTGGTGGAATCCAACCCGGTTGGATTGGTACGGTATTCGCAGCGCAACGCAGTTAAATGGGCTTTAGAGATATCGGCACTGCTTGTGCAACAAGCGCAGAAAATAAGCAGCAATATATAAAACAGACACTGAAGTTTCATTGTGTTTCAATCGGACAAGGATACAAACAATGCGACTTAACAAGCAGTAAACCGTGGAGCGCCGCAGAGACTTGCGACGCTCCCCTTTGATTTATCTTCTACTTAATCAGCAGCCATATTCTGCTGCGGGCTGGTATCTTTACGGTTATTTCGGCCATGCCATCGGTAATGGCAGTTCGAATGGACTTGCCGCCATTCACGCTTATCTGCGCATGCCCTGTTACGCCTGTGTAGTGTATGGGTACGGAGATGGTACGTGTTATCTCCTCTTCCAGCGGGTTGTACAGAAATGCCATGCCCTTCTCTTCACCCTGCGGGTTTACGTGCAGCCATCCATCCCAATCGCGCCCATTGGCCCTACGGAGGTGGATTATATCTCCATCCAGCACCTGGCGGTGCGCTTTGTACAAGCTGGTCCAGCGCTGAACCACTTTCAGTGTTTCGGGGGTATCGAACAGGCGGGGGCCCCTATAGCAGGCCTGCACTCCGGCACCAACGAGGTTGGAGAGGCGCGCCTCATAGTGGTCCAGGTGTTCATGCAACGGCTCGATTGTCGCCGCCTCGCCGCCGCCCTGATACTCGCTGAGGGGAACCATCATCCAGCCCATGGAACCCGTTTTTGTCCAGGTGCCATCAAATATGTTCTGGCGCTCAATAATCTCCTGTTCGGCCCTCGGCAGGCTCCAGTTGGTTTCTCGGTATCCCATGCCGCACTTGTTGCCGCCGTTCAGAAAATACCAGTCTGGAATGTTGAGAAACACGCCTTCGCTGCGGCACCAGCGGTACAAATCGGAGATGGCCTGCCACATCACCCATTGGGAGTCGTCCAGACCCTTGTGGTAGGGATGCGTAGTAGAGTCGCACTGATCCCCGGGGTAGCTCCCGTCGTGCTCCAGCACCTGAAGGCCAGCATCCCCCAGAAACCGCTTTATCTGTGCCAGGTAGTCTTTGCCCCATTGCGCACCAAGGCAGGGCATAACCCCGTAGGTTGCCTTCGGGCCATGGGTGTTCTCTTCGGCGGTGGCCGCACCACGGGAAGCAAGCAGGGAGTATCCACCCAGGGCTATACCCTTTGCCTTTGCTTCGGCCGCCAGAGTTTTATAGGTGTCTATATAGGCGCCATCGCGGTTTTCGAAGTTGAAACCACTTCCAAAAGACATAATGATCATCTCAAAACCGGCCTGATGCGCCTGATCGATGGCTCGGCGTACGGAGGCCGGGTCTGCATTTCGCAGGTGAAACATCAGTGGGTTTTCGGCTGTCCAGGGGGCAATGGTGCGGTACATCCTGCGCTGTGCCAGCCCGCGGCGTTCTCTGTCGGTAGAATCCAGCAGAAGCTCAAAGGTTCGAAAGCTCTCAAATACCGTCCCCGGTGCCACCGATGCTTCCGGGCCAAGCGGCGGCTTGCAGCGCAGCAGGCAGCGCGTCTGGCGGTCGTAATGCACCTGGGTGGGATAGTCCGGGTCGGTTTCGTACCACACAGATTTGTTGGCCGCATGGGGTGCATCCATCGCACCAAAGGCGTAATCCGTTTCCACCCACAGGTCGGGCCGTTCCCTATCTGGCGCGGCCTCCACATTGCTCTCTGGCTCGGTAAAGCGCACTTCTTCGCTTACAAAGCGGTTAACGGTTGTGGCAGCAGTGCCCTTGTTTTGCAGCGAAATCCATTTAGAGATGAGTGGCAGGCCACTATAAATCTCGTAATGCACTTCAACATCGGGCAGGCCAGCAGGCGCAGATGTTGGCGGATGGAAAAGCAGAACAACATGCCTGCCGGGAGGTGGCCAGGCCAGATCTTTTGATAGCCATTCCGGGTGCTTCTTCCATGCGAACCGTGCCTGAAGGGGCTCTTCGTGGTACGAAGCGTACCTGTAAGCATCCGCATCTGCATGGAGTTTCTCAATCCACTCTTTGCGGAGATAGTTTGCAATCGGCTGGCCGCTGAGGCCGCCAATGGAATACTCCTCGCCGTTTAGCGAAATGCGAGCTTCCGGGCCAACGGCACGCAGCATCGCCTGGCCAGTTATCAGGTTATCCAGAGCGGTGGTGGCCGCATTGGGCTCAACCCGAATAATGCGGCGAACCAGGCCGTTTTCCAACACCAGATCCTTGCCATCCATCTTAACGGTCGCCACAAACGCAGCGGGGTTAACCAGCCAATCTTTGCTGTGGGTGCTCACCTTGCTGCCTCCTTTGGAGCTGTTGGGCGCGGCCACCGCAGAAACGGCAGCGGTTGAAAGCATACTAAGCGCAGTGCCAACGCACAGGGCGGCACGAACGCGGCGGTTAACAGAATCGCGAAGGCAGGCAACGGTGGGCAAGGCGGTCTCCCATCACACGGCACTGAGGTTGGTGCATACGCACTTTGTGTAGGGCAGATTCCATGGCGAGTGGGTTATTACCTGCCACAAGTGGCCGGGAGATGCAAGGGTATACTTTGCGTCTCTATTGGTTTATTGAGTTTGGTTTGCTTTACGAGGACCTGTTTTAACGTTGGCCTTCCACCTGCCGGCTCGCCATTAATGGACCTGGCTCGTTTCTGAGTTGCATCTGTCCTTGTAGCGCAAAAAGCCATTAAGTGTAGGAGTTTTGGGCCGAAAACAGGGCTGTTTTCTTAATGGTAGGGCATTAATGCCCGGTTAATGAGGATCCCATAGACTATAGAGGTCCAACACGAAGCGCCGCTCAACAAAGAAGAACTGAGCAAAAAACTCCCATGCGCTTCCA
>CAIONQ010000125.1 GCA_903859705.1 uncultured Chthonomonas sp.
GAACTCCACCACTAATTACATACTATCAGTGAACAATATATAGTAATACCTATCAATCAATTGTAGGGGCGCTGTTTACCGCGCCCATAAAGGATACTGCACCGCGACCATCGAATGAAACCAGCTCGAGGGTAAAATTCGCCCCAAATTTTCGATTTCAAACCCAAATCGGGCGCAGCAAGCGGCGCACCCTACAGACACGGATGGCTGGTTTTGAAGGAGGCTAACTGGCGGAGGCACTTCAACCCGGACACAAATTACCCATAACTTAGCTCACACGTGAAGCGCTCTAACACAGCACTCTTCACCTGATCTACCAGAGCCTATCGACCCTGGCCACCAAAGTCCGATCTAAGGTGCCGCAAACGGAGGAGGGCACCAGAATAAAAGCCACGCTAACCGTGACTGCACCCTAAACCTGAGCTCAACCGTGTGCTACAAGCGGCGATCTGCCGCTAAAACACTGGCAACACAGCACAGGACACCCGCGCTGTAACTGTGAGGTACGAACAGTGTATAACAGCGCTGTAACCCACAAAGCTCTTTCCCGACGCGGCGCTAAAACAAGCGGCGACCTGCCGCTAAAACTCCGGCAAAACAGCCAGAACCACCCGCGCTGTAACTCTGGTGTTCTCTGAGGGCGCCGAGCGTGCTCGGATCAAGCGGTAGAGGCGAAGAGTGTATAACAGCGCCTAAAAAGAGGTTAAAGGGAAATAGGGAACGGGGGAAGCGGCACCCATTCAATCGCACCGAAGGCTCGCTTCCCCCTATCCCCTCAGATTTCAGGTATCCTTTGCAGCATGAAATCAGAACAAAATCGACCACGTATTCGCTCCACCACTATCGTTGCTGTGCGCCGCAATGGGGAAGTGGCCATTGCAGGGGATGGGCAGGTAACTCTCGAACATACCGTACTGAAACACACGGCTCATAAAGTGCGCCGCCTGTACCAACGGCGCGTGCTTGCTGGCTTTGCCGGATCGGTTGCCGATGCGCAATCCCTGGCGGATAGGTTTGAAAACAAGCTGGAAGGCAGCAATGGCAACCTTACCCGTGCCGCCATTGAGTTTGCCAAGGACTGGCGTACCGACCGTGTGCTACGCCGCCTGGAAGCCATGATGATTGTTTCTGATGGCGAACTGCTGTACATCCTATCCGGTGATGGCAACATTGTAGAGCCGGATGATGGCGTTGCAGCCATCGGCTCCGGTGGCAGTTACGCCTCGGCAGCTGCAAAGGCCCTGCTGAGAAACACTGAGCTTACGGCCCAGCAGATTGTTGCCGAAGCAATGAAGATTGCTGCGGAAATATGCATTTACACCAACGATCACGTTACGATCGATAGCCTACCACAGCCATAATTTCCGGCACGTTGTGTTGCCGATTTCGTCTCCTGGCCATGGGGCCACACTCAGGGGGTTTACTGTGCTTGATCTTACCGGTCAACATGTTTTTATAGTGGGCGGAAGCCGGGGCATTGGTGCCGCTGCCGCTTTATCTGCCGCGGGCCAGGGCGCTGCCGTTACCATTAACTATGTAAGCAATGCCTCTGCGGCAGAAGCGGTTTGCGATAAAATTCGCGCTGCAGGCGGCAAGTGTTTTGCCATTCAGGCCGATGCCTCTCAGGAAGGCGCCCTGGAAACTGCCGTAGATGCCGCCACCGCAGAGCTTGGCCCACTTACGGGTATCGTGGTTTCGGCTGGCATTTTTGAGGGCCTGCCCATTGAAGAGATGACGGTGGACTTCTGGGATAAGGTGATGGCCATTAACCTGCGCACCACCTTCCTGGCAGTAAAGGCCGCAACGGCCCGCTTCCGGGCGGCAGGGAAGGGCGGGAGCATCGTTATCTACACATCCACGGCTGGCCAGCGCGGCTCTTCCGTGTTTTCGGCATATGCAACCTCCAAGGGTGCCCAGATTCTGTTTATGAAATCTATGGCGCTGGAGCTTGCCGCAGATAAAATCCGCGTTAACTGCGTTGCCCCCGCATGGACAGAAACCGACATGGCAGCCCCGAGCCTGGACTCTCTTGGCCGCGAAAAGGTTGCTGCGGGCTTCCCGCTTGGGCGCATTGGTTTGCCAACCGATATTGCGGCGGCCACAACGTTTTTGCTTAGCCCCGAGGCGGCCTTCATCACTGGCAGCACCATTACCGTAGATGGCGGAATGGATATGCGCGGCTAAACCAGCCTTTGATCAACGGTAGTTGCTTTACGAGCTATCCGGTTTCTTAACCATGAAAATTCGATCGTTACTCTATCTACTGGTGGGCCTGGTGCTGGCCACCGCTCTTGTGGGATCTGCAACAGCCGTTGCCGCCGAAGGCGGCAAAGACATGGCGAGCATGATGGAAGCTCAGCGCCATACACCTCTGTTATGGATGGTGGATGGCTGCTCTGTTATCATCCTGCTTGGCTCATGGCTGTTTGGGGCCGCCATTGAAGCGCAGCCTTCTGGTGGCCGCGGTGGGCTTGCTTCTCAGCAAGTGGCCCTGTTGATGGATAGAATTGCGGAGCTGGAAGCCCTTACACGTGAGCAGGAAGCCCGGGTAGAAACCCTGGAGCATGCAGGCGATGCATGGCACGATGGTTTTGATACCGAAGCAGCCCGGCTAACCGAACAGGCATTTCTTGCGCTTAGCGATGGCATTGAAGCCAATGCACAGCAGCTTGAAAACATAACCATGGCACTGCGGTATCAGCGTACCGAAATGAAAACGCTGAGATCGGCCATCAAGCAGGTTAGCACGCTGCCAGAACCTTCCGAGGCAGCCCCTTCGCTGGAATCTATACCGCGCCCACCCCGGGCAGTTACACCCCAACTGAAAAAGGCTACCCCCACTCCAGAGGCAGAGCCAGGAACGGGCGAATCCGTTGTTGAAGATGAGGTGGAGGGCGGAGCAGTATTTGTGGAAGACGCAGCACCAGAAGCTGCAGCCGACCCCGAAGAAGCAGCGGCAGAGGCGGATGAGGCTGCCCTGGATGTGCAATCTGCCATATTCGAAACCGGTGAAGGCACCAGCACTGCCGCAAGCGTGAGCAGCGTGGAGATAGATGTAGATCAGATTCAGCGAGAGCGCGAAAACGCAGAGCTGAGAGCTGCGGCCACCGCAGAAGAGTTTAACAGCGGCAAAACCGCAAGGCGCTCGGTTTTCCGCAAGCAACGCGGCAAGTAATAGTTGATGGCCGGTTGCGTGCTGCCCCGGGGCACCGCACGTAACCGGCGGCCTAAAACGCACCCTTTATGGAACCTTCCCTTAAAGAGATACTCACCGCATTGCAGCAAGCCTCTGCTGCAATGCCCGAAGACAGGGCCGTTCGCATGCGGTGCCCTGTTTGCATATCGGTTCGGGCCTCCGTTATTCGCGGCATCAAATCCCATTTTGTAGAGTTTATCAACGACCCGGAAAGCAGGGTTAAGCTGCGGGCAGCGGGGGGCTATTGCCCTCAGCATGCCGAACTGCTGCCTTCTACAGGCGATGCCCTTGGGGCAGCCATCCTCTATGCAGACCTTACCGACCAGGCCATAGAAAAACTGCAGAACACTCCACTGCGTTCGGGGCTGCTACGGCGCGTTGCCAGCCAGAAGAAGCTGCAGCAATGCCCCGCATGCCTTCAGCAATCCGAAGCGGAGGCACGCTATGCGCTGGCCCTGGCTGCAGGCCTGAATAATAGAGAGGTGTGGCAGGAGCTGGAGGCGGGGGCCGGACTGTGCACCACCCACCTGGAGCTTACGCTGCAGGCCGCACCAGCAGAGACGGCGGCAAAGCTAAAACAGCTGGAGCTACAGAAGCTTCAAGCATTAAAGGTGGAGCTTGAGGAGGCGGTGCGCAAGCACGATTATCGTTTTAAGCACGAAGCGTGGGGGCCGGAGAAGGACGCCTGGCTGCGCGCTCCGGGCAAAATAACACGCCCAAAATAGTTACTTAAGCAGGCCATTCTGGCGCATATGCTTCAGCACCACTTCATCAAATGGAAAGCTGGTGGAGGTTCGCAAGTAGTCCACACCATATCTGTGGCTGAACGCTTCGATATCGGCACAAAATGCATCCAGCGTTTGCTGATACCGGGCAAGCAGCTGCGGATTAACGCTCATCTCTTTCATTTCACCGGTTTCGCTATCGATAATCCGTAAATCACCAACCAGATTGGGGGCCAGCTCCTCTTCGCTCAGCACATGCACCAGCGATACCTGGAAACCACGCGCCACAAGGGCCTTTACGCCATCCTTCCAATCTGGATCAAAGAAATCCGAGAGCACAACGGCAATACCACGTGTTTTAGAGGTGGCAGCAAACCGCTTTAGCGAGGTACCAAACGAGGTACCGCCTTCCTGCTTTATCGATTCCAGGTACCTAAAAAAGGGCAGCACACCGCTGGTGCCTCGCTGTGTTGGCATGGGCCGGGCCAGGCTGGCAGCAAACGTTTGCACACAAACCCTATCGTAGTTAGAGAGGCCAATATAGCCGAGGGCTGCGGCCATCCGGATAGAGTAGTCGGCTTTTTTAGGGTTGCCAAAAGCCATGCTTTTGCTGCTATCGATTAGCAGAGCCAGGTAGAGATCCTCTTCCTCAACAAAAAGCTTTAAGAACATTTTGCCGAGGCGAGCGGCGGTGTTCCAATCGACATACCGCAGGTCGTCCCCGGGAACATACTCGCGGTAATCGGCAAACTCAATGCTTGTACCGCGCTTGATGGATCGTTTTTCGCCCTTCATTTGCCCGGCAAATGGCTTACGAGAGGAGAGCGATAACCGCTCCAGCTTTTTGAGAAAAGCTGCATCAAGAATTGCGCCGGGAGTTATATCCGAAGAGATAGGCATGAAAAGGGCGTCTCCTGCAGCATAATACGGGAACTACTGAGCCAATTTGAATCGTCGGTAACCGGGGTGCAATTCGGTAAAACAGGGCTGCATTCCTGTATACGGTTGGCGCAAAGCTCACAAAGCAGCGCCCGGCTATCACACTCAATACGTGCCGGGGTGCATTCCCGGTTTCGGAAGCACAGGCTGCCTCAACAAACAGACCGCGTGTTGTGCGGTAAATAGCGCTTAAATACTCTCACAGAGGTTACATATGGAACGCAGAATTCTGGGCAGAACAGGCAAAGAGCTTTCGATAGTGGGCATAGGAGGGGTGACGTTTGTTGGCGCGGATCAGGCAGAATCGGATAAGATTGTTGCAGAGGCTCTGGACCTTGGCGTGAATTACGTAGATGTGGCCCCGAGCTATGGAACCGATCAGGAAACCGAGAAGCGGCTTGGAGGCGCCCTGCTGGGCAAGCGCGACTCCGTATTTCTTGCGTGCAAAACCGGCCGACGAGACAAAGAGGGCGCCGAGGCTGAGCTGCTGCGCTCGCTTAAAAACCTGCAAACCGATTACTTTGATCTGTATCAGCTGCACTCTATTACCACTATTGAAGAAGTGGATCAGGTATTTGCACCCGGCGGCGCCATGGGGACCATACTTGCTGCCAGAGATAAGGGTATTATCAAGCATATAGGGTTCAGTGCGCACTCTGTTGAGGCGGCACTGCACGCCATGGATCTCTTCGATTTCGAATCTGCGCTCTTCCCGATCAACTTTGTTACCATGATGAATGGCAACTTTGGCCCGCAGATTATTGCACGAGCACAGGAAAAAGGTGTAGCCCGCCTTGCGCTGAAGGCCATGGCACGAACCAGCTGGAAAGAGGGAGAGCCGGTTACGCACCCCAACTGCTGGTACCAGCCCCTTACGGACCCACATGTAGCAGAACTGGCCCTGCGATTCACGCTTTCGCAGCCCATTACTGCAGCCATACCTCCGGGTGATGCCCGCCTGTTCCGCCTGGCGTTGAGCCTTGCACAGAACTTCCGGCCAATTACCGCAGAAGAGACGGAAGAACTGAAGGCCTATGCCGTGGGCCTGAACCCGATTTTCAAATATGCTGCCTGATTCATTAACGGGGAAAAAGATCAAACTTACACGCAGAAAAGCAGCTGGCTGGGTGGCGCTTGGGGTTGGCCTTACTGGCAGCTTTCTGCTGGGGGCGGTTAGAGATGCGCACTATGGCGGCGATGTAACCTGGAGACAGAGTTACACCGTTGCCATGCGTGAGGCCGGAAGTGCACACCGGCCAATGCTGATTTCGTTCCATCGCTCCGATTGCGACTGGTGCCGAAAGATGGATGCGGACACGTTTACAGATTCGGCTGTAGTGGAAGCATCTCACGCTTACATATGTGTGCGTGTGGATGGCAGAACCGAACCAGAGCTTGCACTAAAATTTGGTGTTAGCGCCTATCCGTACACGGTGGCGATGGATTCTGAAGGCAAGGTAATTGGCAGGCTGGAAGGCTACGCAAGCGCAACGGAATTTCAGCGCTTCCTTAAAAGCCCTGCTATCCCTCCGCAGTCTGCCTATCTTCCCTGATGCTCTGCCTGCGGCACTTGCGCAACGCTTTGTTCTTCCCGCTCGCTTGCTCCGGTTGGATCCAGGCGTTTTAGCTCGGCTTCCACGCGGTGCAGTTCCCTGGTTAACCGCGCAGATCGCTGATACTGGTAGCCAACGGATGTGCCGGCAAACACGGCGGTGATCAATGGAATTAACACCATGATACGATTGGTGGTTTTCATTTCAGGTCTCCCGCCTTTTGCACATTAACCGCCGGGTCTATAACCGTGATAGAACCTTCTGTTTGGTGGTTCTGCAGCATCTGAAGGTGTTCATTCTCGTGGTACAGCGCGTGATCTGTTATGTTTGCACGCAAGCCAACCTGCAAACTCCAACACAGACCTACGGCCATAATCGCTACCGATAACAGTAGCGAGAGCCCAAATCGGCGTCTATCTGCCGCGCTGCTGAACTTGATCTCGAGCATAACTGGCCTCCTCACCGAGGCGTTTTGTGCTGGCCCCGGTTGCCTGTTACCATTCTATCTCTGCTGCCCTGCATATGCATCCGCGAAACGGCATAGATTGCCTCGGAAGCCTGCCTACCTGAACGAACGGGCATCCAAACCGGCAATTTTGAGCGTGATGCTGCTTGCTTGACAAAGAGAATCGGCAGGGGTAACATAAGCCGCAGCCACCCTCCGGCCCTGCCGACCACATTCTCAATTCACCCGAGCATGGTAATACGGCGCACGCAGTATGAGTTAAAGGTACGTAAATCGAATGGCAAAAGCGCTGATTATTGTCGAGTCTCCGGCGAAAACAAAGACGCTGAAGAACTTCCTCGGCGAGAACTACCAGATAGAAGCAAGCATGGGGCATGTGCGCGATCTGCCTGAGAAGCGGCTGGGGGTTGATATTGAGCATGATTTTGCCCCCACATATGAGGCCCTTAAAGATAGAGGCGATGTGCTAAAGCGGCTAACGGCTGCAGCAAAAGGTGTGGATATTGTTTATCTCGCATCGGACCCTGACCGTGAAGGCGAAGCCATTTCCTGGCATCTTGCCGAGGCGCTGAAGCTGAAGAATCCGCAGCGCATACAGTTTAATGAAATCACCCGTAACGCCGTTCAGCAGGCCCTTGCAAACCCCAGAACCATCAACGAACCGCTGGTAGATTCTCAGCAGGCGCGGCGCATTCTGGATAGGCTTGTGGGCTATAAGCTCTCCCCGGTTCTCTGGAAAAAGATTCAAAAGGGCCTTTCGGCTGGCCGAGTACAATCGGTTGCGGTGCGCCTTATCTGTGAACGAGAGCGAGAGATACTGGCGTTTGTGCCAGAAGAGTACTGGTCGTTGACGGCAAATGTTACGCCGCAGCCGCCAGAAAAGCGATTTCCGTTTGCCGCTCGCCTTACGGGTAGGGGCGGCCAGAAGCTTGAGCCAAAAAGCCAGGCAGATATCGATTCTATCCTCTCTGCGATTAACGGTGCCAACTACCGAGTTGCCGAAGTTAAGAAACGAGAGCAAAAGCGCAACCCTTCACCGCCCTTTATTACCAGTACTCTGCAGCAAGAGGCATCCCGCAAGCTCGGTTTTGGCAACCGGCGCACTATGTCTGTTGCTCAGGCACTCTACGAAGGCGTGGAGCTTGGCACTCAGGGTAGCGTAGGTTTGATAACCTATATGCGAACCGACTCGGTGCGCGTAAGCACAGAGGCGCAGGGCGAGGCACGCACCTATATCTCCCAGCGCTATGGCGAACAGTACGTGCCGGTTACACCGCGTGTTTACCAGACCAAGAGCGCCGCGCAGGATGCGCATGAGGCAATACGCCCAACATCCGCCATGCGCGAGCCGGAGATTGTTGCCCCCTTCCTTAATCAGGATCAACTGCGGCTATACAGGCTAATTTGGCAGCGGTTTGTTGCCAGCCAGATGATGCACGCCCTGATGGATGTTACCAGCGTTGATATCGATGCCCATAGCAGCAACGGCGCGCCCTACAACTTCCGAGCCACCGGTTCTGTAATCAAGTTCGATGGTTTTATGCGGGTTTACACCGAAGGCAAAGATACCGAAGAGGTTACCGACGACGAGCGGCCGCCATTGCCGGCCGTGGTTGCTGGCCAGAATCTTGACCTCATAAACCTGGATCCTAAACAGCACTTTACCGAGCCGCCACCCCGCTTTACCGAAGCCACGTTTGTTAAATGCCTGGAGGAGCTGAGCCTTGGCCGCCCAAGCACCTACGCAAGTATTATTCAGGTAATTCGGGAGCGCGAGTATGTAGAGCTGAAAGACAAGCGCTTCTACCCCACCGAACTGGGCTTTACCGTAACCGACCAGCTTGTGAAGCACTTCCCCAGCATTATGGACGTTAAGTTCACTGCGGAAATGGAAACCAAACTGGATGAGGTGGAGAGCGGCCACGTTAACTGGGTATCGCTGCTGAATGATTTCTACTCTCCCTTCTCTGATCAGCTGAAAAAGGCAAATGAGGAGATGGAAGACCTCCGCCCCAAGGCGGTGGAAACCGAAATTTGCTGCCCCAACACCGGCAAGCCTATGCTGCTGCGTAAGGGCCGCTTCGGCCCCTTCCTGGGATGCAGCGGATTCCCTGAATGCCGCAAAATTCTGAACCTGAACCCGGATGGCACCCCTGTAGAGGGCCTCGACTTCAAGTGCGGGCTGCTGCCGCAAGAAGCAAAAGAGCCCACAGACCCCTCTTCTCTGCCGAATGCCACTGAGCATGTTTGCCCGGATGGTAAAGGGGTAATGCTTGTGCGCCAGGGCCGCTTTGGCCCCTTCCTGGGATGCAGCAACTATCCGAAGTGCCGTACCACACTCAAGATAACCAGCGGCGGTGAGCTGCTGCCGGATCAGGAGTTTAAGTGCACATGGTCGGAAGAGCGTGCCGCCGCCTCTGGCCGTAAAAGCGCTGGTGGAGCAAGAAAAACCACAGCAAAAACGGCAACCAAAGCGACGGCAGCAAAGAAGACAACCACAAAAGCGGCGACAAAAACAACCACCGCTAAATCCAAAGCGAAAACGGGAGAATAAACTGTGAGCGGACCGAAGATAATCTCTGTTACTGCCGAGCCCTTCGATACTCCGCTGCACAGCCCCTTTGTAACCTCACAGGGAGCTGCAACTGCCGCAAAGGCAGTTCTGGTGCACATTGGGCTGGATGATGGCTCAGAAGCCACCGGGGAATCTGTGCCGGTTCAGTATGTAACCGGTGAAACCATAGAATCGGTGCTTGCAACAGTGGCCACGGTGGCCCCATTGATTATTGGTACACCCGTATCTTCCTACCGCGCGGCAGCACGGGGCATTCAACTTGGTGCCCCAAACTCACCAAGCGCCCGCTGTGGCCTTGAGATGGCAGTGCTGGATGCCTTTTGCGCAAATGCCGGCATTAGCCTGCACACCCTTCTTGGTGCCGCTGTGCCATCCATCGAAACCGATGTAACCATCCCGATTGTTCCCAACTCTGGCGAACTTGCCGCGGCTGCGTGGGAAATTGGCATTCGCATATTCAAAATCAAGGTTGGTGATGCAAACCGTGCGGCAGATTGGAAGCGAATAGACGACATACGCGCGGCAGTACCGAATGCACGTTTCCGCATAGATGCCAACCAGGCCTACTCGCCAGAGGAAGCCATTGAGTTTATCCATCAGCTGGTTGCCACCGGGGCCGAGGTGGAGTTGCTGGAGCAACCGGTTGCTAAAGAGGATTTTGCCGGCCTTGGGCGCGTTGCCGAAGCAAGCCCGGTGCCTGTGTTTGCCGATGAAAGTTGCCGCACTCGGAAGGATGCCCTTACACTGGTAACCACAACCGCAGTGCATGGCCTAAACCTTAAGATTAACAAAAACGGCCTTTTTGGTGTTCTGGATATTATCGCCATTGCCACTGCGGCTGGCCGAAAACTAATGCTTGGCTGTATGCTTGAAACACGGCGTAGTATCGCTGTTTCTGCTGCCATCGCCTGTGGAACCGGTGCATTTCAGCACATCGATCTCGATTCACACCTGCTGCTAAACGAAGCGCTAACCGAAGGCGAAAAGGGCTTTGTTCAGCAAGGCCCGGTTATAACGCCCGCAGAAACAGGCCTGTAGATAACCCGCTAGAGACTTGCTGAGGGTACTGCCGGGAACCGCCTGTTACTGGAGACAGCAAGTATGGAACGCCTCAAAAGCATCGTAGATTTGGAATTGTACTGCGAAAATATGCCCGGCAGCACCATTGACGGTAACCCTGGCTGCATGCTGGGCGTTCAAAAAAGTGCAGAAACCGTGCAGCAGGTTTCTGCTGACAATCCCACAGCATTCTTTGAGATTGAAGTAGAGTTCCTCTTAGATCCTGCCTCCGGAAAAATAGACTACAAAGGGCCATACGTTCATGGCAAATCCGGTGAGCGCTTTCTCTATTTTTGCTGGGGATTTGAGAGCCTTCACGGATGGCAGACAGTACGCAGAGCCAAGTTCTATCTCGATTCCATTACTCCTGTTCAGTGGAATGCGGCGATGCAGATGTTTGAACCCGTAAGAGTGCGATTCAATATGACTGGCCCAAAAAATCAACCGCTTACTGCCAGCATTAAGGCTGTGAACTACGAAGTGCTTGCCTGAAAATACAAAATGCCCGGCAAAGAGCAAAGCTCCTTGCCGGGCACAGAAACAGAACTTAAAACTGCCCGAACACATTTAGCATAAACCGCCGGCCCTCCATAAACCGGGTTCCACTGAATCCGGACTGGAAGTTTATAACATCCCTCACATCAAACAGGTTGTTAATCTCAAAACCAACTCCACCCTTGCCATGGAATAGCCGATTGCCCGTGCTTGCCTGCAAATCTACCACCGTGTGGGGTATTCGATTTACGGATGGAGGCACGGGGCTGCTTGCAAGCCCACTGGCATGGTTGATCATTACGCCGGCAGTATAACCGGATAACCAGTTGTAGGTTGCGCCGAGGCTAAGCGTATTTCGCTGATCGTGATCGTTGAAATTGGGCACCGGGGCGCCAGAGTTATCCAACCCATTGGGGGCGGCGATTGAGTAGGAGTAGTTGAGGTAAGACTCCCAACCATACTTCTTTTTTGTTTTTGGATCGATGATAAGGGGCGACAGCGTGTATGCAAACTCCAGGCCGTGCACGGCACCTACCTGGAAGTTTACTGCTGAGTACAACCCAATCATGCTTCCGGGTATCAGCAGGCCAGTATCTACCTGGTTTCGCATCTGCTTTATATAGTAGGCCAGCTTAATGTGTTGCCCTTTGGAGATATCCCTATCGGCAGAAAGATCGTACTGATCCAGTGTTTCTGGCTGTATGGAGGAGCCAATGGAGGCACCCTGTGCAATTGGCGGGGTGTTAAACAACCGGTTGTACGAAAGCCGAAATACAGTGAGCGGATTGAGAGTGTAGGTTAGATTCAGGCGTGGTTCCAGCGCGGAAGTATCCACCGTTGCGCCAAGCGATTGCGTTTGCTTGAACCAATCGAACCGCATTCCGTAGTTTAACCGGGTTTTCTTGTTAATATCCCAGCTATCCTGTGCGTAAGCGGCACGATAGAAGCCCGACCGATGAATGGTTACAATCGGTGACGTGCTCGAGGATGCCACATACACCGGGTTGCCATCCACATCCGTAACTACGTTGCCACTTCCATCCACCAGCACCGCCCCGGCCGGGGCCAGATTGGGTGCAAGGGCAGCAAGGGCGTTTAGCGCAAGTTGGCTTGCCGGCACAATCTGATATGTTTCTGTGCCGTTTTGATCATCCACAAGGATGCCAGCTTTGTAGTTGTGAGCTCCACGGTTAAAGCTAAGGCTACCGGCCGTTTGCACGTGGTGGATGTTACGGGTGGCCGTTGGGTTGTACTCTATGGAGTTATCTACGGGCAACCCAAGCAGATTTACGGCAGGGTTGTTGTTGTGTACATCCTGGCCGGAGTGCATGAGCGTAACGGAAAAGATGCCCGTATCCCGCTTCGTTATCTGGTGCTTCCACAGCAGCGCGGCAAACTCGTTAACCTCCCGGGTGGTGATATCCATGCCATCTTCTTGCTGAGATGATAGCAGCATAGTGCCTGCCCCTGCTGCCGATGACCCAATTGCATCCGGGCGTGTACCATCCGCGTTCCTGAGCCCGAGAAAGCCAAATCCCTGGCCACCTGCCGCATACTTTGAATCTGTGATTCCTGTGCGGTTGTTTACCTGCTGAGTATCTGGGCTGCGGCTAATTGTTAATGTTAGGGAGTTGTTTGCATTCGGGTTAAAGTGAAGCTTCGCAAACATATCAATGCTTGCGCCCTGGTTATGAGCTGTCTGTTTATCCGGCTGTTGCGGTTCTTGAGCCATATTGGTTCGGCTTGCCGCGATGTTTATTACATAAGATGCCCGGGAATTGATTGGCCCCAACGCTGTGATATTGGATGTGAACGTGGAGTTGCTGCCGCCTGCAATCTCATACTCTGAGTGCGCATGCGCTACATCTGGTAGGGTGGAAACATTAAGCACTGCTGCCGTTTGGCCGCCAAATTCGGGGGCGAACCCACCGGTTATGATATCCAGAGACTGAATGGTGGCAGGAACAATGAGCGAGCCCTGCCTGCCAGAGAGGGAATCTGGAAGGGCAACACCATCGATAACGTACGCTATCTCGGAGTGTTCGCCACGAACGTGAACTTGCCCCGCAGAATCTTCTGTGGCTCCGGTAGTTGTTGAGGCCTTGATTGGGCTGCTGGAAGGGCCGGAAGAAGAACCGAGGCGGTTCTTAAGATCAGTACCTGTGAGCGTTGTTCCGCCGCCGGTATCGGAGCGCTTAACCACGCGCTTTGCCGTTACTTTTACATAGATATCCCTTACGGGAGGGCCAGCCTGTGCTGTAGGCTTTGCCTGTATAGTAACTTCCCCATCCAGTGGCACGAACACGGTTGCAGAGCTACCTGCACTGCAGATGCTCCAGGATGCCGGTTCAAAGGGAGCGGTGGCCGAGCCAGAGGTTAACCCGGCAGGCAGCACACAGGTGAAGTGCCTTCCGCTGAGGTCCTGTACACTCACCTGGGCTCCGTTAATCGGCAGGTGGGTCTTTGCATCCACCACCACAAATCTTATTGCATTAACGGGCACAGCAGACTCTGCAGCCCTTGCCTGGCCGCAGGCTGCAACTGCGAGTAGCGCTGCGCCGGCAAGCTGCAACGGGCGGCGATTGCGATTGTACGGGAAACGCGGGAGCCGATTTTCGGCGGCTGTCATAGGTTTTCGGTTGCTGTTCATCAATTCACCTGGAACTCAAAATGCAGTCTAACTTTGCTGCTTATTGGCTCGCCATCCCGCATTGCAGGTTTAAAGCGCCACTGCTTCGCCGCGTTCAAAGCCAGATTATCCAGCTCTTTTCGGCCCGCCGATTGGCTAACTTCTACACCCGTAGGCACGCCATCTGGCCCAACGTTAACCTCAACTACGGCCGTTGCATCCAGAGGATCATTACGCAGGGTATCCGGAATTTCCGGCTGAACCTGCTTGCCCTCTATGGGTGCGGCCTCAGTAAACACAGCTACATGCGCCGGCATAGGTGCAGGCGGCATGGGTGTTACTGGCGTTATAACTGGCTTAACAGGCGGATCCACAGGCTGTTGGGTAATGGTGGGCTTCGGTGGGTCTTTGGGCGTTACGGGTGCTGGCGCAGGTGCATCTGGCTTGCCACCCGAGGTGGTTTGCTTGCCTGCATTCGGCAGTTCACCAGGCTTCTGATTGCCTTGTTCAATGCCGGAGCCGCCATCTCCATCCGTTCCACCATTGCCAGCCACAGCAACGTGAACATGGTTTGCGGAACCATGGCTGGCACCGCTCTTGGCACCAGTAGATTTGCCACGCGCAACGGCGGCGGCCGTTTTGCGCTGAACAGCCTTTGGCGGCTCCTGATGAGGTGCCGCAGAGGGCGGTGCAAGCACCACCATTTTGGTTTCTACAAAGTGAGCCTGGATCTTCTTAAACGCACCAAAATGCGCCAGGATAGGCAGCAAAATGATGTGCGCGATTACGGAGATCACAATGATCCGCATCAGAAGAGGATTTTTTTGTCTTCTTCGCCGCATAGGTTCCTCCCCTCAGGTCAGTCCTTCTCAGTGGCGATTGCGAAACGAGTGACTCCCGCTTTGCGGGCTTCATCCATTGCGCTCACAACCAGCCCATGCGTCACCATTTTATCGCCATTGATAATCACCATATCTTTATCTGTGAGGTGAAGATTCTCAAGCTCATGGCGCAGTGTGGTCAGCGTTACCAACTTGGTATTCAGGTGGATGCTGTTATCACGCATGAGTGTGATGGTGATGTTTTGCGACGAGTGATCGTTGCTTGTGGATGCTTTTGGCAGGTTAACCGGCAAGCCGGCCTGCGTAACCATTGCAAGAGACGAAACCATGAAGAAGAAGAGCAGAAACATCATAACATCGATCATGGGGATAACCACGATCTCGGCCTCTTCTACAGGCTTTCGGCGCGCAATTTTTACACGCTTTCGCATGAATGCCTCCTCAGTCGATTCTGCCCGTGAGGTAGTTCACAAGCTCAGCGCCGTAGTACTCCATGTCTTCAATCAATTTCTTAGATACGTTGGCGAAGTAGTTGTAGAAGATAAAGCCAAGCACAGCAAGGCTGATACCTGTAGCGGTGGAGATGAGCGCTTCGGAGATACCGCCGAGTACCTGCGTGGGGTTGGAAAGGCCCGTTTGGGAAGCTGCGCGGAAAGAGGTTATCATACCGGCTATGGTGCCGAGAAGGCCCAGAAGTGGGGCAATGTTGATGATGGTTTTGAGCACAGGAAGGTTGGCTTCCAGAGCAGGCTGTTCATTTGCAGCCTCTTGCTCCAGGGCCATCTCAATAGCATCTGCGCTTCTGCTGGCATTCTTGAGGCCACGCGCAAACATGCGCCCAACCGGCCCGCCCGCCTTCATACAGATGGCTGTTGCCTCATCGGAAGAAGCAGTTACGCCAGGCTTGTAGGCTGATCGTACAGCCTCCAGAAGAGCATCTCCATCTACGGAAGCCTTGCGAAGGCTAATAAAACGCTCGAGCACAATGGCGATAAGCGCAATGGAGCAGATGATCAGCGGGTACATCATTACGCCGCCGTTTTTGATAAACGTAAGGACTGCAGACATTGTAGTTTTTTCTCACAAGCAGCGATTGCCGCAGGGAATAGCAAGTGCGCACACCCTGTATCAACAGGCTGTGGCGATTGGAGACGGGTGAAAATGGGTAGGCAATGGTATCGGGCACATGGATGCGCAAGAAGCTGCTGCAGTTAAGTGGATGCAGAATTACGCAAACAGCGTATGGCTGTGAAATGGCAACTGCCATGCAGCAGGTGACCAACAGCCTGTACGCAGCGATACTGCGAACACACACTTATGCCACGAGAACTAATCCTGATTGGAGACGGAGGTGAAAACAGGAGGAGCACGGCTGCCGGGCATGGATGGCGCGGTACAGCCATTACACAGCTTCACACCGGAAGCTGCTATGGAAGAAGATGGCCCTACAACAGAAACATGCTGTGCGGCCAGTGCAGCTGAAACACTGCTGGCCTGCCACTCGCAGTAGGCACAATGCGTAGTATCGAGCAGGGGCCCACCCCGATTTGGGTTTACGGAGGTGGTTGTGTGGCCTGCCCGATGCATGGAGCATGCCGGAGCAGAACCGGCGATAAGAGGGTAGCCAGAATGACTGTGGTTGAGGGCACCTGCGGTACTCAGAATCAGATAGAGCGCGGCCATAAGCAGCGCCAGGGCTCTTTTTCCTATTCCGATTCTATCCGGAGGTATCGAGGTCATAATCCCTCAGCAAGGTTCGCCCAGGTAACGCCCTAACGGTGCTAATTGCTCCGAAAGTGGGGTGCCGAAAGTATACCACAACACCGCCGCGCCTCAGCAAATGTGCCCATAGTTTTGGGTGCGATTTAGCGGAGATACCAGATGGGGAAGGAACCGAGATTGCGCGCGTAGAAGCTTTCCATATCGGGTATTAGCCGTCACTGGAGGCACGCTTAGCGTGCACGCGCTCGCGTGCGGCCCGCCCAACCAGCATTGGTTTCCGATATATCTCAAATCTGCAGCTTTTGCAAACAATCAGAGGACCAGATCAATGGCGAACAAGAAAGTACGTGTTGCCCTCATTGGTTCCGGTAGTATCGCCACCCACAGGCATGCTCCGGAATATGCAGCACACCCGGATGTAGAGATCGTGGCATTTGTAGACCGTTACCCGGAGCGCGCTGAGAAGCTCGCCGCCAAGTACGGTGGTAAAGCCCTCTCTAAATATGAGGATGCACTTGCGCTGGATATAGATGCGGTTAGTGTGTGTGTACCGAACGCATTCCATGCACCCATCACTATCGCCGCTCTGAATGCGGGTAAGCATACGCTTTGTGAGAAGCCCATGGCCACTTCGGATGAAGAGGCCAGAGCTATGATTGCCGCTTCTGAGAAGGCTGGCAAGTTCCTGATGATTGGCCACAATCAGCGCCTGATGCCGCTGCACGTAAAAGCCAAACAGCTGCTTGAAGATGGCGTAATTGGCAAGGTTATTACCTTCCGAACCTCCTTCTCGCACCCTGGCCCAGAAACCTGGAGCATAGAAGGCTCCACCGGCTGGTTCTTCGATCGCAAGCAGGCATTTGTTGGCTCCATGGGAGATCTGGGGGTACACAAGGCAGACCTGCTGCGCTTCCTGCTTGGCGAAGAGATTGTAGAGGCCGCGGCCATGGTTGGCCACCTGTACAAGCCGATGGGTGATGTTGACGATAACGCAGTATGCATACTGCGCACCGCAAGCGGTGGCTTCGGCACGCTCACCTCTTCCTGGACCCACAACCCGGGCGAAGACAATACCACCACGCTTTACGGCAGCAAGGGTATTCTGCGCCTTGGCTCCAACCCGGATTACAGCGTTGTTGTTGAACTGGCAACCGGTGAGAAGCAATACTACAAAGTTGGAAAGATGCAGACCAATGAGTCTGGCGGACAGTCCGACTCTGGCGTCATCAACGCGTTCATCAACTCTATTCAAACCAGCACCCCACCAACCATTAGCGGTGAGGAAGGCCGACGCGCACTGGCCGTTATTCTGGCATGCCTGAAATCTAACGATACCAAGGCATTTGCAACGGTAGAAATCTAATCGTTTCTCCTCCGGTCCAGGCCGCGGCCTGGCCCGGAGGAGTTGGCCCCATTTGCCTGGCCAACCTGGATACAGATAACATTGCATCGAAAAGACTATGAGGCGGCCCGTGAGGTCGCCTTTCGTTATCTTGGATACTCTGCACGCAGCGTGGTGGAGATGCGCCGCAGGCTGGAGCGCAGCGATTTTCCTGAAGACATAATTGCCAGGGTATTGGAAGAGATAGCTGCGCTTGGCTACCTTAACGACCAGGAATTTACCGAGAGATGGATAGAAGACAGAGCAGATAGAAAAGGTTATGGGCGTACACGCCTGGCTGCCGAGTTAAGCCGCAAAGGCATAGACAGAGAGCAGATTCAGGAAGCGGTGAGCAGCATAAGCGAGGAGGCCGAGTTTGAGCGTGCCCTGCTTGCTGCGGAGCGCAAGCAGCCTGCAGAACGCCTTGCGGCACTTGATTGCACCGCACGGCAAGAGGCTGAGCGCAGGTTAGGAGCCTTTTTGCAGCGCAGAGGATTTTCGTACGAAATTGTCAGGCAGGTATTGCGCAGAAGGCTGGAGAACATAGGATAACTTTCCGGTGCGGGTTCCGTAGTGCTGTATGTAGCGCAAGGAGCGTTCAGCTTGCCAGTCACCGGTGGGACCACTGCATTTCACAGTTTTTATGGGCGCCCAACTGGCTCTTTCGCGGCACTTATCTTAGTGTTCCGGGCAGGACGGGTGTTCTGTAAGTGGTGAGTGCATCCTGCCGTTATATCGCTCTCTCTCGGATAACGGCGAGAAAGTGTCGCCCTTGAGTTGTATCTGGAGGTGAGAGAGTCTATGCCCAATATCGCCAATATCTTAATTGCAGTTGTCCTGGCGATCGTGTTTACACTTTCGGCTGGATATGTTTTTCTTGTTCGCCCGTTAAAAGCGCGAGAATCGGAGCGGTTTCAAGAGTTAGCGCAGGGCCAGGCTGCTGATACTCAGCGGCACAAAGAGGATACTCTTAGAGAGCTGGACAACCTGAAGCGTCAGGCTGTTTTGGATGCCAAAGAAGAAGCCCTCAAACTGCGTACCGAAGTTGAGAACGAAAACCGGGAAAAACGAACCGAGATTCAGAGGTTAGAGCGAAGGCTGGACCAGAAAGAAGAAAACCTGGGCCGACGTGAAGAAAGCCTGGAAGCACGTGATAGGCATATTCAGGAGCGAGATGCCGAACTGACAAAAATCAAACAGGAACTGGATTGCCTGCTGACAAAGCGCATTACAGAACTGCAGAAAATTGCCGGGATGACTCGCGAGGAAGCCACTTCCGTATTCCTGAAAACGATAGAAGACGAGAGCCGGCACGAAGCGGCAAAGCTGGTTCGGGATATCGAAGATGCTGCTCGCAAAGATGGAGAGCGCAAAGCCCGCCAGATAGTTACCGACGTTATTCAGCGGTGTTCGGTAGATCAAACTTCCGAAACAACTGTTTCTGTAGTGCCGTTGCCAAACGACGAAATGAAGGGCCGAATTATTGGCCGTGAAGGCCGGAACATTCGTGCCTTCGAAACGATGACAGGCGTGGACCTGATTATCGACGATACTCCGGAAGCCGTGGTGCTTTCCAGCTTCGATCCGGTACGCAGGGAGATTGCTCGAATCGCCCTTACCAACCTGATAGTGGATGGCCGCATTCACCCCGGGCGTATTGAAGAGCTGATTAAGAAGGCGCAGGCCGAGGTGGATGCCCGAGTTCAAGAAGCAGGCGAAAGCGCCGTGCTTGAAACAGGGCTTACGGGGCTATCTCCCGAGATTGTAACGCTTCTCGGTAAGATGAAGTACCGTACATCCTATGGTCAGAATGTACTGAACCACTCCATAGAAGTGGCTCTCCTTTGCGGTATGCTTGCCGCCGAGGTGGGTGCGGACGTTGCCGTGGCGAAGCGCGCGGGACTGCTGCACGACATAGGCAAAGCGGTAGACTTTGAAGTTGAGGGGCCTCACGCCCTTATCTCTGGAGAAATACTGCGCCGAAACCGGGAGCCAGAAGCCGTGGTACACGCTGCAGAAGCGCACCACCATGATGTTGAGCCCGCAACGGTGGAGGCTGTGCTGGTTATCTGCGGAGACCAGATCTCTGCGTCTCGGCCCGGAGCACGGCGCGAAACGTTGGAAACCTACGTTAAGCGCGTGCGGCGGATAGAAGAGATTGCGGATAGCTTCCCTGGCGTAGAGAAATCGTTTGCAGTGCAGGCCGGCCGCGAAGTGCGAATAATTGTTAAGCCGGACCATGTGGACGACCTGGGCTCCCTAAAACTGGCAAAGGATACAGCCAGGCGAATTGAAGAGGAGATGGAATACCCGGGCCAGATAAAGGTTACGGTAATTCGAGAAACGCGCAGCGTGGATTATGCGCGTTAGCAGGTAACCGGAAAGCCGGATAATGCGTCTGACTGTAAGCACGTTCAACACTGTGCTGTCCCAGGCAGATAGCACCAACGACTGTATGAGTGCATCACGCCTGTAAAGCGCTACGGGCGTTTAGAAAGCAGCGTGTTCGTGTGAAGCTGTATCGCATAATGATGGTAGGTGATGTGGTTGGCAAAGTAGGCCGCCTTGCCTCACAGGAGTGGATACCAATCCTCAAGAAGGAACACTCTGTGGATTGCACCATCGTTAACGCCGAAAATGCCGCAGCCGGCATCGGCATTACGCCGGAAATTGCCACGGGGCTGCTGGAGCGTGAAGGCGTAAATGTGGTTACTCTGGGCAATCATGCCTGGGGCAAACGCGAGATTTATCCCTATCTTGATCAGCAACCGCGGCTACTCCGCCCGGCCAACTACCCACCCGGCGCGCCGGGCCAGGGCTACGGTGTTTACCAGATTAATGGCGTACTTGTTGGGATTATATCGCTGCAGGGCCGCACTTTTATGGAGCCTGTAGACGATCCTTTTCGAGCAGTAGACGAAATTCTGCAGATTCTGCAGAAGAAAACGCGTATAATATTCATCGACTTTCATGCGGAGGCGACATCGGAGAAACAGGCCTTCGGATGGTATGTGGATGGGCGTGCATCCGCTGTGGTTGGCACGCATACCCATGTACAAACGGCCGATGAACGTATATTAACGAATGGCACAGCCTATCTAACGGATGTTGGAATGACCGGGCCAGTCGATTCAATCATCGGAATGCGCAAGGATATCGTGATACCACGATTTCTCAGCGGTCTTCCGGCACGCTTTGAGGTCGCCGACGGCGATGCTCAGCTCAACGGAGTTCTGATAGACGTGGATGTGGAATCTGGGAAGGCTGCGGCCATCCAGAGAATCCAGACCCCAATACAATCTCTCTGATGGCTCGGAATTACAGGCACATCCTGTTTCTGAACGCAGCCACTACCCTTGAATCCATATCTCCTTCAGGAGGCAGTGTACAATGAGCAATTCTCTTAAGTCGGTACTCGCTGGTGGGCTAGCCGCACTGGTGCTGTCTGCCGCAGGCGCAGCTGCTAATGCACAGTCTGAGCCGCTCTACCCCGGCGGTTCGCCGCAGAGCGCCGGCATTGCCATTCACAGCTCCGGCTCCGGTGTTATCACAGCGGATACAGCACATGTTTATGCTGGTGGTGGTTCTCTGAAGCTGGTTACCCACGGGCTTTATCAGGGCGGCACAATTTCCCTGAATACGCCGTATAACGTTGGCCCACTGCTTTCCAATAAGAATGCTTATCTGCAATTTGCCTTTCAGCCCCCGGTTGCGGCAGGTGCGGGCGGCGCAGCAGGCAAGTTTGGTAACATGGGTGGCCCTGGCGGCATGAAGGGCATGGGCGGACCTCCCGGAATGAACACCGGCGGAACCGGAGCCAGCTCGGCAGGTAATCCGTTTGGTGGCAAAGGCGGCAAAGAGGGCGGATCTTCATCTTCCACACACTTTAACGCAGCAGAAGAACTCAAGAATTTGAGAATTGTCTTCGTAACTTCGGGTGGCGCTACCATAGAGAAACGCTTCCCGGTTTCCTACGCTCGTGAAGATGCTGGCTGGAAGGTGCTGAGCGTACCGGTTTCCGCTTTGGGATTTTCCGATAGCGATAGCAAAATCAAAGAAGTACGTGTATTCGGTGATACAACCGGCACGATGTATATTGGCAAGATCAGCCCGCTGGTTGACTCTACTCATATCATGATCGATCCGATTGAAGAGAAGATCGTTACCGCAAATACCAAGTATCGGTATACCGCTTCGGCACGTGCCGGCGTTAGCCCGTTGGTTTATAGCTGGGATTGGGATGATCGAGACGGCATTCAGAACGATGCAGAAGGCCGCACGGCAGCTCACCTCTACCGACGTAGCGGAGACTATAAAGTCACTGTAACCGTGTCGGATCCTTTTGGGGTTAAGTCCACAGTATCCACCAAGTTTAACATTCACATTCCATAGGCACGCAACAATCTAAACGAAGAGCCTCGAACCGCTCTCGGTTCGAGGCTCTTTTTTTCGCATATGCCAGCTACGGGCCGCTCCCATACCTCTTCGGTATGGTGTGCTATAATGGCTTCACTCAGATCGTCTGGCACTTTACAAGGAGATTAAGCAGTTGATTATCATACTGGATCCCGGCGCGACCCCGGAACAGCGAGATTCGCTGACAACGGACCTCAAAGCGCGCGGATACGGCGTTCACCTTTCCGAAGGCGTAGAGCGCACCATTGTTGGCGTTATTGGCACCCCGGATCGTGACAAGAGCTACCTTGTTGAGCAGTTTGAAGCGTTGCCGTTTGTAGAGCGCGTTGTGCCTATTTTGAAGCCGTACAAGCTGGTTGGGCGCGCATTCAAGCCCGAAGGCACAGTTATCAATGTAAACGGTGTGAAGATTGGCGGTGGAAACGTATGTGTGATGGCCGGCCCCTGCACTGTTGAATCTCCCGAGATGCTTTTTGAAACGGCAGACTTTGTGAAGGCAAATGGCGCGCACATTCTGCGTGGTGGCGCATTCAAGCCGAGCACATCTCCCTACTCTTTTCATGGTATGGGGGAAGCTGGCCTGCAGTTGCTTGCCGAAGCGCGCGACCGTACTGGGCTTGCCATCATCACTGAAGTTATGGATACTCGTGATGTTGAACTTGTTGGCAAGTACACAGACATATACCAGATTGGCACGCGCAACATGACGAACTACTCGCTATTACGCGAAGTTGGCAATGCACGCAAACCCGTTATGCTTAAGCGCGGATGGGCAAGCACCATTGAAGAGTGGCTGCAGGCGGCTGAATATATTGCAAGCCAGGGCAATTATGAGATTATTCTGTGTGAGCGTGGAATTCGTACGTTTGAGAACTACACTCGCAACACGTTTGATATCAATGCCATTCCGGCTATCAAAGAGCTCTCGCACCTTCCGATATTTGCAGATCCATCTCACGCAACTGGCAAGCGTAGCCTGGTGAGCGCAGTGAGCCTTGGCGCTGTTGCCGCCGGTGCGGATGGCCTTATTTTGGAAACGCACCCCAACCCTGAAAAAGCGCTTAAAGATGGTCCGCAATCCCTTTCGTTCCAACAGTTCGGGGATCTTATTCGAGACCTCAAACCCATTGCAGCGGCCGTTGGCAAAACTCTCTAATGTCCGGCCATAGTTCGATTAATCAACCGCTCGTAGGGCGCACCGCTATTATTGGGGTGGGTCTTATGGGCGGTTCTATTGGGTTGGCACTGCGCTCACGCAAGATATCCTCACAGGTTGTTGGGTGTGATTCATCTTTGGTGCTGACTGAGGCCATTGATGTTGGCGCCATTGACCCGGATGGCAGCGCCACAGAGCCTCAAAAGGCCGTTGAAGGGGCAGACCTGATAATTCTTGCCGTGCCTATACATGCAATGCGTGGCGTGCTGCAAGCAATTGCACCATATGTAGCTGCCAACGCCGTGGTTACAGATATTGGCAGCATCAAATCCTCCATCGTGCACTGGGGATCCGAAACTGTGGGACGCGCATTTATTGCTGGGCACCCTATGGCTGGCTCAGAGCGTACCGGCGTTCATGCAGCACGGCATGGCATGTTCGATGGCGCTGCGTGGGCCTTAATCCCACCAACTGTAGAACCAGAATACGAGGCCGAAGCTGCCTTGCGCCTTAACACCCTCTCAGCGGTTGTTACAGCAATGGGGGCGCGCCCGATCATCACATCCAGCGCAAGGCATGATAGGGCCGCTGCGCTCGTTAGCCACCTTCCCCACCTCATCTCTTTTGCATACAACGAAACAATTGAATCGGATACGGAAGCTCTGCTGGCGCACAATTTGGCTGCCGGCAGCTACCGAGACCTAACCCGTGTTGCGGCATCAGACCCGGTATTGTGGCGCGATGTGTTTCTTGAGAATCGTGAGTGGCTGTTATGCGCGCTGGAGCGATACAGGCATTGCCTTTCGGATCTTGAACATTCAATACTAACTGGTGAACCAGAGCAACTGCTTAAACGCCTTCAAAGCGCGGCTATCCACCTTCCAAATTAGGAGTTACTCCCTCCATTTCAAGTTGCCCTGTAAAAATAAAACCCCTCGTGGATTAGTCCACGAGGGGTTTTATTGATTTGCTTCATTGCCACGAGGGCATTGGGGTGATCCTTATTACTGATCGCCCTTCTGGCCAAGGTTCGCCTGGATCAGAGCAAGGTCGCGGGCAGTTACGATCCCATCGCCGTCAACATCCTCTGGTCCGGTCCACAGCTGGCCCATGTGCAGGAGACAGGCATTGACATCGTTGATGTCGATAACGTTGTCGCCATGGCCGATGATAAGACCCGTTACCGCGTCCATAACCGGGTTACAGTCACCTGCAATGATCAGTGGGCTAACGATGGAGTTATTAGCAACGCCAACGCTCTTCATTCTCTTGGAGAGGAAGCCGTCTACCTTGAACCATACATCGAATGCACCCTGAACGGATACAGAAGAGAGCCACCAGCCGGAAGCATCAAGCTTGTTGATGTCACCTTCGATAGGCTGCGGGATCGGCGATGCATTGGTAGGAGCCGTGCCTGTGATCGGCTGGCCACCGCCCTGGAACTTAACCGTGATGTTCAGCTTGGCGCGGTTGCCACGGTAATTCTGAAGGGTTGGGTACAGCTTGAATGCAGACTTGAACAGCGGACCAAGTACGGGATCCGAAGGAATGTACTTTGCCCACACGCCAAGGCCCTTGGTTGTGGCATACAGGTAAGATGTGCTCGGCTCATAATGAACCTTGCTAACACCAACACCCAGCGGGAAGGATCCATCCAGGCCGCCATTTACCCAACTCGCTCCACCATTTACGGTGTAGAACACACCCTGATCGGTGGATACATAGATGATCTGATCGCTATCATGCGGGATCACTTCAATCGAGTTGATCGGAATGTTTGGCAGCTTGCCGCCACCGGATCCGCTAATATCGGTAACGGTTGGGGTTGGGATCCAGTAACCGGTGTTCTGATCGAAGAAACCAGCATCGATATTGGTAATGCGATAGATGTTGGAGAGGTTGCCGCTGCCTGCGGTAACATCGTACACCTGTGCACCCACATCGTGAATTGCTGTGAGGGCACCGTTCAGCGTAATGGTTACATTCTGCTGAGAGATCTTGGTGATGTTGAAGTACTCGCCATCAACATATACCTGATCTCCAAATCGGAAACCGGCAACGCTATCTAACGTGATTGTAGTATCGCCTACGGCAGTTGCGAGCGCAAGCTGGGTTAGCCCCTGGTTAAAGTGCTTGGAGAAGCCCAGGTAAACCGTTTTCGGCTTTTTGGTGCTGGTACCGATAGCGGAGACCAGGCCATTGAGCTGCGGTACGGTGTTGAAGTAGCGCTGAGTTACTGTAGAACCATCGCCGCGGGTAATCTGGAACAAGTTGCCCGTATCGATGAACCCACTGTAAAGCTGGAAGTTCGTTCGATCAGGAGAGAACCACTGCAGGCCATTATTGGTACCGGCATACAGGTAGCGGTTGTCAAACTGGCTCAGATTAAGCGATGTAATGTAATCGTAGTACCGATACGGATTATCTGTATCCACCGTTGGCTGCGCCAGGCTGTTGCCAATATTGGTCCAGGTCATGGTGCCAATTGTGGGCGGTGTGGCTGGGCCAGCCAGGTTGCCAGGAACGTGTGCGCCGAGGATAACGTGCTGCTGGCCGTTGTAGATGTAATCGGGATTGTACCGATCCATAACTACGGGTGCACTGGCGTAGGCCTGAGTTAGCGGCGGCTGAGCGGCGGATAGATCTGCGGGGATGGGGGTAGACCCAAAGGTCTGTGCCCAGTCGTCCTCAGTCCATCGGAAGGAAGCACCAGCGTTTGTGAACGTTCCGGCAACATACTGGGTACCGAACAGCATCGGGTTGATGGCTGTAAAGGTAGTCTTGTAATCGCCAGGGTTCTTCCAGGTAGTGTTGCCGCCATCGCGGTGTGGTGCACCATCGTGGAAAGAAGAAACCAGGATCTGTGTTGGATCCAGGAAGCCGAACGCACCACCAAGTAGGTCACTAACGCCGAGTGTTGCGTTGAGACTGGTGAAGCTATAGTTCGAGATACCGGGAGCATAGATCAGATGGTAGATACCACCTTCGGTAGCGATCTGAGTTTCGTTCGGGTTGAACGGGTTAACTGTGAATCCGTAGATGCCGGGATGCAGGTTATCGTAACCGGTGTAAACGTTGCCAATCGGGATCCAGTTATCAGCACCCGAGGGCGACTGGAACACATCATCGAGGCCAAGGTACACAACATCCACAGTGGTGGTTTTGCCCGGCTGGCCAAATGCACCAGTTGTGGAAGTAGTTGCCTTGGAAACTGCGATGGTGAAATCCTGCGAAGAGGTAGCCCACACATCGTTGCCAGCTGCATCGGTGGATGCCAGCGAGAACGAGATGGTTTGCCAGGATGTGCCGCCATCAACCGTCTGGTATATTGCCTTATCCTTCTCGCTAAGCACATAGAGCGTGCTAGCGTTGAAGGTGGAAGGGGCAATAGCAACGCGCATTGACTTCGGGTTTACTTGTTGCGGAATCTTACCCGTTACATCTATACCCGTGAGAATGTTGTTAGAACCACTGTTCAGGTTGTCAGCAGCTTGCCAGGTTAAACCATTATCCGTGGACCGCAGAACACCATAGAAATCAGCAGAAGCGTACAGCACCTGCTTGGCAGCGAGAGTACCGGCTGGATTAACACCGTACGTGATATCGCTGAAGTAAGCTGGCTGGCCTGTACCATTGGCAGGTATCTGGGTGGCAGGTTTAAAGGCAGGAATATACTGGTTGGTGCTGGCGACAGTCCAGGTGGTACCGCCATCGTAGCTGTTAGCAATAAATCCATCCGGAACGTTGTACTGAATGGTTTGCGGCTTAATGGTGTACTGGGTTACTGGCAACAGCGGGAAGCGTGTTCTCGCATACGTCTCAATCGCTGCCTGCGACTGGTTACGCCCGGCTGCCGCGATAATGTGGCTGTGGTTCTGTGGATCGATAACGATCTTACGAATAGTGTGGTTGGTAAACAGTGCCTGCGAGTTAGCCTGAACCGTAGCGTTAATTGTATAACCGCTGGTGGCTGTGGCTGTTGGGAACTTTATCTTCAGAATACCAGTGCCCAGGCCGCGCAGACCGTCATAGTCTCCGGTACCAACGTACACTATAGTATCGTCAACGGGATCCACCACTACACTGCTGTAGGAGTAGCCGTACGGATTTGCAAGCGTTAGCTGAACCCATGTTACGCCCTTGTCAACAGTTTTCCAGATACCGCCGGCTGCCGTTGCGGCGTAGTAAATGTTGCTGTTTTTCAGGTCGTAAGCCACGGCGTTCACACGGCCAGCAACCGCAGTGGGTCCCATGCCAAGCACTGTGGCTGGCTTAGATACTACCGTGTTATTGGGGCCGATGAAAGACCAGTTTGCGCCTGGTACTGTTGGCGCGGCCGGCGTGGCCACTCCAGTACCCAGAACTGTTTTGCCCTGCGCCGCCGCCGTTACCGGGAGCTGAGATGCTCCAATAACAGCGAGCCCCGCCAGAGCAGCTGATCTGGAGAACGCTCGAGATTTAAGGGTGTGTTGCCGCATCAGGGATATCCTTCCTGCTACTGACTGTCTGAAACCGCGCTCGATATGCGCTTGATCGCGATCCTTGCTGAAACAGAACAAGATGCAAGCCCAGGTAGTCTGTTGAATATCCGTGTTTACAGATAACGCAGCGCGCGAAATGGCCCGCAGTACAGGCCGTTGGCAACGCCGAAATCAACGATGATTCCTGAGCTGAGTATGAAGTGCATGAAACAGGCACTGGCGTAGTATTTCACGCACACTCGTGCCCGACTGTTCATGTTAATTTACCCCATCTACTGTTTATTCCTGCAGTTGTAACCAATTTTTGTTAGATTCCACAATTTAGAATCCGACGAGTGCCGTAGTACCCATGTTGGCACTAAGTTGCTGGTTTGGCGATTCACGCATACCTGCCATGTATCAAAACAGATCCAGCACTCCCTGCCCGGCGGCCTCACGTTGCAGCTCTGCGGGCGCAGGAAAGAGACTCGAGAAGCCTGGCCCCACCCCCGCCTCTAACCTGCATGCGAATCTGTACAATTTATCCAGGTAAAGGCGCGTATCCGGTTTAAAATCCACGGTTTCGCCTGTTTCAGATACTACTCCAAGTGTTCCATCGGAGCGGCTGTATACATATACATGCTCACCTATAGATATCCCCTGTGCAGCATCGGCCAGTTTGCGGCGCTGGCTGCTGGAAAATGTTTTTGATGTTACACGCTCTCGCCGGGTCAGGTCTCTCACGTTTACATTTCCTGCCGTTAACGCTGCCGCAATTTCCCGATACAAATTCGCAGCTGAATCTGGGTGCCCCTCAAGCAGAAAGGCAACGGCCGATTCAAGAAATCGCCTGCCGAACATTTCATCTGATCGAGAGCGGAGCGATGCTCCCTTTAGAAGGAGCTTACCCTCATAGGTTTCCAGCACATAATTCTTGGTTTTAATAGAAAGCATTCGCCGGTATCGGCCATCGAAAGCAAGGCGCACTCCTGTTGGCAGGATTTCGCCAACCTGTTGCACATAAGCGCGCTCATCCGCTTCGCCCTCAACCCCTACCGGCGGCACAAAGTAAACACCATCGGTGTCTACCTCTATCACCTGGCTGCCATCCTGTGTTAGGCGGCCAGCAATGGCCAATACGGTATCGCGCCCTAATGCGGTCACTCGCCCTGCAGCGCTGCTATCGTTCCACGGAAATGGGCCGGCCAGGTATCCATAAAATGAGTTAATAAGCACCTTAAATGAGTTTTGCAAGCCATCCAGATACTGAGCTCTGGCCGGGTCTGGTTCACTGGCAGCCTGTTTCTTGGCTTGCACACGCCGCTCAGTCAATCCGTTGAGGGCAGGCAAAAACACTCCCAGAGTATCGCGTTCTGGGGCAATACCATGTGCAAGCATGAGGCTGGGATACAGGCTCTCCACATCTGCCTTTACAACGCGCTCCATCACCCCGGTTTTGCGAACTTCTGTGTAGGCACCGGCGAAGGGCCGCCCCTGCTCTTTGATTGGGATGGAGTGCCCGGCATGCATATAAGCGCGGATAAGCATGGCATTGATCTTTTCGCCGCTGCCTGTTACCGCAGTATTTTCGTAACTATCGGGCATCATCTGCGTTTGATAGAACTCAACTGGCGTTATCAAATCGGCCAGCAGCCGCGTTTCAATGGCATCGTGGCGCGCATACTCTCTCACACGCTCCGGGTCGGATCTATAGATGGAGGATATCTCTCTGCCTGGGAGCTCAATTCTATCTTCGGCTGCAAATCCGAACTGGCGTGCGCAGGCCTTTAACCCATAGCTGGTTAGCGATCCTTTAGCCCAATCGAACCGCTGAACTATCAAAAATGTATCCAGCACATGCCTGCCGTAGATGTGCACCGGGGTAAAGGGGCGAACAGCTCCTCCTATGGCGTAGCTGCGCTCTCGGCCCTTTACAGGATCGCTGCCATCACGCCCCAGGCTAAGCGGGATACCATTGCGCCGGGCACGTTCCATCAAAAAGGGCAGGTCGAAGCCGAATACATTATGCCCTTCCAGCACATCCGGGTCGCAATCGCGAACAAGAGCACTGAATCGTTCGATAATTTCGACTTCTGTTCCCTCAATCAGTTGGAGCATCCCACGTGTATCGGATACCGCAACCATGAATACGGCACCATCCTCTGTAGTTGGATCCAGCCCGTTGGTTTCAATATCAAACTGCATGCGGTACACATCGGCAAAGGCCATATGCTTAAACAGGGTTTGACCTTTGCGCATCAAAATTGCGCGTGCACCCTCATACCCCAGGCAGGCGGTACCGGCATCTCTCAGGCCAAACCGGGCGTCACGCGCATCCCGCCAGTTATCAAAGGTTACAAGATATTTAAGGCCATTCCCCAACAGGCGCGTTACTTCGGACCTTGGCGCCTTTACTGGCGGGGCGGAGGTTAAGAGCCAGGGCTGAAACGGCACTTGTTCAGCCCGAACCACATGGCCTTCACGAATATAAGCAACTGCGCCGTTTTGTGGGCCGGGTTCAATGGCAACAATATTAGGTTCGGTTGAGAATCCATACAGTGCCTCCTCTTCCGAAATTACACCGGCTGTAGCCGGGCGGGAACTTTTGTCTGCCATAATTGGTTACAAGTATACCAGCGGCTCTGCGGTCGGTCAGGAATTCTCTCGGCATTACAGGTGCCCGCGTGTTTTGCCTGGCCAATGATTAATAAAGTGAAAGGGTTGTTCAAATCCATGTCCATACGGCAATCTATACGATCCCTCATGTTTTCTGCGACGATTGCACTGATAGCTGTAGTTGCGGCTCCCACTGGAGGCCGTGCGCAGCAGGCTCCCGATGCTGCAAAGCAAGCAGCCTCCCCCGCCAAACCTTCAAAGCTGGTTAAGACCGATGCGGAATGGCGCAAGATACTCACGCCCTCTCAGTACGAAGTAGCCCGAAAGGCCGGAACAGAGCGTGCATTTACCGGTGCTTATTGGGATAACCATGCTGCAGGAACCTACTTTTGTGTTTGCTGCGGGCAGGAGCTCTTCGCCTCAGCAACTAAATTCGAATCTGGTACTGGATGGCCCAGCTTCTTCAAGCCTGTTGCAAAAACGGCTGTGAAGAACAAAGAGGATCACAGTTTTAATGAGCTTCGAACCGAAGTACTTTGTTCTCGGTGTGACGCGCACCTGGGGCATGTATTTGATGATGGCCCTCAGCCAACCGGCCTGCGCTACTGCATGAACTCGGTAGCTCTTAAATTTGTTAAAACCGGCGGCAAAAAGCCGGACCTGCGTCAGTAATTCTAAACTAAATGCCCGCAATCTCGGCATCGCGCCAGGGTTGCGGGCATTTTTGTTTTTGATGGTTCACACTGGAGAACGGTGAAAGTGCACCATCTTCCAGTGCCTGGTGCCCTCTTCCCCGGCAAACCTGACAAATACGCGGCTCTCGTTGTAGGATTGCCAATGTGGTTTGCCGGCATTATTAAACGTAATCAGGCGCGTGTAGCACACAATGGCTGTATTTGCATAAACCTGAACGCGGGGCGAAAGCATATCAAAGCGTACTGGTTGTGTGTCGCTTCCGGCCATTTGCTGAATAAGTGAAGTATGAAATGCAAGCCCATCAATCCGATGATCACAAACATCTTCGTAGCAACTCAACTCATCCGAGGTGAGCAGGGCATACACTTCGGTATCACCAGTTTGTATGGCATTTATCAGGGTCCAGGTTAACTGTAACAGCTCCTGTTGATCGGCATCAAACCCTGCAAGCACAGATTTCTCAAGCACGAATCGCACCCCCATTTAGAATAATTCGCTGAAGCTCATCTTGCGCACTCGTTCCACATAAACGTAATCAAACGGATCGAGGCGGCCGGCACTGCGGTAGTGAAACAGCGCCTCGCGCTCGTACCCCAGTCTTACACACACATCTCCCAACAAACTGTGATAGGAGGCATTTTCTGGGTCTAACAACACTGCATTACGCAGAGCCTCTGCCGCGTCTATAAGCCGACCCCCCTGCATATAAACCACGCCCAACCGCACGCTATAGTAGGAATCTTCTGGTGCGTAGCGTGTTGCCTGGCTCATCTCAGCAATTGCTTCTGATGTACGGCCTATGCGTGCCAGCGTATCGCCTAGCCAGAAATGGTAAAAGCCATCGCCCGGCGCCAGATCACGGGCCATTTCTAATTCTTTTAAAGCAGCACTGTGCAACCCCATCTCCACACAACAATCGCCCAGCTTGTAGTGGCAATATGGGTTCTCTGGGTGCAGATCCACGGCCTTCTTAAACTCTGCCAGCGCCGCAAGTAGCTTGCCGTATCTGCGATACACTTCGCCTCGATTTACGCTGGCGATGGCTCGGCGGTGCCTGGAGGCGATTGCATATGCAGTAGGGGAACTTACCGACCGCTTACGAGCAGTGGGTTCGCCCTCTATAGCGCGCGTGCGCCTGGTGCGAACTGGTGGTTTCGGTTGTGGATCAACTTCGGACAACGCGAGCTTTCTCCAGAGGATATTGCGGAGGTGAAGAAACACCGGGACTTACGTGGAAGTACGCAGCTATGCCGGGATCGGGCACTGCTGAGCCTATTTAAACACAGGCTGTTTTTATGTGTCAAGCCACAGGCACGGAGTCAAAACTGTTTGCGGCTATCTAATAGCAGTGTTACGGGCCCGTTGTTAACCAGTTCAACATGCATCTCGGCACCAAACTTGCCATATTTTACGGGTATGCCTACCGCTGCAATTGCCTGGCCAAATGCTATATACAGTGGTTCGGCTGCCTCGCCAGAGGCGGCATCTGTAAAGCTGGGGCGCCTGCCCTTACGGGCATCGGCATAAAGAGTGAAGTTAGAAACTGCGATTACGGCACCACCCGTGTCTAACACGGAAAGGTTGAGCCTTTCCCCATCGTCTTCAAATATTCGCAGGCTCGCCACTTTCTGGGCAAGGTATTCAGCATCTGCAATCGTGTCATCGGTACGGACCCCTACGAAGAGAACCAATCCATCGCCGATTTCGGAGATCGTTTCAAATATTCCGTCCGCTGTTGGGGTGGTTACCTTTGCCGAAAGCACACGCTGAACTACAGCCCTCATGCATCTCCCCTTCGCTGGCCAGAATCAGATTATCCCGATTCGGCAGTATAATCCTATCCGATATGTCTTGATTGGCAGCCTGTTCTGCCGCTTGAGGCAAGCGCTTTTCTAACGTTTAGTAAGGACTCAGAATATGGCACACGCTGCTCCGTTTGCAGGCATACATTATAACCCGGAGAAGGTCTCCATTGGCGCCGTCGTTGGCCCACCTTATGATGTGCTCTCTCCCGCACAACAGGACGCTCTGTATGCGCAGGACCCGCACAACTTCGTTCGTATCATGCTGAACAAAGATCAGGATGGAGATTCCGAGGGTGCTGATCGCTATACTCGCGCCGCAGCATTCCTGAACTCATGGCTGGCAGAAGGCGTGTTGCAGCAGGATGCCGAGCCTGCATTCTACGAGTATGCTCAGAGCTTTGAGCACCCGCTTATCCCGGGCAAGATAGTGTGGCGGACCACGGTTTTCGTTGCGCTGAAGCTGGAACCCTACGAGAATGGTGTTGTGCTGCCTCATGAGGAAACACACCCGAAAGCCAAGGCAGATAGGCTGCTGCTGATGCGCGCCACGACTGCCAACCCAGAGCCGATTTACGGCCTGTATGAAGACCCGGAGAACGCGGTTTCCGCCGCACTTAAGGCGGGCCGTGAAGGCACAGATCCCATACTAAAAGCGGTGTTCGATGGCCGAACAACGGCGGGCAGCGAGCAACATCTTATATACAAACACACTTCGCCAGAGGTAATTGCTGCTGTTCAGGCTCACCTTGGCAGCCGCCGAGTGTGGATTGCAGATGGCCACCACCGCTACGAGACTGCGCTTAACTACCAGCGCGAGAAAGCGGCATCAGGAGAAGCTCCTGGCTGCGATGCGCTATTAATTGGTCTTTCCGCATTTGAAGATCCCGGGCTGATTGTGCTGCCAACCCATCGCCTGGTTAAGGGCATTTCTGAGGAGAACCTTGCATCCTTGCCAGCCCTGCTCGAGCCCTACTTCACAGTAGAATCCGTATCTATCCCGGCACTGCGAGAGTGGATTAAGGTTCAAGATTCTGATATCCGCCGCTTTGGGATTGTGTTAAACGGCACCGGCCTGGCCCTCACCCTCAAAGATCTTGCACTTGCCGAATCGGAGCTGGATCAGAGCCACTGTGCGGCATGGCGTGCGCTGGATGTAACCATTCTGCAGGGATTTGTGCTGGATAAGGCACTCGGTATCTCCTGGCAGGATCTGGCACATACGCCGAATGTTGCGTACACGCGCGATGAAGAGGAAGCGGTTCAGAAGGTGGTTACCGGCGAATTCCAGCTCTCTTGCCTACTTCAGAACCCCACCGTTACAGAGGTGCGAGATGTTGCCTCGGCGGGAGACAAAATGCCCCAGAAATCCACATTCTTCTACCCGAAGCTGTGGAGCGGCCTCGTAATCCGATCCCTAAAGTAGATAAAATTCTACAAGATAGCAAATGGGGCCAGGCGAAGTTTCTTCCGCCAGGCCCCATTCCATTTTATTTTGATGCCACTGTTAATAAAGTCTATCCGTAAGCGCCAGTTGGCAAGAAGCCCAACAGCCTTTTGAGCCTCGGGTTTGCCCCTTCGTAACAATGTGCAGGCATCTGATAGTTCATGAACGGATAGTAGAACGTGTTCACCATTCGGCGCCCATAGCTAACCTGTGTTATGGCACGGTCTGTATCGCTGGTATTTGGCCCACCCCGGTGCCACACCTGGTTGTTAAACAACACCACACTGCCAGCTGGCCCCAGGCACGAGGTTATCTTTTCTTCCCACTTTGTACCCTCCATCGTTGGAGGGCACGGCGCGCCAAAGAGATGGGAGCCGGGTATGAACTGACCGGGTCCGTTGTTCTCTGCCAGCACATCGGTAAGATAGTAGTTGGCGGTAAACAGCAGTACTGGCAGGCGAACATTGGTTGGTGGCTCGCCATGCGTTACCAGATAGTGTGGCGCATCATCCTGATGCCAGGTGGTGATACCACCGCCACCCGTAAACGATTTGAAAGAGTTGTTATGCACAACATGGCAGCTATTGCCGCACAGCGCCTCTGCGAAGCTAACAATAGGTTCCATCTCAAATAGCGCCAGGTTGGCGGCGCTTGTTTCGAACATTCTGGGATGCAGAGCAATAATCTTGCCGTTTTCTGAGTACTGGTCCAGTGCGCTATCCAGATCGGCGCGCAGCTGAGCCACCATATCTGGCGTCAGCACATTTTTTAGAAAAAGGTATCCATCCCGGTGGAACTGCTCCACCCACGCATTCAGCTGCTCCTGGCCAACCGTACCATTCGCCAGGTAAGTTACATCTGCCATAGCCCTAACAATCCCCCTTATGCTATCCCTTTGAATCGTGCATCGGCCCACCGCTGGGCAAACTGAAGCTGCATTACGTAACGAGTTCTATCCGAAGTATTTGGTGCACCACGGTGCCACGTTTGATGGTTGGTGAAATAGATATCGCCTGCCTTGCAGAGAACGTCGGTAGGGCCAACTCCCTCAAAACAGGGCGTTTCCTGGCTTATAGGTTTGCGGCCGGAGTAGTGGCTGCCAGGCACATATTGTGTTGGTCCGTGCTCAACGGCATCGATGTCGCTGAGTGCAACCTGCACAGTAAACCAGAATACGGGCATTTTAATGCGGGCATCAAAACGTGGAATATCGGGAGGAAGGGGAAACTCAAGGACGTCATCCACATGCCACACGCTTATAGCGGTGCCTGGCTCATTTCGGATGACATTCAGTGCATTGAATCTGGCCTGAGGCCCTAGCACTGCTTCTACCAGCCCCGGGATTGGGCCAGCAGTAAGGCATGCTGCGTACAGCGGATCCAGCTCCGCACAGTATCGCAGCACAAAGGCGTTCATAGCATAGGAGGCAAACTTAGGCGGTATCTCGGACCTACGGTCAAAGTAGGAATCTGTCTGGTCTCGAAGTGCCTGCACTTCTTGCGGGGTAAACACCCCCGGCACAACCACACAGCCTTCACGAGAGAAAATTTCAGCAATCTCTGCGTTTTTTTCTGCGCTGTATCCCTCTGGCGCAGTGGTACTTATTCGGATTGTGGGTTCCGGCATCAACGCTCTCCTTTGAGACCAACTGGCAACACAGCCTCATTTCTGCGCTGCCAGTGTTATCCCCTGCAAAGTATTGGTGCAAATTGGTTAATGTCCATGCAACAATCTCGCTCAAGGGTGTAACACGCAGCTATAAGCTTTGTCCAACCCGTATTATGAGATAGAGTAATAATGGACAGTTCACAATGGCGTGTTAATACTGTTAGAGAACATACATCTCTCAGTAGGTCCCAGGCAAACACTATGGATTTGACAGCACTCAGACTATTCTGTGATCTCGTTGAAACGGGATCCTTTTCACGCACCGCAGAGCGATTTTCGCTTTCACAATCAGCGGTGAGCCAGAGACTGCGTACTCTGGAGCAGGATTACGGCCAGACTTTCATTGAGCGCTCTCAGGGACGCTCAAAGATCGAGGTTACGGAAGCGGGCCGTGTTCTGTACGAGGGTGGCCGCGTGCTCGTTGATCGGGCAAACGACCTTGACACCTTGATTCGGAGCCTTTCAGATGAGGCTGCTGGCACAATTCGCGTTGCCGCTGTCTACTCTCTTGGCCTGCACGCTATTCCGCCTCGCCTCAAGCCCTTCTTAACAGCTCACCCGCGGGTAAATGTACACATCGAATACTGCCAAACCGGCAAAGTGATTACCGAGGTATTGAGTGGTGCGGCCGATGTGGGTGTTGTGGCAGTGCCGGGCTCTCGCTCCGGCATTGAGGTTGTGCCGTTTGCATCTGAGCCAATGTGCGTAATCTGCTCACCGAAGCATCCACTGGCAAAGTTTACAGAGCTGGCGCTAACGCAGCTTAGCGGCGAAGCGTTTATTGCCTTTGAAGGCGATATCCCAACCCGCAAGCTCATTGATTCTCAGCTTGCCGCACGCAAGGTTTCCGTAAACATCATTCAGGCAATTGATAACATCGAAACAATCAAAAACCTGGTTGAAATAGGCACCGGCATCTCCATAATTCCCACCGACACTGCGCATCAGCAACAGCTCGAGGGCACACTTTCCGTAATTCCGCTGGTGGCCGCAGATCGCTTTGAGCGCCCATCGGGCATGATACTGAAAAAATCCGGGCCTCGCCGAGCCGTTGTTCGAAAGTTTGTTGAAGAGATGCGGCTCAACCTTGAGCAGCCTTAACCAGTAGGTGCTCTACTGGCCCTTACATCAGTCCCCGCTCTTTTAAGCTCACCCAGCGGTTGTGGCCAATCACAACATGATCCAGCACCTCCACACCCATTATCTTCCCGGCCTCCACAAGCCGGGAAGTTACCTGTATATCCTCCTGGCTGGGTGTTGGGTCTCCACTGGGGTGGTTGTGCGCAACGATAATTGAGGCCGCCGATAACGCCACCGCCGGTTTAAACACATCTCGAGGGTGAACCAGGCTGCTATCCAGCGTGCCCCGCGTAATTTCAAGGTTGCGCAGCAGCTTGTTCTTAGTATCCAGCAGCAGCGCTTTAAACACTTCTTGCTGTTCATCACGCAGCTCGCTCATAACAACATTTGCTGCATCATCTGGCTTGCGGATCACCGGTTCATCCGTTGGGCTAACCTTTACAAGCCGCCTACCAAGCTCTGCCGCGGCAGCAATCTCAACCGATTTTGCAGGCCCCATTCCTTTTGTAACCTGCAATGTATCCAGGTTTGCATTCATCAAGCCGCGTAGGCCACCGCAATCACGCAGCAGCATCTCTGCCAGGCCCAGAGCAGATCGTTCGGAGTTGCCTGTTCGCAATAGAATTGCAATAAGCTCTGCATTGGAGAGCGAAGCCGGGCCATAATGAATCAGGCGTTCACGTGGTCGCTCTTCCGTAGGCATTTCACGTATAGAAACGTTATACTTTTCGATCAACCTGGAGCTTCCTTTCTCACGGATGCTTCGCGTTAAATTGCCATTAGTCTGCACACCAGGCGGTATCCGGCATGAACAAACGCCTTAAAAAACTTATTGCTGCCATTCTGCTTGTGCTGCTTGCCATAACTCCTATCGTGTTGTTACGCAAGCTCGATCATAGCCTCATTCACCATGGCGGCGTGCTTACCGGCCTGCCAGCTGGCCGTACGCTCTGGATCAACTCAAACGATGCCGTTAGCCTGCAGTTTACTGCAAGCGATTCTGGCAGGTTCAGAAACGGTGATAGTGTTGTATCCGCAGAACTGTGCAGCCTGAGAGCACACACACATGTTAGCATCGTTCAGCTAAATTCCTACCTTGCCCGGCATACGGCATCCATACCAGAGCAGTGGAGCATATCACCTGATAGAAACTGGCTATTGTTTCAATGTGACTTTGAGGGCAATGGCTGGAGCAGTGGCAGCCGGTGGGCGGCGTTCTCATTGATTCATCCAGAACTGCCAGTGGTTGCGCCTCAACCGAAAGGGTCAAGGCACTCTTGGACGGAGCGCAACGATGCGGCATGCTGGCTACCAGATAGCGAGCGCATCCTGACGTCTTCTAGCGAATCAGACAGTACGGTGTTGTTATCAAGCGTACGCATGCCATGGACACAGCCTTCCCACGTACCCTTCGCACATACTACCCTCTATAGCCAGATATGCACGCGGGATGGGGTGCTTTACCAGTTGATGGCACCGCAAAACAAGACTACTGAGTTTGTAGAGATCGCATCCCAGGGAATATACCCATCCCGACTGCCGCGCAACTCGTGGCATGCTAAGGTTCCAGCAAGTGGCAATCTCACCGAAGTAGCAATGTCACCAGATGCAACAAAAATCTTGTGGGCAGTCAGCTCCATTTCCCACTCCCGCATGTTTCCCATTTTGCAAAAACTGTTACCGAAATACGCTCCTCACTTTGCACCAAAAGACGTGGTAGCGGTGTATCTCACCGATGCCCATGGTGGCAATGTTCAGTGGCTTGGATCGGAAGATACGCCGGTTTTGGATAAAAATAGCCGTATATCATATCTTACCTGGCTGCCGGATAGCCGCAGCTTTTCATTTAGTTATAAACAGGCTGTTTACCGTACAGAGGTAGCACGTTGAGCTCCGGTTGCTCGCGTTGCTCCGGCATGCCTGTGGCCAGCGGTATCCAGCACCGACCAGTGCACCTGAACGGATTGTGCCGCCACACGTATTGACCCGGCACGGATGGTTTGCCCCGGGTATATCCCATGGCGCAGCAGACGAATGCGGTTGGCCCTTGGCATAGCGCAGCGCACAGGTGAGCTGCCATCTGGCGGGGCAAACCATGTTTCCATAGTATCAAACTGCCCGGCATCTGCCTCTAACACGCCCGGTGTTTCACAATCTAGCACCACTTCAATGGCATCTGCAGTAGGCATTGCATTGGCGTTGCCTGTGTTCGTAACGCGCAGGGTTAGCTCCTGCGGAAGGTTATTTAGCGGCATGTGTGCTTCAGCAGCCTCCATGGCAGCCCTTTGTAACGATAACTTTACGCTCAAATCTGGCACCGAAGGCTTCCCCCGAATGGCTGCCTCTACTGTAACAAGTGGTAACGAAAGCAGCTCGCCCGGCTGTGGGTATCTGAACAGGAGAACCCCAACGCAATTATCCGGGCGGTCTGCATTAACGATATCCAGCTCTTTCCGAAGCAGCTCTGGCGTGGGTATGGTGTACAAGAGTTTCCACCCGTTTCCTTTGCCACTTCTATCGGCGTGAATTGCTCTAAAAAGTGCTCCGTTTTCAAGTGTTCCCGGCGGCAGTCCGGTGTCATTAATAGCCGCAATCGAGCCATTTGCCAGGATTCTGCCGGACTTCTCAAGCTGAAATGCCGGATGGATAAACGCATCCGATAACGGCAGTTCATGATATAAGCCGCGCAGCTTGCCACTATCATCATACAACAGGGCATGGCCGTAGGCGGGCAGCCCCGCCCAGAACGGCATGCCAGTATCCCCCGCACGCTTAAGCCTTGCTTTAAGACGGGAAACATCTGATATGGCGGGCGAATCACCTGATTTTGATGGCAACTGAGCTTCATAGTACTGCGGCACCAGAAAGTTCACAGCGGCAGCCAGCGTGCCGATGCTCTTAGATGAGTACCAGGTGGAGAGTGCCGTTGCAGATAGCTGCCCACCAGGCCCAGAGACACCTTGCAGATTTTTTAACAGATCTGAGTAGCGGTTCAGCAGGCGCGTAGGGCAATCCATATCAATTTGCACACCACGCACCCTTGCCCCGGCACGGGCAGCTCGGGCAACCTCCTGCTGAATCGGCAAACGCATACTATCGGCCAGATCGCGCGTGGGTACCTTTTCGAACTGCCGAACCAGCGTGCTATCTATGTGAAAAACCAGGGTTACATCCGGGGCGCCAGGCGGTATATCCCAGATTTGCGGAAGGGTGAGCTGCAGGTGGGAATGCGCAAATTGAAACGTGCCCGCAATAACAAATAGCTGCCGTACCCCCATATTGGCCAGCACCTTCACCTCGTCTTGCTCCAGATGAAACGGAATTTGCCAGTACCACATCGAAATCTGAAGGGGTGTCATTGCGCGATGCGAGCGTCGCCACACAGATTGGCTCAGTATTAGCAGGCACACTGCCGAAAGTAGCGCCGCCAACCGCCGTATCCAGATTGTGTGTTGTGGCTTGCTTTTCATTGCATTTAGGTCCGACACGTAGCAGTTTCTGCGTGCTGTTTAACGCGGCGGTGGGTTAATGTATAATGGTGATTAAGTCTTGCTAAAGAGGTAGCTTTGATCACCTGCCCACGGTGTGGAAAACAGAATAACCCCGGTTCCGTTGCGTGCGTCAACTGCCGGCAGGCACTCCCCACGGCACCCGGCATGGTTCCGCCAACACTTCACTCACCACCTACCCCAACGGTACCGTTTGGGACTGGCTCTCTATCAGAGGCAGCCAGGTGGGCCTCCAGATGCCTGGTATGCGGATTCGAACGCCCGGCGGGCCAACGGCCGGATGCCTGCCCTAAATGCCACATTCCGCGCGGGTATGTGGCGGACCCCTCAGACGTATTTGGGGCTCGCTGGGTGTTGCCACAGGATGCGGGCATCCGCATAGGAGCACCGGCAGCCCTGGTTTCTCTTCAACCAGAAAGTACCATTATCACGCAGAGGGTACGCGGTTGGAACTGGGCAGCCAGCTTTAACAGCACCTACTGGTGTGCACGGCATGGCCGCTGGGGAACCAGCCTCTTATGTCTCATGAATCTGTTGCTCTGGTCTCTGATCTTCATAGGTTCCCTTGTCCCGGAAACAGGTAAGAACGCCCAGGCGCCGTCTGCAGATGATTTCACATCTGTTAGTAACATTCTTTTTATGGTTAGTATAGGGTTCTGGTTTCTAAAAACCCTGTTGTTGGGTTACTTCGGCAACACTATTGCCATGAATACTGGCCGATATGCGGACAATGCAGCCTTGCATCAAGCAAATAAAGCCGCGATATCCCGGCAGGTTGTTCCTGCCATTATTATGCTGATAATTACGATTGTGGTGTTCATTCGCGCTGCGCTGTGATTCGCAGAGTTGCATCTGCTATTACTCCTTTGTTTGCCAGGGAGCTCCGTTACAAAGTCTCCCTGCCCCTGCTTGGCGGTATACTTTAGGGTAAGACGATACAGCGATTGATTACGTGTATCAGCTATTCAATATAACGGAGATTCTATCATGGCAGCAGACACAGTGGCTGAGCCGCTCTTCGCACAGGTTCAGCAGGCACCACCCGATCCTATTCTTGGGCTTACAGAGGCATTTCTTGCAGATATTCGACACGGTAAAGTAAACCTCGGCGTGGGCGTTTACCAGAATGGCGATGGCAAGGTACCCGTACTCAGCTCTGTACGCAAAGCCGAAGCGCTTGTTTATCAAACCGAAGAATCCAAGAGCTACCTGCCCATAGATGGATTGATGGCCTACAACAAGCAGGTGCAAACACTGTTGTTCGGCACACAATCTGAGGTACTTGCCGAGGGCAGAGCGGTTACCGTTCAGGCTCTTGGTGGCACAGGCGCTCTTAAAATAGGTGCAGACTTTCTGCGAAACGTATGTGGATCTACCGCGGTATGGATCAGCAACCCCAGCTGGGAGAACCACCGCGCCCTATTTGAGGCCGCTGGCCTCACAGTAAATACCTACCCGTACTACAACCCGGAAACGCATGGCGTTAATTTTGACGCGCTTGTTGCAACCCTCGGCGCCCTGGAGGCCAACTCCATAGTGCTGCTGCATGCGTGCTGCCACAACCCTACGGGTGCCGATCTCACTCCCGCACAGTGGGATACCGTGATCAGCATCTGCAAAGAGAACTGCCTACTACCGTTCCTTGATTTTGCCTATCAGGGTTTTGCAACCGGCATTGAAGAGGACGCATACGCTGTGCGTGCATTCGCCGCCTCCGGCCAGCGCTTCCTGATTGCCAACAGTTTCTCAAAATCGTTCTCGCTCTACCGCGAGCGTGTGGGCGCGCTTACGGTTGTGGCGGGGTCGGCTGGTGAGGCCAAAATTCTGCTCAGCCAGATCAAGCGCGTTATCCGTACCAACTACTCCAACCCGGCATCTCATGGCGCACAAGTGGTTTCTACCATTCTAAATAGCGTGGAACTGCGAGCGGAGTGGGAGCAGGAGCTTACCGAAATGCGCGTCCGAATTCGCGAAATGCGCGCGCGTCTGCTCGCCGCGCTGGAAGTAACCGGTAAAGACTTTGACTTCATCGTGAACCAGGCCGGTATGTTCTCCTATTCTGGCCTCGAGAAATCGGTAGTGCATAGCCTGCGCTCTGAATATGGCATCTACATTGTAGATAGTGGCCGAATCTGCGTGGCGGCTCTTAACCAGAAAAACGTTGAATACGTTGCTCTGGCTATTGCAGCCTCCATCTAAGAGACAGCGCAATGAAATTGAAGGATCCCGGAGAGGCGCTAACCCATTTGTCTGAATCGGATTCAAGCAGGCTTGATCTCCTACAGGACCGCCTGGGAGTGTCTTTCCGGGATATTTCGTTGTTGGAGCGCGCCATCACGCACCGCTCTGCAACCTCTGAAAACCACCAATTAAGCAATGAGCGCCTCGAATTTCTGGGCGATTCCATCCTTGGCCTCGTAATCTGCGAAGTTCTGTACAAAGAGTTTCCAGATCACTACGAAGGAGAACTCGCCAAATTCAAAGCATTCATTGTGAGCGAAACTTCCCTTGCTGCAGCTGCCCTTGAGCTTGGCATCGAAGATTTTATTGTGCTTAGCCACGGCGAGGCCACCTCTGGTGGGCGTAAACGAAGCTCTATCCTATCAGATGCCCTTGAAGCAATCATCGGTGCCATCTATATGGATAAGGGCATCACATCTGCCCGCAAGTTTATCCGCAAGGTGCTGCGCAAAACGGTGAAGCTGGCAGAAACAGATCAGCACCGCGGCGATTACAAATCCTCGTTGCAGGAGCGAACCCAGGCGCTCTGCCGAACAGCCCCGCTGTACCGCGTAGTAATCGAAACCGGCCAGGATCACGATAAGACGTTTACCGTAGAGGCACTTCTGCAAGATCGTGTTATAGGCGCTGGTTCCGGCAAAACCAAGAAGCAGGCAGAACAATCCGCAGCGGCAAACGCCCTGCGCACACTTTCTGAGTGCTCAGACACAGACGAATCTCTGACTGATGAGCAATTCCTAAACAATAATCCAACTACGAATTAGCGAGGGATACAACCATGGAGGCACCCGCAGCCGACATCGGCGTTTTTGGCGGAAGCGGATTCTATAGTCTTCTGTCTGGTGTTCAAGAACTAAAGATAGAAACCCCATTTGGCGAACCAAGCGATTCGGTGTTTCTGGCTGAATTTGAAGGCAAGCGTGTTGCATTCTTGCCCCGCCATGGCCGCCACCACACCATCCCACCCCACAAAATTAACTATCGGGCCAATGTGTGGGCCATGAAGAGCCTGGGCGTGCGCTACCTCATTAGTCCGTGTGCAGCTGGCAGCCTGCAAACCCACGTTAAACCGGAACACTTTGTTGTGTGTGACCAGTTTGTAGACCGCACGCGCGGCCGCCTCGATACATTTTACGAGGGGCCAGAGGTGCACCACATCAGCAGTGCCGATCCCTATTGCCCACACCTGCGCAAAATCGCCATCGATGTAATTCGAGAACATGGCATCACAGTTCATGAGCACGGAACCGTTGTGGTGGTGAATGGCCCACGCTTTTCTACCCGCTCTGAGAGCCAGTGGTTTACTCGTGCAGGCTGGGAAGTTATCAGCATGACCCAGTACCCGGAAGGCTACCTTGCGCTGGAACAGGCCATGGCTGTAGTGAACATCGCGCTGATAACAGATTACGACTGTGGGCTGGTTGCGGAAGGTGAAATTGCGCCTGTTACTCAGGAAGAGGTTTTCTCGGTGTTTCAGAAGAATGCCGAGCGTGTTAAGAATGTGGTGCTGGAGATGATCCGCAGAATACCGCTTGATCTGGATAGCCCGTGCCATCACGTACTGGAAGGCTCTAAAGTAGGCGGCTAATTGGCACGCAGGAGGCATCACACAACAGCATGACAGCCACTCCCTCAGGCAACAAGAAGGCACCCATCCAGACGGTAGCATGGTCTTTCGGCAAAGTACGCCTCATCGATCAGACGGCTCTGCCAGATCGTATCGAATTTATAGAGTACTCCTCATGGAGAGATGTTGTTGAGGCAATACGCACCATGGTGGTGCGTGGTGCGCCCGCCATTGGCTGTACAGCCGCGCTTGGTATGGCGCTTGGCGCACGTTCTATCATTGCCGAAAGCAGAGAGGCCTTTAAGGCCCGATTCACCGAAATGGCAGATGCCTTCCGGGGGTCGCGCCCAACAGCAGTAAACCTGTTCTGGGCCATCGACCGCATGATGGAGATTGTGGATACTCTGCCGGGCAACACAATCGACCTGAAGGACGCCATTGTTGACGAAGCTTTGCGCATGCTGGATGAGGATATTGAAACCAACCGCCGCATGGGCCGCTTTGGCGCAGATCTGCTGCCCGATGAGGGAGCCGTGCTAACGCACTGCAATGCTGGTGCACTTGCCACGGTGGGTTATGGCACCGCCCTCGGTGTTATTCGGGCGGCGGTAGAGGCTGGCAAAACCATTAAAGTGTATGCCGACGAAACGCGCCCACGACTGCAGGGCATGAAGCTTACCGGCTGGGAACTCGCACAGGATGGAATTGATGTAACGGTGATTGCAGACAATATGTCTGGAATGCTGATGCGGCGCGGAGACATTGATTGTGTGGTGGTGGGTGCAGACCGCATTGCAAGCAATGGGGATACAGCCAACAAAATAGGCACATACAATGTGGCCGTGCTGGCAGCTCACCACGGTATCCCATTCTATGTGGCAGCCCCCTACTCAACCATAGATTTCGCGCTTGAAACAGGCGAAGAGATCCCAATCGAAGAGCGGGATCATGAGGAGATGACTCACATAAACGGGCACAGAATTATGCCAGAAGGCGTGCCCACAATGAACCCGTCCTTTGATGTAACTCCTCACGATCTTGTAACTGCGTTCATCACAGAGCGCGGCATTATCTATCCGCCATTCAAGCAGAACCTGAAACAAGAAGAGGAAACTGAAGAATCTGGCGCTGCCCAGATCGAGGGCGCGAAACCGCATCTTGCACTTTCCAACTGATAAGCGGCATACCATCATATGGTTTTATTGCGCCGGTTTCTGCATAGGAACCGGCGCTTTCACGTTTGGGTGCTCACTGTACGGTCACATTGTAAAAATCTGATAGCAATAGGGTAAAAAGGAATCAATGCTGTTTGCCCAATCTGCGGTAACAAATCTGTTGCTGAAATACCCGGTGAAATCTATGAAAAAGCGCCTGGTTGCTGTCATTGTTCCAATTGTCATTCTGGTGGGTATGGTTGGATTTGTTTCATACAGAAACCGGCCAACAACGCCAGAGGTCTTCGTTACTCGGGCAGCTGGCCAGCCAGCCGTAACCTGGCACACCATGCAACCTGCCTGGCGCACGCCCACTGGAGATGCGAATACAGGACAGCAGATAGCACAGCTTGATATTGTTGACAACATTGCACTTTACATAAACGGCACCACTCTTTATGCACTGGATATACAAACAGGCGAGCCGAAATGGCATAGAGATCTGATGCAGGATGGAGCACACGGCAATTCAAACCAGAACCTTGAGGTCCACATCAAATCTGATGAGGATAGCCGCGTTTTTGTTTATGAGCAGTTTGCCGAGTTCAACTCTGGTGGTGTTTCTCCAACCGCTCAATCCATGGCTGCCTGCCTGGAATTACAAACTGGCAAACCCCTGTGGAAGTCAACTATTGCCGGACCGATTAGTTCTGAGCCAGCCATTGCCAACAATAATCTGCTTTTTGTAATGGCTTCTGGCGAAGTTACTGCCCTTAACAAAGCAAACGGACAACCTGCCTGGCGAAAGCTGATAAGCAGAACGTTGATGAGCATTCCGCAGAACGTAGTGCCACCCCGAAATGAGGTGAAGTTTGCAGGCGGTATTTGCATTGCAAGGGTTGGCGGCAAGCATTACCTCCGATTGGATCCGGACACGGGGGCAAAAATCTGGTCTGCATCGGTAAGTGCTGAAGAAAACATGGATGAGAGCCTCAGCAATAGTGGCATCAACTACATGGTGGTATCCCAATCCGGAGTGTTCATCCTCAATGACTACTACACGGCGCTCAACCCAACAAACGGCAAGCCGCTCTGGGAAGCTCAAGCTCCAGATGGGCTTTCGTTATCTGGCCAAATCCAGACGCCAATACTCACAGAAAACGATGTAATCTTTATCAACGGCAGTAAGTTAGAAGCGTATAACAGAATTACCGGCAAGCCGCACTGGGCCAGGGAGTTCAAGAATCCTCAAGGTGACTTCGGCATCAATATCAGCCAGCTAACCTGGGACAGATTGGATCCGACGCACCGTTGCCTTTATATGGTTGGCCAGACGAATACGCCTGTAGTGCACCGCAAAATTCTGCCATCTCGCGCTGTGTCGGACATTGGTATCCAGATCGCAATAGACCCGGCCACTGGCAAGGAGCTGTGGCGCGCTATGCTGCCAGATCTGTTTCCTTCGGCAGCAATAGTTGCTGGCAACAAGGTATTTGGCTGTGATGGTTCAACCACCGCTGTTGCCGAAGCACACTCCCCGGCAGTTTCATTTTCTATGCTGCGTGGTGAACGGCAATCGATGGCGCGCCGCATGCTGCAGATATCTACTGTCTGGCAACCTGGTGCAGAATCCTTTATAAGCAGGCTGATTAGCAGGATCTTTTCCGGAACCAGCAACCATGCAAGCAAAGCAACTACCAGCGAAACGCGTGCAGCGCTCACCATTTTGCAGCTTGGAAAAGATAGCACACCGGCCCTTACCGAGATGCTGGAATCGGCAGTGAGTATTGCGGATAAATTGAACCTTTCTACAGATCAGCTGCTGGAATCTAGCTTGTTATCTACCTCAATGGGCTATATCTGTGATGTTAACGATCCTGATATTGAGCCTGTAATACTCCGTATGTTTGCGGCCAAACACAAACCGGGCACACTGGCAGCGCTGGCTTCCATTTTGGTACAGCTAAACACTGGCAGGGCTTTTAACGCCCTGTTTACCTATGCGAAGACCTGTACCGATGCCGACTTTGCTACCGGGGAGGCTGCACTGTACTACATCTGCAGATTCGCACCACAAACAGGCGGTGCCTCACCGGTTACGCAACAGCAGGTTACCTCCTATTTAATGAGCACCCTGAACGACCCAAATGCCGCGGCCTGGATCAAACGGTTTGCCTGTTTCGAGCTGGCACACAACCGGGGTACGGCGGAGCTTGAGGCGGCACGAAACGTGGTTAGGGCCGTGCCTTCCACGCGGTTAATGCCAGACTTTGCCACACTGAAGTCAAGCTTCGGTGCCGGCTCCGGCATCAACACCCTGCGGACAGCGCCAATTGCTCAGGTTAAGTGCCCGGATGGCAAGCTCCGTGGTCTCTTCCTTGCATCTTATTTCAGCAACCGAGACCTGTGGCTGGCAGACTCTTTGGATGGGAAACAGTGGAAACATCCGGTGCTTGTTGAGCCAAACAACCGGTATAGTGAAGCCTCCTGCGAGCTTACTGTAGCAAGTAAGGCACCGTTGAGGCTGCACTTCAGCGGTTTGAAAGTTAGAAACGCCACTTCTGATGATATTGATGTTGCAGCCCTTACAATAGACAGTGATGGAGATGGAATACCAGATCACACCGAACAGCAGCTTGGCCTGAGCCCCAGTACAAAACAGACCCAGGGCACGTTTGTTCCAGATGCGTTTAATCTGGTTCCTCAATACCATGTTCGTAAACTCACCGAACAGGAGCAGATATTTTCTGCTCTGGTCTCCGCACTTGCCCAGTATCTTCAATTGACCCACCGGTTTAAGCCAACGGTGCCTACCCAGCTTTCGGACTTTCTGACCAGCCGTGGATGTCTGGTTCCATGTATGGGCCCTGCAAACAGGCCGGTGCCTGTGGAAAGTACCGACGTCCCCGTGATTTTCCCTCAAGGTGACTATGTGTCATCAAGTGTAGTATTTCTTACTTCAGGCCAAAATGAGGCGGGGTTTGCTAAATCAAACTCAATTAATTTCCGGGTCAGTATGGGGTATAGCTGGTTTGCGCCAGGAAATTACTCCGTACCCTATTCGTTGAGCAAAGATGGAAATTCGGCGCGTGTTTGTGCTGCGCTAACGGGATCAGATCGGCCGGTATTTGAAATTGAAGTGCGGAGAGTGGCAGGGAAGTGGATACCTGCTGAGTGCCGGCTCATGACAGAGAACCGCCAGAGCTATGCACGATGCCCCGCACCAATAGCTACGCCCTAGAAGCCTGACTGCCTGAAAAGAGACTCGATAAAGGATTTATTATCTGCCGTGTCATAACTTGCTCCAACATGCTCAGTACCACAACTGAGCCAACGGTTTGCCGGAGAATCAACCATGAGCAGTGTGGCCGTGCTAACTCCCGATCAAAAAGAGTAATTTTACCGGGATGGGTATTTGAAGTTTGGCAGGGTGATAGATGACCAGACGGTAGAGCAACTGCGCAGTGCGCTGGATAACACGATTCAGGAAGAGCTTACGCGAGAAGACTACTCTGGACTACCGCCCGAGTTTGCCTTTGGGCACGATAGGCGCGGTGAGGATGGTTCACGCCCTGTGCGCGCAATCCATCAGTTTGTGAATATGTGGAAGGTATCTCCAGAGTTTGCGCAGGTGATGCACAACCCACTTATCACGGGCGCTATTCGTGAACTGATGGAGACACAGGACATTCGGCTGTGGCACGATCAGGTTATTTCCAAACCACCCGGCGATAATGGCCACTTTGCATGCCATCACGATTTTTATTTCTGGCCCCTGGATAGGCCATCCATGATAACATGCTGGTTAGCGCTGGACGAGGCCACGCCGGAGAATGGCTGCATGCATGTTGTGCCGGGTAGCCACCGCGATCCACGTTACCAGCCAATAACGGCGGAGCTTACAGAGGATTTGCACCTATCACCCGCCCCACCTGGCCCGGGCGAGCCCGGCAGCCTTTACAACGATATCCGCACATGGATGCCGGAAAAAACAAAGCCTGTTGTGCTAAAGGCCGGGGAGTGCATGTTTCATCACTGCCTGAACTGGCACCTTACGCCGCATAATAGCACAAACAATCAGCGCAGGGCATTTGTAACCATATTTATGCCGGATGGTGCGCGCTATAAGCACGATCAATCTCCGAACCACCCGTGCACTTCGTACCTGCATCTGGCCGATGGGGCCAAAATGGAGGGTCCGAATTTCCCTTTGTGCGGTGTGTAGTCTGTACTGTGCCCTACTTTTTTTTGAGAGGCGCCTGCGGCAGTAAATTGGAAGCTGCGTATTACAACTTCTGCCTCTTTACCATCTGCAGGTGCCATGCCCCGAAATAGCCAGAAGTTGATTAGCACCGATTCGGGATCCTGGCTGATTCTACGATCTGAGTTTTCCGGCCTGTAACTCCAGGCATCCAGTGGGGTTGGCTTGCCCTTAAGGCCAAAAGTGCTTGAGGCGAAGGCCACGCGATCGGTTTGCCACTTAAATTGATGGGTGAACAGTTTGGCGCCGGCCGGAATCTGAAATGTGCGGGAACCATGTGGCTCGCCTTCTTTAGCTGGCCAAACGGTGAAGTTCCCCGCAGGCGCAGCATCCTGACCCCAGCGGGCTATTTCGATATCAATTTCATGGGTGCCATCTGGACCAACATCTGCGGTGGGGTAGTTAAACAGGCCCAATACCACGTTTCGATCCAGATCCCCTGTTGTGTTCTCAACTTCAAAACCGTATGTGCCGAAGCCAAACCGCTTTAAAGACCTCACCTCGGCGCATTGCCACTTGCCACCCAGGTTAGTTATGCGCAGATGCAGCCTGCCTTTAGAATCCACCCGCACATTTTCGGGCTTCCAGATGTTGGGGCCTGGCCCCATACTCTCCGAGCTCTTCACTGCCCATTCGTACCCTGCAAACCGAATGTGCTGCTCGGTATCTGCATGCAGTGCGTTTGCCGGCATGAGCGCCCAAAGGGCTGCAGCAGCCTGCACAATGCCTTTTTTAGTAAACATGCATGGTTCCATCTGCGCGCCGTACCAGCGGCATCCAGGCTTGCTTGTATGGGTATGCTGCCGCCTTCTCTTCATCTATATCAATTCCAAGGCCAGGTTTCTCTGAGGGCGTAATGAATCCTGATTTCATTTCGCAGGTGCCGCTAACCACATCATAGGTGGCGTCCGGGTAGCGGGTCCACTCCTGTACGCCAAAATTTGGGATAACACTCTGCAGCGCAACACTTGCCGCCTGTGCCACCGGGCCGATATCTGCTGCGCCATGAAACGCAGAGCGGACATTATATGGCTCGGCCATAATCATGATTTTGCGCGCCTCTGTTAGGCCACCAACATGCAGGGGTTTGATGCGTATAAAATCTATCCAGTGGTTCTGGAAGAGTGGCAGGCAATCCCAACGCGAGGTGATTATTTCACCGATGGCGAGTGGCGTTGTGGAGGCGGCACGCAGTATGGGCCAGGATTCCCGATGCTCCGGCATCAACGGATCCTCGAGGAAGAAGAGGCGGTACTGCTCAAGCTCCTTAGCAAGCCTTGCAGCCTCGATGGGGCTGAGTTGTTCATGCACATCGTGGAAGAGCTCAATTTCATTGCCAAGCTTTTCGCGCAGATGTTTGAACATTGCAGGCACACTCAACAGATAGGGTGTTGGCTCGTAGATCTGTTCGGGTGGTGTGCCTGGCGACATCGGTGGATTGAGGCCCAGTACTCCGGCTCCGCCATAAACGCCAACCTGGCACCGCACCACTTTAAAGCCCTGCTCCATTAGCTGCCGGGCGCTATCTTCGGTTTCTACAACGTCTTTACCGAAGGCATGGCTGTAGCACATAACGCTATCTCGCGCTTTGCCGCCCAGTAACTGGTACACGGGCAAATTGGCCTGCTTGCCTTTGATATCCCACAGTGCAAAATCGATGGCAGCCTGCGCGGCCGCAAATATGGGCCCGCCGCGCCAATAGGCGTGCCGATAAACTAGGTGCCAGATATCTTCAATCCTCTGTGGATCACGGCCAATAAGCAGGGGCGCAATGTGGCGTAACGCTTCTGCAACCACCGGCTCGCTGCCATTCAAGGTACCTTCACCCACGCCATACAGCCCCGGAACATCGGTATAGATCTTAAGAAAAACGTAGTTCCTGCCCGGGCACGTGACGATAACCTTTACATCTGTAATTCGCATAGAAATTTAAAAGCCTTCCCTGCCAGTATTCCTTGCCGCACACATACGGCAGCAGCAGGCAATATCCCTTCGCACTAAGCACATATCTTTTGCGTACAATAATTGAGGGTGTAGCCCATGCGGCAGCAGTTACAATGTGCATGCTGCCCGGCAGCAGTTGCGGGCAGGAACAACCCGTGTTTAACGCGAACAGATCAGTACAAGCGACCACAGATGGCGCTGGCAGCCCGGCTAACTAAAACCGGCAAACAGGCACTGCAAGGGGGATCAAAAATGGGAGAGCTTCTGGCCGAGAAACTTGTGCGGGATGTTCCGGATTTTCCCAAGCCGGGAATTCTGTTCAAAGACATTACCCCTGTAGTGCAGGATTATGCGGCGCTGCAGGAAGTGATTACACGCCTGGCGCACTGGGCGCACGACAAGAAAATTGACGCTGTGGTTGGCATTGAAGCCCGTGGGTTTATCTTCGGAGCGCCGGTGGCACTGGCCCTTGGTGTGGGCTTTGTGCCGTTGAGAAAGCTGGGCAAACTACCGGCAGATACGATAGCCGAAGAGTATGCGCTGGAGTACGGCACAAACACGGTAGAGATGCACCGCGATTCTTTGAAACCCGGGCAGAGAGTGTTTATTATTGATGACTTGCTTGCCACGGGTGGCACCGCGGCAGCGGCGGGCCGGCTTGTGGAGCGCCTTGGCGCCGAGGTTGCAGGGTATGGATTCCTGATTGAGCTGGCGTTTCTGGAAGGGCGCAAGGTGCTGAGCGAGTATGAGATTTGCGCATTAATGCGCTTTGAGTAGAGTGTGAGAGATTCTGCCCTACAGACTTCGGCCCGGTTATCCATATGGATAGCCGGGCCGAAATGTTGCCGGGTTTGTGAACCGTGGGGCACGGGTTATGGCGCAGGATAGTCCTGAACCCACAGCGCGCTTACTGGCTGGCTGGTATTGCTGGGCTGCCCGAAGATCAGTAAAGTGTAGGCGTTGCCCGCCGCAAAAGACTGTGTGTTGAGGTTGGTTGTTGCTTGCAGGGCAAGAGGCGTGGTAGGCGCAGTTACATCCACAACCGCCATGTTTACCAGGCTGGAGGTGGGTACTGCCGTGTACACATTGGTACCCGTGTTGTAACCATATCCCAGGCTGGCAAAGTTGGCTGCAACTGCAGCCGTTGGCACACCGCCGCTGGTGTTAAACAGGCCAACATTGTTGCTGTTGAGAGACACATTTACCACGCGCACAGCGGCTGTGCCTGCAGCAAGCACAAGCTGGCCATTTACGTAGTTCGGCATCACCACAATTTTGGGAGCAAATGTTCCAAGCTGCCCGCCCTGCCCGGTAGCAAGCACGGTATAGGCGGTGTTGCTGCCGTTAAACGCCTGGTTGTTAAGCACTATCGGTGTGGTAGAAGGGCCAGAAGCGGTGAGATTGTAGTTGCCGCTGGTTAACGATACGTAGCCACCGCTGTTTGCTACGGTGCCAAACCCTATGTTACCACCCGTAAGGTAGATGGTGTTGGCAAACAGAGTTAGTGAGCCATCCAGCCCTGTGGGGGGAACATAAGCATTGATGCTCTTTATCAGGCTCTGGCTTGCTGAGCTCGTACCTGTGCCGCACCCGTTGAGTGCAAACGCTGCACACGCGGCAGCCAGCGCACCCATACCTGCCAGAAATTCACGTCTAAATCGCATGTTGATCCTTTCAAGCCGCAGCGGCGGCTCAACCTCTCTGCTGCATCGCCATGCAGTCAGAAAATACTACCCTACCGCAGAACTCCTATGTAAGCTCACATGGTATTACCAGTGCCTTCGGTAGCCTTCGCCATCCCTGTGGTGATGGCCATATCCCCCGCCAAAAATGATGGTGGGAATGATCACCGCGCCAGCCGGGGAGGTTATTCGCGGAAGTAAACTGTCTCTGTCATCGTTCCAGCGATCCCAGGAATCGGATGCTGGAGCCGTTCTCACAACAAAAGCCGCATCCGGGGATGCTAACGACAATGTATCGCCCGCAGAGAGCTGCACTTTTCCTTTGTCGCTCTGAACAACTGCCTTGCCTGATCTCACAATTACACGGGATTCACGATCGGTGCGGATGCTGAGACGCACCGGCCCACTGGCTGCAACCGCATACAACGGAAGATCAAGCTGATACACACCTCTGCCAGCCCGTGCAATTAAAGTGGCGGATCCATTATCAACGCTGATGCGAGTAAAACCACCTTTGGCATCACTAAATAAAGTCTCCACAGTGGCTGTTGCGCCCTGGCCAATGCGCACCACGGCACCATCATCAAAACGTAACTCTGCTTTCCCAGAACCAGTGGCCCAAATCTGTGCGCCAGGTTGCAGTGCTGTTAACACTCTTGCTGGTTTCCAATCTGACCTGGTATCTGGACGCCATGTTACTGAGCCTGATACAAACTCGATTCTGGCCATGCGCGTTCCAGTTTGAGGTGAAGGGGCCGCAGGAGCTGATGGGGCAGGCGAGCTGCCGGCCTCGCCAACCTTGTAACCATCCTGCGCGAATACCTTAGGAGCGGAAGCAGCAACAAACAGAGCAATGGCCACGCCAGTCAGCAATCGTGCTTCTGCAAAATGAATACTGCTCATGGAATTATTGCTCCTTTTGAGATCCCGATGACCTGCACGAATGGATAACCGCCTTATATTGTTAAGACGTATTAACCATCTATATGTTCATTTACGTTTAGCAGTACCTGATACGGTTCCCATTCGCCTCTTCAAAAGAGACGGTGTGTGGTTTTTCACTGTATATAGGTTTGGAACTGCAGGTGGGGAGGAGTTGTACTCCTTAATAGACGATGTTGCAGTAACAACGTGACGCTAATTTGAGTTTTAGTTTAGGAGCAACAAGGATGGTTCGATTTTACTATTCAGATGCAATGATGGGCTACAACATGGGGCCCCACCACCCTATGCGCCCTATTCGGCTTAAACGCACGGTACAGCTGTTGGATGCCCTCGGCTTGCCCGGTAAAGTGCTGGAGATAGTTGCCCCCGAACTTGCAGACCCAGAAGAGGTTGCTGAAGTGCACGACAGGGGCTTTGTTGAGGCCCTGGCCGCCCTGGATAGAGGCGAAAATGTGCGCGGCCTGCACCGCTATGGGCTTGGAACGGGGGATAACCCTTTGTTTGAAGGTATTGGTGCCGCCTCGATGCGCTATGCAGGCGCATCAATACAGGCAGCACAAGATGTTATCAACGCGCATAACGGTGGCACACCTCCTGTGGCCTTTAATATTGCCGGTGGGCTGCACCACGCTCACTTTAGTTCTGCGGCAGGCTTCTGCGTACTGAACGATTGTGCCCTGGCAATCAATCGCCTGCGAAGGCAGTTCAAGCGTGTGGCGTATGTGGATATAGATGTGCACCATGGCGATGGAGTGCAGGAATTGTTTTACACAGACCCATCTGTTTTAACACTCTCCATACACGAGTTTGCACATCACTTCTTTCCGGGTACCGGAGATGTAACCGAGATAGGATCTGGCGATGGGGAAGGTGCCTCGGTTAACATCCCGGTTGCACCGTACACGGGTGACGATGCCTGGATTATGGCCTGGAGAGAGGCAGCATTACCCATTCTGAAAGCTTTTAAGCCGGAAGCAATTGTGCTGCAACTTGGTGCAGACCCCCATGCGCTGGATCCGTTGGCACATGCATGCTTAACGGCGCAGGGCTGGCTTACAGCCGTTCAGGACATTGCAGCCCTGGGGCTGCCAACCGTTGCTGTGGGGGGAGGCGGTTATTGCCTGACCACCGTTTCACGCATGTGGGCACTGGCTGTGGGCGTGCTAACAGGCACTAGCTTGCCAGATGCTGTACCCGAAACGTGCCCTTTGGCCTCTGAAATGCCATTTCTGTTAGATCATGAGGAGCCAGATGTTCCGGATTATCTTACAGAAGAAGCCGATGCCTACGCCACGCAAACTGTTGAGCTGGTGCGCAACAGGTTTTCAGAGTTTTACAGGTTGTAGCACATTTTGTACAGTGCAGATGCGGCCTGGCAGATGCTGTTAATGACCACCGCCGAGGGGATAGACGCCCTCGTAAACATACTCTGCCGGCCCACTCATCTCGATTACTTCGCCATCGCTCCATTTTATTGTTAGCTCGCCGCCTTTAGAACGCACTGTAACTGGCCGAGAGCCATCTGCAAAGCCGTGCCGAATAGCAGTAACTGCCGAGGCGCAGGCACCCGTGCCGCAGCCAAAGGTTTCACCGGCTCCACGCTCCCACACGCGCAGGCTAAGGCGGTTGTCGCCATCGACATGGCACCACATCAGGCTGGTTCGATCTGGAAATAGTGGATGCGCCTCAACTTTTGGGCTAACTGTAAAGAACGTATCATCATCTGGCAGTGCATCTACAAAGGTTACACTGTGTGTAGTACCGGTAGAAAGTGCAGTAACCACAAGAGACGAACCGCCCCCCAGATCCAGTGGATAATCGTAAACTTCTTGCAGAGCTACGCGCACGGGCACCGAAGGAGGATCGAAACGAGGAAGGCCCATGCCAACCGATATCGATTGGATTTCGCCGGCGGCGTTACGCACTGCGGATGCAGTACGGCTACCTGCAAGCGTGCCAATGGTAAGCGTATCTGTGGAAACAATGCCCCTATCGATGGCGTAGCGGGCAACGCAGCGCAGGCCATTGCCACATACATCCGGCGTGCCATCCGGATTGTACATGCGCATCATCACATCAGCCAGGTTGCTGGTATCCAGAACTAACAGCCCATCTGCACCGATTCCGGTGTTACGATCACAGAGTTCCAGCGCCAGCGCCGACCAGTCGATATAACAGGGTTCTCGGCCATCAACAACAACAAAGTCGTTGCCAATTCCCTGCATCTTTGTAAAGCGAAGCGCCGCACAGTCTGAAGACTGTGCAGCGCTCCTGTTATCACTTGTTTTGCTAAGATCTGCCATAAATCCCTCGTTGCGCGCATCAGTAACCGTGCGCAGAGGCCGCTTATCCGAGATGGCAGTTAATGGAAGTTAGCCCTTGAGCGCTTCCGCACCACCAACGATCTCCGAGATTTCCCGAGTAATACCCGCCTGGCGGGCCCGGTTAAGCTGCAGAGTAAGCGTGGTGATCATCTTGCCAGCGTTGTCTGTTGCAGAGCTCATGGCCGTCATACGTGCACCATGCTCGCTCGCGTTCGATTCCAGGAAAGCCTGATAGACCTGCCCCTCCACGTATCTGGGAAGAAGGCTTTTCAGAAGCTCATCGGCGGAAGGAACGAAAATATAATCATCATTACCGGCACCAGCTGAAACCGTGCCGTCCTCCTGAGCTGGCTGCTGGATAGGCAGCAAAAGAACATCTGATGGTTTCTGTGTTATGGCTGTAAAGAACTGGGTGTACAGTAAATACAGCTCATCAATGGTGCCGCTTTCAAACGCATCTCGAACCACTTTGGTTATATCTCGAGATTCTGAGAAGCTTACACCCGTGTTGCCAAGTTCAAACTCGGCCACGACGTTGTATCCACGGCGCTTAAAGAACTGTACGCCTTTGCGGCCCGCACAGTAAAGGCGAACATGCTCCTTATCGTACTCCTTCAGCATTTCCAGCGTTTTTCGCAGGATTGCAGAGTTGTATGATCCGGCAAGGCCTCTATCTGCTGTGATGATCAAAAATCCGGTATGTTTCACCGGTCGAACAGCAAGCAGCGGGTGATCCAGTTCGCCACCAACGCCTGCCGCAAGGCTGGTCATCATTTCACGCATGGTGAACGAGTACGGACGTGCGGCGGTAACTCGCTCCTGCGCCCGCTTCAGCCTGGCAGCAGCCACCATTTTCATAGCCTTGGTGATCTGCTGTATGTTCTTCGCAACGCGGATGCGCTGCCGCACCTGTCGAATCGTTGCCATGAGGTTCCTCTCTGTGGCGCCACTTCCGGTTTAGGGAGCGCCATGTGGCGCCCCCATAATCTCAGCCTATGGCCCCGGAAGGGTCATTGTTACTCGTTACAGGCCCTTACTTGTTGCGTACTGCGGAGAGAAGCGCATCAACAAGGGCGTTATCTGCCGAAACAGGATCGTTCGGATAGCGATCGGCGATTTCATTGGCGAATGCCTTGAACTCGTTGAGATGAACCGGTTTTTTGCCGCGCATCTCGGAGAGGTAGGAAGCGCCTACAATTGCGGAGCAATCTGCGCCGAATTCGGCAGTCATAAGAGACTGCTGCCCGATGCGGATGCACTCCACCATGTTCTGAATTTCGCCGTAGAAAGAAGACGGCCAGTGCTGCCAGTTGGAGCCACTAACGCGCAGCTTGCGAGATACGTTACCGTAAGAATCGGTAACTACTGCAAAGCGCTTGCCATCCTCATTTATCATATCGATGCGGCCTGTGGAACCGATGTAGCACGTATCCGCCGAATCCTTCTCGCTCCAGGAGCCTTCAACATGAGCGGTGCTCCACTCGTTGTTCTCACTATTCTCAAAGCGGATCAGGATATGGGCATCGTCGTCTACGGTTACCTTTTGATAACGGCCTTCAATAATTCGGTTTGGCATGCGAATGCTCATACCGAACGGCTGTGCTGCCTTTACGAAGGTTGGTGTTTTCTCGAGGCCAGTTATGAACCAGGCTGCGCCGATGGCGTGAATACCGTTATCCAGCAATGCGCCGCCACCACCAAAATCGCTGTTCCAGAAGCGCGGATTGCCCTCTGGGCCACCGTGAGACTGGTTGAGGAACATGGCAATCAGTTCGCCGATCTGCCCTGCATCCACCAGTTTCTTAACAGTGTAGTAATCCGGATCAAACAGCCAGTTCTCGTTGTGCTGATAGAACTGACCGGTGCGCTTTACCGCTTCGATAACGCGCTGTGATTCCAGCCAGCTGCGAGAGATCGGCTTTTCGCACATTACGTGGAAACCGGCCTCCAGGCCCTGGATTGAAAGCGGCGCATGCAGCACCGGCTGCGTACACACATCCAGAAGCTCCGGACGGTCCTCTTTCATCTCAATGACCTGCTGAATATCCTCAAAAATGCGGATATTCTCGAAATCGGATTCGAGGCGAGCTACCTCGTCATGGTCGCCCTTTTCACGAGCGGCGGCAACCTTAACTTCAATAAGTTGTCGGTAGCGCTTGTGAACCAGATCCTGTGCTGTCTTATCCGGGTCTACAAACGCAACAAGCTGCAGCTGTGGCAACTCTACATGAGCCGGCAGGTGTGCTCCGCGGAAAATTCCGCCCGTACCGATGGCAGCAACCTTGACTCGCCGTTTCGGGTCCATTCGAGAATCCTCTTTTCCTGATATATACGCAGGTGCGGCTATGCTGGCCGACTGCGCGGTAACATGCTGTGTGCTCTCTGAACCCGGGCGCGTTCCGGCGCGCTTCTCAAGGTTCGCGAGCATCTGCTCAACACTTCTCTCTGTTTCTTCTGCCTGTGCCGCCATCACCGCGGCTTGAGGAGTAGCCGCTTCGGCCTGTGAAACCAGAGATTGAATTTTTGCGGTGGCACGATCCCACATCTCATCGGCTGCGGAGCCGGTTGACGTGAGAGCCGCCAGCGTCTTTTCTTGCAGGGCTGCAAGCCGTGCGGATGCGGTGGCTTCCGCGGTTTTTACGGCGAGCGCAGCGTTTGTCGCTTGCGCATCCAACAGGGCTATCTGCACCTGTAAACGCTCAGCTTCGGCTCGCCGGGCTGCTGCGGCACTCTCGATATCTACAGCAAGATCTGCACGCTGTATGGATCGAGCGAGCCGCGCCTTTTCTTCATAATCAGCGGCCTGCTTTATGAGAAGCTCGGCCTCCGCCATGAGGTTATTGCGTTGTGTGAGAATGGCAACGGCGCCCTCACGCTGCTCTGCCAGGGACTCTCGTATCTGGCGGATACCTTCGGAAAGTACTTTCCGTGGGTCTGCGTTCGGATCGCCGGCTGCCATTTCTGTACTCACTGTATCCGGATAGCCCTGTGCGGTTAGCACAGGGCGGCGGCATTACGCTTTGAACTGAGCTTTGTAAGCAGTGATCGCCTGAATGAGGGCGGCCTCTGTGTCTTTATCCAGGTTCTTGGTTTTGGCCAGCTTCTCCATAACATCTGGATAGTTCTCTGCCATGAACGGATGGAAGCCGAATTCAAACTTCTGGATGCTGAGAACGGGAATATCATCCAGGTAGCCGTTGTTACCGGCATAGATGATGGTAACCATCTGCTCAACTGCCATTGGTTTGAACTGTGGCTGTTTCAGGATTTCGATAAGGCGGGAACCGCGCTCCAACTGATCACGGGTTGCTTTATCAAGATCGGATGCAAACTGTGAGAAGGCCGCAACTTCGCGATACTGCGCGAGGTCGAGCTTCATTCGGCCTGCAACCTTGGCATCCTTCATTGCATTTACCTGAGCAGATCGGCCTACGCGGGAAACGGAGATACCAACGTTAATGGCAGGCCGTACACCAGAGTAGAACAGGTCGGGCTCAAGGAAGATCTGTCCATCGGTAATCGAAATAACGTTTGTCGGGATATATGCAGAAACGTCCGACGCCTGAGTTTCGATGATTGGCAGTGCTGTAAGGCTTCCACCCGTACCCGGGAGCTTTCGGATCTCAAGATCGTCTGCACCATCAAGTTCGGTAATTGCCTTTTTCGCATGATCGCGGCCTTCGCCGCCATGGTATTCAACACCATCCACGCCGGTGGTTGCACCGCCAGGAGCGCTCTTGCTTACAATAATGTAATCTTCGCGCATTTTGGCAGCACGCTCCAGCAGTCGGCTGTGGATGTAAAAAACGTCTCCAGGATACGCTTCGCGGCCCGGCGGGCGGCGCAGAAGCAGAGATACCTGGCGGTAGGCTACTGCGTGCTTGGAAAGATCATCGTAGATGATGAGTGCGTGCTTGCCCTGATCGCGGAAGTACTCACCGATGGAGCAACCGGTGTACGGCGCGATGTACTGCAGCGCGGCCGGATCCGAAGCGTTGGCGGCAACAATTACCGTGTATTCCAGCGCGCCCGCTGCCTCAAGGGCGATGCGAACGTTGTTTACGGTGGTTGCCTTCTGGCCAATACCAACATAAATACAGATGACGTCGCCGCCCTTCTGATTAATGATGGTATCCAGCGCGATAGCAGTTTTACCCAGACCACGGTCGCCGATAATAAGTTCTCGCTGACCTCGGCCAATGGGAACAAGGGCGTCTACAGCCTTCAATCCGGTCTGTAGTGGCTCTTTAACTGGCTGGCGGTCTACAACACCGGGTGCACGCGTTTCAATGTACGCGGTTTCATCGGTGATGATTGGGCCCTTACCATCCAGCGGGTCGCCAACTGCGGAAACAACACGTCCCAGAAGGGCATCGCCAACCGGCACTTCAATAATGCGCCCGGTGAGCTTTACGGTTGTACCTTCGCTGATCTTCTCGTCCGGGCCAAGGATAACAGCACCAACGTTATCCTCTTCCAGGTTGAGTGCGATTGCCTTGATAACCGCGCCGTTGTGATCCGTGATAGGGTTGCCCTTTTCATCAAGGAACTCAAGCAGTTCGGATACCATGGCATCTTTCAGGCCATAGACGCGGGCGATACCGTCGCCTACCTGCAGAACGGTTCCGACACCGACTTCGGTGACTTCCCGGTTGTAGGACTGTAACTCCCTCTCAAGTATGGAGGTTATCTCTTCCGGTCGAATTGCCATATTCTCTCCTGTGTAACCCTGTGGAGAAGGAACGACTCCAACGGCTACATTGATAAACTCTGAATCGGAGGCGGATGTTCCTGGACTGTGCCGGGATCCGCGGTTGGAAAGATCTACGCTTCTGTAAGGAGCTGCTCTCTAAGCCGCTCCAGTGTTCCGCGCACGCTTCCGTCGAGAATGGTATCCTGCATGCGCACCACGATGCCGCCAATAATCGACGCATCAACACTTACCGTGAGATCGACGTGACTTCCGGTTCGCTTCTGCAGGCTCTGAATAAGAGCAGCCTGTTCGGCCTCGGTGGGAGGCGTGGCGAAGGTGGCTTCAGCGCGAACGAGGTGCCTGGAGTTATCCGCCAGGTTCCGCAGCTCAAAGCGCACGGCAACAAGGATATCCTCGCGCCGCTTATCCACAAGCAGCAGTACGAACGCCAGGGTCAGGGCATCTATTGATCCTGAAAGAACCTTACCAACAAGCTCACGCTTGCGGCCGGCCGGGATTAGAGGCGTTTCCCATACCTGGCGAAACGATGCATTGGATTCTAGCAGCTCCGCAATGGCGGTAATGTCTGCTTCAATGGTTGCCAGGTTGCCCTGCCGGGTAGCAGTGGCAAAGAGGGCGGTTGCGTAACGCTTTGCAGCGCGCAGATCCTTCTCAGCCATTTGCAATCTCCTGGCCCGGCGTTACCGCAGCCCGCGCAATAAAGTCATTGATCAGGTGCCGCTGAACAGCATCTGTATTGAGAGAAACCACCGTAGATTCTGCGGCATCCAGCGAAATCTGAACAATTTGCCTGCGCAGAAGTATGCGTTGGCGCGTTTGTTCGCGAGATAGCTCCTCTTCGGTGCGGCGCACAACAAGCTTAGCGGCACCTTGAGCATCTGCAATGATCTCATTGTGTGCAGCATCGGCTTCGCGCACGGCAGCGTCAATTCGCTCGCGGGATTCCGTTTCGATATTGCGCAACCGCTGGGCATACTCATCGTGCAGCCGCTGGGTTTCTGAAAGCGCCGTATCGATCTGGTTATGAACATCTTCTACGCGGGTTTCGCGCTCGGTCAGCAACTGCTTTAGTGCTGGACGGCTAAAGACCGGCACGTTAACGAACCAAAGCAGGAGGGCAAACAGAATGAAGCCAATCACCTGCGCCCCGAAGACGTTCGGATCCTCTATGGAAATGGGGCCAAATTGGAATTCGGCAAGTAGCACGATCGATTCTCCGATCATATACTGCGTGATTTCCCCGGTGCCTAAAGCAGCGTTCAGGCGATCGCTCCTGAACGATCGGATAACTGAACCGGGGACCTGTGCATGCCCACAAACTACGCGTTCGCTGGCTCCAGGGAAATTCTATCTTCTACAGCGATGCGCAGTTGAACTGTATCTACAGCGGTACCCAGCGCCTTGCTGGCCGCGTCGACAGCGAGCCCAACCATGTTTCCGCGCAACGACTGCAACGCATCCGATGTTTCGCGCTCCAGGCTGGCAATGCCGCTCTGAAGCGTGGATTCTGATTGCGCGCGTGCCTCGGCCAGGATGCGCTCTCGCTCAGCCTGTGCCTCTTTGATGGCATTCTGAATATGTGTACGTGCCTCGGCCTCTACCTGGGTTAAGCGTGCCAGATAATCGGTTCGAAGCTGCTCCATCTCATGCTGCAGCCTATCGCGCTGAGCGTATGCATCTGCAATTTCCTTATCTCGCGCCTTGAGGTGCGCAAGCATGGGCTTCCAGAAGAATGCGTTCATCACAAGCAGCAGTACGATGAAGAGACCCAATTGGGTGACCATCACTACTGGGTCAAATGCCAACGTCTTGGCGATGGAAGTTAGCATGGGTTATCCCTCTAAGTGTTATGCCCTCCGCCAATGCAAGCCCGTGGGCCTCCAGAGGCGGAGAGAGTAACGGGCGGTATTCTCGCCTACTTGCCTGCGGAGGACTTGATTGCTTCCAGAACCGCTTCGCTTGACGGCAGTTTGCCGGAAAGCATAAGGAAGACGAGCAGGGAGAAGATAACGAGGGACTCCATGAAGACGAGCGACAAGATCATGGCAATCTGAAGTTTGCCGAGAATCTCCGGCTGTCGGGCCATGCCTTCAAGCGCTGAAGCCGCCGCCTTGCCCTGAGATATCGCAGCGCCAACTGCAGCGATCGGAACACCAAGACCGACCGCCAGGGCCAGTGCCATAAAGTAAAGCATTTTGCATCCTTTCGTGTCGTATCGACAGTGTGAACCGAGGCCCCCTTTTGGATGGGTGGTGTCGGGGCCTCGCGATGATTTGACTGTACGTCCCGATACCGCCTCAGGCGATATGGACAGCCAAGTTACAGAAGAGCTTCCTAACTATCAGGAAGTATGCGTCGCATGCGCTGCTGCATCGTGCGGCGCATCCGCATTGTGTTCCCCGTGCCCCGCATGATCATCGTCATGATGGGATACGAGGGAAATGTAGATACAGGCCAGAGTTGAGAAAACCATTGCCTGAACCAGCGCAGTTAGCAGCGAAAGAAGCATAACCGGCGCATGAAATGGAATGAAGCGCGTAAGCTGACTTGCAGCGCCCAGACCGGCCAGAGCGAAGAGAATAACGTCTTCGCCGAAGATGTTACCGAAAAGCCTGATAGCAAGCGTTAGCGGGCGTACAAGCTCGGAAATTACTTCCACCGGGAACATAAGGAAGAACATTGCAGGGAACTTGCCGAATTTGGGGCCCATGAAGTGGACCACGTACCCGCCAAGACCATTGTTCTTCACACCAACATACTGCACCATCGCAAAGGTAAACAGACCCAGCGCAAGCGTGAGACTGATGTTAGACGTTGGCGAATGGAACACGGGAATCAAGCCAATAAGGTTGCAGGCCAAAATGTAGAGGAAGATGGTGCCAATAATTGGCGTGTACTTCTCACCATCGGGCCCGATGATGCCAACCGTAAAGCTGTTGAGCGATTCCGCAACAAACTCAGCAAAGTTGGAAAATCCCCTGGGGATCTTCCGAAGACTTTTGCCGGCAACCACAGCAAACAGAACCAGCAGCCCCGTAACAAGGTAAGCATTGTTAAGCAAAAGATGGGCATCTGGTATAGTGCCAATCTCGCCTTTATGTTCCTTGGCTTCAGTGCCTTCGGTTACCTTCTTGGGCTCGCCTTCCTGAGCAATCATCAGGGGCTTGCCGGTGAAGCTTTCTGCAGGTTTTCTTGTTAAATCCTGGGGCATGTAGCTATCCTTGTTCGCGCACAGAGCCAGGGACCGATCCATAGCGTGGTGCGTTTCTTACAGCGGATGGCGCTGCATTTACGCGACCGCCGCGTTTCACTCTGCGGCGATGCGCGCTCTCACGTATCGGTTCCCACAATACTTGAAGCACAGCATGTGCTCCTACCAGCGTGGGAGCCAGTATTACGCCGGGCACTGTACTGCGCATATCCACACCAGGCATTAGGGACACAACCCACAACAGAATGGCGTAAATCGGCAGCTTCAGAAACAGTACCAGGCCAAGTAAAAATTGTGATGCACCGGGAGCATTAGGCATCATGACGATAGGTATGAGAATGCCGAGGCTAAGCAGGCTAAACAGCGATATGGCAGAACCTGCTGCCATGCCTATTGCCCATCCCGCAAGGTGCATATGCACCAACACGGCACAAACAGCAGCCGTTAACAGTATGCCTGCAGCCGCCAGTTTGTACACTGGGTTAGATTTGTCAAAACTCAGCAGCTTGTTGCCGTCCGACACGCTTATTGCTCGTTTCCGGTGAATTAGCCCGAAATATTATGCCACACAGACGGACTAAACCGTATCAGGGCACCTGTGATTTCCCGCGTTCCGATCTATGAGATTCGGCATGCAGGGTCTCTAATTTGACATTCTGTTGAGTGTTTTCAACAGAGAAGATACGCCGGTTATGAGGCCAACCACCAGCCCCACCATCGAGAGGTAAGGGGTGGTGTGCTTCATCTTTTCATCCAGCCAGAAGCCGCCTCCACACAGGGTGACGATCGGCATTACGAACGACATCACCGCCGAGGAAGCCATTGCCGATTTTGCATAGCCTTCCGATATTGCTTTTGCTGCTTTGCGCTCGGAGGGATGCTCCGGCAAAACAACATCCAGCTTCGGTGGCGCCGGAGGGTGTGGTACAAAGCTTACTTCCTCTTTTGGCGCCTGCGGCCCTGTGTCCGTTTTCGCTCTGGAATGCCCGCTATCCTCTTCAGGATCTGGCATCAGTTCTCGAACAACCGTTTGTGCAGCAATCGCACAGACCGGTCGACTTCACTCTCAGGGATCAGGCAGGATACCGACATTTCAGAATCTGCCGTCTGGTATACAGCTATTCCGGCTGCCGCCAGTGTTTCAAAGATGGTGGCCATCATGCCCGGGATGCGCCGGTGGCCAGCTGCAATCACCGAGATCATGGTACAGCTTTCAATAACCGAAGCGGGAACATCTACGATATTCACGTGCTCTTCGATTGCGGCCAGCAGGGGGCGCTGAACGCTGTAGGCCAGATCCAGTCCCTCAGAAAACTTGAAGATGTAGTACGTGCCCGTTTTGCCGCCGGTGGTGTCTTCGTTTTTGACAGGAACTACCATGCCATCCAGAAGATCGCGCGCAATCGGATACCTATCTCGCGGAACGCAGAATGAAAGTGAAGTTGGGCTAAATGTAACCAGGAAGATGTTTATGCCCGCCCGGGCCATCATTCGGTATACTTCGCGTTCTACAAGTGGTTTGTGGTTGGGCTGTTCAATTTCAAGCCGAATGTAAACCATTTTGCCGGTATGGGTTATGCCGGTTAGCCTGCCTGCGCTGCCGCCTACGGCTGGCTCATTGGTAATGCGTGTGCCTGGCTTATCTGAGAAGGTAGATTTCACCCACAGCGGGATATTGTGATCCATCGCGATTTCTGCGGCGCGCGGGTGCACTACTTTGGCACCCTGATGCGCCATTTCGGCAACTTCTTCGTAGGAACACACGTCCAGCGTACACGCCTTTGGCACAAGGTTTGGATCGGCTGTTTTAACCCCATCCACGTCGGTGTAGATTTCTACGCCAACCGCATTCAGTGCCACACCAAGGGCAGAAGCCGTGGTATCCGAGCCGCCCCGCCCAAGTGTGGTAATGGAGCCATGCCGAGAAGCGCTGGCGGGATCTGTAATGCCCTGAAACCCGCAGACTACGGGGATATAACCTTCTTCGATAAGGCTGTGGATATACTCTGGTCGTATCTCAAGAATGCGCGCATTGCCGAAAGAATCATCGGTAATGATGCCAGCCTGCCCTCCTGAGAGAGCAATTGCTTTAAAGCCCATTGTTTGCAGCGTGTGCGCAAATACCACCGTTGATATGATTTCGCCACAGGCCATCATCATATCCATCTCACGAGATGCGGGGGGAACCTGCGGATCGATATCCTTAAGCACTTTAACAAGGGTATCGGTTGCGTACGGCGCACCCGCGCGGCCAATAGCAGAAACTACAACCACCGGGCTGAAGTTTGCCTCGCGAGCCTGAACCACTTTGCGGGCTGCAAGAGCGCGGTTATCCGGGCTTGCTACCGAAGTTCCGCCAAATTTCTGTACAAGAATGTTCATCCTGCGGCCTCCACATTCACGCTGAAGTGGCTAACCGCATCGGTGCTGAGCTGGAAGCGCGCGCAGAGCTGGCGCTCTGCAGCTTCGGCCGAATCCTGCTCTATCAAGCACTGAACCGAATTATGTGAGTCACCCGTTTCATACAGGCGTGCCCCGGCATCAAAAAGCGCATCCGCGATACTGGTCATAACCCCGTGCAGATCACGCATCGATGCGGCGCGCACCACCAGGAGTGTAAGGCCGCCTCGGATATCTGCGGATAGCCCTTCGCCACGAAGCACTTCGGTGGCTAGCTCTGTGGTTGCGCCAGCAAACGCCAGCGTTACGGCACTGCGATGCATTTTTATCAAGAACACGGGAACGCGTGCTGACGAAAGAGAGGAGAACACACGAAGAATGCGACCTGTGCGGCCGGCATCTTCGCCAACCTCAATGATTGCATGCGCTACATCGCGATGCACTTCCAGAGCGTAAACTCCGCGTTCTCGCTCAAAAGAGACATTCGCAGGCGCGGTTCCTTCAACTGTGTTTACCGATGCTGCCATAGCGTCTAAATCTTCCAGCACAGACCTGTAAAAGTGGCTTTTGGCCCTGCTACAGCGTGCGCTGCCAGGTAGTGCCGGTGCGGCTAAACATGGCGCGTGACTTTGTGCAATATTTCGCAATCAGTATAACACAGGCGTGAAGGCCGAGTCAACGGCACCTTTTTCGCGCGTGTTGCTCTGTTTATGCGGGCTTTTGCATATTCTCGGTTCTGCGTGGTCGCCGCGTTTCTCTGGGCAGTTTTCCGCAGCGTATTAGCACCTCTCGCGCCGAGAGTTGCCCCGCTTCCAGAGCACCCTGAATCGAGCTATGGCACAGGATTTCTCCGCCCATTACAAGCCCAGAAATTCCGCTATCTGCCTTAGGCAATCTCCCAAATATTCCGGCAGGTTGTGTGAACTGCGCCCACGGTATTCGGTAGATCTTTACGATCTTCCACTCTTTCGGCTTGCTCTGTGGGAAATGGTTCCCTATTTCTCGCGAGCATACCTCCAGAATCTGCTCATCGCTAATTTTTGGTTCCCCAATTATCGATACACAAAGCAAATGCCGGCCATCTGATGCGTAATCATGCGAGATTCGAGACATCATTACGGCGCTGTTCACCAGTGAGTTGGCGCCAGCATATTTGTTGGGCTCTGCAAATAGCATAATTGCGCGCTCATGGTTAAAATCCACAGGCACTTCAATGTACGCAGTAATGGTTGATCGGCGATCCAATGGCAACTGAAGCCCCGTAAGTTTAGCAGCACTACCAGAGGGCACCGTTAGCACTACCTGATCTGCAAACACTTCACGTCCATCCGTAAAGCGCACGCCTTTCACCGCTTTGCCCTCTTTTATCAGCGATTCCACTTCGCAACCTAAATGAATAGTTCCAGGTGCTATATCTCTTGCGATTTGCCTGGGGATCTCCATCATGCCGTGGGCTGGCACGGCGGCCTGCCCCTCCAGCAGCATTTTAAATGTAAATGCAAACATGCGTGCGCTGGTATCGAGATGCCGGGAAAGAAAGATGCCGCCATAAAAGGGCTGTGCAAAGTTGTTCATAAACTTGCCGGTAAAACCGTTATCTACCAGAAAATCATGAATGTTCTGATCCGGGATAAGGAATATATCTGTTATATCCATACCCATAATCAGCCTGCGCAGCCTTAACAGAGCAAACTTATCCTGCATAGAAAACACGCCTGTTTTAAGGGCATTTAAGAAGGTTTTGGGCGCACGAAACGGATCGGTTACCGGGTAAGCTTCTCCGCGCCATAGCACAAGTGCACCAGAATCAAAAGGCTGCAAATCCAGTGCTTTCATATCCAACTCCTGCTGCAGTATTGGATAAGCTGTAAACAGAACCTGAAATCCGCGATCCAGAATGAACCCATCAACGTTATCTGTGCGCACACGGCCACCGATATCATCGGAAGATTCGTAGATATGTGCGTCTATGCCCTCACGCTGCAAAGCACGAGCACACCCCAGGCCAGATAGGCCGGCACCGACAATGAGGCACTGCACTTTTTCGCTGGTGGTATTCATAGGCTATCTAAACTTCTCCATATGCAAGATGATGACTCGATTACGGCCCAATCGTCTGTTTCCTAATTATACCAGTGGGCTATTTTTATTATGTGCGCGCGCATTGTGCCATAATCTATCGAAATGCGGCAAAACATCGTCGCCAAAAGAATTCATGATAGCGCCAAGCAGGCGCATGAGGGAAGCGGTATGCGAAAAGGCAGAGTAGTGGTTACAGTGGCCCTGGCACTTCTGAGCATTGGGCTGGCAGGTTGTGAGAACACTCAGGGTACGGCAGCTAACCCGGATCTCACGAAAGAGAGCGTGAACTACAAGAACAACGAGGACCCGCAGAACACCGCCGCAGGTTCTGGTTCTATTGGCAAGCCCATTGCAAATACATCCTCCTTCCCAGGCGGCGAATCTCCCAGCCAGGCACAGATAAAGGGCACCAATGCGGCTCCTGAAGCGGTTCAGTCTGTACCGGCAAAGCGATAAGTTAGCGCTACCCAACTGCACATTGCATTTAAAAGGCCGCCGATCATAGATCGGCGGCCTTTATACTTTATTCCGTGGCGCAGCATTTACTTTAATGGTGCCCAGGAGCCATCGTAGCAATCCCCTTTGCCCTTTGTAAGGTTGATTCGGTTGGTGCCATCGGAGTTGATGCACCACAGATCGCGCTTTCCATCCGGGCGGCGCAGTTCGTAAAGCAGATGGAGGCCATCTGGAGACCACCGCGGATTCTGCGGAAGCCCGCTGGCATCGGCTGGGAGCAGGTATTGCAGGGAATCTACATGCGCGGCATCTACGACTACGCCCTGCCCGGTAGGATCCTGATCCAGGCGCATAACAACGATGCCTTTTAGCTCGCGTTGCCCCTCGCCTTTTAGCCGCCAGCCTTCAAAAGCCATGCGCGTGCCATCTGGCGACCAGGCAATATTCTTGGGTTCTACGCTGTAGCCAATGCCCCGGAATACATTGCGTACCTCTGGCTGCTTTTTACCTGTAAACGTAAATATCTGAATTGCGCTCACCAGCGTGGTGTCTTTATCCTTTGCGTTAAGCTGCATCCAGTCTTTATAACCGCCGTTGTGATCCGTTTTTTCGGATCGGTTGGATGCATGCAGTTCTGTAAATGATGCCGCAAGCCGGTTGCCGGTTTTATCCCAGGCGCAGCTTACTTCATGGCCAGATTCGAGCACCATTGTGGCGCCGCCGCCAGGAGGGATGCAGGTAACGGCCATATCTACTCCCATGCGCTCTGCATTGATGGCGCTGGATTCATCGGCAAAATCCTGCGCCCCCGCAACACCCGTACCATCTGCCGAAAACGAGAAATTAAGAAATGGCCCTTGCGGCTCGGAGTTCAGCACGGCTGCATTCTCATTGCCAGCCTCGTTACCACTGCGTGGTTGCGGCATAAGCTGGTAAACATCTTTGCCATTAAGGTAAACCGATTTTACGGCACCCTGGCTGATAAATGCCGCATGCTGACCATCCGGGCTAACCGTTGCATATCCCTTATTGCCGCTGCCGTAGGTAAGGCGCGTGGGCTGGCCATTGCCGAGGATATAGATTTGAGTTAACCGGGCATCATCCAGGTTAGAGGTGTAGAGTAGGCTCTTGCCATCCATGGTCCAAACTGGATGTGCCTTGGTAGAGCTATCCGATGCAGCAGTTAACCTGCGCTCACCCGTTCCATCGGCCTTAACCGCGTATAGATCGGTGTGGCCGTTGCCATCATCCCGCACAAAGGCAACGTAGTTGTGTGTATCGAAGTTAACGCCGCTTATAATGCCAGTAAGGCCATTCGCCGACATGTAGTAGTAATACACGATAAGCGAGCAGAGCAAAAGAAGAAATATCAGCACGCGCAGCATGCGCCTCTGCTTTTCGCGCTGCCACCAATCTGGCAACTTATCGGCTTTATTTGCAGTCATGTACCACTCCGCGCAAACTGCCGCACTAACGGCTGGCGCGCATTTGTTGTTTGAAATCGGTTTGCAGCTCAGCGCGGCTGGCTGCTATGCTTACCCTTATACGGAAGCGGCAGCGTTGCATGTTCCTGCACCCATCGCACAACTCCCCGTACAGTATCCCATATTGGCGGTTCCTTCTGGCCAAACGCAAAACAGCCCACCATCGCACAATGGCGAATGGTGGGCTGTTGAATTTAGCTGTAACGCACTGTGAACCGGGCACAGCGTTAAGCAGGCAACTCAGGCAGATTTGCGGCGGCGAAGCTGGCGCAATGCAACCAGCCCACCGGCTGCAAACAGCGCCACGGAGCCGGGCTCCGGGGTGCTTGCCGGTGACAGCGGTGCCTCGACGGTGAAGGTGTAAGATGCGCCATTGCCTAGGCCGTCTTTGTCGATTTGACCACCGATACCAAATTGATCATAAAGCATCCATCCCTGCTGTAAATCCGGGGTCCGTACATATATTCTGCCGAAACCACCCCCAATGGATGTAAGACTGCTGCCATTCCAATGAAACGAATCGTTGTTGTTAAATTTCAGCTGCCCACCAGATACGGAGGCGCCAACAAGCCCGGGATTTGCGGTGGAACCTGTAACAATCCAGTTCGATGCTGTGTAATCGCCAGCAGGGGCATTGCCGCCAACCAGGCTGCCAGAAGCCGTGATGAGCTTGCCAGATTCCGAATAACCGGATCCATTCAATGTCCAGTCAAAAGTCACCTGTGCATGGGCTGCGGTGCTGAAAGCGCTTGCACCGGCAACGGCTGCAATGGCAGCAATGCGCGAAATGGTGCGGCGGGCTGAAGTGTTCATAGCGATGTGTATCCCCTTGGTATTGGCTAACAATGATTCATATCTTTTAACTCATACCGGGGAATCTTTGCTCCTTCTTAATCGGATATGATTTAGGGGGATGTTAAATGGAGAACTGGGCTGCGGCTGAGATGCGTGGTGCAACGATCAGGGATCATCGTTTCC
>CAIONQ010000126.1 GCA_903859705.1 uncultured Chthonomonas sp.
TCATGCTGCTTAACAAGCAAAGCATAGATAGCATCAGGATTTGAAGCGCAATATCTGTCGAATTCATCGCGAGTGAGCATACAAGAAGATACGGATGCCAGAATCAAAAGATTCCCGGACTTAACCCGTCTGAGTAGTTACGCTCAAGAAATAAAAGGCAGAGCACCTTCTGGCCACTTTCCTACGTACCGTGTACTTAGCCATATTATGCATTACCGCCTCCGATTTGCCTGTAAGGCATGTCTTTGCCTGCGATACTCGCAACTGCAGTGGGATCGCATCGCGATCTCAGACGACAATCGGAACGTATGCGTTACGGAACGACTTCAAAAAGGCATCCCCTTTGCATTGCTGGCTGCGAAGCGTTGTTCCTGCCTACCTCAGCGAAGCTTCCTAACGTCTCCCTCCCGCCCGATGCACATATTGCGCAATTTGCGTGGTTGTTCTATACTTGCCCGAGTGTATGTATCGCAATCAGGCAGGGAGCAAACGCGATGGACCAGATTAACAACGATGTTCAGGAACGGTACCGGCGTGCATTGGATTCGCTAGTTGGCAAGTTAAAAGAGGACAGCACCGTTCTGGCAGTTGTGCTGATGGGAAGCATGTCTCACGACGTCGTGTGGGAAAAATCGGATATCGATCTGCTAATTGTTACCACCGAAGTAAAGCTCAAAAGCTCCGCCCTGTTTCTTACCGAAGACGATGTAAACATTCACGCGTATTTATACACGCGCTCCGCTTTCCGCAAATCGCTGGATGGCAGCATGCAAAGCACCTTTGTTCACTCTCTGCTTTCGCATGGAACCATGCTTTTCACTCGAGATGTATCCCTGGCAGAGGCCTACGAAGCCCGGCATGAGTATGGTGGTCGCGACCGCATGGCGGTTGCCATGCGGCACACATCGTGTGTAATTGCACTGCTGGCCAAGGCAGAAAAGTGGCTAACGGTTCGGAGAGATGCCCATTACTGCCTGGTGTACATTCTTACAACGGTGCAATACCTGGCTGGCATAGAAACGGCTTTGCAAGGGGAGATTGCCGGTCGAGAAGTTATCCAACAGGCTATCCGGCTCAATCCGCCATTCTTCACCGCCGTATACACGCATCTGCTCGAAAATGAACACACTCTGGAGGCTATGCAAACCGCTATTATTGCCATCCAAAAATACTTAAAAACCCGTGCATTTGAAGTGTTTGTACCTGTATTGGAGTACCTGGAGCAGGAGCGAACTGCCCGTTCTGCTACAGAAATTGCCGATCACTTTGCGCATAACATGCGGGTGGAGGGCGTAGAAACACTCTGTGAATGGCTGGCAGATGAAGGCATCATCCGTAAAATAGCCGTGCCCGTACGCGTTACAGAAAAAAGCAAAATCAGCGTGGAAGAGGCAGCCTACTACTTTGATGGCGATATACAAGAGCTGCTGGCCGCCGCCGCCAATAAAGGAGCTGCCAAATGAGAACCTCCATAAGCATTCAGGGCGCACGAGAGCATAACCTCAAGAACGTTTCTGTTGAGATCCCGCGAGATCAACTGGTGGTAGTTACAGGGGTTAGCGGCAGTGGTAAATCTTCGCTGGCATTCGATACCATCTATGCCGAAGGGCAGCGACGGTACATGGAGTCGCTCTCCTCGTTTGCGAAGCGATTTATCGATCAGGTCCACAAGCCAGATGTGGATTTTATGTTCGGCCTCTCACCTGTAATCTCCATCGAACAAAAAACAGTGGGACGCAGCCCACGCTCAACCGTAGGCACCCTTACAGATATCAACAGCTACCTGAACCTGCTGTTCTCATCCATTGGCCAGGCACACTGCCCGCACTGCCGGAAGCCCATAGCGGTGCGAACGCGCACCCAGATTGTGGAGCAGATTCTGGCTTTGCCAGCTGGTACGGAACTGGAACTGCGGGCTCCGCTGTTTAAGGTGTACGGCGAAGATCTCAACTATCTGTTTACCGAAGTACGAAAAAAGGGCTACAGGCGTGTGCTACTGGATGGCAAGCCAACCGATATTTCAGAAGATCTGGATATAGATGAAGAGAGTGTCCAGCAGTTGGAAGTAATTGTGGATCGCTTTGTGGTGCGGCCAGAAATTGAAAAGCAGCTCAAGGTTAGCATTGGCAACGCACTGCTGGTAGGCGAACAGTTCTTATCCTGTATTTTGATATCCTGCCCCTCTGCAGAAGCCGAGAAACAGTTTCGGGCAACCGGCGCATGCCCGGATCATCACTATGTGATGGGCGATCTCCAGTCGGAACATTTCATGTTCAACAACCCCTCAAGCGCGTGCCGCACTTGCCTGGGATTGGGCACCTACCTGCGCGTGCACCCTACCCTGCTTATCCCCGATCCTGGCCGAAGCATTGAAAATGGTGCTCTGGTTCCTGAGGCGTTTCGTTACAACCGGGATACCTGGGATGGCAAGCTAATGTACAGCCTTGCAAAAACTTATGGCTTTTCGTTATCCACACCCTGGAACGAGCTATCCCAGGAGGCTATTAATCTGGTGTTTTATGGCACGCATGGTGAAAAGATTGTGCTGCAAAATCCCGAGGGCGCAAAGACCGAGAACAGCAAGTACACTGGGCAGGAATTCCGATTTGAAGGGATCATTCCACGAATTGAGCGTGCCTACCGGCGCTATCGGCAAAGCCAGACCACGCACTCTGGTATGGAAGCCTACCTGGAAAAGGTGATGGTTGAGTATCTTTGCCCGGATTGTGGCGGCGCACGGGTGCGGTCCCCTCGCCTACTGGTGGAGATAGAAGGCAAGAATGTGTTTGAGGTTGGCGAGCTCAACTTCGCCGAGCTTCAGGGCTTTCTAAGCAGTATTGAGCACAAAGGGCGAAACCGCGATGCTGGCGATCAGATACTGCGAGAGATACAGTCCAGGGTGGATCTGCTGCTTGGCATTGGGCTGGATTACCTCAACTTCAATCGTAAATCCGGAACGCTCTCTGGCGGAGAGTCGCAACGCATTCGGCTCTCCACGCAAATAGGCTCGGGATTAATGGGAATGTTGTATGTGCTGGATGAACCCAGCATTGGCCTGCACCCCAAAGATAACGAGAAGATGATTGCCACACTCAAGCAACTGCGCGATCTGGGCAATACGGTTATTGTGGTTGAGCATGACGAGGATACCATTCGCGCCGCAGAGCACATCCTTGAAATGGGGCCCGGAGCGGGCGTTCACGGTGGTGAGGTGGTTGCCCAGGGCACTATCGCGGATGTGCTGGCTTGCCCGGCCTCACCCACCGGCCGCTTCTTGAGCGGAACCGAAAAAATTGTAGTTCCCGCCACGCGCCGCAAAGGCTCAGGCAAAGCGATCACCATTCGGGGAGCCTCAGCGAACAACCTGCAAAACATAACTGTTTCGTTCCCAATGGGTACGCTTATTGCGGTTACAGGTGCAAGTGGATCTGGTAAGAGCACACTGGTAAATGACATTCTGTTTAACCGCTGCTATGCCCATTTTTACGATAGTCGTGTTCTCTCTGGCAAACATGAGGGCATTGAGGGCCTGGATAGCATCAAAGATGTCATCGCCATCGATCAATCTCCCATCGGCAGAACTCCGCGCTCCAATCCCGCCACCTATATTGGCTTTTACGATAATATTCGTAACCTGTTTGCCGCTACAGAGGAGGCCGTAGCCCGCGGATATACGGCATCACGGTTTAGCTTTAACGTTAAGGGTGGGAGATGTGAGGAGTGTGCGGGAGACGGAACGGTAACTACCCATCTCGGGTTTATGCCAGATGTCGAGGTTCAATGCGAAACCTGCAAGGGCGCGCGCTATAATGCCGAAACTCTGGAGGTTTTGTACCATGGTAAAACCATTTCAGATATCTTGAACATGTCTATCGAAGAAGGCTCGGTGTTCTTTAAAGATCAACCCTCTATCTGCCGAAAAATTCAGATATTAAACGACCTGGGGCTGGGCTACATTACACTCGGCCAGAGCGCCACTACTCTCTCTGGCGGCGAGGCGCAGCGCATAAAGCTGGCGAGCGAGCTGAGCAAATTACGGCGAGGGGGCTCGATACTGTACATTCTGGATGAACCCACCACGGGGCTGCACCTTGCGGATATTGTGCGCCTAATAGACTGCATGCAGCGCCTGGTGGATGCTGGCCACAGCGTTATCGTAATCGAACACCATCTGGATGTGATCAAAACTGCCGACCACGTGATAGATCTTGGTCCCGAAGGCGGGCACAGGGGCGGAGAGATCCTGTTTGAAGGCACGCCAGAAGGGCTAATGGCCTGCACAAATTCCTACACGGGCCAGTTTCTTGCCAGGCACGTCGCCGCTTCCTAAATTTGTGTGCTTGCTTCGAAATAAGGCGGCACTTATCAAAATTTATTTCTGGTGCCGCCACCACTCTGGCACACTGTTGGCATAGCCAGCTTGATAGAATACGGATGAGATAGGCACAGGGCGCAGATATGCACCGTGTGGACTATAATTCCGAAATGCCTTGTTGTAAAGGGACCCTTAAATGTCCGACCGACAGTTGATCCTATCCAGACATCCCGCACGTGTGATTGGCGATTGCCAGCATGCGCTGCTGATCTGCCCTGGCGATATTGCCGCACGCCAGCTTGGCCGGCCCCCTTTAAGCCTGGATGAAATTTCAGCACAGATATTGGAGCGCAACGGCATTACGCTCGCCCCCGAACATGTGGTGCTGCGCGTGGCTGCATCTCTGCTTAAGCAGAAGCTAAAAACGGAAGATACAACCGGCATGGCGCGCGCCATGCTGCCTGCAATCAACACTCTGTTGCGATCCGGGGCAGACCTGTTTGCCCTATCCCGCGCAATTAGAGGCCGCCCACTGCTGATTACAGAAACTGCCGACCTGCTACGCGGCCACCTTGCAGAAAACCACATGTGTGCCCGTCCGGATGCAATAACGCAGGCTGGCGCCCGGCATTTTGAGGATACATTTGTAGCACCGATTGTGGTCTACGGCTATGCCCGGCTATCGATGGCAGAATGCCTGCTGGTCGATAAAATAGCCGCCAGCGGCAGCCGCATTGTTCTGCCGGGCACGCCGGGCAACCCCTTGTTTGGAGATAACCACTCAGCAGCCGAATTCCTGAAGAAGCGCGGCTGGAACGTGACCTACTCGGAAGTTGCCCCAACAACTCCCGGCGAGCAGGCAGCCGATGCCTTCCTGGGTCTGCCCGCAGATATCAAAGGAATTACCGCGCAAAGCTTCCCCACCCCGGAAGAAGAGGTCCGTGCAGTGTTACGCCACATTAAACTGGCGTTGCTTAATGGCAAATATGGCGTTCACGATGTTGCGCTGGTGGCCCGCACAGAAAGCACCTATGGGGAACTGGTGCGGGAGATTGCGTGGGAGTACGAAATGCCCGTGGTTACCCACTACGGCATTAGCCTGCTGGAAACACGCGCCGGCCAGTGGCTGAATAGCCTGCTGGAGATTGCAGAGGAAGGCACCTACCCCTTCGAGGCCACAGCACGCCTTTTTCAGCATGCCCTTGGCAACCGCTTACGCTTTAAAGGGGATACCGAGCGCCTGGATAGCAAGCAGTGGGAAACCGCACGTAAGGGTCACTCCCGAGGTGCCGAGATGTGGGATCAACATGGTCTGGATGTCTCCTGCATAGCATGGCCACGAGAAGACACGCGCAAGGGGTGGTGCGATCGCATCCGCGCCGCGATGGTAACTCTGAACCTGCGAGAGCTTAGCCTGGAACGTGCGCAGGACCTGATCGCCTATCGACGCCTTACCGAAGCCCTGGATGAGTTTGCCCTACCAACCGGCGAACTGCTATCTCGTTCTGAGTTTACCTCTCAGCTCCAGGATCTTCTGCGCATCACCAGTGTGCCCAGCGGTGCTGGCTCTGCCGGGTTGGAGGTGCATACGCCGCTTTCGCTATATGGCGCACGCGTGCCTCATCTGTTTGTGCTTGGCGAGGCCGAGGGCGAGCTGCCACGGCCCGTTTCTGAAGACCCCATGCTAGACTTTCACGATCGCAAAGTACTTACAGAAACAGGGCACATTCACCTGGAAAGCGCTGCGCAGGCCGCCCGCCGGGAAACCCTCTCTTTCTACTCCCTGCTGCTTGCCGCAGGCTCATCGCTCAGCTTTTCGTACCAACGCATGGAGGGCACCGCCGCCGTACGACCCAGCCCATTTATTGCACGTATCGGCCTCAACGTAATTCATCAAGATGCGTACCCCGAGATTGCTGCCAGCAGGGCAGAGCTTCTTATGGGTGAGCTTGCAGCCGCACCAGCCAAAGAGGACAATGACTTTACCCGGCAAGCAAGGCTTGCCGTTGCAGTGGTAGAGCGGCGAGAGAGCTGTGCAGAAATCGATGCCTACACAGGGGATGTAGGGGTACCACAAGATCCAGAGAAGATGGTGTTTAGCCCCTCTCAGTTCAACACATTCGGGCAGTGCAGTTACCACTGGTTTGCCAACAGGCTGTTGAAGATGCGCGATCCGGATGAGGCAGACGATGACCTTGCCGCGGATGTGAAAGGCACTCTGTTTCACGCCGTACTGGCGAAACTCGCTGACGAGTGTAAGGACATGCCAGATGTAACCGCCCAGATGCTAATCCGCCTCGAAGCTGCATTTGACGAAGCTGCCTCCGGCGCGGCAGAGCTGCTCAGGCTGCCAGGCTGGGCTGGCAGGCGATACGAACTGATTGCACAGCTGCAAAAGGCGATATCTGGCGAAGAGTTTTTGCCTGCGGGATCGCACATTCTGCTAACTGAACAAAAGGTAACCGGACAGATCCATGGCCTGCGGGTTGTGGGAACTGTAGACCGCATAGATAGCGTGGAAGGCGGCTTGAAGGTAGTAGATTATAAAACCTCCAGCACCAGTCCAAAAGGAGTTAAGGATGATAGCGGCAATCTGAAAACAGACGTACAATTGCCCGTTTACATGCACCTTGCGGCACAGGCGGCGCGCGGCCACGGCAGCGTGGTAAGCGGGGCCTACTACTCACTTACTAAAGGCAGCGTTCTGGACACCGCAACACCGGATATCGAACCGCTAATTCCACTTACCGATAAGATAAAGCAATCCATTCGCATGGGTTTATATCCGGTAGATCCCGACTCAAAAGAGCAGGCATGCAGCTACTGTGAGCTGGATATACTGTGCCGAAAGGGCCCCTACCTGCACCGTAAATCGGAGGAAACGCAATGACAGCCCTCACAAACGAGCCCATCGAGCCAGAGCATGTTGCCATCCGTGCGGGCGCCGGTGCCGGCAAAACCACGCGCATAACGCGCCGATACATAAATCATGTACTGCAGCATGGGCTATCGCCGTTACAGATTGTGGCCGTAACCTTTACCGATGCCGCCGCAATGGAGTTGCGCTCTCGCATTCGGGAGAAGCTTACCGAAGCCCTTGGAACGGATGACGATAGGCTGGCAGAGTTGGAGGCAGCGCGTATATGCACCTTCCATGCACTTGCGGCCGCCATCTGTCGACAGCACCCTCTGGAAGCCGGAGTGCCGGCAGATTTTGCCCTGCTGGATGAAGTGCAGGGCGCATTGTGGGCTGCAGATCACCTGGATGATGCCCTGGATAGCCTCCCGGCTACTCTGTTTAGTCGGGTGCCATTCACAGGGATGCGAACCATTTTGCGCAGGTTAATGCAGGATCCTATTGCTGCCGAAGAGGCGTTTAAAGCAGATCCAGAGGCAACCACTGCGGCAATGGAACAGGCACGCTTCAGGGCCATCGAACAGCTGATTACCGCCCCCGAGTTCATGGATGGCGTTCAGTTCTTAAAAGTGCATACTGGCGATGGGGCAGACTTATTGGAGCCGATGCGCCAGAAAATGCTGGAGGTAGCCGCTCAGCTGGAGGCAGGCAACACAACAGATACAGCCGAGCTTGTACAGCAAATAAAGCTAACCGGAGGGCAGCAGAAGAACTGGATTGGCGTAACCCCAAAAGAGATTAGGGAATGCATAAAGCTGCTGCGTGGCAGTGTGAGCAATGCCCTTACCCAGGGAGTAATTACCCTTAGCCAGGGCCCAGCCGATTTGGAAATGCAAGATCGCCTTACAGATGTGCAAGAAGCGTACACGCTGGTTCAACAAAAGCTGAACGAGGCAAAGCGCAGAGACCGCGTGCTGGATTTTAACGATCTGGAAGTGCATGCCCTGCAGGCCCTGGAGAGCCTGCATGTTCGTCGCTTCTATCACGAACGTTGGAAGGCCTTTGTGGTGGATGAGTATCAGGATACCAACACCGTGCAAGATCAAATCCTACACCGCCTGAGAGCGCCAGATGCACGCCAGGCGATTGTTGGCGATGCCAACCAGAGCATCTATGGCTTCCGCAGGGCCGACCCTACCCTGATCGATACCGCCAGCAAATCTATTGCCGATAAGCAGGGCGTGCTGGAGCTGCTTAAAACCAACTACCGAACACACGGCCTGCTGGTAGAGGAGCTAAACAGCCTGTTTGTGCACATGTTTGCTGCCGCCACCCAGAGCTTCACCCCGCAGGAAAGCAAGCGCTCCGCACCGCCATCTGCCCAGAACGGAAACTGGATGCGTGTGATTCAGATAGATGCGGAAAAGGGCACCAGCAATCGGCAAGAGCGCGCCTACCATGAAGCACGCCTGATCGCCGCAGAGCTTAAGCAGCTATTTGAGAGTGGAATGCAGATAAACGACCGTAGCACCGGAGATCTACGCCCATTGCAATGGTCGGATATCGCCGTTATTAGCCGCACATGGGACTCCCTGGATTTTTACGAAACAGCCTTCGGCGAGTTCGGTATCCCCAGCGTCCACATGGGCGGCGGCAACCTCATCAACACACGAGAGGCAAGAGATGGCTGTACGCTGCTTCGATTCCTCGCCGATCCTCAAGATAACCTGGCGCTCGCAGCCCTGCTCAAGAGCCCGTTCTTCTCTTTCAGCGATACACAGCTGTTTAACCTTCGGCAGGGATACCGGGATATCAGCCTTTGGGAAGCATTGAAGATTAGCCACGACCAATCCGAGTCTGCCGAAAAGCTGCAGCGCTGGCTCAACTGTCGAACTTCAGAGGCTCCGTCTCGCCTGGTGCATCGGGCGGATATCGAATGTGGCTACTCCGCCATTCTCAGGGCGCTGCCAAATGGCGAAAGGCGCCTTGCAGATTGGCGCGCCTTTCAAGATCTGGTCGGAAGCATAGAGAAAACCAGCTTTGATGCTTTTAGCGTTTCACGCGTGCTTCGCCGGCTGGATATGGCCCGCGCAGATAGAACCATGCGTGTGGATGTGCCCCGGCCACCCCTGGAGGCGGGCAACGCAATAAGTCTGATGACAATTCACCGCAGCAAAGGCCTTGAATGGCCCGTAGTGATTATGGCGGACCTTGGCAAACAGGCCCAGAGCGATACCAGCACGCTGTACTGTGACCCTCAGCTTGGAATAGCGCTAAAATCCACAGGCAAAGAAAAGGACGAAGAACAGCCTGCGCTTTACCTGTACCTTAAGTATCTGCAGGCACAGCGAGAGGCCGCCGAGCAGCGCCGGCTGCTATATGTCGCGGCAACCCGTGCCCGAGACTTTCTGTTTATGGTTGCCGCAACCGAAAACGGTGCAAGCAGCAGTACCAGCAGCTGGAGAGTGCTGGAGCCATCCATACAGGCGATAGGCAAAAGCGTGGAACTGCATGCCCATACCTCCGGCGGTACGGGTCAGCGAACAATGCTGCCACCGAACCCCCTACGGCCCGCCCCACTGCAGGCATTGGGCCCGATAGAGGCAACCCCTACCCGATTACCAGCCACCAGCCTCAGCACCTACCGTAGCTGCCCTAAGCGCTTCGAGTTTCAGTTTGTACTGGGCCACCCTGGCCTTGGCGAAGGCGATGACCTTTATGCCCGGCGCGGAACGCTGGTGCACAAAGCAATACAGTTTGATATCAAAACCGAGGCAGTCCTGCAGCGATACGATAGATCACTCGCCGCCGAAACGGTTAAAGAAGCGCTTGCCCTGGCGAACGTGTACCGGGAAGATGGTTTCTACGCACGCTACAGAATCGCCGAAACGGTATTTGAAGAGCCAGTAACCGTAGAGATGGGCGGGATCACCATTGTTGGGCGTATCGACATGCTTGGCCCAGATTTCGTTCTGGATTTCAAAACCGGGCAACGCAAAAACGAAGAAGAGTACCTTCTGCAGCTATGGATATACGGGGTAGCCAGGCAGCGAGAAGAGCTGGTAATCTGCTACTTCGATAGTGGCAAACCAACGTTACGTCAGCGCTCCGAAATGCACGACGCCGAGGAAACAATACAGGCAATAACAGCAGGCATACGCGCACGCAACTTCAAAGCCACCCCTTCGGCAAGAGCGTGCGAGTACTGCCGTTACAGAGCCCTCTGCCCGGACAAGGTGGCCGTGGAAAGTAAGGAACGGGAGAACAGCGGAACGTAGGGAGCAAGGGGAATGAGAGGAATGAGGGGAACAAGTTTCCCGGGGCATGCCACCCGGCGCACCCTGGTACAGTGTAAGCCGGTCCGTGCCATGGCGCGGTAGTAATCGTCTCGCTGAACGGTGTACGGGCGGTGCCTTGTCCCTGCCCGCAGACTATCAGATCACACTCTGTAATCAACCAGCAGGCACAGCATTTCAGCCCCAACGCGGCGGCATAGGATAGCGAAGCCCCGCAAGCATAGTGCGGTAGAAATTGCTCTTCGTAGTCTTCCTGTTCTGGGCCCCCGTGGCCTTGCGTGCAACCTAAAATGCATCACCTTCGAGCCACTTCCAGCCCCCCGCCAAACGGTACCGTTGCCGCCATAACTTCCTCTCGGGTTCACTGCGCGTTGCGATAGCAACTACGGCGTAGGGGCGAGGAACGAGCCATCGGGGAGAGGCAAGGAGAGGCACACCGTATCCCAGCCACTTCCAGCCCCCCGCCAAACGGTACCGTTGCGCCATAACCAACCAACTGATGCGGGTGTGGATCACCTTGCGACGTCTGGCATGCGTTGCTAAGTGATGGCATGGTTTTGCCTACAACCATCCAAAAATCCAGGTTTGAAACCACACTACGGTCCCATCGTAGTTCAATCATGAATAATTACCGAACTACAACCTCGAGGATTCTATGAGTTTCTGGCAGCCTATTGGTGTTTTGCTTGCCCTGCGGTTTGCGATGGCAAAAACTGAGTTCAAGAACAATCCCACTGCGCAGCTTGGCAGTATCTTAATGACGCTGACACTTGCGGTAAGTGCCAATGGCATGGGCCGTGCTCTTGCACATGAGTGGCGCCGTGCTTCTCCGGCAGTGGCTGTAACCAGCCTGGAGGGGGTGCTTATGGTAGTAGCAGGCGTGCTGGCCGTTGGCTGCCTTATGCCGGGAATGCTTAGCATGATGGGTGGGCTTCCACCTGAGGCCATTCTCAAGCCATTTTCCATCACCCGATTGGAGAGGTTGTGTGCCGAACTACTGGCCTGCTTGCTGGATATTCCTACCGTGTTGGCTATCCTCACAGTTCAGCCATTGTGTGTACAACTAATGCACGCCAACCATTTTGCTGCAGCCATTGCGCTGCTTACCGGCACGCTATTGATTGCGCTAATCACGGGATTGTGCATTCGGGGTGCGGCATACCTGGGCTCTGAAGTTATGAGGCGCTTTCATCGCGCAGTGGAAGTTTCCCTGGTTACCACCCTGCTCTTTGTAGCGGTTTCAATTGCCATGCCGCCCGCATTTGCGGCCCTCACAAACCCGAAGGTGGCAGGCGCAAACCACCCCAATCTACAGTCAGAAACGGGGCCATTCCGTACGATTTCCCCCATGCATCTTGCAAGCTCCTGTGTTGTATCTGCAAGAGGTGGCGATAACACAGATGCTGCGGAGAGCCTTTGTATGCTTGCATTGGAGGCGGCTTGCCTCCTGGGTGCGGCCGCATGCATTAGCTGTAGACCCGCACCATTAGCAAACATCGGAAACCGCAGCGGCTTCGGCACCGCCGGCACTTACAAACGCAACATAAGGCAAATGGGTGCGCTCCGTATGCCTGGCAATCGGTTGCAGCTATGCGCCCTATTTGTAACCGATCTCAAGCTGATGCTGCGCGAGCCACTACTATTCATCGGCTTGCGTCGGCCCGCGGCAATAATCCTGGTCGGCTTTTTCGCTTTACTTGCCCCGGATCTTGGCCAGAACCCGGTTTACAGCGTCAAAGAGATCTTATGCCTCACCGCCACAATTTATCCTTTCCTTTGGCAGCTGCAACTGCTATGTAACCGGTTCGGCGCAGACGCAGGAAAGGCAGCGCTGCTGTTTGGTTTCTCGCTGAACCGCCATTGGCTTATTGTTGGTAAGAACATCTCGCTTTTTACAATGCTGATGGTTATAAACGGCGGCTCGCTGGCGAGCCTTGCAGCGGTGGTGGGCTCCTCTCATGCCATTGGGCCCATCCTACTGCGTCTCCCTACAATCCTGATACTGGCAACCGCCGTTGGCAACGTGGTATCTGTGTTGTTGCCATTTTCTATCCCGCGATCGAATGGGAAGGAGGAGGATCCTCCCAATACGCTCCTTGGTACCTATGCTGGAATTATTGCGGGAATTGCCCTGTTGATGGAGTGTATGATGCCCATTACTGGCGATGCAGCGCTGACTCACCTGCAGTCTGTAGTACTTGTTTTGGGGTTATACACGGCATCGGTACTGTTTGCAGCCAGAAAACTTATGCAAACAGAACGCGCCATGATCGGCATTTTGGATGGAGGCAGATAGTGGTATCCAACGATTACGGAATTTTTGCTAATGAGCTGGTGTACGGGTATGGCTCCGGGCTTGTGCTTAATGGGGCCACTGTTGCGCTTAAACAGGGTGAGTTGTACGGCCTGTTGGGTAAAAATGGTGCGGGCAAATCTACCTTTATCCGGGCTCTATGTGGGTTTATGAAGCCGGCCTCCGGCGAAATTGTTGTGGCCGGGGTAGATGTTATGAAAGACCCAGTATCACTTCGCAGGCATATTGGCGTGGTATCGGAAGACGTTGAGGTTTACGAGAAGCTAACCGCCGTGGAGTTTCTGGTGTTTGCTGGCCAGATGCATGGGCTTGCAGCAAAGGAGGCCCGCGCCAGGGCCAACGAGCTGCTTGCAATGCTGGAGCTAAGCGCCGCTGCAGACCGGGCAATCCATGGTTTCTCACTTGGGATGAAGAAGAAAACTGCCTTCGCGGCGGCGCTCATCCATACACCCAGTGTGTTGTTTCTGGATGAACCGTTTAACGGCGTGGATGCAGCATCAGTGCGGGAGCTATGTAACCTGCTGTTGTGGCTCACCTCCGAGCGGGGAGTCACCATCCTGCTCACCTCCCATGTAACCGAGATGATACAGCGTCTGTGCACCCGGGTGGAATTCCTGATAGATGGAAAGATTGTTAATGAAGAAACCGCTCGAGACCGTTACGAAGAGTCTCTCGGCCACAATGCCTCTCTGGAAGACCTTTTAATTGCGATCTCAATCGAAGGAAACGCGACACGGCAGGGCATTGGGTTTTGGAGTTAGGCGATGGGTGGCAAACGCCGCGCAGAAGCCCACTTCCCTTCTTCCCTATTTCCTTTCCTCACAGCTCAAGGCTCATCTGATCGGAATCCGTAAGGGATATCTGGCGAACTTTAGAATCAGTGAGGCGTTCGGAGTAGCGGGAGTAGGCATCCATTACATCTATGCGTACTTTTGCACTGGAGCCCGGATACACGTTGTTTAGCAGCCATTTCCGTTCTTCAAACGCTTCGGAGCGCGGCAGTGCTATCCACCAGGCCTTTGGCTCTTCGCCAAACCACCGGTACCCCCTGCCCTTCAACAACTCTTTGCGATCAAAAGGTGCATTCAGAGCCCAGATCTTTTCGTCCACCCGGGATGCCGCCATAAGTATCTGTTTGAGTGCGGGGTTTGCGTGCTTTTCAGTGCGATGCAGTACCTCTAACAGGGCCCTGCAATCCATCATGGCGCCGTGCGCCTCGTAAAAGAAGCCGCAGCGGTTTGCAATAAACTCAAGGGATGAGCCAGAGAATCCCATATCTTTCCAGGCCACTTCTGCGTAAGAGCATCCCCAGGCAAGCTGCGCAAATGCCGGGTAACGGCGTTCTATCATCACCCTATCAAAGCGTGCATTGTGTGCAATTACAAGGTGAGCTCCGCTGATGATACGATCTACCGCCGCATCATCAAACTTCTTGCCCTGGATCATAGGCTGGGTTATGCCATGTACTTTTGTTGCAGATTCTGCAATTGGCACACCGGGATCTTCATACGCCCCATAGGTATCTGTAATCCGATAAACAGCCCCGGTTACGGCATCAAACTCAAACCGCAGTATGGCAAGTTCAATTACACGATCAGCAGATTCCAATCCGGTGGTTTCGGTATCGAGTATCAGCCCTATGCGCACCGGCCTGCCAACGGGCGCGTCTCCATAACCATGATGAACAGCAAGGCGGCGCAGCACGCGGTAATCTGGATGTGATTCCAGCAGATCGGCGGCTTTTTCCAGTTCAAACAAATCGTCGGCGCTCACACCCATCTCCTATCAGAAATCCAGGCCACGCAGCGTGCGCAGTTTGCGCCACTCATCCAGGAAGATTTGCAGGTGCTCGCTGCCCCCGGCAATCAATTGTTCCAGATACTCCTGAACCATGCGTTGCTCCGTTTTGTACTGTTCTGCGGTAAAGTGCCCCGCTACATAGGCGGTACGCAGCCACAGCAGGTAGGTTGTGAAGGCATCGAACTGATTGTAGTGAACAATGGCATCCAATTCGCCACGCATCCACATGCCAGCCACATCATCGCCAGAGGTACCCAGCTTGCCTGGGATGCCACAAACCACCGCCATCTCGTTTAGTGATATGCCAGAGGTACGCCCAAAGCCAGCGTAGATATCCATCAGGTCTACATTGCAATCCTGCCCACGGGCAAAGTAATCGTTGCCTTCCCAGGGTTTGTTGGGGCGGGTGCAAAACTCCTTTGCCTGCACACCAAGGGCGGCGGCACGCTGTACCACAATCTTGAGATCGGCATTGATGGAGTTAAAGCCAACCACTTGCGGCTGATACTTGCCCACACCTGATAGAAAAGAGCGAACGATATGGGATTCGGCCACACGCTCAGGGTTACCGGTATCTTCTGGAAGGGTAATAAGCCGCAACCTCACATCGCCAGCACGGTAGTGGCGCTCCAGCACAACAAGGGAAACCAGGCGGCACATGGCTGTGCGTAAAAACGGCATAGGCTCTTCCTCGGTGGCCCCTGCCCGTTTCCACATCTCGTGTATCACTTCATGATCGGGCATCTCTTCGGGCAAATGATAGAGCATACGGCCGGAGACCGGGTCCGGTATCCACTCGGAGTCGAAAGCCCAAACGCGATCGAATACGGACTTAATCATGAGCTAACCTCTGGCCGCGTGGCCAACAACATAAAACAAACATGGCTCCAGAGATGCGCGTCTCTGGAGCCACAAGGCATCTGCGCAGCAATTAGATATCGATGCCCGGTACAGGGAATGCACCGCTCTGGCACAGCTCGGTTACTTCGGCCCGTACCTTGGCCAGCACTTCGGTATCGAACTTGTACTCTTTGCCGTCCTTGGTACAGGCTGCCGCAACGCGGTCCATCCAATCAGCGATCTGTACCATCTGCGCCTCTTTAAACCCACGGGACGTGGTGGCCGGAGTGCCGATGCGAATGCCACTTGGCGAGAAGGGTTTGCGCGGATCGTTTGGCACGGAGTTGAAGTTGGTTTCCAGGCCAGCGGTGTACAGCGCCCTTGCGTAAGGCTTGCCCGGGATATTGCGGGATTTCATAACATCCACCAGTATCAGGTGGTTATCGGTACCACCCGTAACCAGCGAGAAACCACGCTGCATAAGCGCATCGGCAAGCGCCTTAGCGTTAGCAGAAATCTGCGCAGCATACTGGCGGAACTCTTCGGTTGCAGCCTCTTTAAAGCACACAGCCAGCGCCGCGATGGTGTTGTTGTGTGGGCCACCCTGCAGGGTTGGGAAAACAGCCTTATCGATACGATCTGGCAGGCGATGATCCGGGTTATCCTTCATTGCGCGATCTTTGCACAGGATAAATCCACCGCGTGGTCCACGAATAGCTTTGTGGCTGGTGGAAGTTACAACATCGGCATATGGTACTGGATCGGGATGTTTGCCGCCAACAATCAGGCCATTGATGTGAGCGATATCTGCAACCAGATAGGCATCCACTTCGTCGGCGATTTCACGGAATCGCTTAAAATCCCAGAACCGTGGATAGGCAGTGCCACCTGCAAAAATTACATGTGGGCGAACGCGCTTTGCAATTGCGAGAATCTCATCATAATCCAGCAGGCCCGTTTCTGGATCCATACCGGTTATGCCCTGCTCTGTATTAATTCCGTAGTAATACGGGTCATATATCATGCCGCTGAAGTTAACCGACCAGCCATGCGTTAGATGACCACCGCTTGGCAGGTGCATACCCAGCACCCTGTCGCCGGGTTTCATCAGGGCGAAGTACGCAGCCATGTTTGCTGGCGAGCCGCTGTTGGGCTGCACATTCGCATGGTCGGCACCAAATAGCGCCTTAGCACGGTCTCGAGCCAGGTTCTCTACAAGGTCAACCAGCTCGTTGCCTTCGTAGTAGCGCTTGTCTGGATACCCTTCGGAATACTTGTTGCAGAACACCGTGGACATCGCCTGCATTACTGCCGCGGTGGTGTAGTTTTCGCTGGGAATAAGGCGGATGATATCTGCCTGGCGCTTCACCTCTTTAACGGTGATGTCGTACAGATCAGGATCTACGGCACGCAAGTACTCAAAGCTGGATGTTGTGGAAACATAGGGAGCATCGGCGCGCAACTGTGCGGCCCGGCTCTGTAATTCTGAAGCTGACATTATGTGGGGTTATCCTCTCCAAATATCTGGTGGGTAAAGATGCTTCTATTAATGAAACTGCGCGAAACGTGAAATCGGCGAAACTGCAAGAGTTATCGGAGCGGGTGCACGGTTTGTGGCAGTTTACCTCTGGCCCTTGCGGGGTGTCAAACCAGGCACAGGCGTCAATAATCTACCGGTCTCAGGTAGTAATCGTTGATTGATGTGGATGAGAGCATTGCTGTGGTCGGCAAATGCCGCTTCCAGTGCGTGCCATCCAGGCGGCGTTTGACGATGCCAATCTCCTCTTGCGGGAAGCCCATTTCCAGGAGCCGGGGAACCGTAAATCCGCGAAGGAGATAGAAAAGAATTCGATCAGCTCTGGGATACGATATGCCGAAATCTCCTTCATCAGTTTGCCCAACAATCAGGTCGGCCGAGGCGGGCTTGCTAACGATAACTTCGGGAACGCCAACATACCTGGCGATATCCCATACCTGGGATTTGAACAGATCACCCAGTGGGTTTACTGGGGGGCTATCATCGGCATGCCAGGTGTAGTACCCAAACAGGCGCTCGGTTTTATTGCCAGTGCCTACCGGGATTGTGCCGAGCTTCTGGCTCTGATCAAACAAAATTGTCATTCGGATGCGTGCCATCACGTTTCCGCGGCGGCGGCCATCGGCATCCGGGCAAAACTGCAGATACCCATCGGCGGCATCTGTAATTACGATGGTTTGCAGATTTATACCGGAGGCTTGCTGCACCAGCACGGCATGATCCAGGCTATCCTGCGAGGAGGTTTTGTAAGGCATGCGAATGCCGAACACATTTTCCGGGCCAAGAGCACGCGCAAGCAGGATGGCCACAAGGGCAGAATCCACACCGCCAGATACGCCGACCACTGCGGTTTTGAAACCACGGCGGCGTGTAATCTCATCCTGCAGGAAGGCCACAAGCCAATCTGTGAGGAGTTCTACATTAACCTTGAGGTTATCATCCGATTCCACATCGAGAACGGGAGCCGAAATAATGGGAAGCCGGGTCATCTCACGCCTCCTGTATTGCCAGTATCCTGAGAGCCGGCAACCATGCCTGTGTAGGGATGCCTTGCAATCTGATCCAGCTCCATGGTTACATCTCCAAGGGCGGCCTCCAAATCTGCAAGCAGAGGCGAGGCAGCGCGTGCAGCGGCCACATCTTCCCTGTCCAGCGTGGCGGTTATCAGGCACTCTTCCAGGGAGGAGCCTTTTACAATGCAATTGCCCCAGGGGTCTACCACCTGAGAGGCACCTGTAAAGCCCTTGCCGCCTTCAAAGCCTACCAGGCCGGAGTACACAACCCATACGTTGTGTTCGTCTGCAATGCAGGGAAGAAGAACATTCCAGCGTGCCACATTGCCGATGTGCTGCCCGGAGAAATCTCTGCCAGGGGATGCGCTTACAATATAAAGGATTTGTGCACCTTTAAGTGCCGCGATGGTAGCCGAAACGGAGTGCCAGGCATCTTCGCAAATAAGCATTGCGGCTCTACCAAAGCGGGTATCCATAGCGGCAACGGATCGCCCACGGGATACAAACCGTTTTTCATCAAATACGCCATAGGTTGGCAGAAAGAATTTGCGGTGCACATGAACGAGGGCGGCAGGCACCGAGGAGTCTATCCCGGAAAGCGTTACATAGGCGGCACTGTTATAGTATTTGCCATCGCCCAGCTCATAAAAGCCAAGGCACACATCCAGCACAGCATCTGTGCGCTTGACCCGGCTTCTATAAAGTGCAAGCAAATCCTGAAAAAGCTGTTCTCGAGAACGCGCTACATCGCGAACCCCACCCTCCAGAAAGTATCCGGACAGGCAGGTTTCTGGCAGAACCAGTACATCGGTATCTGGCCGTTCATCTTCAAGCTGTTCAAACAGATCCCCAATTCGGTTGAGGTTGAACGGGTAGTCGCCCTTGCGGGGCTTGATCTGCGCTGCGGCAACATGAACTTTCATCGCAAAAGATGCCTCTCTAAGCCTGGCAGCAGGTGTAAAAGTATGGATGAATTGTACCTTATCCGTCTCGAGGCAGTCGGCGGCGGATGTTGAAGGATTGTTTGTCGGCTCACAGATAAACTGACCGGGGCTGTTACATCGGTTTTGATTAAATAGGCTGGCAATTTTCTATAACCGCATCAAAGCTCAGCATTCTCTGCGACAAACGCCGGATTCAACACCTCATAATAGGTATCAAGAATCTACCCGTCACCATACTGTGTGTGTGGATTGTATGTATGGGCGGCGGCAGCATAGAAATGTATGGAAGGAAAGCAGTTTGCGCTCCCAACCCAATTCCCAGCAACATAAAATCAGGCGAGGCACAGGCACTGTGCGTGCTGCCGCCCTGTTAGGTGGACCTGCACTTGCCAGCGCGGCGCTTATTGGTGCAGCGGGCCTTGCCGGTGCGCCATCAGCAACACTACCTGCACTCGCGCAGCAAGATTCCCAGGCACTTCCTGCAGCCACGGTTGCTTTCATTAGTAAGAACTGTGTTTCTTGCCATGGCAAACAGAGCCCGGCCGGAGCACTGGATATTGCTGCCGCTGTTAAGGCTTTTAAGCCTTCCGATGCGAAGAGCTTTGGCGTATGGGTTAAGATCCACGACCGTGTGGCTGCAGGTGAGATGCCTCCAAAAGGCAGCGGAACGGTGGCAGCAGCACCAAAATCTGCTTTTATCGCTTCCGTTGCTAACCGGCTGAATTATGCCAGCGCAGTTCGTGTGCACCGAGATGGCCGTGCCGTTTGGCGCCGCATGAATCGGTACGAGTATGAAAATTCACTCCGAGATTTGCTGGATGCGCCCTGGCTGCAGGTTAAGCCAATGCTGCCAGAGGATGGACTGGCCTACAGGTTGAACAAATCTGGAGAAGCGCTGGATGTATCCCATGTGCAGATTAACCGGTACCTATCCGCGGCAGACTATGCACTGCGTGAGGTGATACCCTCTAGCACAGAGAGGCCCGTAGGTAAGGTAACGCGTTACTATGCCCGTGAAATGGGATCGTTTGCCGGGCTTGCAAAGTTTAACGAATTTAATGGCTCGCCAGAGCGTGCAACCTTCCCCATAATTGGCAATGAGGCCGATGTGCCTGCCTTAACGGAGAAGGCACCGATGACGGTTGGCGCAGCCAACCCAGAGAAGCGCGAGCAGGAATCCATTGGCGTGGTGGCAAGTGCCTACGAGCCAATACAGCCGTACTTCGATCATTTCTATGCGCCCATATCCGGCCATTATAAACTGAGGCTGCGCACCCACACATTCTGGGCACATCCGCAGGATAACCGCCGCTGGTGGACCCCAAGCCGAACCAATGTATCGGCGGGCCGCACACAGGAGCCTGTTAGCCTCTATGCCCTGCGGCACCCACAACAGCTTCGCAAGTTGGGCGATGTGGATTCGTTCCCCAACCCTACCACGGGCGAAATTGATGCTTACTTAATTAAAGGCGAAACGGTTTTGCCGGATGCTGCACGCTTCTTCCGATCTCGCCCGCCCGGCTGGCACAATCCCCTGGCAGAGAGAGATGGGCAGCCTGGGGTAACCTTTCACTGGCTCGAGGTTGAAGGGCCAATACTGGATGGCGACAGGTGGCCAGGAAAGGGGCAGCAGCTTCTTTTTGGAGACCTGCCACTAAAGGCGGCAGGCGGTAGCGTGGACGTGGTATCTGCTAATGAAGATGCCGATGCAGCAAAACTGATTGCTGCATTTATGAAGCGTGCCATTCGTCGGCCCGTTAAGCAAACAGAGATAGACCCCTTTGTGGCGCTATACCACAAAGCCAGAACATCCGGCGTGAGCTTTAAGGATGGCATCCTTACCGCATACACCGGCGTGCTGTGCAGCCCGGCATTTGTAACATTGGAAGAGCGCCCAGGACCGTTGGATGACTGGGCCCTGGCAACCCGCCTCAGCTATTTTATATGGAACAGTGAGCCAGATGCAGAACTGCGGCGAGCGGCAGATGCGCATCAGCTTCATCTGCCAGCCGTGCTGCTAAAGCAAACCGACCGCCTGCTGACCAATCCGAAGTCCAAGCGCTTTGTAGATGCCTTTCTGGATTACTGGCTGGACCTCAGGAAGGCCGAGAATGCCTCGCCAGATGAGGTGCTTTATCCGGATTACTACCTGGATGACTACCTGGTGCAGTCTTCCGTAGAAGAGACACGCGCATTTTTTGCCGAACTGCTGCACAGCAACTTACCGGCACGCAACCTGGTAGATAGCGATTTCGTTACCGTGAACGACAGAATTGCATCGCTTTATGGACTTCCAGATGTAAAAGGCGCGGCTTTCCGGAAGGTTCCGCTGCCAAAGGGCTCCGTTCGAGGGGGCCTCATAACGCAATCCAGCGTGCTTAAAGTAACGGCAAACGGAACCACCACTTCGCCCGTTTTGCGAGGCGTGTGGATTACAGAGCGTATACTGGGCCAGCCTGTTCCACCACCTCCACCAGCGGTTCCAGCTGTAGAGCCAGATATTCGCGGTGCCTCCACCATACGGGAGCAATTGGATAAGCATAGAACACTTGCTGCCTGCAAATCTTGCCATGCCCGCATCGATCCGCCAGGCTTTGCACTGGAGAGCTTTGATGTGTTCGGAGGGTACCGAGATCATTACCGCGCCCTGGGTGATGGCAAACGCACACCGGGGTTTGGTAAGAACGGCCAGCCGTTCACTTTTCACGATGCGCTGCCCGTGGATGCCTCCGGGGATCTTACCGATGGCAGGCACTTTGCCGATGTTCGAGGCCTCAAACAGCTGATATTGCAGGATCAGAGGCAGATAGCGCGTAATCTTGTACGGCAGCTTGTAACCTACTCTACCGGAGCACCGGTGCAATTTGGAGACAGGCAGACCGTGGAAGCCATATTGGACCAGTCTAAGGCAGACGGATACGGGGTTCGAACCCTCATCCATGCCATCGTCAAAAGCGAACTATTCAGGAACAAGTAACAAGCATGAAACCTGTGCATATACAATCTGGTTCGAAAGCCATTTCACGGCGACACTTGCTGCGCGGCGCCGGCGTACTGCTGGGCTTGCCGCTGCTGGATGCTATGATCCCGGCATTTGCCTCAGCGGATCCGACTAAGCTGGCCCCTGCGCGCTTCCTCGGCATCTGCAACAATCTGGGCCTGGTTCCGGATAAGTTCTTTCCAGATCCCGCACTGGCTGGCCGCAACTACAAGCTCTCGCCGTATCTGGAGCATCTGAAAGCGCATCAAAACGATTTCACGCTCTTCAACGGCGTATCCCACCCGGATGTGGATGGTGGGCACCCGGCAGATATCTGCTTCCTTACAGCCGCACCCCACCCCTCCAGCGGTGGCTTTCATAACACAATTTCGCTGGATCAATATATTTCAGAGCGCGTTGGGTATCAAACACGCTTCCCATCGTTAACCCTCGGCGTTAACGTAGGCGGCGTACGTAGCCTATCCTGCACTGCAGGCGGTGTGCTGCTGCCGCAAGAGGAAAAGGCAAGCGAAGTGTTCCGCAAGCTGTTTCTTGGTGGCTCTCCGCAAGAGGTTCAGGAACAATCTCGCAAGCTGGCACTTGGTCAGAGCATTATGGACACCATTGGCGAACAGACTAAGAACCTCTCTCGTAGCGTTGGTGCAAGGGATAAAGAACGGCTGGATCAGTACTTTACCGGCGTGCGCGAGCTTGAACAGCGCCTGGTAATGTCGGCTGATTGGGAGAAAAAGCCCCGCCCTGTCACCACTGAAAAAATGCCAATTGATCCCAAAGACCCGCGCGAATACATGGAAAAGGTGCGTCTGATGTATGACATGGCGCGCCTGGCTTTTGCCACAGACTCGACACGCTGCATTACCCTGATGATGGATAGCGTGAACTCGCCTGCAATTGAGGTTGAGGGAAAGACGGTATCCGACGGGTACCACAACCTCTCACACCACGGGCAAAATCCAGACAAGCTGGCACAGTTGGATCGCATTGATCGTGAGCACATGAAACTGCTGGCCGGGCTGTATGGTGGATTGAAGGCAGAAAAAGAGGGAAACGAGTCGCTATTCGATCACACCATGGTACTTTACGGCAGCAACCTCGGCAACGCAAACACGCACGTAACCACCAACCTGCCTGTGATTTTCGCAGGTGGCGGCTTCCAGCACGGCCAATATCTGGTATTCGACAGAGAGCGCAATTACCCGCTGCCCAACCTGTTTGTGAATGTGCTGCACAGATTCGGAATTGAAACAGATAAGTTTGCATCCAGCACCGGCACAATGCGGGGTCTGGAGATGCGCAAAACAGTTTGATAGGATTGACAGGGCAAGGGCCGATTGGAGATTTCCACCCGGCCCTCGCTGTATGCTATACTGCCGAATACGTATAGAAACCTCGGCAGTGATTTATGTTTTCAGGGGCTGCAGAATACTTGAACCCATTTTCGGACCGCGGCATATTCCGGGCTAATCTTTGTGGCCTCTTCGCCGCGGCCATCCTGTTTGTCGCCTGCCCATTTTGCTCGCCAGCTAACTCACAGAACAAGCCGCTTGCTGTATCCATCGCCGCTACAGAACTGCCGTGTGGCGCATGGGGACCTTACTCACGTATGCATTCCGGGCCATGTTACCTTGCACAACGTTTTCCGTTTCAGTTGCTCTCATTCCCGATTATTGTTGGCCAACGGCGCGTAGAGCGTATAAGGCAGCTCAAATCTGCCGCAGACAGCCGTGGCAAACTGGCCTCAGACGACATGGTGTTGCGAAGGCGAGTACTGGGCACTTCTCCCACCAGTGGCAACCAGGATGACCTGGCCGGGACACGGCAAATGAACCGAAGGGCAGTGGCCACCGAGGCAGATTATGAGGGCTTGTTGTGGACGCTGGAAGCACACTTTGCCCCTTCGCCACTGTTGCAGAATGCGGCTCCATTGCCCGCACCCAATGGTGCCCCGATACGCCCGGCCCCCTGGGGCGCTGGCCGCACACGCATCACATGGTTTCCTGCGTTCGCCGATAATGCAGATGGCCTCTTGATCCGCGTTGAGCTCGAAAACAATTCAACCGAATCTCAGAGCTGGTACATCGATCAGCTTGAAGGCATCGATACCGTAACGGATAAACTCTCTCCGGTTGAGCTGGTGTTCGACCCCCAACAAGAGTCGTCCAGCCTCGCAATGCGTCACCAGAACCTCAGCACCGTTTTTGCCGCAGCAGTGGTAAACCGCGATTTTCCCCCTACCTTCCACACCGTATCCAGCGCGTACTTTGCGCCGGAGGCATCGCAGTCTCACATAGAGCGCAATGGTTCATCGCCCCCCACGGGGGAACTCGCCGCCGACACGGTTCCCACCGCGGGCCCAATACCGGGAAGGTGGGGGCTAATGCGCCTGGACGACATTGTGGTTGCCCCGGGACAGAAGCGCGTACTCTGGCTTTGTATTGGAGTAGGTGGGGATGCTGGTGCTGCCGTATCCTCGGCCAGATCGCTGCTCAGAACGGCTGAGGGTAACCCTGGTGCCGGGATTGCAGGCGCCTATGCCGCTGCACAGGCCGCACATCTGCTCGCTCAATCCCTGCCAGGCACCGATGCGCTGAACCGATTGCTGTCGCAAACTCTGCTTTGCACTCCCGCTAATGGGGCTCGGCGACTGGGCGCGCCTTCACGGTTAATGCCAGAGGGGGCTGTTTACAATCCAGAGTTTGGTGCGCTGGAGGCGTTGGCCTGGATGGATACCCGGCCAGAACGGGCTGCCGCACAGCTGAATGCGTGGTTCTCGGTGTTGTCAAACCCCGATGCGCCCATAAGCAAAACGCACGCTCGGCCGGCACTGGATCTGTTTGTGTTATGGCAGTTGCACCAACTCGATACATCGCCGGAGTTGTTGAAACGAGTGTACCCGTTTGCGCGGAAACGCTATTTGGAGTTACTGGCAGGTTGCCGCCTGGGCGATACCGGACTGTATGGCTGGCCAAGCATAGATATTGCGCGTGGCGATGCAGGCGTAAAGCCTGGACCGCCTACCCGCGATTGCAGCGCAACGATCGGTGCAGAGGCCGGCCTGCTGGCCCGCATTGGCCAGATTGTTGGGGTACCGGATGCAGAAATAAATCAGTATCGCACTGAGGCATCGGCAGCTCTGGACGCCATGGGCAAGCAAGATGGCAGTTTTAACAGTGGTACCGATACAGCTGATTCCCTGATGCCTTTGCTGTTTGGTGTGAACCTGCCAACTGCATCGCTGGAAACTACACTCACCCGCCTTAAGGATACAGGCAAATTTCTATCACCTTTTGGATTGCGATCCGTTTCTAAAGATTCTAGTCGTTACCACGCAGGGGTTGCTAATCAGGGGGCGATCTCTTACAAACAAAATTGGCAGCTTTTCTTGAGCTTGCTTGATATCGGCCGAGGGGAAATTGCCGAAGAGATTGCTGATAAGCTGGTGCGGGGATACTCAGCGGCTGCGAGCTCGCAAACTGACAACCCACTACCCCAGTGGCTGGACGGAGACACGGGAGCTGGAGGTGGAGTATCCGATTGGTGTGGAGACTCTGCGGCACTGATCTGGCTGAACCAGCGCCTTGTTCGCCCTGGTGGCTTTGCATCTGGAGCGCGCCTGGAGCTTACGGAACGTAAATATGATGCCATTCAGGATACCTACACCCTGGCAATCCGAACTTTTGAGCCATCCCCTGAAGGTTACACTCCTGTTTGCGTGCTGTGCCTTGGCAAGCCCGCCGGCAAATACATTGTTAAGGGCGCAAGCACCAGGACCTTGACTGCGGATGCCATGGGGAGAATTGTGGTGGCCGGGTCGGCCATACCGGAAACACTGCATATTGCGATTTCGCCCGCAAGTAACGGAGGCAACAAATCGTGCACTCCGTAAAGCTACAGTACATTTGCGGGTTATTGGCTGCTCTGCTATGTTGTGCCGGTTGCGGGCAAAAAAAGGCTCCTCGTTATCCTGATGTGCCCGCGCTGCCTTCGCAGCCGGCGGGTATTTATCGGGATATCAATCCACGGTGGTCCCATGATGGTAGCCGCATTGCGTTTTTACGATCTACTCCCAACCGAAAGCTTCAACTGTTTATATCAGACAGAGAGCTGGAGCGGCCGATTGCGATGCTGGATGCGGAGTTGGTTAGTCCGGATAGGCCTTACAGCTCCGATGCCAATAGGTACTGCAGTCCAGATACCATAGCATGGTCGCCAGACGACCGCCTGATAGCATTTGAGCGAATTGAATGGTTTACGTACGAGGATGGTGACCGCCTGCCAGGTACTGGCCTGTGGGACTACGATACGATTACTGGGGATACCCGCCCACTGGCAACCCACACATCGCACTATACGAGTTACTTCTATTTTTATCATGCGCCAACATGGTCGCCAGATGGCAGGTATCTTGCCTTTGTGGGCGAGGGAGTAAATGGGCAGCGGCGAATTTTCGTGCATGCCATGAAAGGGCAGGCGCAGATATTCCCCTCTTCTCGCTTTGACTACTACGACGATAGCGATTGGCCATCGTGGCGTGTGATTCGTCCCGATTCGCTAACCGATAACGATGACTTTTTGGATCCAGGGGTGGCTGGCATTCCAAATGTGCTCAGCTTCCGCCAGGGTGTGCGGCGCAATGCAATGGCACCACCGGCAGAACTCATCCGAACCCTTTCGCCGGGCACTCCCAGTGCGGATAACTGCCGAAAGGTAACGCGTGTTACAGCAACGGCATACACACAGATAACGGGTGACTCACTGCCCACGAATGTGCATGTTTCACCGCGTATAGGCAGCATTAGCTGGTCGCCAGATAGTCGTAGGCTAGTGTACACACTTACGCCATCTGCACATGAAATCAACCGATACCAGATATGGGTGAGTGAAGCCGATGGCAGCGGGGCTCGCAGGATTTCGCCACTGGGCGGGACGGGCTACATTGCACCAGTTTGGATAGATAATCGGCGCATTGGTGCGTTGAGCCCCAATGGAGACCACTATAACGTGGTGACGCTGGATGCGCCCGATACGGATTCTGCACCGGGGCCGTCTAACGTCCATCTGCTTGGCCGCATCGATACAGCAGATTGCGATTGGTCGCTGGACCGAACCAAAATAGTATATGCCGTTTCATCAAAGTTTCGCAGCCCGGAGAACGACGATCCTACCGGGCTTCAGATATTCCATACCGGTTTGCGCCGTAGGAGGGTAAGCAATGTTCGATAGGTCCCCTGCTCGCCGATTGCCTTGCATCATTGGGTTGGTAAGCATTCTCAGCCTTTTTGCGGCAACTGCCACCCGGGCGGATTTTAAGATCCCCACACGGGGAGGCATGGGCATTCGCTATGTGGTTACCCCACAAATGGATGCTTCGGAGCGGCACCTTGATGTAGACATGAGTTTCTACATCATGGGGAAGGCGGACAGCCTTACCGTGCAACTACCTGTATGGTCGCCGGGCGATTACCACGTACAGAACCATGCGCAGTTTGTTCAAAATCTGCAGGCCACAGCCTCCCCAGGAGATGCGCTTCAAGAGCAGCCCGCTACTGTAACCCACACGGATGCAAATAGCTGGACCATTGCACTGAAGCCAGATTCACAGAGCATACACATTCGATATTCGATACCTTCTACACCCCCCGGCATCTTCAGTGAGAATGTGAAGCTGTTGACGCACTTTGGGTTTGTTAACGGGCCGGCGGCATACCTGTATGTAGCTGATCACAAAGATGTACCGATTTTCCTGGATGTAAAAGTGCCGGGAGGCTGGAGCGTAACGGCCCCACTTCCGCTTAAAGAAGCTAATGGAGTAATATTGCCAGCTACGTTTGTTGCAAAAGACTACGATACACTGGCAGACTCTCCGCTGGTATTCGGCGATAAGCTTGGATTAAAGACGCAGATATTTCAACAGGATGGCATCGATTACAAAGTGGTGCTCTTTCGTAACCCGGATAAATTTACTGCAGTGCCGGAACTGCTTAAGGTTGTCAAAGCCTTAGTCAAGAGCGAAGGCACAATAATGGGCCCACCGGCAACGGGCCCGTATAGCTTTATATTTGATGTGGATGGACCGGGCGGTGGTCTGGAGCATCTCAACTCATTTCGCATAGGTTACCCATCCTTTGTGCCGCCAGTGCGGCTAGCAAGCATGATTGCGCATGAGTACTTCCATCATTGGAATGTTAAGCGGATTCGGCCCGAAGTGCTTGGCCCATTCGATTATGTCAACCCTCCTAAATCACACAATCTCTGGTTTGCAGAGGGAGTAACCGAGTATTACGCCGAGATTGCAACGCATAGAGCTGGACTGAGTAGTGCTCAAGATTTGCTGAGACATTTCGGGCAGACAATCGCCTATTACAACACAGTGCCTGCGCGCAAAACAGTTTCGGCAGAGGAATCGAGCTATCGCGTATGGGAGGCGGGAAACAGCTCGGGGTTCGGGGGTATGAACTATTATCTTAAAGGTGAGATAATAGGGCTATTGCTTGATCTGAAGATTAGGGCACTTACTGCAGGTGGACGCTCATTGGATGATGTGATGCGCCTGCTGTACAAACGGCACAACTTTCCACAGGCAGGATACACGGAGGATGAACTGCGTACTGTGGTGAACGAAGTAGCGGGCCAGGACATATCCGACTTCTACAATCGGCTTGTTCGCAAAACAGACGAACTACCAACAGAGGAAGCGATATCCCCATTTGGGCTTGGCGAAGATATGACGCCTGTAGCCGGAGAAACTCCGGCAATGCGCAGACTGCGCGAGGCGTGGTTGGAGGGAACGAATTGACCGGCAGCAGCGCTGCGGCAGTGAACGGAGGGACTCCTGTTCGCGACACCGCACAAAACCCCTGGCCAAAATGGCCGATTTATGATGAGACGGAGGAGCGGGCGCTTCTCGAGGTACTGCACAGCGGCGCCTGGTGGTCCGTAGAAGGCACTCAGGGGAAGCAGTTTGAACACGAGTTTGCTACGTTTCAGGATGCAAAGTTTGGCGTAAACTGCACCAATGGAACCGCTGCACTCGAGATTTGCCTGCGAGCCCTGGGCATTGGTTGCGGCGATGAAGTGATAGTGCCGCCATACACCTTTGTTGCGACCGCAAGCGCAGTGCTTGCCGTGAGCGCAACCCCCATTTTTGTCGATATTGAGTCCGATACTCTCAACATCGATCCAAATCTCATTGAAGCAGCCATCACTCCGCGCACCAAAGCGATTATTCTGGTGCATATGGCTGGTCGCCCGGCAGATATGGATGCCATCCCTGCGATTGCACGCAAGCATGGCCTATACCTGATTGAAGATGCGGCACAGGCCGTTGGGGCTGCATGGCGCGGCACCCGTGTGGGAGCCATAGGCGATCTTGGAACGTTCAGTTTTCAGGCAAGCAAGAACCTCAACTCTGGCGAGGGCGGCATCATTCTAAGCAATGATGAGGGCCTTGCAGACAAGGCATGGTCTGTTGCTAATGTAGGGCGTGTGCGCAGTGGCCGCTGGTACGAACATCAGGTTCTGGGTGGCAACTACCGACTTACCGAGTTTCAGAGCGCCATACTGCGCGCTCAGATGACGCGAGTACCGGATCAAACGGAGCGGCGGGCAGACAATGCCGAATACCTTAGATCCCTGCTTGAAGGCGTGGATAGTATTCAGCTAATGCGGAAGGATGACCGCATAACCACGCATGCCAACCATCTGTTTACCTTTCGATACAAAAAGGAAGCATTTGGCGGAATTGGCTATGCAAACTTTGTGAAGGCACTTGCTGCAGAGGGCGTACCCGCAACAACAGGCTATGTGCCGTTATACAAAGAGCATCTGTTTGCGCGCTTTACCCTTAAAGAGGGCTCCTGGTGCCAGAACAGCCGCACGCCTAACTACCCGGCACTGGTGCTTCCTGAGTGCGAAGCCATTTGCCAGGATCTGGTGTGGATACATCAAACGGCTCTACTGGCTACCCACAAAGACATGGACGATATTGCGACGGCAATCGCGAAATTGGGTTCAGTCCTTAAGTAAAGCACTGCACCAAGTAAGATAATGAAGCCCCACCTTAGAGGTGCCAACTGGCACACCGTAGGTGGGGCTAATTTATTCAGAGTACGTTTGGTGTAGAAAGCTTACGAAACCACCGGCTTTAGCGAGCGTGCTAAGTAGCGGCCCGTGTGGCTTTCTGGCACCGCTGCAACGGCTTCGGGCGGGCCAACAGCCACCACCTTTCCGCCACCATCTCCACCTTCTGGCCCCATGTCTATCAGCCAGTCTGCTGTTTTTATAACATCCAGGTTGTGCTCGATTACCAGAACCGTGTTACCAGAAGTAACGAGGCGCTGTAGCACAAATATTAGCTTCTCTACATCTGCAAAGTGAAGGCCCGTTGTGGGTTCATCCAAAATATAGATGGTTCTGCCAGTACTGCGCTTTGCAAGCTCAGAAGCCAGTTTAACACGCTGAGCTTCTCCGCCAGAAAGTGTGGTGGCGGGCTGCCCCAGGCGAATGTAATCCAGGCCGACATCATGGAGTGTCTGGAATTTGCGGGCTATGTTGGGCAATGGTCCGAAGAACTCAACGGCCTCGCTAACCGTCATATCCAGCACATCAGCAATCGATTTGCCTTTGTACTTCACTTCCAGAGTTTCGCGGTTGTAGCGCTTCCCTTTGCAGGCTTCGCATGGCACGTAAACATCTGGAAGGAAGTGCATCTCAATCTTGAGAATTCCATCTCCTTTGCAGCTTTCACACCGCCCACCTTTAACATTGAAAGAGAAGCGGCCAGGTTGATAACCACGCACACGTGCATCTTGCGTTTTGCTGAACAGTTCCCTGATCAGATCAAACACGCCCGTGTAGGTTGCAGGATTGGAGCGTGGTGTTCTGCCGATAGGAGATTGATCGATATCAATGATCTTATCCAGATGCTCAAGCCCACGTATATCATTGTGCTTGCCCCATACAGCGTGCGTACCGTAAACATGATGCATTAACAGAGGATACAGAGTTTCCTGAATGAGCGTGGATTTGCCGCTGCCACTAACCCCGGTGACAGCAACAAACATCCCAAGTGGGATCCGCACATTCACATCCAGCAGATTATGTGCGCCGGCTCCATCCAGTTCAATCCAGCGCTCACCGGGTGTTCGCCGGATTGCGGGTATCTCAATCTGCCGCTTGCCGCTGAGATAATCACCGGTTACTGAACCCGGCGTTGCCTTAACCTGTGCAACGGTTCCCTGAGCCACCACATGGCCGCCATGTTCGCCAGCACCTGGGCCAATATCAATCAGCCAATCGGCGGCTTCCATTGTCTCTTCATCATGCTCAACAACCAGGATGGTATTCCCGAGATCGCGCAGGTGCTCCAGCGTTCTGATCAAGCGTGTATTGTCTCGCTGATGCAGCCCAATGCTGGGCTCATCCAGAATATACAGCACACCCATCAGGCCGGAGCCGATCTGAGTTGCAAGGCGGATGCGTTGCGCTTCGCCGCCAGCCAGGGTAGCGGCCCCACGATCAAGAGTGAGGTAGTTTAAGCCAACGTTCAGGAGGAAGCCAAGACGTGTTCGTATCTCTTTAACAATCTGGCGTGCAATAATCTGCTCTCGATCTGTAAGGGCGAGTCCATTGAAGAAGCCAGCAAGTTTTTCAAGCGAGAGCGAACAAAGATCTGAGATATTTGTTTCGCCAACAGTAACGGAAAGCGCCTCCGGCTTTAAGCGTTTGCCATTGCACGCAGGGCAGGGCTTTAAGCTCTGATACTGCTGCATTTCCTCTTTAATCCATTCACTGCTTGTATCTGTAAGCCGCCGCTCGAGCAGAGCAATTATCCCCGGATAATCGGTGTCAAATCGACGCGTTCTGCCCCACTTATTGTGATGTTCTACTGTTACGGTACCCTTCACTCCATGAAAAAGCTGCCGATACTGTTCGGCGCGCAGTTGCGAGAGTGGGGTTGTCATCTCAAAACCAAGTTTTTTGCAAACACCTTCCAGCAGGCCCTGCATGGAGGGGTGCAGCTTATCGTTGCCAGTTTTGGGAGCAAATGGTCGAAGCACGCCCTCTGAAATGCTTAAGTTTTTGTTGGGTGCAATTAATAGCGGTTCAAACTCGGAACGCGTGCCCAGGCCATGGCACTCTGCGCATGCACCGTAGGGCGAGTTAAACGAAAACAGGCGCGGCTCAATCTCTTCAAAGTTGAAATTACCATCGGTGGTGGTGTAATTCTCGTTGAAGTGCAGTTCCTGCGCCGGTGTATCCCCCATTGCAAACACATCCGCAATGGCAAGGCCCTTACCACGCTTCAGCGCCTGCTCCAGAGAATCGGTTACGCGGCTCCGCAGTCCCTCTTTTATAATCAGGCGATCCACCACAATCTCAATGGTGTGCTGCTTGTAGCGCTCCAGATCCGGAATGGCTTCGCTCAGATCGTGCATTTCACCATCAATCCGGACCCGGACGTAGCCTTCCTTAAGGGAATCTTCCAGCTCCTTCTTGTACTCCCCTTTTCGGCCACGCACGATAGGTGAGAGGATCTGCAAGCGGCTGGCTTCTGGAAGAGCCAGAATGCGATCTACCATCTCTTCGATAGATTGCTTGATGAGTGGCTCTCCGGTAACGGGATCGTGCGGAATACCAACACGCGCATACAAAAGGCGAAGATAATCGTAGATTTCCGTTACGGTACCAACAGTGGAGCGCGGGTTTCTGCTGGTAGATTTCTGATCAATTGAAACGGCGGGGCTAAGACCATCGATCTGATCGACATCGGGTTTATCGTGCTGGCCAAGAAACTGGCGAGCATAGGCGGAAAGGCTCTCGACATACCGGCGCTGCCCCTCCGCGTAGAGAGTGTCAAAAGCAAGAGACGACTTGCCGGAACCGCTGAGGCCCGTAATCACCACCAGCTTATCGCGCGGAATATCGATATCAATATTCTTAAGGTTGTTCTGGCGTGCGCCCCGAATGCGGATGACATTTCGATCCGGAAGTTCTGCGTCGGCCTTTTCAATGGCAGAAATTCTGGCTGCCAGAGCTGCCTCCTCGGCGGCATCCAGCGTATCCAGCTCATCCCCAGCAACGTAGCCCGAAGCCTTACGGTCTTTTACCCTATCCATCCGCCAGTGTGCCCCTCTCGTACATCCGCTCTGCCCCACCTGTGGCGCAGAAACGCCAAACATATATACATAATTCTAACATATTGTGTTCCAAGGATACCAGTAGACAGCACCCACGGTTGCTCACAATTTGGAGTGATTTCAGCCCAGGATGGTGTGAACCGATAGCCGTACTGCCGCGATGCGCCTCATATCCGCCAGAGTAACACTTTGTACAAGCGCTGGCAGAGCCGCATCCATTGCATAGCCTGCCCCCATCACCTCAAACCAACCTGGCAGGAAGCTTCGTTCAGAAACCCGTTCGTGCCGTAGCAAGTACTGGCCAGAAGTAAAGTTCCTGGCTCTATCAACATCTGCCTGTGTGATAGAAGAGGGATCTTTGCCTGGGCGATCCATAAGCTCAACTATCTTCTCGGTAACTGCATCAGGTGATGTTGGCCTTCGAACCGTATCTGCCCCTGTATCCCATGCGACATAGCCTACGATTGGTGCGGATTCTTCCCACCGGTATGCTGTGCCAACGGTGTAACCGATGCCTGCCTTCTCTCTCAGTTCTTGAAACAGAACGCTTGCATGCCCGCCACCAAGCAGATTACTTACTGCCAGCGCTCCAGGGAAATCTGGATCGGTAACGTAGGGTGCCGGGCTTGCAACCATGGCCCAGGCTGCCTCAGTGGCCCCATTGGGCCGGTTATACATCACCTTCTTCGGTGGTGGGCCTGGTTGCAATGGAGCTGCAACGGGCTCTGTGGTCTGAACATCGCGGTCAAACTCAAACAGATTATTATCTAATGAGCGCTGCAGCGCTGCGCCGTCAAAGTGCCCGGCTGCACTGAAAACCGTACGCACCGGCACGAAGTTACGGCGGTGGTAACCGATTGCTGCCTCTGTGTTTACGTGCCTCAGATCGATTTCATCCGGTTCGGGGCGCGCAGTAACGGCTCGGCACAGGGCATCGTACGCCCCCAAAAAGGGATCGCTACGCCTGTCCTGCCTCGCCTGGAGCAGGCCAACCCTGGCACGTTCAAGCGCGTCTTTATCGAACTGGGCATTCTTGAGGGCTTCACATAGCAGATAGGCCGCATTACGGATCTGATCTGGAGAGGTGAGAACAGTAACGCAGTATCCATCCGGAAGCGTGCGCGGGATCACACTTCCCAATTTACGAACGGAATCCAGAATTGTATCCAGAGACATATGCGTGCTGCCGCCGAACAGAGCGGTGTTCACCATTCTGCGCACAGCCTCATCAGCAGTGTTTGCACTGCGGGGCTGCCGCACAAACATCGTGATGGCCACAGTATCGCCAGATATCTGGGGCTGCATTACCAGGCGTACGCCTTCCGAAAGGCGGACCATCCTTGCTGGCGTTAGATCCGCAACAGCTGGCACCGATCGAAGCGTTAGCAGAGCGGCTGTGGTACCAACAAAATTGCGGCGAGTTATCTTCGGCGTACTTGTCATCAGTTTTTTGCCTCCGCATTTGTATAAGCACGCACTTCACGCTCTTTAATCAGCCATTGCTGCGCAAAGGTAAGCAGGCCTGCCGGACCGACTTTACCAGCAAACTCTACCATCTTTTCAGGAGCCACTTGCCCGATTGCCTCTGCTCGGCCCACCGCCTGAGCCATACCAGCACAGGTCTCAATATCGTACTCTATCTCACCCTGTACGGTTCTTGCAGCTATTGCCACTTCTCTGGCACCGGCCACTCTGGTAGAGAGAGCGAGTACCTCCGCTTCTATGGCGACAAGCAACTCCTGTGTGGTTCGAAAATTAGGCTCTGTGGGTGCCTCAAACGGCCTTGGCGGCACGGGCCGTGGTAACTGTGCTGTAATAACCAGAAGGCTAACACCTTTGCGTGGCACATAGAGCACAGAGGCATGCGTGCCGGCCCAGCGCTCGGTTCCTAATCGCCCACCAAGGCCGTCGCCACCCAGCAGGGCAGCGCCTACCAGGGCGTTGCAGACCCCAGCTGTATCCGATGCAGCAGGAGCTGGAAAGGCAATGGAAACCGTTGGCTGTTCTGTGATGCGCTGCAAAACATCAGGATCGGGTGCAATCGGTTTCTCAACATTCGGCTGCTGTACAGGTGCTGCTGCCGGGCCGGCTTGCCAGGTACCAAAGGCCTTTGTGGCCTCGGTCATTACCTGAGCTACGGTAACATCTCCGGCTACTGACAGAACACAATTTCCTGGCACATAGAGGCGGTTGCAATAGGCAGCCAGCGTATCGCGACCCCTGGCTTTGATTGCAGCGGGGGAGCCACCTGGAGAGCGTGAATAAGCTGCCCCCGGGAAGGCGCGCTCATACAATCTATCGGTTAGCCGCGCTGTTGGATCTGTTGACCGTTTTGCAAGTTCATCCAGAATTACCGAGCGTTCTCTTTCTACCTCCACATCAGGAAACGCGGGATTTCGGATCATATCTGCGATAACGCGCAGCGCCCGCGCGAGGTTTTCGGCAGGCACCTCGGTATAGTAGTGCGCATAATCCGCACCTGTGGCGGCATTTAGCTGCCCACCGGCAAGCTCTATGGCATAGTCTGCGGCAGATCCCGCCTGATTAGTAGTGCCTTTAAAGAGCGTATGTTCAAGAAAGTGTGCGGCACCATACTCCCCCGTGCGTTCATCGGCTGAACCTGCCCTCACCCACAAATCCACGGCAACGACGGGTGCTGAGTGTTTTTCGCGGATGGCTATTCGTAGCCCGTTCGGCAGTTCAGCGGTAGGTATCTGTGCCCCACTGCACACAGGCATGCACAGGGAAAGCAATAGCATTACCGGCAGGTATAGCCAGGAGACTCTCACAGGTATTCGCAATCTGCTTGGCGATAAATTCATGCGCCAACATTACCACAGAATCACACTCATTTTTTCAGGTGTATTGGAATGGCATTGCCCGGGCACCACTATTTATGAGTAGCCCAGTTTGGCGAAATGTGCACCGTGACAGGCAATCCGTGGTGAATTATTCACCCGGAAATGGCATACTTCACTGCATTCGCGGCTACGGCGCTAAATCGTGAGAAACGCAGACCGCGCAGGGGCGTCTAATGGTGCAGGGAGCCTGCGCGTTTATATGCGCCAGGTGTGTATTCCGCAGCCAGGGAGGTTTCGATTTTGATCCGATCCATTGCCGGGTTAAGGAAAACGGTGCGCGCCACCGCTACCGGATTTACGGTTATTGCTGCAACCAGCCTGATGGCGGTTAGCCTGCAGGCTCAGCAGGCAACTGCACCAGCGGTGCAATCTGCCACGTCGGACCTGCATATTGCAGCCGACAGTGCCCCATTCCACCTCAAGTTTGATGGAGAATCGGGTTCTTTAACGCAGCAAGCCTTCGGCGGCGCGGGAGAGCACCGTTCTTCGGTTTCTTACCTCCACTCGCAGCCCGGTCCAACCGGGTATTCAAAGCATCTTGTGTGGCTACTGGGGCGTGATAACAGAGGCTTCAGCCTGATGTGGTGTTACCTGGACGATGCTGGCAAAGATTTTTGGTGCTGGCTATATCGTTACCCGGATAACCAACTAACCACCCAGAAGTTTACCGGTGAGTATAAGTTTACAACCGCACCGAAGGCACGTGAAACGGCCGAGCCCGGCTTTGCGATTCAGGATATTCCCGCCTACACCGGCCCAAACTTTACATTTCCGGGTTGGACCCGTAAGAGCGGTACGATTTCCCGACTGGATATCTTTACGCCGCCAGTTGTTACCGAGCGATCGCCAACTGCGGTAGCCAACCGCGAGGTTGTGCCAGACCAAAAGCCCGTTCGTGCCCTTGAAAATCTCGAGGTGCACCCGCTCCACCAGTTGATGGTGGGCAGTGCGAATGGCTGGCGCACAGGCGGCTGGGAAGAGTTGCATAGCATTGCGTTTGATGCTGCCAGAGATCCTTACTACCTTATTCTCTACACCAACTCCCGACGCGGATTTGTTGTTGATGTTAAGCGTGGAATGACCTACACAGCGGACTTCGGCAGTAAGGTTGCCTTTACGGACGACCCCAAGGAGTTTGGCCCCAAGGGCGCGGGCGGCACCGTATCCGATGTGCCCTCAGTTAAGCGTAACCAGCCCTATGAGCTGGCATTTACCGGGCAAAAGACCTACGAAAACCCGTACACCGAAGTTCTGCTGGATATCGAGCTGGTTGGCCCTGATCGCCGAACTATTCGCATCCCGGGATATTGGGACGGCGGAAAAACCTGGAAGATGCGCTTTGCGCCACCCAAGGTTGGCACCTGGACCTGGAAGACTTACTCCAACGATAAAGACCTGGACGGCAAACTTGGCGTAGTAGAGTGCGCCCCGGAAACGGACCCAACAACTGGCTTCTTCCGTGTGCATCCATATCGATCCCATATTCGCCACTTTGCTGTGGGGCAGTCCACCACCTTTTATCCGTCGTTCATCTACGATCCAGTTCAGTACGATGTGCCGGTATCGGGTGCAATGGCTACTAAGCAGGCGGCGTATGTTGCACAGAAAGCTCCTGCAAGTTTCACGGCATTTCAGGCGCGAATGGATGCTTTGCACGCAGCTGGCTTCAATCGACTAACCGGTGGATTCCTTATAAATGGAGATACCGCACAGGGAGAGCCAAAGAACGAAGGCGGCAACCCCTTTATTGGCGGCGATGTTACGAAGCTTAATCCAGATTACTTTAGCTGGATGGAGAAGCGAATTGCCTACTGCAACTCCCTTGGTATGATCCCAGATGTTGGGATTGCGAAATCCACTGCAGTGGTGTTTGCAGCCAATAAAGATGCACAGCTTCGCCTGCTATGGCGATATGTGCTGGCTCGTTTCTCATCTTACGATGTTTGCTGGGATCTGTTTGGCCCTGTACCTGCAGATAGTGCAGATGCGATTAACAGAATTACACCCTTTGCACAGCTGGCAAGCCGATTTGACCTGTTCCACCACCCGATCACAACCGACTTAATCATCACTGAAGAGTACATCAAGAAAGTGTCTGTAACCATGGCGCCCAACAAGGCCATGGCAGGCGCACGCAACCCGCTGCCGACAACGGATGGCCCACTGCTTGGGTTGCCAATGTGGATGAGTTATGTCTCGGTGAAAACGGCCGATCCTAAGATCCTGTACTCTCTCCAGGCTCTTAAGAAACCGCTGGTCGTATCGGCGGATATTAACGCCGGTGCCGTTACTGAAGATGTGGCGCGTGGGTTGCTGTGGGGCTCAAGAATGCGCTCTGGATACTTTACAAACAGCATTACTACGGGCCCGGCTCCGGCGGTTGATAGCCCGCTTGAGAAGGCAGTAGCCATCTGCGATACCTTCTTCAAACAGACTCACTTCTCTCGACTGGATCCGCATCTTGAGATGCTCGCGCCGCGGGATGAAACTCCGGAGCAACGCCGAAGGCGTCACCTGGCGAACATTCAGGCTGGCATCCCAGTTGATACGGGTGCTCCCGCAGCCGCGGGTGAGCAAAATGCACAAACAAATACCGCAGTGGTCCTATCAGACCCTTCACGGGAGTATGTTCTGTACTTCTTCCACGGCGGCAATGTAAACATCGATCTGCTCGAAGCTACTGGCCACATCAAGGTGTACTGGTTTAACCCACGCACCGGTGAGATGAAAGAAGACCTGCAGATAGTGGGAGGCACCTACCACGCCTTCTCCGCCCCGGACGACAAAGACTGGGTGCTGTACCTGAAACGCGTGATGGGCAGCTAACCTCGCTAAGGGGAAGCAAATTGGGAGGGTCGGGTGGCGATTGCCACCCGGCCTTTTTTTTCTGTATAGGAAATGACATTAACCTCAGGCACACTGTACTGAAAACAGCACTCGTGCTTAGCCAGTTGTTAACCGGGAAGGCCGACTAACCTCGATACCTTACTCCTTGTTATCCTTTGTACCGGAACGCAGCAATGATCGCCAATCTATATCACCGTTTGAGGGGTGCAACAGATTACTGCCGTCGTTATGAACAGCGCTGCGCAGTAAGGTATCCTTTTCAGTCCCCACAGTATAACGCGCACAGACAGTAGCCACACATGCCGTAGCAGCCTGTTGTACGTCAGGGCGTTTCATTGCTGCGCCTCGCCCATCGGTAAGCAGGTTCAAAACTGGAAGTGCATTCAGGTGGGCTAATTTGCTGATAATCGGCAGCGCGACCAGCGCAAATTCCGCCATTGGATACCTGAGCGCCCTTACAAGTGCCTTGGTCCGGTGTGGAGACAATCGTTGGATTTCTACTTCTGTTATGCCCTGCAACAGATTTACCAGTTTCTTAACTGCTGGATCGAACTGGCGAGCAGATCGCCAACTAAGGTTTGCGGAAGCGATCAGATCACAAATCTGCCCTACCGAGCTTGGATCATTGAGATCTGGGATCACGTGTAGGGCATCCCTGATAGTGATTTTTGTTCTTTACACCACCGGAATAAGCCCAGTTACAATGCACATCGAAGCCAATACAGAAGTGCTACCAGAATTGACTGACCGTGCTTCAAGCCCCTGAACGCAGAGGAACAGAACACCAAGGGAAATCATAACGGCTGAGTATATACGTAATTTAAGAACTAGCTGAGCCAGAGTAAATCGTGAGTGGGAACCGATTTCACCAGGTTTGCCCCTCGAAATCAGTGCTTCACGCTGTACTACTGGCAGAGGTCGCTCCGTATCATTATGCCCGGTGGTTACCGTTGTCTTCATATTTTGAAAACTCCTGACACCGATCGTGTTATCCACTGTTCGATTATACAATTAGGGTGCGCAGATTCCGTACCCGTTTCTCTATAAGCTTTTCACCAACCGCACAACCAGAAACCCCTCATTTTCATATAACTGCTCTATCTTCCAGCCAGCCTTGTCTGCTTCGGGTTTGAGTTGTGTTTCGAGCGATTTTCTTGAGAGGGCAACGTCTACACCTCGCTCGATTGGCCCGTCCCCCGAGATGTTCAGGCTGTGTAAATAAGGCAGTAGCGGAGTTTCTTTGCGCTCGATGGGAGAGTAGGTTTCAGCATAGTAAAGCATGCTGGGCAAGCGTGGACTAATGTTGTAGAAGATAACGGGAATGCCCTCAGCAGCATCCTTGCGGGCAAATACTGCCGCCTGCTGAAAAGGCGATTGCACAAATTTATCTGCCACTGAGTAACCGAGCGTAGACGCTTCCAGTACCACTACCGTCATGCACGCCATTAGAGCAGCGATGCCAAATCTGCGCCAGCGCGCCACTTCTCCATTGCGCATTGCAACCCACGCTGCAGCGCTGCCTGCAAGCAGCGTGAGCGTAATTATCCTTACTACGCTCAATACATCGGCAGGTGCAAGCGGCTTGCCGTGAAGCTGTGTGGGTGCAAAGCAGGCCACGCCAGCAAGCAGAGCAGCGACTGCAGAAACGCCACGTATGGCCCGCAGCAGAGCGCGGAATCGGGTGGCATCGTTCAGGCAGATATCGAACCAACTGCCAATTAAAAGTGCCGCCGCGGGATAGGCAGGAACGATATAGGTTGGAAGCTTGGCAGCGCTGATTGAGAAGAAGGTGAATATGGTCCAAAACCACACCAGTAGAAAACGGTGCCTGTCATCTTCTGGCCTTGAAGAGTGAATTACGCTTGGCCACGGAAATGCATGGTGCTCACCTTCCTGCCCGGCGGTAGCAGCTTCTGTAACGCTTGCTTCCTGCCTGCTGCCCTCAAACTCCGGATTGCGGAACGCAGTTGGAGCGAAGCAAGCCCAGGGAAAGAAGCCTACCAGAAAGTAAAGAAAATAGGTGTAGATGGGTGCGTTATGCACCGTGTCACCGCCCCGAAAGCGGCCGATATGCTGGCGAATTATGTACTCCTGCACAAAGTTTCTGCCTTCAGCATCCGGGTTATGTGTTCTAAGGATGGCAAGGTGCCAGGGTGCTGCCACAAGCACCAGCACAAGAATACCGATTATGGGTTGAAGCCGCCCAATAACTGGCCGCACCTGCGCAAATCGGTTCCAGCGTGCCCCTATCGCGAGTTCACCGGGCGCACGCCCTGCCCATCGAAACCGAAACCGCAGCTTCTCAAACACAACGTTTACAACAATGATCATTGCCGGCAGCAAGAGCCCTACAGCCCCTTTTATGAGGATGGCAACACCGCACATGGCCCAGAACAGCAGCACATAGCGCCGATACACAGTTCGATTTGCCGAGTGTGCCCCACTCTGCCAGAAGCTTACAAGGGCTATCGTGAGGGCACAAACCAGCAGGCTATCAGTGGTCATTTGCCGGGCGTCCAACACCGTCATTGGTGCCGTAGCGTACACTGCTGCGGATAGCAGCCCCGCCCTTCGGTTAAACCACTTGCAGCCTGCAAACCAGATAAACCATGTGGTTAGCAGGCTGCTAAGCGCTGCCGGAAGCCTTGCTGCAAGCTCTGAAACGCCAAACAGTTTCATAGAAACGGCCGAGCTCCAGTAAACCAGGATCGGCTTTTCATAGAAGGGAACCATCGTTACGTTGGGCGAGCGCATGGGCCGGGAATTTAGTAGCGGCGTTACCCAGTTGCCCTTAACCGCCATGTTACGAGCGCAGGTTACGTACAGCGCTTCATCAAGATCAAAAATTCGTGCTCCACCAAGCCGAAAGAAGAACAGAAATACGCACAGCAACACCAGGGCAATTTCTGGAACCCTGTTGCGAGATCTTATGCTGGGCGAAGCGGCACTGTTTGCTGAGGTGTCTGCGGTCATTTCTGCTGTATCCGGCGTTGCTTTGCGTTCTTGGAATTTCCCTCATTATACAGGTTAATGGTTTCGGTGTGCGTGAGGTTGTTAGTACTCCGCCGGATAAAACGAAAGGCTGAGCATGCAATTCAAAAGGGATTCAGGAGACGCATGCGGAAGCTTTGAATTGCGATGTGACAGCCGGGCGCACACTTTTGGCCGCACTGTTGCGGGAAGAAAAGGACCCAAGCGTGAAAACCGAATCCAGTTTGGTAAGAAAACGTCGGCTTGTGGCAGCACTGACTGCCGTTCTTATTACAGGAGGACTGATGCTAATTCCGGCACTGCATCGTCCTGTTCGATCCGAAGCACACAGGCACACGTTAAACGGCAAGAGCATTTTCCCTGCAGATAATCCGTGGAACCTGGATATATCCAATCTGCCTGTTGATCCACAGTCAGACAGGATGATTGCAAGTATCGGCAGCAGCAGGCCCTTACATCCTGATTTCGGCACCGTTTGGAATGGTGCCCCCATGGGCATCCCATACGTGCTGGTTCCCGGCAATCAACCCAGAGTGCCAATTAACGCGGAGTACTCCGACGAGAGCGATCCGGGCCCATACCCTATTCCGCCCAATGCCCCGATAGAGGGTGGGCCAAATAGCGATGGTGACCGACATGTGCTGGTGATAGACCGCGACAACTGGATGCTTTACGAGTTGTGGAATGCGCACCCTCTAAACGGCGGCAAAAGCTGGAACTGCGGATCGGCAGCTATTTTTGATCTCAAATCTAACAAGCAGCGCCCTGCCGGATGGACATCTGCAGATGCGGCTGGCTTGCCCGTATTTCCCGGCCTTGTGCGGTATGACGAAACGGTGGAGCAAAAGGTTATAAACCATGCATTACGGTTTACCGTTCAAAAAACCCGAAGGGCTTATATTTCTCCAGCTCGCCACTTTGCTTCCCGATCCAATGATCCCTCTCTGCCCCCCATGGGGATGCGCGTTAGGCTAAAAGCGAACTACCCTATAGCCAACTATCCGCCCTCTGCCAGGGTAATCCTTACTGCTCTGAAAAAGTACGGAATGATCCTGGCGGATAACGGCAGCAACTGGTTTGTTAGCGGAGCGCCAGACCCGCGTTGGAATGATGACGATCTGGGTACGCTGAAGCGAATACGTGGAAGCGACTTCGAAGTCGTAAATATGGGGCCACTTACCGCAAGGTAACCTGTAGTTAGCGCTTCCAGGTGGCAGGGCGGTTCCAAAACTCATCCGCCCTGCCTCCATAAAACTCTTCCAGTGCAGAATCCATCACTCTTGAAGTTATGGCGCCACTGGTACCTGTGGATGGGCTCAGTCCGTGGCCCAACAGGTGATCCACGATCGATTGAATCATTGGCAGTTGAATATGTACCGGGTTGGGAAGATCGTAGATGCGCATGTTGTTCCCGGCCTCAACCGTTAGCGGGTCGTTACCGAATGTTGTGATAAGTAGGCGGCCTTTTGTGCCATTAATCTCAATGAGATCCTCGCTACGATCTGCCGCGAAGCACCAGCTAGCGCTGCCACAGGCCCCAGTTTCGGTTTTAAAACTCAAGGTCACGGTGTCTTCAACCATATATGGGCCAGCCATGCGGGATGCAAACCCGCTGCTCTCCACAATTTCACCTGCCATAAATGCAACGATATCCAGGGTGTGGCAGCCAAGATCGAGAAACAGACCGCCGCCGGCATGCTCAGCCTGCAATCGCCATGGCAAATTTTCGGCAGTATACGGTTTTGCTGGGCAGGCATAACGTATTTGGATATGCGTAACTCCCCCGATGTCACCATTCGCAATAACATTGCGTGCGTGCACAAACCTATCCAGAGCACGCCTGTAGTAGGCGGTAAACAGGGGGATATTGGCGGCAGCAAAGGCATCCGCCATGGCCTTGCACTCCGTGTAGTTGCGGGCCATGGGTTTTTCAACATAGACAGGTTTGCTAGCTGCACATACTTTAAGGGCCAGTTCCAGGTGGCTGCCGGGCGGAGTGGCAATGTATACGGCATCCACATTGTCATCATTAATCAGGGCATCGGCGTCTGTATACCAGGCCTCCACACCATGCCTTGTTGCATAAGATTCAGCAAGAGTGGCGTTACGGCGCATAACTGCCGTAAGGCGGCTACCTGATGCCAACTGGAATCCCGGCCCGCTCTTTACTTCGGTAACATCACCACAGCCAAGAATTCCCCACCGGATTGGCGACTGCATTTGCCCACTCCTTGCTCTAGTCTAAACCAACATGCCGCATGGTGGCGTCTTAATTGCTGTCACTCAACGGCAGACAATCTGTCTAAATAAGTAGAATACGTGTCAACCGCTGATGCACATCTGCAAGCGGCATAGATATTCCAGTATACTGTTTCCGGTAACCGGTATGCACCGGCCCACATTCCCTGCGAGTTCGAAACGAGACCATTGGCCGTGTACAAACGCTCCAGATCTGCTGCTGGCCGCCGCCAGCAAATGCGCGGATACTCTCGATCCGCCCTTATGCCTCTGCTGTTTGCTCTCCCACCCGCAGCTATCCTCTGCGCTGCTGCGGTGCCGCCCGCTCGTTCACACAGGGCTGCCCCGGCTGCTACGCCACAGGCAGCCGGTTTTGAGAGCACTATGGGTGCCCTGGTTAAGAAGTACTGCGTGGCCTGCCATAGTGGCAGCATGCCTGCGGCAGGAATAACGCTATCTTCTAACCGCACCATCACAGAGATTTTAAAAGAGCACGATACATGGGATAGAGCTGCTGCAGCCATTCGGGGTGGGCAGATGCCTCCTGCCGGCTCACCAGCACCAACCGCCGCAGAGAAATCAAAAGGGCTTGGCTGGCTGGAAACTGCAATAACGCAGGCACAGTGCAAGCTGCAAGATCCCGGCCGTGTAACTTTGAGGCGGCTCAACCGCTTTGAGTACAATACTACCATCCGAGATCTGGTTGGCGCCGACTTTAAAGTTGCAGACGACTTCCCAACCGATGATACCGGCTACGGTTTCGACAACAATGGCGATGTTCTATCTATATCGCCTTTGTTGATGGAAAAGTATCTTAAGACTGCAGAGAAGATTGCCGAGGCGGCCATTGCTACGCCAGAGGGCGCTTCCAAACCAGTGAGAATCGATGTCGGCAAAATGGGCTCCGATATCAACGCCGGTGTATCAGGCAGGGGCGCCCGCAGCCTCGGCACTACTGGCGAAGTATTTACAGATTACGACTTTCCTAAAGCTGGCGACTACACCTTGCAAGTAACCGCCTACGGCGATCAGGCCGGTACCGAACCAGCAAAAATGCAAGTTAAGCTGGATGGCAACGCGGTTCACATCTTCGATATCCCCTCCACAGAGAGGAACCCGGATACGGTGCAGGTTCCGCTAACGGTAACTGCTGGCAAGCACCGCGTGGCAATGCGCTTTACCAACGATTATTACGAACCGAACAACCCCAACCCACGCCGGCGAGATCGCAACCTGTACGTGCTTGCAGTAACCATCCATCCACCTTCCGGTATGCCGGCAGAGCTGCCGCCAACACATACGAAGATCGTGTTCTGCCAGCCTTCAGCATCCCTCACCGAAGCAGCGGCTGCGCGGCGGATTGTCACTGCATTTGCACGCAAAGCCTTCCGACGCCCTGCCACCCAAAATGAAGTAGACCGCCTGGTTGGTTACGTTACCCGGGCACGGACGAAGGGGCAGAGCTTTGAACGAGGTATACAGCTGGCGGTAGAAGCTGTACTTGTATCTCCCAACTTTCTTTTCCGTGTTGAGATTGATCCGCATCCCAACGATCCTGCATCAAAACGTGTGCTAAGCGATTACGAGTTCGCTACACGCCTGAGCTACTTCCTGTGGAGCAGCATGCCGGATGACGAGTTGTATCGCCTGGCCGCTGCAGGCAAGCTTCAGAACCCGGTGGTGCTGGAAGCGCAGATTAAACGGATGCTGAAAGATCCAAAGGCGAAAGCACTGGCAGATAACTTTGCCGGGCAGTGGCTAGAGCTGCGTAACCTTGCAATCTCCTCACCGGATCCTGGCCGGTTCCCGGATTTCAACGACACTCTGCGTGCCTCAATGAAAACCGAAACCGAGATGTTCTTTCAATCCATCGTATCGGAAGACCGGAGCATTCTCGACTTTATAGATGCGAAATACACCTACCTTAACGAGCCGCTGGCAAAGCATTACGGTATAGATGGTGTTACGGGAGATAACTTCCGAAAGGTCGTGCTTAACACGCCAGAGCGTGGCGGATTGCTTGGGCAAGCAAGCATCCTTACGGTAACCTCCAACCCTACGCGCACATCCCCGGTTAAACGCGGAAAGTGGGTGCTGGAGCAGATACTTGGTACGCCGCCTCCGCCCCCGCCACCCAACGTGCCAGCGCTGGATGACAAAAAGCGCCCGCTTACAGGAACGCTACGGCAGAGGATGGAACAGCATCGTAAAAACCCTATTTGCGCAAGCTGCCACAAAACTCTGGATGTAATGGGCTTCGGGCTTGAGAACTACGATGCAACGGGCAAATGGCGGAATCAAGACGAGGGCCAACCCATCGATGCATCCGGCGTTTTGCCCGGAAACCAGAAATTTTCCAGTCCACTTGAGCTCAAAGTTATCCTGCGCGCTAAAAAGGTGCAGGTTGCAAGATGCCTTACGGAGAAATTGCTAACATATGGTCTGGGCCGGGGCGTAGAGTCGACTGATAAGTGCTGGATAGACAGCATTGTAACAAATGTGCAAAAGAAAGACTATCGTTTCTCCGCTGTAATTACAGCGATCGTTGAAAGTGATCCTTTCCGCAAGCGGAGAGGCGATGGAGGGAAGATATGAGCCTGAGCGCAAAGATTTCACGGCGTACGCTGCTGCATGGTGTTGGTACTGCAATGGCGCTTCCATTTCTGGAAGCAATGATCCCAACCAGCGTACTCGCACAGTCTGCTAAAAAGCGCCCGAACCGAATGGCATTTATTTTTGTGCCAAACGGCATTCATATGGCTTCCTGGACGCCTAAAACGACAGGGATCATGTCTGAACTTCCGCAGACTATGCAGCCACTGAACAACGTTCGAGGCTCCATCAACGTATTGTCTGGCCTGGCCCAATCCAACGCATTTGCCCTTGGAGATGGCGGCGGCGACCATGCGCGTTCTGCTGCGGCCTTCCTTACCGGTTGCCACCCACGCAAAACTTATGGTGCCGATATTAAAGCCGGTATTTCCGTGGATCAACTTGCGGCTGCAAGAATCGGCAATCAAACGCGTTTTGCATCGCTGGAAATTGGTTGCGAGCGTGGTGGAATTAACGGTAACTGCGATAGTGGTTACAGTTGCGCCTACTCTTCCAACATATCATGGCGTGGTGAAGCCCAGCCAATGGCCCACGAAGTGGACCCCCGCGCCGTGTTTGAGCGCCTGTTTAATAATGGCGACCCGGAAGAGACCGCCGAAAGCCGCCAGCTTCGCCAGAATGACCGCATGAGCGTTCTGGATTTTGTTCTGGAAGATGCCAACAAGCTCAAGGGCAAACTGGGATCTCACGATCAGAACAAGCTCGACGAGTACTTCACCGGCGTTCGTGAAATTGAACGCAGGGTGGCACTTGCGGAGAAATCCAACATTGCGGGCAGACTGGCTGGATCAGACAAACCAACCGGAATACCCAACGAATTTGGCGACCACATGCGCCTAATGTTCGACATGATGCTGCTTGCCTTCCAGGCAGATATGACCCGAATTGTAACCTTTATGGTTGCGAACGATGGCAGCAACCGCGGTTATAAAGACATCGGGGTGCCAGAAGGCCACCACGATTGTTCTCACCATGGCGGAGATGTTAAGAAGCTCGCCAAAGTACAATCTATCAACCAGTACCACGTAACGCAGCTGGCCTACTTCCTCAACAAAATGGAATCCATCAAAGAGGGAGAGGGATCTATGCTCGATAACTCGATGATTGTGTACGGAGCGGGCATCAGCGATGGCGATCGCCATAACCATGATGATCTGCCAATACTGCTTGCAGGCAAGGGTGGCGGAACCATTAAATCTGGCCGCCACATGGCTTACAACAACCCCACCCCAATGACCAACCTGTTCCTTTCCATGCTCGATCGTGTGGGTGTGCCTGCAGATCATATTGGAGACAGCACTGGGCGGCTTCAGCAGCTGTTCTAAGCCTCTGAGCTAACCTGGAAACCCTTGAAAGGCCCCTCATCAGGGAAGATGTGGGGTCTTTCAATTTCATTTATCGTCGGATAGATAGAGTTATCCGGCTATGGTACAGGACCCCGAATGAGCATTCTCCCGTCCGTAAAGCATCGCTGCTTCGTGCCTTTCACCGCCGCCCTCGCCCTGTTTGCGCCGGCCGTTCTGGCCGCGCCGTCGTCTCCGCCAGCTCCCCATCGGCTTAAACAACAGGTGGCCACTGCGGCTGCCAGACTGCAGGCTGTGGATTATGATCAGGACATCCGCCCCATCCTGTCCGAAAACTGTTTCAAGTGCCACGGCTTTGATGAGAAACAGCGGATGGCTGGTTTACGGCTGGATACACCGGCCGGAGCATTGCAAAAGTTGGCGAGTGGCGGGCAGGCGATTGTGCCTGGCAGCATAGCCAAAAGTGAACTATGTGCACGCATTTCGGAACATGGCGCACTTATGATGCCGCCAGCCTCCTCGGGCAAAACGCTAACGCCTGCGCAGGTGGCCATCTTAAAACGCTGGGTGGCTGGTGGGGCGCATTACAGCCCACACTGGGCATTTGTGCCCCCAAAACGACCGCTTTTGCCAGCCGTGAAGCTTACCGGTTGGGTACGCAGCCCTATTGATCGATTTATACTTGCTAAACTTGAGTCGCGTGGATTAAAGCCTTCACCAGAGGCAGATCGCCTGCAATTACTTCGGCGCGCCACCCTCGACCTCACCGGCCTTCCGCCAACTTTGCAGGAGCAAGAAACCTACCTTACTGATAAGTCTGCTACGGCATACGAAAAGCTGATAGATCGGCTACTGGCCTCTCCGCACTTCGGCGAGCGCATGGCCCTTACCTGGCTGGATTTGGCCCGCTACGCGGATACCCATGGTTACCACATCGATAGTGGGCGCGATATGTGGCCATGGCGAAACTGGGTAATTGATGCCTACAACCACAACATGCCCTACGACCAGTTTGTTACCGAACAGCTGGCCGGCGATCTGCTGCCAAAAGCTACACTTTCACAAAAAATTGCAACTGGCTTTAACCGCAATCACCCAATAAACTTTGAAGGCGGTGCCATTCCGGAAGAGTACGCGGCGGCATATATCTTCGACCGCATAGACACCACGGCCACAGCATTTATGGGGCTAACTATGCGGTGTGGGCAATGCCACGATCATAAATACGATCCGGTATCTCAGAAGGACTATTACAAGTTCTTTGCCTTCTTCCACAACGTCCCAGAGAATGGGCTGGATGGGCAAGCTGGCAATGCTGCTCCTTTTCTGAAGGCGCCAACGCCCGAGCAACAGGCAAAGCTCACATCTCTTACCGATCAGGCAACGAAACTCGAAGCCGATGCGAAATCGAGAGCAGCCGAAATTGCGCCAGAACAGGCGGCCTGGGAAGCAAAGATGGTTGCAAATGCCTCTGCTCTTCCAGAAGTAACCGCGGGCATCGAAGCGAGATTCAAGCTGGACGAAGGCGTTGGAGCCGACCTCAAAGACAGTGCAGGCAAGCTTGCCGTTGCGCACATAGATGGCAAACCCATATGGGGAAAAGGGCTTTCTGGCAATGCCCTTACACTGGATGGCAGTACATCAGCAGCGATCAATGGACTAAACTTCGACCGCAACAACGCCTTCTCTTACGGTGCATGGGTATACCCAACCGATGCGGGATCGCTCACCGTAATATCCCACATGGATGACAAGACAGGCATCCGTGGCTGGGACCTATTCATGCAGAATGGTACCGTGTTTGCCCACTTCATTCATGAATGGGAAACCAGCGTACTGCGCGTGAATACAAAAGCCACCTTACCGCTAAACAAGTGGACCCACCTATTTGTAACCTACGATGGCTCCAGCAAAGCAGCGGGCATAAGCATATACGTTAACGGACAATCTGCCGAGCTCATGCGCACACATGACACGCTCAACGGAACCCTCCTTGTAGATACGCCTGCTCACATTGGTCGCCGTAACCCTGCGGCTCCGTTTAAAGGCATGCTTCAAGATGTGCGGGTATACTCGCGTCTTCTCTCTGCCACAGAAGTTGGCAGCATCGTTTCGCTTGGCCCCATTCGGGATGCACTGGCGAAGAGCGCAGAGAAGCGTACGCCGGAGCAGGCAGAGGCATTGGCACGGTATTACCGCGAGAGTGTAGATGCGAGATATCGAGGCATAACTGAGGAACTCGCAAAGGTACAGAAAGAGAAATCAGAACTGGATGCAGCCATCCCCACAACGATGGTGATGCAGGAGATGGAAAAGCCAAGGGACACTTTTGTGCTTGTGCGCGGCCAGTACGATAAGCCTTCTGATAAAGTATCGGCAGGAACACCGGATTTTCTGCCACCTCTGCCGGCCAATTTAACGGCTAACCGCCTTGGGCTGGCAAAGTGGCTCACATCCCCAACACACCCACTTACGGCGCGTGTTGCCGTTAACAGGTTGTGGCAGCAGGTGTTTGGATCGGGCATTGTGCGAACGCCGGAGAACTTTGGCGTGCAAGGCGATCGACCAACCCACCCTGAGATGCTGGATTGGCTTGCCACCGAATTTGTTAGAACCGGGTGGGATCAAAAGCGCCTTATCAAGATGCTGGTTACTTCGGCAACTTACCGGCAGAGCGCAAAAACCACCGCTGCTATGCAGGAGTTAGATCATGAAAACCGCCTGCTTGGCCGCAGCCCACGATATCGGCTCCCTGCTGAGTTTGTTCGCGATCAGGCACTTGCGGCAGGCGGCCTGCTGGTACCCACCATCGGTGGCCCATCAGTTAAGCCTTACCAGCCTGCCGGCCTATGGGAAGAGCTGGCATTTGGCGGAGGCTTTAGCCAGCAAAAGTACGTTCAAGATCATGGGGAAAATCTGTATCGCAGATCTATGTACACGTTCTGGAAACGTACCTGCCCGCCCGCAACACTGCAAACTTTTGATGCCCCCGAACGTGAGTTTTGCATTGTGCGCCGATCCACAACCGATACCCCCTTGCAAGCGTTGGCGCTCATGAACGACCCAACATATGTAGAATCGGCCCGAAAGATGGCAGAGCGCCTATTCGCTGAGGCGGGACCAACCGCTGCTGCCAAACTGGATCTGGCATTCCGGCTAACGGTGTGCCGCCATCCTCGCCCGGCGGAGGCAAAGCTGATGATGGGTGTGTATACCCAGCAGCTTGCAAGGTTCCGTAAGGATGCCGAGAGCGCGCACAAGCTGCTTTCCGTTGGAGAAGCCATGCATAACGAACACCTGGATCAGGCTGAACTTGCAGCATGGACGTCCGTATGCAGCGCAGTACTCAACCTTGACGAAACCATAACACGAAGCTGAACAAAGATCAGGAACAGTAATGGACCCAATACGCGAATTCGAACTCCAGGTAACTCGCCGTCAGCTGTTCGGCAAAACAGCATCTGCAGTTGGCACGGCGGCGCTTGCTTCTTTGTTAACACCAGAAGCATTTGCAGACTCCTTAAAGGGTGCAAAAAACAGTGGCTTGCATGGCAGCCTTAAGGCGCTGCATTACCCCGCACGCGCCAAGCGGGTGATCTATCTGTTTCAGAGCGGAGCTCCTTCACACCTGGACCTGTTCGACAACAAACCAGGTCTGGAGAGCCACCGGGGCATCGAGTTACCAGACAGCATACGCATGGGGCAGCGCCTTACGGGCATGACCTCCGGGCAAAAGACAAAGCCAGTTGCACCCTCTATATTCAAGTTTGCAAAACATGGTAAATCTGGCGCTGAGCTAAGTGAGCTGCTGCCCCACACCGCAGAAGTTGCAGATCACCTGTGCATCATCCGCTCAATGCACACAGAAGCTATAAACCACGACCCGGCTATTACATTTATCCAAACCGGCAGCCAGCAACCGGGGCGTCCATCCATTGGTGCCTGGATGAGCTACGGGCTGGGCAGTGAAAATCAAGATCTGCCGGCCTACATCGTTCTGATAAGCCAGGGAACTGGCAATACCAACGATCAGCCACTCTTTGGCAGGTTATGGGGCAGCGGTTTCCTGCCCTCGGTGCATCAAGGGGTTAAACTTCGCTCAACGGGCGACCCGGTGCTGCACCTGGCAAACCCGCCTGGCGTTGATGCGGCCTCTCGGCGCAAGCTGCTAGATGCCGTAGATGCCATGAACAGGATGGAGAAGGCTGAGTTTGGTGACCCGGAGATTAACACGCGTATAGCCCAGTATGAAATGGCGTACCGAATGCAAACCTCTGTGCCAGACCTGATGGACCTCTCCAAAGAGCCAGCATCGACGTTTGAGATGTATGGCCCGGATAGCCACAAGCCCGGCACCTTTGCGGCCAATGCTTTACTTGCGCGCAGGCTGCTGGAGCGCGGCGTGCGATTTGTTCAGCTGTTTCATCGCGGCTGGGATCAGCACGGTAACTTGCCCGCGCAGCTAAGAAACCAGTGCCGAGATACAGATCAACCCAGCGCAGCGCTGATTAAAGATCTGGCGCAACGCGGCCTGCTTGAAGACACCCTGGTGGTGTGGGGTGGTGAGTTTGGCCGAACCGTGTATAGCCAGGGTGAGCTAACGAAAGACAACTATGGCCGAGATCACCATGGGCGCTGTTTCTCTGTATGGGTGGCAGGTGGTGGCATAAAGGCCGGAACCATTGGGGAAACAGATGATTTTGGATACAACATCGTTAAAGATCCCGTGCACATACACGACCTTAATGCCACCATCCTGCATCAGCTTGGGATTAACCATGAAAGGCTAACCTACCGATATCAGGGCCGAGATTACCGGCTAACTGATATTGCTGGCACACTGGTGAAGCAGGCTATTTCTTAGGCCCAGCTTTGCCCACCACTCCTCGAAAGCCAAGTTTTACCTTAAGCTGCTGCCATACATTGAAAACAATGGGGCAGCAGCGGCAGTTTTCCACCATTGAAATGGACCTCGCAACAAAATGTGGTTCTGCAAGGTATGGGTAATCCATGCAGGCACGGGGCCTATCCTCATACACCTTACATTTACCGTCGTCAGCAAGAAACACGCATGGCCGGGATTTAAGTACCACAGTTTTATCTGGCAACACCTCGCAATAGTTGGTTTTGAATTGAGCCATGCTGATGTGCAACCTGGCGGCGAGTTTGGTTATGTCTTTTGCGTCCACCTCGATGCTCAATGTCTTACAGCAGTTTGCGCATGCCACACAATCAATCTGGCTCCATACCTCGTCGGTAGTCTCCTTCACAATTAAGTCAGTCTGTTCGCGCGGCATATTTAGCCGCGTTTTCAGGTACTCACGAAATCGCAGATCATCTGGAAAGTTACTGCGAGAGTAGCGATCAATCAACTTGACTTCCCTGATCAATGGTGGCAATGGTGGAGTTTGTTTTGGTTTCTGTACTTGGGGCATGGGTGAGCTTCTATTCTGTGGGATGGTGTAACGCCATCCTTACGATGTGGTGGAATACATTTAACAAGAAAATTCTTTTAGTTGAATTTCAATATTAATGTATTTCGATGTGTACTGTACGCATCTTACCACTAAGCGCAGCATGAAAGTGCTGCTTAACTCGGCAAATGAATGCCAGGGCATTGCGTTTCGGCGCAGTGTAAGCGATACCTACCAGCCCCCAGACGGGCTGAATCGGCTTTATAGAGTAAAGTCGGGCTGTGCCAGGAGGCCAGCAGCCCGGGATGGCAACCCTCTACTTTCCCTCAGATGTTCCGAACACCTCACGGATGGCATTAACATATGCCAACCCGTGCTGTGTGTCTGGCTCCAGGTAGCTCCCCTCTGTCCATTCGTTCCAGCAGTTGATGTTTAGTATCCTATCCCGTTCGGGCTCTCGCTTTAGTTTCTCTGCAACAATCTCCAGGCTCTGTTTAAACCGCTCTGGCGAGTTTCCGCTAATTGTATTGGTAAACGGGTATCCGGAGTTATCAAACGTATCTTCCTGGCTTGCGCGTGGGCTCGAATCCCAACCTACGGAAACGTTTGGATAGTACGGCACATCATACTGTACTCTGGCAGTTTCCCAGTACTTAAAGTAGGCGTCTTGCACTTCTACAAAATCAGTTTCTTGCTGGTTAAGTGGCACATGGTGAATCCACACATAGCTTGTAACGCTATCAAATCCCAGCTGTCTTACCAGTGCTACAGGGTCTGCGGGAACTTTCTCGATAGGAAGTACAGGCTGCCCCCACACTACAGCGTTGAGGTGAAGACCGGGTATACCGGCATCTGCTGCCTGCTTACGAAACCGGTCCAGTGCTCTGCGCGTTTCCTCCACAGAACCAAAACTCTGAAGCAGAGAGGTCAGATCATAAAATGAGAAGTAAGGATGTCCATCAATTCGCCAGTACTGCGGATGCGAAAAGCAGTTTTGGATCAGATGTTGCGTGATGGTTTGGAACGTTGCCGGAGTTATAACACCGGGATAAAGTAATTTATGAGGTCTGCCCTTTTTGTAAGGGTGGATATCGATCCAATCATGGTTAGCCCACATGAATGCAAACTTCATTCTGCCGTTATTGGTTGCCCCTTTAAAGCCGCGCTCTATTGGCGCTTCCAAAAATGGGCCATCGTTGTACCAGTACCAGTCGAATAGAAACACATCTATTCCATGATCTGCAGCACAATCAATTTTCTGCGCCATCACCTGGGGATCAGATTCATCCTGATAACCCCACAATGGAACACGTGGTTGTTTGTGACCGTGAAAGCGTGGGCGGGCAGCCTTTACAAGCTCCCATTCGCTCCAGGCATCGCCTTTGATCTGGGTATTTCGAGCATCGCCTGGATGATAATTGCCAAAGTAATAAGCTGCAATAGTGGGCCTGTAGGTCATGTAAACCCTCGGAATCTTACTGAACAAAACGGTATATACCAGTTCACTTCCCCGCCTATTAACCGTTTCCCTTCCGAGGGTAATTTCTATGTGCCACTACGTACAATTTGCTATGCTGGTGGTGCCAGATTTAGCCTTAAGCGCAGCAGCAAATCATGCAACTGCTTCTGCAGGTTTGGTCTCTCAGGGGGCAAGTGAGTTGCAGCCTGAGCATCCTCCAGCTCTCTATGCAGCCTGTTTACCTCAGAATTATACAAGTCCAGATCCCTTGTCTTAATAACTGCGCGCTCTGGGCCAGATGTTTTCTGGCCAATCAGATCCTCCAGGTATGGCAGCTTTGCTTGCATGTTCAGACGACCTAGATTTGGCTCTATCTCTCCGGTTTTCATCAAGTGAATACCAGTTAGCAATACGCGGAATGTATACAGTAGCGGTTTAACTCTGTGTTCTGAGTCCTTCTCGAACAGGGCAAACTGACTATACGCGAAGCCGCGATAGTGTGCCGCGTGGAAACTGGTTGCGCTGTTTCGCGCAATTTCGATTAGCTCCTGATGTACGTCGGAAGTAACCACAACGTGCTCGCTGAGGATCTGCTCTAGAATATAACCGTTCTTCTTGAGCATCAACTGGAACAACCTGGCGGCATCGTAAGTAACCAGGCCAAGTTCCAGGTCGCCCCGCATTCCCATCTGTTCTATAGTTTGCGCACCAGGCTCAAGGCCAACTACCTGGTCAAGAGGCAACAGGTGAGCTCCACGCATATCAAAGTCAGAATCCCTAGATGGAAACCCATAGAGATGGGCGCCACTTACGGTTACATACAGCAAAGGATATTGGTGTGCCAGCGCAATCTGTTTTAGTTCGGTGTAGGGTATCAAATCTCAAACTCCTTCAACCCGTGCTTCAACCAGACAAAGAGACAGATATTTGAAGTGGACAGTTGCACGGCGATGAAAAAAGTCCCTGCGACTGAGGTGCCGCAGGGACTTATTGAAATTAGAATCATCCATGAATGATGATCGCCGCCGGGCAGATTAACTGCCAGTACGCCGGTGAAGCTTAAACTCTACGTACTCGATTACTTCCTGAAGTGAGGTTTCATCGAGTTCTTTCAGCATCGACGATAGCCGGTGCAGTTGAATGGCACGAATGCCGTTCAACTCCTCTAGTACCACCGACCCATCGTTATAGCCAGCCGCCTGCCGAGCAGTGCTCTCTGGCACTTGTAGCACTTTCGCAACCAGATTGACCGTCTCGAGATGAGGGCGGTTCGTTCTGGTTTCAAGGTAGTGCCATTGCTGTGCTTTCATTCCTGCCTGCCGCGCACATTCAGCCTGCGACATGCGCAGACCAATCCTGGTTTCTCGAATCCATTCAGAAAATTCAGTGCTTTGTGCCTTAGCGGGCCTCGCCATAGTGATTAAACCCCTGCTTGTGTAGACTCGAACCCAATTAGTATGTAACAAAAGCGAGCAATTCAAGGCGATTATAGCAGACGAGCGAGGAAAATCTCTCTATATTATGCAATTCATAGCTCAATCTCCGTGGTTTGGCATATGGAAGCATGCCCGGATTCCGGAATGCTATACTGTTTAAGTATGGTTGCACGTGCTGCACAAGTGCGGATAACCAGCCCTTAAGAGAGGACACCAGAACATACTGATGCGAATTCGCGAAGCGACAGAGGCAGACAGGGCACCATTCAATCAATTTGCCGCAGACTTTGAAACGGGAGACCTGCTTCAATCTTATGAGTGGGGCGATTTGAAGGCACGATCCGGCTGGACTCCTGTGCGGGTAATTGGCGAAACAGACGGCAACATTGTATGCGTGGCATCCCTGCTTAAGCGCAAACTGCCAATACCGGGCAAATCAATATTGTATGCTTCTCGTGGGCCAGTAATGGATATGACCAATGCGGACCTGGTGCGCGAGTTCACCACGGGCATTCGCCATATTGCACGCAAGCACGGCGCAATTCTCGTAAAAATTGATCCGCCTGTACCCATTGAAGACGCCGTAAGCAAGCAGAATATCGAGGCATGCGGATGGAAGTTACTCTCTAGCGGAGGATTTGGCGGCACCCAACCAAAGTGCGTTATGCAATTGGACCTTGGCACTTCTGAAGAAGAACTGATGCGCAGCTTTAAAGAGAAGTGGCGCTACAACATACGCCTGGCAGACCGTAAGGGCGTTGTGGTAACTGAGGAGTGCACGCGGGAAGAGCTACCCGAGTTTTATAAGCTGCTGCAGGAAACTTGTGAACGTGATGGATTTTTGGTGCGAAGCCAGAAGTACTTTGAAGACATGTGGGATGTGCTGGTACCAGCCGGCTACATGAACCTCGCTATCGCAAGGTTTGAAGGCAAGCCTCTTTCAGCTGTGCTCATTTATACCTTTGGTAAACGCACGTGGTACACGTACGGTGCCTCTTCGAATGAAAACCGGAACGTAATGCCAAACCACCTCATTCAGTGGAAGATGATTCGCCGGGCACTGTGTAACGGCTCTCAATGGTACGATTTTCGAGGTGTCAGTCCCAAAACAGGGGATGGTGATGCCCACCTGGAAGGGCTAAACCGGTTTAAAGAGGGCTTCTCGCCGCGATTTGTTGAGTACATTGGGGAATACGATCTTGTGCTATCTCCGTCGTTGTATTGGGCCTGGAACATTCTGAGACCACGCATACAGAAACTGATGAAAGCACGCAGCCGCAAAGAGGCTGCACGCAAGAGCGCCCCCCAGGCAGCCGGCCTGTAGGTGCGGGGAGATGGCAACGTGAAAGTGCATGATGCCTGGGTTGAAGTGAATGTTAAGGCACTTCGCTACAACCTGCTGCAAGTAAAAACGCTGCTCGGCCCCAATGTTAAGGTAATGGCAGTAGTTAAGGGAAATGGCTTCGGGCATGGGTATGCAGTGCCAGCCCGGGCATTTGTAGGAGCTGGTGCCGAGTATCTCGGCGTAACACGCCTTGAAGAGGCCGCCCACATACGATCGGCCGATATTCAGGTGCGTACATTGTTGTTTGCGCCTATACAGCCAGAAAGTGCAGATGAAGCGCTCGCGATGAATCTCGACCTTACTGTGGATAGCATCCGCCTCGCGGAGGTTATATCCAATGTGGCCAGCCGCCGTGGGTTACAGGCTCGGGTGCACATTAAAATCGATACGGGGATGTCTCGGCTGGGAATGCCTCCGGAAGAGTTTGAAGCCGCCTTTGCAGCCATGTCTCGGATGCCTTCCATTACCGTAGCCGGAGTATATACGCACTTTGCGGAAGCTGGGGGTGCCGATCCCGCAATAACTCGCAAGCAAAACGAGCGGTTTCACACCGTTGTTCAGAAGCTCAGGCTGCATGAACAGTACCCGCCCATAATGCATGCAGCCAATAGTGCGGCATACCTCCGCTTTCCCGAAACACGATATAACATGGTGCGCATTGGTACTCTGTTGTATGGCCAATACCCCGGCGGCGAGGTGCCACGCAAGCTAACCCTGGAAGATACGTGGCGGTTAAAAGCACGGATTTGTACCGTAAAAAAGCTGCCTGCTGGCAGCCGCGTTGGCTACGGTGGTGAGTTTGTAACAAAACGTCCCACACGTATGGCAATTGTTCCAATAGGATACGCAGATGGTTTCACCATGGCTGCAGAAGGCCCCATTTACCGGCAATCTCCGCTTAAGTTTCTGGCGAAGAGGCAAAAACGCCAACTTACGGTAGATTTGCATGGCAGACCGGTGCCCGTTATCGGCCGAGTATCGATGCAGATGACCGCACTGGATGTTACAGATTGTCTGGAAGTAAGCGTTGGAGATGTGGTTACATTGCCAGCGATGCGCCTTGCTACTAATCCAGATTTACCTCGCGTGTACATAGACAACGAATAACCCGCTGCTACAAGAGCCATTATTAGATTCAGTTACTGAAGGAGTGATTATGCTGCCCATTTCCCGCCCCTGTTTCATTGCCACATCTGCTTCCTTACGGCTTGCGCTGGCTTCTTGCATCTGCGTTCTCAGTACTGGTGTTGCGGTGGCACAGCCTGTGCCTGTTGTTCCGGGCCATTTCGAGCAATTTAAAGCGCTGGAGGGGGAGTGGTTAGGAGCAACAAAAGAAACAACTGGCCTGCGGGTTGTGTACCATGTAACCTCCGGCGCATCTGCCGTGATTGAGACGATAGCTCCGGGCTCGCAGCACGAGATGATAACGGTGATCACCAAAGATCGTGAATCTGTATCGCTCACTCACTACTGCGCCATAGGCAACCAGCCACATATGATGGCGCCAGATTCAGATGGCGGGAAAGTGGTGGCGTTTAAGTTTCAGAGTGCAGGTAATCTGAAGTCTGAAAATGATATGCACATGCGCGAAGTCACCTATACATTTGTTGACAAAGACAATTTGAAGACCATATGGACTACCTACAACGGCGGCAAACCAGCAGGTAACCAGGTATTTGTTCTTAAGCGCAAGAAGGTGGCCACACACACTGCGCATTAAGGGCACCGGCAGAGCTGTTGGTTCGGAGATCAGCATGATCCATGTGGTGCTAACGACTCGCGAGTGGATGCGGCGCAAACTGTTTGAGTCGCTGGAATTTACCGGCAACGAAATCACGTTTGTTTCGTCTCTTGAAACAGAACAGTTATCGCGCTGGAATGAACAACAGATCGTTCTGATAGCCGATATGACCTATCCCAATGCTCGAGAAGTGCTTACAGGATTATACAATAGCAACTTCATAGTGTTGGCGATTATTTCTATAGGTGACGGGCAAGAGAAGGAGATCGAACTCGTTAGATCTCTGCATCGCGCTGCATTTGTTACTCAGCACTTTCATCCGCTGGAAGTAAGAGCCATGATAAAGCGTTTGCTTACGTGAAAATGCCTTATCGGCACGAAGTCAGTGTTACAAATTAATCAAAGTGGGTACCGGGCTATATTGGCACGGTACCCGCTTTGATTTATCCATACTAAATAACTTCCAGTGCGTTGCGGTCTCCCAGCGGTGCAAAGCGGCTGTGCGGCTCTGTTTGATACCAGTAAGCCACGGAAGCAATGTCGTCTTGCAGCGGCAGGTATCTGCCTTCACTGCGCCAACCAATAGCCTGCATGGTAACGCGCAAATCTGATTCGAACCGGATAGGATCCATGATGTGGAATCGATACAGGCCGTGGCGCGCCCCCACCCTGTTAGAAGCATCACCGTAGGGATAGCCCAGATAAGGCGCGCTAAAGGTCTCACCAAAGCACCAGGCACCGCCAAAGTAGTCTTCCGTGCCGGTGCCACAAAGCGTTGGGAACTCTCCATCCCCATCCATAAAGAACTTAATTTCGCCCTCGCCCCACCAGCCGCTGTTGATAAGGTGGACGAATACCACAAAAGTATCCATCCACCTTCTTGACTAAACATTCAATTTACGCAGCGTTTTTTGGTTATCTTCGTGGAACCCTGTTATCATCATGTCCACTGCCTTCTTCTGGTGATCCAGGAGGCATCGATACTGATGTTGCAGAAGTACATCCATGCCGCTACCCTGAAATTCTGACGGAGGCTTTAATCCTGCTTGAAGATACGCTTCTGTAGGATCGAGGTCTAAAATAGCTATTGCCAGGTCTACTGTCGTTTTTGAGATGTTAGCTCTTGGTATCATTTCCATGTTTCTCCAAGTGCTCTCTCTTCCTTGTTTAAGAAGTCCGAGTTCAACTCCACGCGATCCACAGTCTGCGCATGTCATACCGAGTTCCTCTCTCTGCGCTCTAAGGTATTGTCCAAAGGTATTGTTTTTAACAACCGTCTGTCTCGCCATCTTGATTACGCTCCATAGTGAATACTGATACATCAACGAATGGAATTGTACCACAGTTTGTACGGTTTCGCAACTATTATTCGACTCCTTTGCTATCTTTACGCTCAAACCATAGTTCTGTATCATATTTTGTCGCATTATTTTGTGCGTTTGTATTGACAAATGAAAGGAGGTGGTGCCATACTTTTAGTGAGTAAACGACCGTGCTAAAGAATGGAACACAATGAAGAGCATCACTGATTGCGAAAAGCTTATAACCAGATTTGATAATGTACTTATCGACTATGCGGTCGCGTCTGCGGGATGTGATGTGTACAAGGATGTGGTCGAGACAACGCAAGACAGACTGGTGGCTGAGCAAGCATTAGTATCTGCGCGGCTTGAGGTTATCAATGTAGCCGAAAAGATTGCATTCAAGCACGCAAGAAGTGTTTTGAAGAAATACAAGTCGAAGAGAAAGGATGTAGCAAGAACATGACATTAGCGTTACTCGATCCGGAATATAAATTTACTCCGGATCGAGACGCGGTACCATTTAATCCGCGTATCCCAATGACAATCGAGCAAGCCCAGGAATCAATTGATCGGCTAAAGGAAGCTGGCCAAGAAATCGATAGGCACACGGACCAGATTGTGCAAGAAGCATGGAAGCTTAAGCAAGAAGTGGATGGTGTTCCTAACTGGAAGTTGGTAGCCGAGATCCTTGGAATGAGCAGCTGGGAAGAAATATGCGTGCGTTTCTTCCATTCCTATCGGCAAGACATTGAGCGACGGTTGAAGCGTTACGATGTTGTGAAGGACCTTCGCCCTAAGCAAACAGGTGGACAGCTCAAAGGATCACACATTGATGCTCTGATACCTGTACCGAAAGCATTGAGGGCTGAAGTGCTAACAAAAGCGTGGGAAATCGCCCCCCCCAACAAGTTCAGTAAGACTGGTGGCAAATTGGTTAGCGCAAAAACTATTACTGAAGCTGCAAGGCAAGTAAGAGTAGAGGAAGCGAGACTCCAAAGTATTGCAGAAGCTACGGAAGAAGAACCGTCTGCTATGGATACATTCTTTGGAGAGCCTGCAGCGCCTCCAGTAAAGCTGGAAGCACCTGTAATGAAGCCACATAACCCTGACAAGATCGAAAGTAAGCAAAGAGTTGCATCTTCACCTACTACGTCGATACAGGATGATGTTGAAGATGACCCGGGAACTGAACTTCCAGATGAAGAATGCGACTTATTCTCA
>CAIONQ010000127.1 GCA_903859705.1 uncultured Chthonomonas sp.
AGCAGTACCAGTTCCCTCTTCGCTGCATCTCTTCGCGTAACGCAGAAGCGGATCCTCATGAAAAGCACTACCTACCGCGCTTCGCTTGCTTGCGCGACAAATGCATTCCTGCATCCTGGCGCGTGGGCAGAAGCCTGTGCTTGAGGCACACGAATATTGATAGCCTCTCCATCCGGCTGGAGCGCATCAATTCCTCTCCCCAGGTTTTTCACACAGGATCTGCAGACAAAACCTGATCGTTACGGCAGTGTCAAAAACCGTGTGCCGGAGGCGGCATTTAGTGCTCTCCCCGGGCGGGAGAGTTAGAGAGGGGGATGGTCTGGAAAACCTACCGCCCCCGCCAAACCATCGCCAAACATTACCAGCCACATATGTCCCATCGGTCTCAGTAACTGAAATCCACCCCCCATCCGGAAGGCGCGCCTTTTACCTGTTACCTCGTCCCTCATTCCCCGTTCCTCTGCTGCCTGGCTTCCGAGATGCATCAAACGGCCGTCCACCAGCTGCAACCGGTGTACGGCGCGCTACTGCCCTGCCGGTTACCATTGGCCTGCCACCTGCACGTGGGGTGGGGGAGGGCCTCCTGCCCTGCCTGCCGGTTTCAATCGGCTCGGCGGGAATGGAGGGATCGGGCTTAAAGCCCTGGATAATCTCCTGGCGGATAGGGCGCTCCATCAACCGCTCAATATCCTTGAGCAGGCGGGTTTCATCTATGCAGACCAGTGAAATTGCATCGCCAGAGCTGCCAGCTCGACCTGTGCGGCCGGTGCGGTGAACATACTCTTCCGGGGCGCTAGGCAGATCAAAATTGATAACATAGGGAAGCTGATCCACATCCAACCCACGGGCTGCGATGTCCGTAGCAATCAGCACGCGTATGTTGCCATTCTTAAAATCGGCAAGTGCCTTGGTTCTCTGCTGCTGGCTCTTGTTACCATGGATGGCGGCCGCGCTTATGCGCTGGCCCGAAAGCTGCTCGCAAAGCTTGTTGGCGCCATGCTTGGTGCGTGTAAACACCAGGCCCTGCTTGCTGCCATGCTCACCCAACAGGTGAACCAGCAGTTCGCGCTTCCGTGCCTTATCCACCGGGTGCACCACATGGCTCACCAGGTTGGCGGTGGCCGCCTTGCGCTCTACCTCTACATAGGCAGGAGCGTTCATAAGGCCATTCGCCAGCCGCTTGATCTCGGGGGAGAAGGTTGCGGAGAACAGCAGGTTCTGCCGATTACGGGGCAGCAAGGCAATAATCTTGGTGATATCGCGAATAAAGCCCATATCCAGCATGCGATCGGCTTCATCCAGCACCAGTATCTCAATCTTGGAAAGGTCCACCGTGCGCTGGCCAACATGGTCCAGCAAACGACCGGGGGTGGCAACAAGCACATCCACGCCGCGGCGAATGGCCGCGATCTGTGGACGAATGCTCACGCCACCATAAATGGTGGTGGAGCGCAGCGGCAGGTATTTGCCATAGGTGTGCACGCTCTCCTCAACCTGCGCGGCAAGCTCGCGGGTGGGGGTAAGGATGAGGCACCGAATGCCACCGCCAGGCTGCTGAGCCTTGCCGTTGGCATTAAGAAGCTGAAGAATAGGCAGTGAGAACGCTGCAGTTTTGCCGGTGCCGGTTTGTGCGCCAGCCAGAACATCTCTGCCCTGAAGTACTACTGGAATAGCCTGTGCCTGTACGGGCGTAGGCTCGGTATAGCCAAGTTCGGTGATGACACGAAGCAGTTCGGCACGCAAGCCGAGGTTATCAAAAGACATTAAATGGGTTTCTCAGTGGGCCCTGAGAGACTGGATAGTACAAATCTCATCAACCAGACGGGCGTACACAGGGGAGTGATCAGGGGCAAATGCGCCACAAGCGACTTCAATAGCAGGCCGGTATTGCCATTCGTAAATTCGAAAAAAGTCACCTTCAGTATGCCCTAAATTGCGGCAATAGTATACATTTGCTGCAAATAAGGGTGCGATTCCCAGAAGTAGGTAGGAGCACGCTCCGCGTGCACTACGCTGCTTTCGCGAAACTAGCCAACTGCCGTGCATTTCCATTGAGTATTGTTGTGCGTACTGCCAGCACTGCGTCGGCTCCTTCACCGGACCACC
>CAIONQ010000128.1 GCA_903859705.1 uncultured Chthonomonas sp.
GAGTATTACAAGAACGCGCCTCCACCGGGAGTAAAGCGGCTCTGGATCGGACTGCGACGACTACAAGACATAGCGCTTGGGCTTCAGTTGGCAAGGAAACAGCAAGGCAAAATCGACGGCAGAGATATGATACATTGTTAGGGTATTGGCCTGCATTTTCTTGGGCTCTTGCCAGGCATTTTTAGCGTTTAGGCTGATGCCAAAACGTGTAAGTACACAATCACTTTATAACGCTCTTTAATCGTAAAGGATTGATTTGCACTTAAGTGGCCAGATTTGCAAAAAAGAGTCTCACTGGCAGCTTTGTTCGCAACGTTAATAGGTACTATTATTCAGCGGATTGCAGATACGTCCACGATGCCCACCCCTCTTCCCGCGTTACCATCCACTTTAGTAACAATATCATGAATTGCGTTACAGACCCCGGTTTGTGACATGCGGAAACCTTTCATGTTTGGAATATATCTGCAGCAGATGCGGCGCAACCGCGGTATTACTGCCACTCAGCTTGCCGAGCGCGCAGGCATCTCACGCCGGTCTGTTAGCCGATGGGAAAACGGCACATCTCTGCCCCGGATACCAGAACTAAACCAGCTGCTGGATGCCATTGGTGCCGATGCCGAAGAACGAGTGCACTGCATGGCATTGATCCCGGCACCGAGGGCGAAAAAGCACATACGGATGTCACAACCTGCCTATACACCGGGTTGTTGGGAAGCATTGTGGGGGCTACGGCTGCGCAGTGGGCTAACGCTTAAGCAAACGGCAGAACGTGTTGGCATTGGCCTCACAAGCATTAGCCGATGGGAACGTGGTGAAGGCTGGCCATCCGCCGAAAAACTGCAGATGCTTTGCCTGGCACTGGGCGCCTCTGTAGAAGAGTATGCTGCCATCCAAACTGCCAACGCATGGCGGCCCATAGAATTACGGCACCACGATGAGGGGGATGCCGTTGCATGTTATGCTGCGCGCTGCCACAGCTTGCTGATTTCAGAAAGGGAAAGCACTGGCTTTACCCTGTTTAACCTGCGGGCCCTGGCGCTTACAGCCGAAGGGATGCAGATGTTGCCTTCTCACCCCAATGTTTTGCAAATAATCTGCAGATTGCTTCGAGGGCATGCAAGGCATCTCAGCCTTACGGGCATGCACCCTGCCGCGAACAGGGCGTGCCGCAGGCTGCTGTCCCTCACCGAAGGTAAGCCAGAGCTAATTACGGATAACGTAACTGCCCGTGCATTTATTGCACGGGGAATGGTGAAAGGTGCCGAGTGGCTGCCCGGGCAGGTTTACTGCCCAACACCACGCCCCTCTGCTGGTGCCATTCAAACCGCCATCCGAATAGCATCTCCTTTGCTTTCCGCACCTGTCGATTCAGATATGCTGGCCTGGTTGCATAGCATTGTTGGCCTTATGTATGGGCTGGCTGGCAAATACCAGGAAGCAACAGCGCTGCTTTGCAACGGTGTGGCCATTGCTGAGCGTGCAAATATCCCCGCTGTGGAGCTGCGGCGTGTGGATGCTGCAGGCCTGATGCTATACATGAATCGCCCTGAATCTGCGCTAATTGCGGCAGACAATGCGCAATCTCGCTATGAATGCCCCCATAACCACATGTACACTGCATTTATCAAAGCAGCGGCGCTTGCCTCGGTAGGAGACACGGGATCTTCGCTGAAAGTACTGGAACCGCTGGAGGTAATGAGCGATACCTACAGGGCCTATGCCATCCGATCGGCAGCCGCAGATTTAAGAACAAGCCTTACAGCATAGCAATTTATTGACAAACGGCACCTTGCCGTTCTATACTAATGCTCGTAATACGATGAAGCGGGCGGTTGGCTCAGTGGTAGAGCAGATCCTTTACACGGATAAGGTCGGGGGTTCGAATCCCTCACTGCCCATTGGCTCACTGGCGATTATACGCCAGCAAAACAGAAAGTATCATGAACAGGCACGTCCTTAGTCGGGAGCGGTGCCTGTTTTGTTTTATCATACTAAGATTCATGTGTGCTTACATGCGCACGATGTGCTTCCCAAGCCAAATGCAAAAAGCCCTCCGGAAATCCGGAGGGCTTTTTGTGTAACCAGTTAAGCTGCGTTACGACGCCGACTTCTTGCTGCGAGAAGAGGTTGCCGTGCACAACTGCTTGATGAGGTGGCGAACGGTAACAGGCAGATCGGCGGTAGATGCCACGGTGGCAAACTTTTTGCCAGCCCTGGTAACTGCCTCAGAGATGCCCTTCCACTCTTTACGGCTGTAGCGCGTTACCAGAATAACGATATCTGCACCCTCAATCTTCGGCGCAATCGTTTCCAGTGTGTCGTTGGGATTTGGGGATTCCCAGGTTAGCTCGCCAGCCTCAAAAGTGGTTTTGAACCGCTCACGGGTGGCATCGGTTGGGGCCCCACCCAGGATAACCAGGTTCTTGCCGCCAGTTGCCGTTCTGATGGAGGTTACTTCCGCTGCGGGCGGATCGCCATTGCTTTCGCCAGGGCCTTCAGCCAGCGTGGAGGCCTCAAGCTGCTGCTCCCACTCGGTGGCTACTTCGCGAAGAAGATCTTTGAAGCGCTCATCGCCTTCCAGGAAGCTGGTCCACGGGGCCAGGGCTTCTTTAAGGCGCTTATCTGCAGGCGATACGCGGTGGTTTTTGCACTCCCACAGCGATTCGCGCAGTACATCCTCATCATGATCACCGTGCTCACCAAAGTCTGGCTCAGAAAGCAGCGCAATTACATTATTAATCAGAGACTGTCGATGTTCATCATCTGCAACCGGGCCACGGGCGCGCTCCCATGCATCTTCCAGGGTTGCTGCCTTCTCCATTAGTTCAGCCATTGGTACTTTGGGTCTCAGGCTGTACAGGTAGCACTGATCCTCACGAGCCCAGGTGCGCAGATCATCAAACAATTGCTGCTGGAATGGATCACGGGCACCAATGCGGAACAACAGGCGGTTAAAGCGCTGCTGCACTGCAGCAACGGCCTCTGCCAGAGGCTGCACATCGGATACAGCCAGAAGCTGCCGATTACGCTGCCACCACTCAAAGCCCTCCTGCGCTCTCGCCATTTCGTTGTAACGATCGGCAAGCTCGCCCCATTGGTACGCCGTTGGGCGCGGATCCAGCTCATCATCCAGAGCTACCGTGTACTCCTGGTCGTTTGCGCTGTCTAGAAGGTCTATCAAGTCTTCGGATAGCTCCGTTACCTCGGCAACTTCGGTATCGCCACACTCTTCTTCCAATCTGCGATGGCGGCATGCTATAGAGCGAAGCCTCAGGCAGTTCGGGATGTTTAGCTCACCAGATTCGGTGTTGAGCGGGTACTTTTTGGCCCACTCTTTGAGCTCTTGTCGCAAAGCTACCGCATCGGTTTCAATATCGATAAGCGGTCGCATCGGTCGGCGAGGAGTTCGTGGCGCAGAAGGAGCGCTAGGTGCTGCAGGTGCTGCTTCGGCACTGATCGGTGCTGCAGGGGCAACCAGAGATCCCGGGTTGGTGACCTCTGCCCTGCGGCTCAGCTGCGAAACAGGCGGCACGATCGGAACTGGGGTTGGCCGGCTAAACGGCCCGCTTGCTGGCTGGGCTGGCAGGGCTGGCGAGGCACTTACCGGCATGGCACGAACGGGCGGAGGCGCGGCAGCCTGGTACGGCTCGGATACATCACCGCCCTGTACGCGGCGAACGGCATCCAGAAGCTCTCGGGTTGCCATGCGGTGTTGAGTGATCTCGCCGATTAGCGAGGAATCTTCTACATCTTTAGCAGCCTGCAACAGGCTGGAAAGGCGCTCGAATGCTGATTGCAGGAACGTGAGGCGATGAGATGCATGAACAGCCAGCTTCTGTTGAACCTCTGAACAGTAAGCATCAAATGCTTCTGAGTTGCGCAGAGGAGAACCGCCGGTAGGTGTGCTCACAAGCTGATCGTCACGATCATGATCGGCAAAATTAATGGACATTAACTGCTCCTTCTCCCGATGCCGTATTGGCCGGGAGACAATTCGCCAGACTGGGAAGCGGTGTATTGTGCGTGGCGAGCACGCGGAAATCGAATATGGCTATACCGCTTCGGTTATCCGGACTATGGGGAGTGACTCACGCGAGCATGATGGAGAACGGTACCGCATTTTACAGTGAAAACAAACAGTAAACCGACCAACCATTTCAACCCGCATTAAGATATACAAGTGTTCGAGCCACGCGCAGAGTATTCCTTCTGCAATTGCGGGCCTATTTTATTCTAACTGAAAACTATGATATCTGCTACAGATCTACATAATTCTCTTTAGATTTGCACTTATTTGCGCTTATCGATCGATAGAACCCCCTGCCGGCTCTTCTGTAATTACGGCTGCTGACTGAATTGCGAGTGTTGCGCCGGAGTCCAGACGTAAAATCAGTGCCCCGTGTTCATCAATCCCCAGTGCCGTACCCAGCTCACTGCCATTTGGTCCTTCGGCACGGTAGCTCCGCCCAACCGTTTTATCATGTTCACGCCATAGCCGCAGTAGGCCACGCGTGCCATTAGCACGCACTGCCTCCACCTGCATTCGCAGGCAATCATCCACTAACTCAGCCATTTGCCTGGCGGAAGGAGGCGTAATGCCAGCGAGAGCAAGCGATGTTGAGTGTTCGGCAATTTCGGCCGGAAAGTGCATGCAGGCCAGGTTAATCCCAATCCCTACAAGTGCTACCGTTTCGCCACTTGGCTCAACGGCGAGTTCAATCAACACGCCGCCAAGCTTCTTGCTGTTCAGCAGCAAGTCGTTGGGCCATTTCAGCCCCAGCTCAACCGGCTCAGCAGGCGGTTCTAAAGCAAGTGCTCGCTGAACGGCGTTTAGTGCTGCCGCACCGGCGGCCAGCGCAATCCATGCAGGTGCTGCAGCTTCTTCGGGCAGCAAGGGTAGAAACAACGTGCAGCAAAGGCTCTGGCCCGGTTGGGCATACCAGGTTCTACCGCGCTGCCCCCTGCCCTGCGTTTGCTCCAGTGCCTGCACACCAGAAGGTACAGGAATCTGCTGACTGTCCCAAACAGTTTGCCCGGTACGCAGCATTTGCCGTGCAACATCCATCGTAGAACCAACGGAGCCGAGTACAAGTAGAGACATTGCGGTAAATAGCCTCCAGGTAACTCTTAGGTGATGTTTATATCCAATCCGATATCCAGCGATACTGCTGAGTGAGTAATGCTGCCTACGGAAACAATATCTACACCTGTTGCGGCAATATCAGCAACTGTTGCCTCGGTAACGCCGCCACTGGCTTCAATGGCTGCCTGCCCATCTACCAGCTCCACTGCAGAGCGCATCTCATCCAGCGTCATGTTATCCAGCATTACGATATCGGCGCCGGCTTCTACCGCTTCCTGCACTTGATCCAGCGTATCGCACTCCACCGTTACCGTCATTGTATGAGGTGCCTGCGAGTATGCTGCTTGAACCGCTGCGGTAATGCCTCCACAGGCTGCGATGTGATTATCTTTAATCATAACCGCATCATACAGGCCAAAGCGGTGATTGTGGCCACCGCCGCAGCGCACTGCATACTTTTCAAGTGCGCGCAGGCCAGGTGTGGTTTTGCGTGTGTCTACTATGCGAGCCCGCGTGCCTTCGGCAAGCCGAACAAACACGGCTGTTTTGGTTGCAATTCCTGATAGCCGTTGAACAAAATTCAGCGCCGTACGTTCCGCTGTGAGTATGGAGCGTGCACTGCCTGTAACCGTTAGCAAGGTATCGCCAGCAGAAACCGCCTGGCCATCTTCGGCCAGCGGTGTGATGTTTAGAGTGGGATCCACACGCTGAAACACGCGTACAGCAATTGGAATTCCCGCTATAACACCGGCGGTACGCGTGCTCATAACTGCAGATACTACTTTATCTTCCGGAATTGTAAACTGGCTGCTAACATCGCCTGTGCCGATATCTTCCGCCAGAGCGCGCTCAATTGTATCTGTTGCATCGGGAAGAAGGCATGTCATTGCTCAGAAAGCTCCTTTCGGCCCCGCTCCACAGTGCGCGCTATACCGAATTATTCGGACTGTTTTAACCGCCCGATCACTACTTCTACAGGCGATCGATGCAGCAGGCTATCTACCAGATGATGGAACCTATCGTGCCCTTCAGCACCAATAGGTTCGCTGGTAGCTCCGACAACAACAGTATCGGCCTGCAGTACTTTTATTGCTGTGAGAATACCCTCTGTAGAGTCTCTTACGCGCTCTACATGCTCTGCAGCAATTACATTCTGTTGCCGCGCCAGCGGTGCAGCAACGGCAAGCGCTTCCTGCGCTTCCTTCTCGGCATCTGGCAGCGGAGCATTCAACGGCAGCGTGCGGGCTACTTCCAGAAAGTAAACCAGGTGCACTTCCCCACGCCCCGCCCGGCTCAGGCGCCCGGCAAGGGTTGCCCCGTAGGTGAGATCAAGGTCGGCTATAAGCGGAACCAGAATTGAGCTGCCTTTTTTTGCTGCATCGGCTGTGGGTGCCAGCGGGCTATGATGCACTCGCAGAGATGCGCGTGCCGCCTCGATGGAATCTGCAATTGGCAGCTGGCTGCGCACGCCTGGTATGCTTCGGCAAATTGCAAGCATAGATTCTGGCAGGTTGGCAACAATAATTCTTGATCTTGCCGCTTCGATATCCCGCATGGCTTCCAGAAAGGTTTTCGCACCTTGCTCAGAAATGTCTGCAATGTGGGAGCAATCAATAATGATTCCATTCTTGTGCTCTTGCAGAAGCAGATGCGCGGCCGCCTTAATTGTCATCCACAGGTTTTTATGCAGGTTGCCCGAAAGTTGAACAACATCGTCCCGGGTCTCAATTATCATTTCGTATCTCCTGCTGCCGGATGGGAGTGCGTTCCGCTACTGTGGCCAGTATCCCCGTGGGATCCATGGTGACCGTGCCCATGGCCATCACTCTCCGAATCATCGGTAGGAATGTTCTTAAGGTCCTGCAAGTAGTAGCGCACATTGGCGAGCACAATATCCTTACGGCCCATCAGCGCTATCTTCAGGCGCAATCCAGACTGGCCGTGCAATAGATTATGCCACCGTTTGGAAGGCACAAACTCTGGCACTACTACGGTAACCAGATGGTTTCTGCGTTCTACCTGCACAGCATCAAGGTATCGCATGATCGGCCCGATCATTTCACGGTACGGGCTATTGAGAATAACAAGCGGAACATCTTGCCCCCATGTTTCCCATCGCTCTTTAAGTGCAGGCGTTTTCTCTGGATCGGTTTGTATATGTACAGCCCGGCAATCTGGCGAAAGGGAGCGCGCATAATCCAGCGCAGGCATTACGCCGCGATGCAGTGCGGGCACCATAACAAGCACCGTATGCTTAATGGGAGTGGTGTTTGGCGTGAAATCGCGCATGCCAAGCTGTTCACTTACTTCAAGATAATGGCGGTGTACTTTCCTGAACATCCATACAGATATCGCCACCAGAACAATAACGTACCAGGCGCCTTCGCTAAATTTCTCAATTGTAATGTCAATTAAAACCAGAAAGGTAGCGATTGCACCAATTCCATTAATGGTGGCCTTAACGGCCCAACCTCTGGTTGTATCCTTAAGCTTATACCAGTGCACCACCATGCCCGATTGCGATAGAGTAAAGGCTGTGAATACACCAACGGCATAGAGCGGGATAAGGGCATCTACGCTGCCATTCTTAAGTATGATTAGCCCTGCAGCGAAGGCACCGAGGATGATAATACCGTTGCTGAAAACCAGCTTATCTCCCAGGTTAGAAAACTGCTTGGGAAGATACCGATCGTGGCCAAGGATGGAGGCAAGGCGAGGGAAATCTGCAAAGCTGGTATTGGCAGCGAGCACCAGAATAGCTGCCGTAAAGAACTGCGTAAGGTAGTAGCCAAGCATCAGCTTGCCGGTTTTACCAAACACTGCTCCAGAAATTTGATCGATAACTGCGTTCGCGGTTTGCCCGTTACTCTCCCAGTACACAACATGCAATCTCATTGCAAGCCAGGAGATACCAAGGAACACGGTTCCGAGAATAACACCCATTGTAACCAGAGTAACAGCAGCGTTCTTAGATTTTGGCTCCTTAAACGCCGGAATTCCGTTACTAACGGCCTCCGTACCCGTCATTGCGGAACAGCCCTGAGCAAACGCACGCATTAGCACAACAAGTCCAAACGTTTCAGCAGCCTTTTGTGGCCCCCAATTGTGGTTCACCCATTCATCATGGAAGTGCCAGCCGAACATTGGCCCGAAAATGCCCACCGCAATCATAACGTAGCACATCACCACAAAGCCGTAGGTGAAGATTGCAAACAGCGCGCCCGATTCTTTAAGGCCGCGCAGGTTGGCCATTGTTAGAAGCGCAATAAAGGCCAAACACCACGGCACCAGATGATAAAAGTGCAGAAACTTAAAAGAATCTGGCAGGCTACCCAGGTTCTGAACGCCGGAAGCTATAGATACTGAAACAGTAAGCACATAATCTATCAGCAATGCGGCGGCAGCGATGAGTGCGGGCAGGGTTCCGAACCGCTTAGTAGTGAGGTTATCCTTGGATACAATGTAGGAGCCACCACCGCCCGGGTAACCAAAAACGGTTTGCCAGTAGGATACAACAACGATAACCAGCAGGGTTACAATTAGCCCCGTAACCAGCATGGTATAGTGCGTGTACTGCTGGCGGTTCTCTATTGCATATAAACCGGCTGCACCCAGCGCCAATATAATTTGCTGCGTTGCATAAGCAACCGATGAGATAGCATCGGAGGCGAACACCGGAAGCGCCAGGAACTTTGGAAGCAGCGTGTGCTCAGCATGTTCGGTGGAAATTGGAGAACCAAGAAACAGCCGGCGCATCCGCTGCTGACCGGTAACCTTTGCAGGCGCAATGGGGGTGAGGGGTAGCGGCTCATCATTCAAGCCCCCGGGAGAAACATCTGCCATGACGTACGGGCTCCAGAATCATGACCGGACGGCGGGGCTCATACCCGGTGATGCTGCCTCACGCGCCGAGGGGTCTTGTGTTTGCGATTTTCGTAAGATTTGACAGCAAAAGCATTTATTTGCATGCTGTAGCTGATTTGTAAGTATACCCAGAGCCAGCGGAGATATGGGGTGTTCGCAACATGCCACCGTCTATGCTATTCAGCATAGCACACGCTTCGCAAATAAGCCATGCACAAACGGAACGAGCCTTCCGCAACTGTTATACAGAAGATATAATGTGGATCTAACGAATCCATTGCAGCAAAACACCATTTATTGGCCTGAAATCACTGAGAGAGAGGGAATGGGCTCTATGTACGACATACGCGAAAGCTATCGAAATATTCGGCTAACCCCTCCTCAAGATGAAGAGTATCTTGCCTGGATGCGTCGCATGGCCGACCAACGCCCCACGCGGGGTGGCCGCCGATCGGCAGGAGAGTACCTTGGTGGCCTGGTAGAACGCTGCGTTCGGCACTATATTGGCACTCATGTTGATTTGAAGGAAGAGCGCATACTTGCCTGGGAACAACGGCTCAAAAATGGGCGTGTTGGCCCAATGTATCGAGAGCTCGATGGCGTTTGGCAAATTGATCAGGAATCACTGTGCCTTTTTGAAATGAAACTCACCCGCCCGCAGAACATGGAAAAAGGAACGGGCATCAAACAGCTGAACACTGCAGCAGATATTCTGCTCAGGCAGGGCGATTGGCAGTATTTGCTAAAACGCCTGGTTTACGTAGCAAATGCGGAACAACGGGTGGATGTATTGGATGGTATTCCCGTGGTGGAGCCTGCCGAAGAGTATGAAGAGCTGGGCGTAATCTGGGTTCCGCTTGCCGCTGTTGAAGCAGCAGCCAAAGAGCTGGAGATTGAGCTACCAGAGAATTGGAGCGAACCAGAGGCACGCGAGGGAGATCTGGAAGATCCTGAGCGAGACAGCTGGAAACAGTATGTTCAGGAGGAACCTGAATCAGGTGATTCGGAAACGCCACTTGATAATAACCCACTTGCAGCGGCGTTGCGTAAAGCAATGGGCGGGCAATAGCTGCTACCGCCTATAACGAACAGCAGAGCCAAAAAAAATCGCCGCTGGAGCGTCGCTGCCATATCGGCGCGCACTCCAGCGGCAAGATCTGTGAATTCCGTGAAGTCCCCACGAGATCAAAATGGGTCTTACCCATAATCGAGCTGCTGTAATATATGACGCGGTTTGACCTCCTGAGTTGCACGGTTGTAGGAACCAATTATCAGAAAATTTTTTCGATAGCCTGTTCAGGTTGCAATTTGGGGTTAATCTGCGAAACCCACCTGCCGATTCTCTGATAATTCATAATATAAGTATCTGAACATCAGAAAGTATGGCTTTATGACCGCTGAACAGAGAGCCTGGGCCGAAATTAGCCTGGCTGCAATTGCTCACAACGTGCGATCAATTCTTGAATCGCTTCCCGCCGAATCGGAAATGATGGCAGTGGTAAAAGCCGATGCGTACGGGCATGGCTTTTTACCAGTTACGCGGGCGGCCCTGCAGGCAGGCTGCAGCTGGCTGGGGGTTGCCGCCGTAGGAGAGGGCATTCGGCTACGTGAAAACGGGGTAAATGCTCAGATTGCGGTGCTGGCACCCTGTGCCCCAGATGAAGCGCCCGAGATTGCCGAGTATGGCCTTACCTGCATGGTAGGTGATCCTGAAATTGTAAGAGCCCTGGGTACGCAGGTGGCAGCAGGTAAATCCATCTCAGTTCACCTGGATATCGATACCGGTATGGGCCGATCTGGAACACTGGCAGAAAGCGCCGTGGATCTGTACCAACTGGCTATCCGATGCGGCCTGAATGTGGAGGGAGTAAGCACCCATTTCTCGGATGCGGATGGAGCTTCGCCAGAGCATACAGATATGCAGATTCATGCCTTTAACTGTGCGTGCCGCGCGCTACGCGCGGAAGGTGCCGTATTTAGATGGGTGCACATGAGCAATAGCGCCGCCACGCTGCGCCAGCTGCAAGGTGAGTGCAACCTGTTCCGGCCTGGCCTCATAATGTATGGCATCAACTGTCCGCTGGGAGGCAATTCTTCGCAGGAAGTAAATCTGAATTTAAGAAGAGTGCTGAGCCTGTATGCGCGCACCGCAAGCATCCGGCACTTGCCTGTTGGGCATGCCATAGGCTACGGTGCTACGCACCGCCTGGCCGGGCCTGCAAGGGTGGCAACGGTTACGATTGGATATGGCGATGGTTACCCGCGCGCACTCTCAGGCAGGGCAGATATGCTGATATGCGGGCAGCGCGCCCCTGTGCTTGGCCGCATAAGCATGGACCAAACCGTTGTGGATGTTACCCACATTCCGGAAGCTAAGCCCGGTGATATCGCGGTGTGCATCGGTGATATGGATGGGGAAGAAGTTACTGTTAATGAGCTGGCCCAGCGGAGCGGCCTGATAGAACATGAAATAACAACAGGCCTCTCATTACGCATACCACGGAGATACACTGGCGGCCATGAATCGGTTACGCAATTGGGCTGCAACATATGAAGCAAATGACCCGCACACTCCTATATAGAGATGAATCCCAAACCGCCACACCCAGGGAATCTGAGGTATAATGGTGCGGTTGACGGCGGAATACCAGCCGTCTCTTTTGTTGCGTCTCAACTCTGACAATCTGTTGACAATTCTGATGAGCGTCGGTTACAATTTGCCGCCCCGTCCGGTATACGGACGCCGCTTTTCGTCGGAGGCACCATGCCGGATCCGATAACCTACGGTAGCAGCGGCAAATCCTCCAGCGCGCCCCGAAAGTATGTTCGCCTCACCGATCCGGTGGAGGTTGTACATGGTATTGGAGCACGTGGTGCAGTAACGCTCGCTCGCCTTAACATACATACCGTGGGTGATCTGTTGCGCCACTACCCGAGTAGATGGGAAGACCGCACGCAATTTCGATCCGCCGCGGATGTTCAGCACGCCGAAACAGCCTCCTTATCGGGAACGGTTTCTGCCGTATCTGTTAAGAAGATTAGGCCCGGTTTAACGGTAACCGAGGTTACTCTGAACGATTCTGGCGAACCCCTCCGCCTACTGTGGTTCAATCAGCCCTTTACAGAACGGCAGTTCAAGCCGCTTGTGGCCGCCAAACGCCGCATTGTAGTTTATGGCCAGGTAAAGAGAAACAGCTGGGTGCCAGAAATGGTGAACCCGGAATGGGAAGAGCTTGCTGAAACAGGAGTTGGCCTCTCCTCCAATAGAATTTGCCCGGTGTACCCTGCCACCGAAGGGATTACGCAGCAAAAGCTGCGCAAAATAGTTTCTGCGGCACTGGAAGCTGTTAAGGGCTCTATACCTGATGCAATTCCTGAGGAACTTCGAACCTCCCATGGCTTAATAGATGCCGAGGATGCACTGGCCGCCATTCACTTCCCTGCTGGCGAAGAGCAGCTTGCTGCAGCCAGGCGAAGGCTAGTATTTGAAGAGTTCTTTCTGTACCAGGTGTTAACGGCTTTGCGTAAGCGCCAGAGTTCCACCCGGCGGGTGCTCAGCACGCTGCACGCTGCCCCCTGTAACGAAGCCCTTAAGCGCTTACAAGGAGCACTGCCCTACGCACTTACGCGCGCACAAAAGCGCGCGATTCTGGATATACAGCGCGATCTTACCTCTGGCAGTTGCATGAACAGGCTTCTGCAGGGCGATGTTGGAAGCGGTAAAACTGCCGTTGCGATGGCTGCTATATTGATGGCCGTGCAAAATGGTTGCCAGGCTGCGCTGATGGCCCCCACCGAAATTCTTGCGCAGCAGCATGCCGCGTTGTTTAAGCGATGGCTGGAGCCGCTTGGCATATGCGTGGAGTTAAGCACAGGCAGCCTGCCCACTTCAGAGCGCAGGCGTGTGTTGGCCGCCGCCGAATCTGGTGATGCGCATGTTGTGGTTGGCACCCATGCTCTCATTCAATCTGGAGTGCAATTTAAAAAGCTTTCTCTGGCCATTGTTGACGAGCAGCACCGCTTCGGAGTGATGCAGAGGCATGCCCTTGCACAAAAAGGCTTATCCGCACATCTTTTAGTTATGACCGCAACGCCTATACCGCGTACGCTCACGCTTACTCTGTATGGTGATCTGGATCTCTCTGTGCTGGATGAAATGCCCCCCGGAAGGCGGCCGATAACTACCCACTGGAAGCAGCCAGATAAGAGGCATCAGGTATACGAATCTGCAAGGCGCCTGTTAGCCAAAGGCCAGCAGGTGTACGTAGTTTGCGCACTGGTGGAAGAGAGTGAAAAGCTGCAGGCTGCAAATGCAGAAGCGCTTGCCGAAGAACTTGCAAACCAGGTGTTTACAGAGTACGAAGTTGGCCTGCTGCACGGGCAGATGAAGCCTGATCAAAAAGAGGCTGTGATGGCCGGGTTCGCGGCTGGCACCACACATGTACTGGTGGCTACCACAGTTATCGAAGTTGGCATTGATGTGCCAAACGCCACCGTGATGATTATTGAAGATGCCGACAGGTTTGGCCTGGCTCAACTTCATCAACTGCGAGGCAGAGTTGGCAGAGGCAGCGCTGCTTCTTACTGCGTTTTGTTGGGGGCACCCGCTGGCGAAACAGGAAAAGCACGGCTGCAAGCCATGGTGAATACAATAGATGGTTTTGTGATTGCGGAAGAGGACCTGAGCCTGCGTGGGCCCGGCGAATTCTTCGGCACACGCCAGAGCGGCGCCCCGGAGTTTGCAATTGCAAACGTACTGAGGGATAACAACATTCTTGTGGAAGCGCGCGGCGCGGCATTTGGGCTTGTTGAGAAAGATCCTCAACTGAATGATGCTAGCTGCGCGCCACTAAAAATGGCGCTCCGAGATATCGGAGATCGGATGGCAACCGTTTTGAGAGAACGGGGTGAGGATGCCGTACAATGTCCGTAAGAAGAGCGCTCGTTCCCGGAAGTTTCGACCCGGTGACAAATGGTCATCTCGATATCATTGAGCGTGCCGCAGGGCTGTTCGATGAAGTGCGGGTTGTGGTGGCGAGAAATGCATCTAAATCACCTCTCTTCTCTCTTGATGAGCGGCTTGAGATGCTGCAGGATGTCTGCTCTCCTCTGAAAAACGTAACAGTGCATACTTTCGACGGACTTTTGGTTCAGTATGCGATCGATTGCAAGGCCCAGGTGATTGTGAAGGGCTTGCGCGCTGTTTCTGATTTCGAGTATGAGCTGCAGATGGCTCTCATGAATCGTCGCCTTGCGGATCGTGTGGAGACTGTGTTCCTGATGACAGGTGCAGATTACTCCTACCTGAGCTCGAACATTGTAAAGGAGATCGCCCGCCTCGGCGGTGCGGTGGAAGGGCTGGTGCCTGAGAGTGTCGAGAAACGATTACGGCAAAAACTCGCCGAACAACGGCGGGAGACAGTCTGACCCGGTTGGTGGTTCCGCCTCATCGGCTTCTGGCGGAAGGGCCGATGCTGGTACTGCGGGGGGACAGCCCGACCCTGCAAGGTTTGTTGCGCCAACCCACAACAGCGTCGACATACTGAAGCTGCTTGCAGAAATGGAAGAAATTGTGGAGAAGGCCCCCAGAATGATGGGTGCCATCCTTCGATTCGACGAAGAAAAGTTTCATATGACCTTGATGAAGATTCGCGCGAATCTTCCCGAGGAACTGAAGCGTGCAACAAAGCTCGTAAAAGAGAGCGAGCAGATTATCAGCGAATCCAGAGACACTTCTGAGCGCGTAATCACCGAAGCACGCAGAAACGCACAGTTGGATCTGCAGCGGGCCCGCGCCGAAGTGGATAAGCTGAAGCAAGACACTTTCGCTGAAATTGCAGAAGAACGCAAACAGCTGGAGCGCGACGCAGAACTGAAGATACAGGAAGTTCAGGATGAAGCTGCCGGTATCATAAACGAGGCACGCACACATGCAGCCCTCATTATTTCAGACAGCGAAATTGTGAGAGCTGCTGAAGCGCAAGCCAACGAAATACGTTTTCAGGCCGAACAAGACGCCACGGAACTGCGGCAGGGAGCCAGCCAGTATGCTGGAGGAGTGCTTGCGCACCTTCAGGCCGTGTTGGAAAAGGCTGCAACTGAAGTAGAGCGCGGCCAACAGGTGCTCCAGGAAGCACAGTAAGGTACTACCAGCCAGCATGAGGCTAGATTTAACCGAAATACTGAGGGAGGTTGGCAAAAACCTTCCGTACGAGATTCACGAGCCACCCTTCGTGGATGAGCACCTGGAGTGCACTCTGCCTATAGATGGCAAGGTTACCTTCAACAATACGGGCGGTTTGCTCCTGGTTCGCGGAAATGCGGAAACCACGGTAGCATTGGCGTGTAGCCGGTGCGGAGACTACTTCGAACAGGCCGTTCGGCTAAAAATCGAAGAAGAGTTCGAACTCAAACATGTTGCCAGTGGCCCAAGAACGCTGGCTACCGTAACCGTGGTAGAAGAGGATGAAAATCCCGCAGCAGCCAGGCTGTTTGATGGCCACGTGTTCGACCTAACAGAGATGCTGAGGCAGTATATTGTGCTGGAGGAGCCAACAAGGCCCCTGCCACCAACACTGCCCGATGGCAGATGCGCGCAATGCAAGCTAATGCCACAGCAGGTTCTGGAAAATGTGTCTGTAGCGGATGATGAACCCGTTACTATCAATCCTGAACTCGCAAAACTTAGCGAGTTGCTGCAAGAAGATAGCCCATAGTTTCCTGTGGTTAGGGTATGATAAAATCCCGAAACGCACACAGGTCAGAAAGGTACCAATAACAAATGCCCCTGCCGAAACGCCGACATTCTAATCAGCGCACACGCAAGCGCCGAACCCACTACAAGCTTACGCACAGCCCGGCAATGGTTCCGAGCTTTGAGAAGCCAGGTGAGTACAACCTTCTTCACCATGTAGACCAGAGCACCGGCCGATACAAAGGCCGCCAGGTATTCCAGATGGAAGAAGACCAGGCCGAGGCTTGATGCCAGCTCAGAATCAGGATCACAAGCAGCCCATGCGCATTGCAATCGATGCCATGGGCGGCGATAGAGGGCCGCAGGAGGTAACGCGCGGCGTGATTGATGCTGCGCGTAACTCCAATTCCCTCTTTTTGATAGTTGGTGACCCGGATGTGATCCGGCCCGAAATCGAAAGATCCTCATCGCCCCCCCGCAACATTGAGATTGTTCCTGCATCGCAGATAATCGAAATGTGCGATGAACCGGTTGCTGCATTCAAAAAAAAGCCCGATGCCTCCGTAGTGGTTGGCGCAAGGCTTGTTAAAGAGCACAAAGCAGATGCCCTCGTTACTATTGGTAACACAGGCGCGGCTATGGCTGTTTCGTTGCTTACCTGGGGACGCATTAAAGGCATTGATCGGCCTGCTATTGCAACCCCTCTCCCCGCCCTCACTGGCACTGTTATTCTTCTGGATGCTGGTGCTACCCCGGATTGCGACCCGAACAATCTCTACGAATTCGCGCTTATGGGCAGCGTTTACGCAGAGTGCTTCCTCGGCAAGAAATACCCGAAGGTGGGAATCGTCTCCAATGGCGAAGAGGAGAGCAAAGGGAACCAGCTGGTTAAACGCACGCATGCACTGCTAAAAAACTCCGTTGCCAGCATCAACCCTGCCCCGTTTGAGTTCACCGGCAATATCGAAGGCAAAGATATATTTCGTGGAACCGCAGATGTGGTTGTGTGCGATGGATTTGTGGGCAATGTGGTGCTGAAAACCGGCGAAGGCGTGGCAGAGATGATACTCACCCTGCTAAAAGAAGAGCTTTCAAGCCATGCCTGGATGAAGCCTTTTATTCTGCCCCTGATGCCTGCACTGCGCAAGCTAAGAAGCCGAATTGATTACGCGGAATGTGGCGGAGCCCCGCTGCTGGGTGTTAATGGTATATGTATTATTGGGCACGGAAGATCCAATGCCTATGCCGTTACCAACGCATGTAAAGCTGCAGAACGGGCGGCGCAGCAAAACATTGTAAACACCATTCGTCAGCGCATTTGTGAAATGCCTACACCGCCTCCGGAGTAGGTTTCCCCCTACCATAGCCAATCTACGCAATTCGAGGTAACTATGACTCAGTTCCCGGGCGTCGACGTTCATTCCAATCTAACACTCAACCATGCACTGCGCGGCGCCGGTATCATCGGCCTCGGGATGGCAGTTCCGGAGAGGGTCCTCACTAACGACGACCTGGCCAAATTTGTAGAAACATCTGATGAGTGGATCACATCTCGCACCGGCATTCGCCAGCGACATGTGTGCGACCCAGAAACCGCAACCTCCGACCTCGCCGCATCTGCCGCACTGGCTGCACTGGCAGATGCCAAACTCTCACCACAAGATCTGGATCTAATTCTGTGTGCCACTGCAACCGGGGACTATCTCTGGCCCTCTACCGCATGTGTAATTCAGCACAAGATCGGCGCAACCAACGCCGCAGCCTTCGACCTTAGCGCCGCATGCAGCGGCTTCTGCTATGGGCTAACTGTTGCGGGTGGCCTACTGCGCACCGGCGAAATGCAGAACATACTGGTGATTGGTGCCGATACGCTTACAAAACAGCTTAACTGGCACGATAGAGGCACGTGCATCCTCTTTGGCGACGGAGCCGGAGCTGCCGTGTTAACAGCCTGCAACCCGGATGAAGGTGTGATTGCATCCTATCTCGGTGCCGATGGAAGTGGTGTAGAATCTATCTGGATGCCGGGAGGTGGCGTGCGCACTCCCCTCACCACAGAGAATATTGGTGCTGGCCTAAACTGCATTCAGATGAAGGGCTCAGAAGTATACAAGTTTGCAGTGCGCATCGTTCCGGAAGTTATAGAACGTGTGCTGGTGCGCGCCAAGCTGCAGCCAGAAGATATTGGCCTACTGGTGATGCACCAGGCTAACCTGCGCATCATCCAGGCGGTTGCCGAGAGATTTGGCATTGATGATGAACGCGTATTCGTAAACCTCCACAAGTACGGCAACACCTCCGCAGCCTCCATACCCATCGCACTTACCGAAGCACAGGCAGAAGGCCGCCTGCAGCGCGGAAAGGTGATAGTAACGGTTGGCTTTGGTGCGGGCCTTACCTGGGGCGCAAATGTGCTACGGTGGAATAAGTAATTTAGACAGGGAGTAATTCAGAACCGTGAAGAAGACGGCGTTTGTCTTTCCCGGCCAGGGTTCACAAAAAGTTGGCATGGGCTCATCGCTCTGCGCAGAATCCCCAGAAGCCCTGGCAGTTTTTGACCAGGCAAACGAAATCCTGGGTTTCGATTTGAAACAGCTCTGTTTTGATGGCCCAGAAGATGTGCTAAAGCAAACTGAGAATGCACAGGTAGCGCTGTTTACCTGCAGTATTGCTGCACTGTGCGCGTTTCAGGCGCTCTCAGCCTATGAGCCAGCAGCAGCAGCCGGGCACAGCGTGGGCGAATATGCCGCGCTGGTTGCCGCCGGTTCTCTGGAATTTGCCGATGGCCTTAAACTGGTGCGCCGCCGAGGCGAACTCATGCGCGATGCTGCCGCCTCTGTAGATGGCACTATGGCTGCCATATTGGGCCTTGAAGCTGAAGTTGCACGGCAAGCATGTGATGAGGCACAGGCAGAAGGCACCGGCGTGGTTACCGTGGCAAACTACAACGGTGGCGGGCAAGTAGTTATTTCTGGAACGGTGGCAGGCGTCCAGCGAGCGGGCGAAATTGCAAAAGAGAAGGGAGCGCGCAAAGTAATGCCGCTTACCGTATCTGGAGCATTTCACTCTCCACTCATGGTAAATGCCGGGGATGCGCTCTTTGCCTCGCTTGCGGCAACCCCTTTCCGTAAACCTGCAGTGCCTGTTATATCCAATGTGGAAGCCCGGTACATTCAGGCTCCATCAGATGTTACTGCCGGCCTCACCATGCAGGTAAGTGGCAGCGTTAGGTGGGAAGAATCTATGCAGACGCTGATAAAGGATGGAATCGATTCCATCATCGAATTTGGCAGCGGCGAAGTGCTCTGCGGCCTGATGAAGCGAATTGATAAATCGATTATCAGTTGCGCAGTAACCGATGCCTCCAATTTGGCAGCCACTGTAGCCCTGGTCGCAAGCTCAACAGCAGAAGAGGTAGCTGAGTGAAACTCTCTGAAAAGATAGCTCTTGTAACCGGCGGCGGCCGGGGAATTGGCGCAGCCATCTGCGAAGAACTTGCTGCCCGGGGCGCAACGGTAGTTGTAAACTACAGCCGAAGTGCCGAGGCGGCCGAGGCCGTTGCAGCCGCAATAGTGGCAGCAGGCGGAAAAGCACGCACATGGCAGGCAGATGTGGCCAGTATAGAGCAGGTAGATGCCATGATAAAGGGCATCGTTGCTGAATTTGGCAGAATAGATATCCTGGTGAACAATGCAGGCATAACGCGCGATAAGCTTCTGTTGCGCATGTCTGAAGAAGACTGGGATGCTGTGCTGGATACCAACCTCAAAGGTGCCTTTCTAACGCTTAAATCGGCCGTACCGGTAATGATGAAGCAAAGATCCGGCGCAATCGTAAATGTCGGCTCTGTAATTGGTAAAGTCGGCGGTGCCGGCCAAATCAACTACAGTGCATCCAAATCCGGGCTGGTGGGGCTCACCAAATCGGCAGCCAAGGAGTTTGGCTCCCGCAACATCCGCGTAAACGCGGTGGCACCGGGGTTCATCGATACGGATATGACAGAGGTACTTAAGCCAGAGTACCGTGATGCCATTCTAAAGCAGATACCACTCGCACGTATGGGTGCTGCAGCAGATGTGGCAAAGGTAGTGGCTTTCCTCTGTTCTGAAGATGCAGCGTACGTTCATGGAGAAGTAATCTCCATAGACGGCGGACTTTTCATGTAAACTGTTCTACGCTGTTTAGCCTGCAGGCATGCGGCATACCAGATGCTCACGCAGCCTGAGAATCTCCGCAATGGAGCGGGATACCGCTGAAATTGCACAATAGCGCAGGGAAAACGAAGCCCTGCGTGAAACTATCGCTAACGAAAAACACAAGGAGTTACTCTCTGATGACCACATTTGAGCGCGTGAAGAAAGTTCTGGTTGAGCAGCTGGATGCAAGCGAGGACGAGATTACCCCAACCGCGTCCATCGTAGATGACCTCGGTGCCGATTCTCTCGACGTTGTTGAGATCGTTATGGCCCTCGAGGAAGAGTTTGATGTAGAAATCCCAGACGAGGATGCTGAGAAGATTACAACCGTTTCTCAGATCATCGAATACGTTGAGGAAAAGGCCAAGGCCTGAGGACGCGCTGATGGGTGACAACACAATGCCCGAGACCAGCAAGCGGCGCGTAGTTATTACCGGAGTGGGAGCCGTAACGGCGCTCGGACGTGATGTTGACACGCTATGGAATGCCTGCCTCGCGGGCAAATCTGGCGTTTCGCCAATCACTGGTTTCGATGCCTCTGCGTTTACAACACGCATTGCAGCAGAAATCAAAGACTGGAGTGCTGAACCTTACATGGACAAGAAGGAGGCACGGCGCCTGGATAAATTTATCCAGTACGCGGTGGCCTCAGCAGCCATGGCCGTGCAAGATTCTGGCCTGGTTATCGATGACACCAACCGCACACGGGTTGGCGTAGCCATAGGCTCTGGCATCGGTGGGCTGGCAACCATTGAGGAACAGCACAAAATCCTGCTGGAAAAAGGGCCGGGCAGGCTCTCGCCATTTCTGATACCAGGAATAATATGTGATATGGGCGCCGGGATGGTTTCTATCATGCACGGCGCTCAGGGCCCAAACTTCTGCGTAGTAACCGCCTGTGCCACCGGTGCAAATAGCATTGGCGACGCCTACGAAATTATCGTTCGCGGCGTGGCTGATGCCATGATTGCTGGTGGAGCTGAAGCCTCTATAACTCCGCTGGCCATAGGTGGATTCAGCCAGGCACGCTCGCTTTCGCAGCGCAATGACGAACCGGAACGAGCCAGCCGACCATTTGATATTGGGCGAGATGGTTTCGTGATGGGCGAAGGCAGCGGAGTGGTGATCCTGGAAGAGCTGGAAGCAGCAAAGGCCAGGGGAGCAAAGATATACGCAGAACTCATCGGTTATGGAATGGCCGCAGATGCGTACCACATGACCTCACCGGCACCCGAGGGCGCAGGAGCTGCACGCGCAATGCGCGCTGCACTCAAAAGCGCCAACCTGCAGCCTGAAGATGTTCACTACATCAATGCGCATGGCACGTCTACCGAAATTGGCGACCAGCGGGAAACTGCAGCAGTTAAAACGGTGTTTGGAGAGGGGGCCTACTCCATTCCATTCAGCTCCACAAAATCCATGACGGGCCACCTCATAGGTGCTGCCGGATCTGTAGAGTGCATCCTAACCGCCCTCATGCTTAAGGAAGGCGTACTGCTGCCAACCATCAATTATGAGGAGCCGGATCCCGATTGCGATCTGGATTGCGTGCCCAACATAGCACGCAAAGCAGACATCAGTGTCGCCATCTCTAACTCGTTCGGTTTTGGCGGTCACAACGCAACGCTGGTGCTTAAAAAGGCACCCGGCAACTAATCGAAAACCGGGCTGCCAGGCTATGTGCCGGGCAGCCCGATTTTCTTTGCTCAAGCGCCCTACTGTTGCGCGCATCTAACTTGACCAATGCGGCGTACCGCTCAATTGCGCTTGCCGCTGTTTACATTGACCCCTTGGAAGCGATGGAGTATAATGAGCCGTCAGCGCCTAAGGCACCATGTGCCGGTACGCTGCACAGCAAGTTGCTTTCCCTTCCATGTACTGTACGTTTGACAATTGAAACCAGGAGATCTATCCCATGAGCTTCGACGAACTGCCGCCGGGCTCCGTGCCGCCTTCCCCCACAGGGAACGAGCAGGCATCGAGCGCCGCGCAGGAGACGTCTGGCCTGGATGCGCCGCCTGCTGCGGGTACGCGACGACGTCGCACTCGAACCGCAGGGACCGCCGCAGCACCGGCCGCAGCGCCCGCCGAACAGGATTCTGAAACTCCCGCACGGGCGGGCCGCAGACCTCGTAATGTTGCCGCAAGTCTGCCTGCCACCGAGCCAGCTTCTGAACCCGCTGAACCAACGGCTGCCGAAACCCCACGCTCAGATTCTGCCCCCGTTGCACGCCCCAGGCGAGCAACGCGAAAACGTGAGCCTGTGGTTGCGCCTGAGGTAACCGCAAATACGGTGGAACCAGAGCCAGAAATTGCAGCCCCAGCGCCGGAACCTGCTGCTCCAACCCAATCCGCAGCCCCAGTAGTGCCTGTACTTCCGCCCTCACGGAGGAGGCGCCGCTCCCTGCGTGGTGCACCGGAAACGGATATGGATTCTTCTGTATCTGAAGAGATTATTGAGCCTACAGCAGTTGTTGAGCCCGTGGCAGAACTCCCGGCCCCGGTTGTGGCCACAGCACCGCTTTTGCCGCCTTCCAGGCGTAGAAGAAGCTCTGCTGCACGCGCTTTGATAACACACCAACAGCCAGCTGTAGAAGACCCATTTGCCATAACTCCGGCATCTGCAGACGAAGAACCCGCACAATCAGAGCCTGCTCCCACCACCGTTCAGGAGAGTGCAGCCTCTGCTTCCGCTATTGATAGGCAAGCGCGCAGGCGCCGCAGCTCCCGCGGTAAACGTGGCCAGTTGTTGCCAGAATCTCCTGTTGCCGAATCAACGCCCGCTGTAGATGCCGAGCCAGCTAAAGCAGCTGTTGAAGGCACTTCCGATGCTGAATCGGAAGCAGAGGCAGCCCGATCTCGCCGCAGGCGCAGCAAGCGCGCAGGCGGCATGCCGGTTGCAGTGGCGGCAGCGGCCCCAGAAATCATCGTTGCAGAACAGCCAGAAGTGGTAGTTCCATTGCAGGATGTGTATACCGTGCCTGCAGGTATTGATGTTACCGTTGGTGCGCACCTTGTACCGCGCAATGGCATGCCCGAGATTCACATCAACGGCACTGTTTACCCGCCGGTTTTGTTCTTTGGTAATGTGGACGACCCTGCCAACCAGGAGCGCGTTACCTCAGAAGTTAAACATGCCGCGAGTGCCGGTGTTCACATTCACTCCACGCTGATTGAACTCCCCTGCCCACTGCTTCCTGAGAGCACGGCACTGGCTGAAGCTGCGGAAAAACTGGCGCTTGTTGCGGAAGCCGACCCGGAGGGCTATGTTATTCCGCGTGTGGTAATTATTCCCGCCCGTGGCTGGAAACGCCGCAACTCTGCTGAGGTATCACTGTATGCAGATGGCTCTAACGGAGATCCATCTATAGGCAGCGACCTATTCTGGGCGGAAGCAGCAGAATCTCTCAAAAGCCTGGTAACGTTCCTCGGTGCTCAGGAATGGGGCGGGCGCGTGGTTGGATATCATCTGGAACGCGGAGAATGGTTCCAACCGGTATCTCAGGGCTACGACAGGTGTACCGCAAACCGCGATTGCTTCCGAGAATGGCTCAAGCAGAAGTACAGAAATAACCCCATTCTGCTGCGCGCAGCCTGGTACGATGGCGATATTCAGTTCAGTACTGCCGAAATTCCACAGCCTCAGGGCAAACCCGCTCCGCACCGTGCATTCTATGAATCCAGGCGGGAACGGGCCACAGTCGATTTCAATGAGTACACCTCTGAAATCACTGCAAAACGCCTGATAGCTCTGGCAACAGCAGTTAAGCGGGCCGCAGAACATCGTGCCCTGGTTTCGGTGTGCTATGGCTACACATTTGAGTTCGGCCACACGTTTAGTGGGCATCTTGCTTTGAGCTTGATTGAGCAATCGAAAGCTATCGATCTCATCTGTGGCCCACCTTCTTATCGAGATAGAACGCCAGGTGGCGCAGCTTCTATGCCGGCACCCATCGATTCGCCAGCGCTACATGGCAAAATCTGGATCTCAGAAGACGATACCAAAACCTTCCTTGCACCAGAGGCACAGGATCCAGAAGATTTTAATATTCGTCTGGAATCACGCGAGGCAACGGAGTTTGCGCAGCAACGTGCTCTCGGCCGCGCAATCTCACACTCTTCTGGCATTGGCTTCATGGATTTGTGGGGCGAAGGCTGGCTTGATGATGAAAGCATCTGGAGCAAACTTGGTACGTTTGTAGACCGCTACGGCCGGCAATTGGCCCTGCGCCAACACCCACGTGTTCCAGACGTAATTGCGCTTATAGATGAGCGCAGCCTGGCACATGTTCAGCGTGGAGAAGCATTTGTTCGGAGAATTGCTTCCGAAGCACGGAACTCACTGCAGTCCGCAGGTGTCTCCTTTGGGGTCTATCTGCAGAACGATGTGCTTTCACCCACCTTTCCGGATACTGCTCGCCTTTACCTATTCCTCACACCCTACAGGCTAACTGTAGAACAGCGTGCGGCAATTAAAGAGAAGCTCCAGGATAAGAATAAGACTCTTGCATGGTTCTATGCCCCGGGCTGCTGCGAAGAACGCTCTCAGATCGGTGGCGCGGTAGAAGAATCTGCTACCGGCGTAACGGGCATTGCATTGCGCCCGCAGGAGTGGAACTCTGAAGTAGGATCTCGCGTGGTAGATACACACCACCCGCTAACAGAACGGCTGAATGGCCGGGAAGTTGGTGCAAAAGAGAGACTGAATCCTTCATTCTACGTGGATGATCCAGAGGCATCTGTGCTGGCAGAATACCAGGGCTCTGGCCTGCCATCCATTGCTGTGAAGAACATGGGAGATTGGAAGTCCGTATTTGTAGGCGATCCTGTTCTTCCCGTCGATTTGTTACGTGGAATCTGCCGCTATGCCTCAGTGCATGTGTGGGCACCTCAAGGCGACGACATAATTGATATTGGCTGCGGACATGTAACCATCCACGCCGTGCGTGATGGTAACAAGACAATTCGCCTGCCAGAATCTACAGGCCTTTACTCGGTTACGGATAGCCGACATATCGCAGAAGAAACGCGCGAATATCGCTTCTTTATGAGGCGCGGAGAAACGCACACATTCTGTGTTGGCAATGCCGAAAGGTTTGATGCCTTTGGATTACCCAATGTGCAAAAACCGGCTGCAGGCACTCGCCCAGCCCCCGTTGTACCGCCGCCACCGCCAGAGCGCGAAGTTAGGCGGGAAACACCCTCTCGTCCCAGGCCACAATCTTCAGATATCGAAACTCTGGAGGCGGTTCTCAACATGGATATCTCAGCTCTGGAAGATGTAGAGCTCGAAACCCTGCCAGATGAACCTATAGACTTTGTGTTCCTCGATCCCAATGCTGACCCTGCAGAGATATTTGCAGATGGCCCCGATGCTGCCGGTGAAGTGATGGCCGGCGGACGCCGCAGACGTAGACGTGGCGGACGTGGGAGAGGCCGAAGGCGCCAGGGCGATGGAATTGGCCCGGATGGTACGGATGGTCCGGAAGGCTCCAATGGCGGCTCCGAACCTACCCAGAGCAGCGGATGGCGTTCTGGAAACACAACAAACCAGGAGTCTTCTAATGGCGGGGCCGATACCTTCCGCGAAGGAACTGAGGGCTTTTAAGATAGGTGCCAGAGCGCGTAAGTTCGCTACAGAAGAGTGCGTTATCGAAGGGTACGAATTGCTCTATACTGCGATTGCAGAAGCAAAATCGGCCGATCCGGCACTGCACACACTCTTGTTGCATGAGCTCGAACGCTATGAGCTGCACGTGAGCAAACTGGAAGAGGCGTAAGATGGCGGAACCGCAGGCTGTTAACAGCCTGGCCATGTTTACACTGCTGCCTCATGTATAACCACCTCCCGCTATCGTCGCCGGCAGGGCCTGTTATGGGCCTATGCCGGCGGCTTAACTTTTCGAGCCGTATGCGTTAATCTCGGAGATCAGGAGCTACCATGGAGCGTGAGTTTCGCACTATTCTGCTGGCGCTAACCGGCCTGTGCCTCTTATCGGTTGCTGCTTCAGCAGCGCCGCCTGCTGGCCCACCAGCTGCTTCGGCAGCTGGCCAGGCAGAAGTATCTGCCATCATAAAAAAATCCACAGAGTACTACCACAAGCTCAACTCCTACACTGCGGATATATCTATTAAAACCACGCGCACGGCTGCCGGTGAAACAGAATCCAGCGAGGCACGCTTTATTCTTGCTCTGGATAGGCCCAACCGCTTTTGCTATCGAGATACATCCGCTAACAACGGTACAGCAGCGGTTTGTAATGGCAAGCAGTTTACAAACTTCAAAGCAGATCGTAAACAGTACACACAATCCGTTGCTCCTGCAGACTTCCGCGGAATAAACATAGTCGACGACGTCTCTTTTGAGCCGCTTGGTGGCTATATAATTGCGTTGATGCTTCAGGGAAACGCATACTCAGATAAAGATGTGCGTGCCGCTCTCGGCAAAGCTACCATGCGTCCGGCAGTGGTAGAAAGCGGCAAGAAGTACCAGGTAATTCATCTGCCATTTGGCCCCCAGGAAGAGCCCTACAACCTCTATGTTGCAGAAGATGGGCAGATATCCAAAACAACCCTCACCGCCTCAGCGAATCAAATTAAAGTAACACTAACAGAATCCATGCTGAACATTAAGCTGGATAAGCCTGTAGACCCTGCGGTGTTTCTATATAACCCGCCCGCAACCGCACATAAAGTAGAAAAGTTTACGGCCCCTCAACGGCTGTTTGATGCCTATCAGCCTGCACTGCCCCATTCCGGGCTGAGCCTGGCTTCCTATGCGCCGCCCATACCGGCAATGAACAAAGATGTTGCCGATATCATCGATGCTGCGCGTGGCGCGTACTCTAAAATGAAGTCCTATCAGCACACGGCAACTTTCAGGGCATCAGGAACTTCGCAGGGCAAAAAGGTGGATCAAGCGGCAAAGTTTTCCATGGCTATGAGCCGCCCAAACAAGTTCGCCTTCAAAATGGTAAGCAACACGGCGGTTGCTGTGGTAAGTGATGGAAAACAGGTTACAGATTTTCGGGCGGGAGAGTACTCACAATCCGCAGCCCCTGCGCACCTAAAAGACCTGAAGCTGGATCAGGATGACTTTGATCCCGTTGCGGGTAGCTTTCTAATAGCCCATTTGTTGGAAGATACCGTGTATTCAGATAGGAGCCTGCTTGGTATTCTGATTAAGGCAAGTGGGCACAAAGGGCTTGTAGCGGGCACAAAAACCTACGATGTAATTGACTTTCCAATCGTAGGTATTACCTTTATTCTCTATTTCGATCCTTCCACCCATCTTCTTGAGAGGGCAGCAGCAAAAGTGCCAGATCAGGATCTCACACTCACCGAAACATTTGATACTGTAGAGATAGACAAACCTGTTCCAGATAGCGCGTTTACATTTGCTGTGCCCAAAACCGCCCATAAGGTAGCAAAACCAACACGCTAGTTACTGAACTGGCACAATAACTGGCACCAGCATAAATGCACGCCACCTATTACCGGCAAACTTGCTGACCGTTCCAAATCCCGTTATAACTCCAGAATCGCTGATATGTGTAGCAATTGATAGCGTCCACCCCGAACCGGGCGGCACCACTGTGTTCAGATCTATAAGTGTGCCGTTGTGCCAGAGGCATGCTATCAGTTTCGAAGTATGGTCTGATTTGATCGGAACGGTGGCCTGCCCAACAATATCGCCATTCCCGTTGATGGAGTGGGCCTCCGTATTTGCATCTGCTATTTCGGCAAGTGTTGTTACAGCGTGATTAGCTACATTCCAGCTGCAGGCTTTTCTGTTGTGTGCGCCATCCACTGCCCAGCCCACAATCTGGCCCTGATCATTTATGGCCTTGCATTCGCTAAAAGGCCCACCAAGGCCGCGCAGTAGCTGCTCGCGGCCATTTACCCACATTGCAGCGCTGCGATCACCTTCCGTTCGCATAGATTCTGCCTGCTTGCCCGCGGGAACAACAAATCCAACGCCCACGCCAGCACTATTTATTGCGTTGCAAACACTCTCCTCATCGGTGGTTGCCCCAACTATTTTTGCTTTGCAATTGTTCCAGATGGCAGCACAGGTTCTGCCATTGCGCCCCAGCGAACCGCCAGCAATCTTGCCGAGCTCGCTCAGGGACTTCACACCGCCCGCGCCTCCTGTCAGCCTCTCCGGCGCATATCCGTTTGCACGCCGCCATATTATGGGCTTTTCTTCGTAATTGCTTGTTTCTGCATAGCCTGCAACATCACCAGCAGAGTTCACAGAGTAAGCCTGACCGAACTTTCCGCCAATACCAGGCAAAGCAGTTACTTTACCGTTTTGCCACACAAACGGGTGAGATAACATGCTGTTGCCATGGCCAGGCGGAACAAACTTGTAGGCATAACCGGCCACCACCTTTGCACTATTGCAGCAGATGGCATAAGTAACATCACAACCTGGCACTGTGCACACTTCGGATATTATGTACTTCACTGTGAGTTGCGGGGAAGTAGTGGTTTGCGTTGCCCGCCCGGCAGAAACGGTTAGTACAGCCATGACCATAGGCACTAGAATTCGGATAGCAGTGGTTTTCATCACCGGTGATAGCTCCCAGGGTGCACACAAGAGGGTATCTTCCCCTGCACCCCTCTTGAACTATACCATCAGAAGTGAGTACGGCCCCTCTTCAACAGTTGAACTGCAAAGGAGGGGCCGAATTTCGATTGAATAATTTAGAAACAGATTATGCCAGCGATGCGGCCAGATCTGTCTTCTCCCATGGGAACTCCGGATTGCCGAAGTGGCCGTTTTTCGCGGTCTTAAGATACTTAATCTTATCCGGGTTCAGCAGTTCCAGGCGCTCGATCATCGCATGCGGGCGCAGGTCCATTGCCTTGCGAACCCGTGAAACAATCTCTGTTCCAGAGATCTTACCAGTGCCGAAGGTATCAACCAGTACGCTCACCGGCTCTGCAACACCAATGGCATATGCCAGCTGAATCTCAGCCTTATCAGCCAATCCTGCTGCAACGATGTTCTTGGCGATGTAGCGGCCCGTGTAGGCCGCGCTGCGGTCTACCTTGGAAGGATCCTTGCCAGAGAACGCTCCGCCGCCATGGCGAGCAGCACCACCGTAGGTGTCTACAATGATCTTTCGGCCGGTAACGCCGGTATCACCCTGCGGGCCACCAACTACAAAGCGGCCGGTTGGGTTGATGTGGTATTTGATGTTGCCCTTAACATACTTGCTATATTCTGCAAGTACAGGGTCTACAACAAACTTCCGTACGCTCTCCTGCACCTCTTCGAGGCTCTTGTGCTCATCATGCTGTGAGGAGATAACGATGGTATCGATATGATCGGCAATGCCGTTGGCATCGTACGCAATGGTTACCTGAGATTTTGCATCCGGGCGGAAACCAAGTTCCGGGTTGGAGCGCCGAACCTCCGCAATTTTGCGGGTAAGATCGTGAGAAATGGTGAGCGCAAGCGGCATAAGCTGCGTGGTTTCATTGATGGCGTAGCCAAACATCAGGCCCTGATCGCCAGCTCCCTGCTCTTCCGGCTTTGCGCGGTCAACGCCCTGCGCAATATCGGGAGACTGCTTCTGAATTGCCAGCATAACGCCACAGGTGCCGCCATCGAAGCCAACATTGGTGCTATCGTAGCCAACCTGCAGAATTGTATCGCGAACTACATCGGCAATCTCAACATAAGCGGTTGTGGTAAGCTCGCCACCAACCACGCAGATACCGCGGGTGAGGAAGGTTTCCAGAGCAACTCTGGCACCACGATCTTGTGCAAGCAGCTGATCAAGTACGGCATCGCTGATCTGATCGGCAAGCTTGTCTGGATGGCCTTCTGAAACACTTTCAGAAGTAAACAGTGTAAATTCAGACATGAAACGGTCCCTTTTCCTTTCAAGCCCGGTCATTTTTTACCCGCTGCCCGGAACGCGGAAATTCGGTACATCGCAGGTGCCGTGGTTCCATCATCAATATGGTAAAACTGCACCGGATGCGCTATTTCGGAGGCAAAATAAAACCCCTTCTGCAAAGTTCAGAAGAGGCCGTATTGGCGGGATCTTAAACACGCACTTGCAGCGCCAGGGCGCCATGTGTTCCTGAGGTCGCCATACGCTCTTATCTTGCAGTAAGCAGACTGAACTGCACGGAATTAGCACCTGCCAATCATACTTGTGTGATGGTTGATTGGTGGTTGTTGTGGCGTCACAGGGCCGGTTCCCTCGACCACTCTTGATAAGAAGCGATGCTATTCAATTGTGCTTGAGTATGGCACACCCGAACCGCGAAAGTCAACTTTGAAGGGCAGGTAAACGGCGATTGTTAAGGAGTTCACAGAGTGGAATCGGCCAACAACAGTAGCATTGCAACAGCCCACTCATGCCTGCTAATAGTAAACATAATGGCCGCTTTGCACCCAATTCTTTGCCCCTTGCTAAAACCATGGCGGCAGGCACTTTGCAGGCCTATTCGGAAATCTGGCCCAGGCGAATCAGCTGCTCATGAGCGGCCTGAGCCACTTCTTTATTGGCATCCTGCGCCAGCGTTTGCAGGAGATCTGTAGCAGAAGAAATTCCTATGCCCCCAAGCGCAACGGCAGTCCAGCGCTGACCAACAGGATTGGCAGAATTATGGGCCGTTTTCTGCAGAGCGGGCAGTGCAGGCTCGCCTATTTTAGCAAGCGATTGCGATGCGTATAGGGCAGTTACATCCCCACCATTTAGTGCAGCGGTAAGCGGTACTGCCGCATCTGCGCCGATGCCCGCCAGTGCCTCGCGAGCAGCGAGCCCAACCTCGGAGGATGCATCAGAGAGCGCTACAATCAGTCGGGCAACCGCCGCGCGGTTGCCGGCAAAGCCCAGTGCGGAAGCCGCAGCTGCACGTAACTCGGTGGCGGCAGCTCGGTTTGTAAGCACGGCTGTGAGCACGGCTGCTGCTTTCTGAGCAGCAACATCCTCACGAGAAGTGCCTGCAAGCGCGGTTTGCAGAGCGGATGCCGCACCAAGCTGCTGGCTGCTGCTTTGCGAGGTAAGCGCGCGGGTAAGTACTTCCATCACATCTGCCCGTGTGGCGTTCTGTGCCTCGGCGTGTGCAGCGCGTGCAAGTGCTGCAGAACAGGCCGCCCTAATATCTTGATCCCTGTCGTCCAGCCCAACAGCAAGAGCCGCCAGTGCCTTTGCAGAACCAACCTTGCCCAGGCCACTTGCGGCCTGAGAGCGTGCCTGCTTATCATCTTCAATATTGGCAAGCGCCTCTTCAAGGGCAGCCTCACAGCCGGCATCTGCTATTAGCGCAAGTGCACCAATAGATACGCGCCGAATCTGAGGAGTGTCGGTATGCATCGCAGTTAGAAGGGGCTCTATTGCTCGTGGATCTCCAACCTTACCCAGCGCATCTGCTGCCCCAGAGCGGTTGCCTTCATCGGATTTATATCCTTTGGCATCTTTTGCCGAGAGGATATCAACCAGCAACGGTATGCTGCGGTCACTTCCACCCTGCGATGTGAACAATTTCGACCCAAGAACATCGCCGCCGGGGCCACGTGTTGCCCCATCGGCCTTCATACGATCAATTATTGCCTCAACCACACCCGGGCCAGGGCCAACACCATGCTGCAGATCGGTAAATGCGGCACGCACTCCGCGCCGTACACTGTTATCCCCATCGCCAATACCCAGCACAAGCTTCTTCAAATTAGCCGTGGTAGCATTGCCAATTTTCTGCAGTGTAATAACTGCTCTGTCACGCACGCGGGTATCCGTATCTTTCAACAGGCCAATGGCCTGCGAAACAGCAGATGCCCGAAAATCGGGAGCATCTTTAATACTCTTATCGGGAACTACGGAGGCATCCAGGCCCAGGGCCTCAAGCGCTTCTGCAGCATGCAGCCGCGTGGGCACCGGCTCACCGGTTATAGAATCGGAAAACTGCTCTGTACGAATCAGCTCCATGGCAGCAGCGCTCTTTATTTTTATATCAGAGCTACCCATTTCCGAAACAAGCCTGTGTACCGTTCGGCTGTGCTGCACGGCCATGGCAACAACAACCATCACAACGCCTATAAACAACAGATAGTTCAGATACTTCCGGATCATGCCTGTTCCCCGTATCCGGCGCTATAAGCTGCCGGCTGCCGCCCCACCATTGCCGCGGCATCTGCCCGATAATCACTCGTATTAGTATGACGCGTATTAGCCGTCTCAGTCGCGCCCATAACAAAATCGGTGGCACAACCAACGTGCAATTTACGCACTGTTTTTATCTCGAAGCATACTGAAAGCACAATCCGCCAATTACCAGCCCAATTACCCCTATTATTGCGGCCCACCATCGCCAACTGCGGAGTGTGCCTAACTGAACCAGCAAAAGGCCGCCCAGGCAAACTCCTGCCGCGCTTGCCCACCGCAAACCGGTTACTAATGAACTTGCAGTTGCCAAATGGCTTGCAGTTGCCGATTGCAAGCCCAGCACAAAACACATCCAGGCAGCAGCAACCAGGCATGCCAGCTTCTCACCAACGCCAAGATCGGCGGCGGCGCTTACTATAAGCAACATAAGCTCAAGCCCAAGGGTAACGGCCGCAGCTGGCGGAGCAAGGGCGGGATGGTTAGCACCCATGGAAGCGGAAATTGCTGCCGGTGAAAATGCTATTGCGAACAGTGGCACATACCAGAATGCAACTTGCCGAAACTTAAGGCGTGCGGGAATAACAGTTACTTCTACCGGAACTAGTACTTCGCCGGCATCAGAGCTAATTGTAACCGTATCGGTATAGGTTCCGGGCCGCGTAAACTGGTCTCCATCTGCAACCAGTTCTATGCCCTGCTTTAGGTCATCAAATGTGGAAGGGTTTACTGCCAGCCAATCCGATTCAACACGCACCGAAGCAGCCGCCGGCCCCTCCAGATTGGTGATCTTAATATTTATGCCTCGCTCTTTTGCCTCACCAATCCGAAGTGTTCCAAACTGAACCAGTTCTACCGAGGCTGATATGCGAGGAGCGGTGGCCCTGCGGAATAAACTAAACCGCCTTCTGGGCGCGGCTGCAACGGTTTCCATGGCATCCTGCTCCCGTGGCTGAACGGCATGCACGGCGGCGGTTTCACCGGCACTGCTTGCCCAAACGGTGTGATCTTCCCCATCGGTAGCATCTACGTTCTGTTCAAACTCATTCCCAAGGCCAGAAGTGGCCTCAGAGGGAGTTAATTCCGATCGCACCTGCTGCATATCGGCCAAAAACTCTCCGGCCGTTTGATAACGAAGCGTTTTGTCTCTGGCCATTGCCCTCAGCAAACATTCGGTAAGCATTGGCGGGGCTGTAGGCAACAAAGAGTTAAGGGGTGCGGGCTCTTGCGTTTCAAGAGCACGCTTCCACGCGAAAGGAGAGCGCGTGTTTACCGCTATAAATGGCCGCTGCCCGGTTAGCATCTCAAATAGGGTTACCCCAACCGCCCATATATCCGATTGCGCATCGGAGTGGTTCTCTTCCAGAAAATCTTCCGGTGCCATATAGGCGTAGGTGCCCGCACCGCCAGCATAGGCATTGGTTGTAAGTATTTCTGCCAACCCAAAGTCCGCAAGCTTCGCCACTCCATCTCGATCCACAAGGATGTTGGCCGGCTTAATATCTCGATGCACCGTTTGCATGCGGTGCGCGTAATGCAGCGCATCCAAAACCTGTATGCCAATATCCAGCGCTTTTCCAATGGTAAACGGACCGTTGGCACGCAACAGCTCCTGCAGGTTGCTGCCACGAACATACTCCATATCGATAACGACTTTGCCATCGATACGGTCTACGCCGTTTACACGCACGATATTCGGGTGGCGCATGCGATCCATCACGCGCGCCTCTTCTAAAAAGCGCCGTACATCGCCGCTCTGCACATCTACCTCTTTAAGTGCAACCTGCTTGTTAAGCATGGTATCGCGCGCAAGGTAAACAATGCCAGAAACGCCTCTTCCAAGCACGTCCAGGCGTTCATATTTTCCAAGCATTCCGAGAGCCATTACTCTATTTCCTGTTCTCGAAAGGTCAGAAATCGGCTCCACTCGGGTGGCTGGCCTTGCCGCCGCTTTCGCGCATGTTCAATACCTTGAGATGCCCATCATCAATCACATAGATGTTGCCGTGAGCATCGGTACTAATTCGGGAGGGGGATGTTAACTGCGACTTACCCAGATCCTGGTTGGTGCGCGTACCCGTGGAAGTGTAAGTTTCTATACACCTTGTTTCCGGGTTCAGATAGTAAATAGTGCCTGCCTCATCGCAAAATATATCTCCTGCTCCCTGCGCCTTTGCAGGGCGCTTTGCACCCTCCGCACGCATCACCGGATAGAGCGGCCCCATCGGCAACAGGCGATGCTCGGAAACCAGCACCGTTACCAGGGTTCCATCCGTCTTAGCGACAATGGGGTTGCCCTTGGGAGATATCTGCAGGTAATCAGGCAGAATTCTGGCATCCATTACAAGCTTTACCGGATCATAAACCATGCTTCCCGGCGATTTAGGCGCCTGATTGCCAGCCCCTGGCAGAGGAGTTTGTAGGCGCGTATCTGCCTGCTTTCTGAGATTTACGATGATGGCACCTTCCACCAGCATGCCTAGCACCAGCAAAAACACCAGCGCCGGAGCTATGGATGCAAACTTGCCATTTACCGATACTGGCACGCCTGGTGCTGCGCCAGCAAAGGATTGATCAGGCTTTCTCTCGGGTGGCAAAGTGGGTATTGGCGGATCATCGCGCCAATCTGGCTTTTCCAAATCCCGCTCGGTAACGGGGCGTTTCCAGTTCTGAATAGGGTCTGTATCATCCGCAGCCTCGGGCTCCAGATCAAATTCAAACTCACCCAGTGGCACAAAATCGCCATAACGCATTACCACAACAGTAATGTTGTCTCTTCCACCAGAACGCAGCGCAATCTTTACAAGCTTATCACTGGCTGCCTGTGCTGTGGGTGCAGTGCACAAGATATCTGATATCGCATGGTCCGGCAGTTCTGTGGTAAGGCCATCTGAGCAAAGGAGCACGGTATCGCCACTCTGCAGTTCCAGGGTGGAAATATCCGGCCGCACATTGGGATCCAGCCCAACAGCACGCGTTATCTGGTTACGAAAACGGTGATTGCGTGCCTCTTCTTCAGTGATATTTCCCTTAATTAGCTCCTCATAAACCTCGGAGTGGTCCTGAGTAAGCTGCCGCATCTCTTCGCCGCGTTGAAGGTAGATGCGGCTATCACCCACATGCCCAATAGTCACAAGCCCATTATCCACAATGGCAGCAACACAGGTGGTTGCCATACCACGGGTTTCTTCTCTGCGATTGAAACGACCTTGAGTCATGATCGCGCCATTGGCACGAACAATGGTATCTCGAAGCAGTTGCTCTACTTCCCGCGTACTTAACGTGCGGTTTAGCTCAGAGGTAGTTTCGAGAACTCCGAAGGTGAGGGTTTCTACCAGCAGGCTGGAGGCAATCTCACCCGCTCGGCGGCCGCCAAGGCCGTCGGCAACAACCATCAGGCAGTCCAATCGACTGTTTAACTGAGATCGGCTGAGTACTGCGCAGCTGTCTTCATTTGTATCGCGCGCATAGCCAACATCGCTGCGATATCCAATTGTTATGCTCTTAGAGGTTGTCAAAGGCCCACTTTCATCAAACTAATCTGGCTCGGCTTACTTAGAGCGATGGATCTCCACTCTCAAACCGTAGCGTTAACGTGCCGAGAGTAATTCTATCCCTGTCTCTCAGCATAACCGCTTCACCTGGTGCTGCAGGCGCGCCGTTTACTGCCACAATGTGGCCAGGTGCAAGCGGCTCCAGCCGGTAACCATCGCCATCGCTGCAAATCCGTGCATGCCGTGCAGCCACACTGCGATCCGGCAGAACGATATCGTTGGTTACGGCGCGGCCCAGCATCGTTTCTGAGGCCATCAGGTAATCGTCTACTTCTTCGTCGCCATCCAGCAGCACAAGGCGTGCCGATCTGGAATGAAGCAATCGGATTGGGGGTGATGAACTACCGGGCTCATCTAACCCCCGGGCTGCAGCTCCGCCAAAGCGGGCTCCGCCCCGCGTTGCTGCAAGGCGAGGTTCAACCCGCACATTTGTTTTCAGTTCATCGGCTACGCCTGAGGGTTCTGCAACGGTGCACTGAAATGTTATACGCGTTTCCCCTACATGAATCTCATCACCGTCGTTAAGAGTTCTGTTCTCAACACGGCGGCCGTTAATCTTGGTGCCGTTGGTGCTTGCCAGATCATACAGCGTAAAGCGGCCATCCACATCCAGCTCTATGCGGGCATGCTTTTTAGAAACCTGGCCGTCTGTTGCTATCACCAGATCGCAGCCACCCCCTGTAGAGCGGCCGATTACCACTTCGTTTTTTGTAAAAGCGTACTTAAAAGGGCTTCGATTGGGTGCATAAACAACAAGGCTGGCCGTGGCCACCGCCGCCACTGTGCCTTCATCGTCAAAATGAGAATGTGGCACCTTTGCCACGGTCCTGTCTTCTACCGCAGGTGACGCCGGCCTCGCCGGAGGGGCAGTTACGCGTGAGTCGTAACGGCACCGTACACGCACCTTCTCCTGTTTACGATCAACGTCTGCAATGTCTTCTGCACCGGGCTCCGCCTCACGCACAGTAAAATCCAGGGCGCCGCGAATATGGTACTGGTTTTGCTGGCAATATCGGCGAACAGCGGCCTCCAGCTCATCCTTATTTAAGAAGGAAAGCAGATACTCTTTCTCTTCTTCATCCTGCACGTTAATCTCAAGAATGTACTGGTTGGGCACATAAATCTTATTATCAAAGCCTTCTTTACGGTTATCTTCCATAGCCGCAAGAATACGCCTCAAAATGTCTTTTGGGCGCACATCATCGGAGCCGCCAAACAGCCCCTCATACCATTGACCGAATGAACGGTTGATCTTTTCTAGCAGATCCATCCAGCGCTCCCAACGGCCCCCGCACGGCGCAAACAAGCCGGGAGGCAAAAGAAGAATTATAGTGCATGACGAAAGAATCGTCAATTCGGTTGCACTGGCATAGCCTTTAACACACCGCATGCGCCGCAACTGCCTGCCAGTTGGCAGGAATAACGGCTGCTTTCAGGCAATATGTCGGCAGCGTGCATAGCACGCAAGATAGAAGCGGGCCGCAGGTTTGGCCCGGAGGACGAGGGAATGAAAACAGAAGACCAGGAAGTGCTGGTGACCTACTTTGTGCTGTGTGACAGCGTGATTACGGAGGCTGGAACGGGCAAACAGTCCCTCATCGGCATCTATTCCGGCCTGCTTACCCAGGCATTCCCCATGCAGGCCAACCTGGCGGTTGCCGTGGGCCTGCGCGTGCAATCTCCCGAGAAACGAGAAATCACGTTCCGATTCTCTGGCCCGGATGGCACCACCATATTTGATTCGCCGCCCCTGCCAGCCAACTGGGAAAGCGTTCCGCAGAGCATTCAGGTTAATGGCTTTGCTACGGTGCAGATCAGCCTGAACGTACGCTCTATGCCCTTTGTATCTGCCGGTAACTACACTGCCGCCGTGTTGTGCGATGGCGCCCTGGCATCCACCTACCCGCTCACGGTTCAGCTTCAGAAGTAATCTCAGGCAAACAGCGATTCAAATTCATGGGTCTGCGCGGACTTGTACTGCTCATTATACAGGTTCTGGTAAACACCGGTGCGAGCTACAAGCTCCGCGTGGGTCCCAACATCTACAATCCTTCCTCCATCCATAACCACAATTCTGTCTGCATTCATAATTGTTGATAGCCTGTGCGCAATCACAAAGCAGGTTCTGCCCTTCATCAGGCGCTCCAGTGCGGCCTGAACATTGGCTTCGGTTTTGCTATCCAACGCGGACGTTGCATCATCCAGTATCAAGATTCGCGGATTGGTAAGGGTGGCGCGGGCAATGCTCATGCGCTGCTTTTGCCCAACCGATAGCTTGATGCCATCCTCGCCAATCTTGGTATCGTACCCATAGGGCAGGTTCAGAATGAAGTTGTGCAGATCGGCATTTTTTGCTGCCTGCAAAATCTGATCATCGGTGGCATCGTGGAAGCCGTATTTGATATTTTCTCGCAGGCTAACGGAGAACAGTAGGCTCTCCTGGCTTACAATACCAATCTGCCGCCGAACCGATTCCAGCCGAACGTTCCTCAGGTCCACACCATCAATCAACACTCTGCCAGAGTTTACGTCGTAAAACCGGGCTATGAGATTGACCAGGGTTGTCTTGCCTGCCCCGGATGGACCCACTATGGCAATGATCTCGCCGGGTTTCACCCGCAGGGTAACATCACGCAACACGGGCTGATCTCGATCATATCCAAAGCGCACAGCCTCAAGTTCCACTGCCCCCTGCATGCTCTTTATCGTAACGGCATTCTGCGCATCCACAATTTCGGGCCGGGTATCCAGGGTTTCGAACACGCGCTCCATGGCCGAAGCTGTCCATTGCAGTGTAACATTGAAGTCCACAACGCGCACAGCCGGATCATATAGCTGAGCGATAAGGGCATTAAAGGCCAGCAGCTCGCCAACCAGAAGATGCCGGTGCAGCACCAAAATGCCGCCATACCAGAGCACCATACCGGTACCCAGCGCGCGGATAATCTGAGCGTAAGCGCTGAGTTTGCGGTTCAGCCGCATCTGCGTCATGCCAATGTCAAAATTTTCGCGCACGGTATCCATAAACCGGTCGGTTTCGTACTCTTCACGAACAAATGCTTTCACAACACTGATGCCAGCCAGCTTCTCCTGAAGCACGCCAAGCATCAGGTCCCACTTTTCGCGCAGCTGTTCGCTCAGCGGCCTTATGTGCTTAATAAACATTTTGTAGTTCAGCACATAGAATGGGATTACACAAACAGCAATTAAACCAAGCCGTGGCTGCATGCGGAATAGCACCACAAGTACCGCAAATTCGCTGAAGAGATCTGCTAGAAACTGCACAAATCCGCCAGATACCATCTGCTGGATAAAATCGATATCGCCCATCAGGCGGGCCATAATCTTGCCTGTTTGGCGTGTATCGTAATACGAGAGAGATAGCCGGTTGAGATGCCGATAAGACTGGAACCTGAGATCAAACACAATGCGCTGCCCCAGCCAGCCAATAAGGTAGTTAAGACAGAAAGACATAATACCGCGCGCCAGGTACAGCGCTACGATCATGAAAAACACCGTATTAAGCGCCGCATAGCGCTTATGGGGAATCACATCATCGATTACGTACTGCACAATCTTAGGCACGGCAATAGGCGTGAGGGAGTTGCACAGCAGTAGAAACACTGCCATGCTTACCCGCACTCTGTAGGGTTTTAGGTAACCCAGCAGCCTGCCAAACTGTCCCAAAATAACACTCCCGGCGCCGGGCGGCCTCTATCGTGGTCCGCCAATCAATGCGCTACCGCTACAATTCTGCTCTGGCTGCAATCGCCTGTGGCGATTCTGCCTGCCCTTCCAGCGCTACCTTAAACTGCTGATTGTACAGCCCGGCATAAATGCCGTCTGCAGCCAGCAGTTCGTGGTGGCTGCCAGATTCTCGTATAACTCCGCGCTCCATAACCACAATCTTATCTGCCTTCACAATTGTGGAAAGGCGGTGCGCAACAATGAAGCTGGTTCTGCCTACAAGCAGCCTATCCAGCGCCTCCTGAATCAGACCTTCGGTTTCAGAATCCAGCGAAGAGGTGGCCTCATCCAGAATGAGGATCCTTGGATCAGAGAGTATGGCGCGGGCGATTGCTATTCTCTGCTTCTCCCCGCCAGATAGCTTTATTCCATGCTCGCCAATGCGCGTATCGTAACCGCGCGGCAATGCCTCTATAACATGGGCGATATTTGCCGCTTCGGCCGCGGCCTGTATCTCTTCCTGCGTGGCATCCAGGCGTCCGTATCGAATGTTTTCCCGAATGGTTGTGTTGAACAGGGTGGTTTCCTGTATTACTACACCCACCTGCTGCCGAACCGATTTTAGCTGCACATCCCGTATGTCGTGGCCATCTATGGTAAGGCGCCCGCCGGTTACATCGTAGTGCCGCTGTAGCAGGTTTACCATAGTGGTTTTGCCGGAGCCGCTCTGGCCCACAAATGCCACCATCTGCCCGGCCTTCACATCCAGATCCACGCCCTTAATAACAGGCTGGCCCGTTTCATACTCAAACCACACGCCCTCATACCGCACATCGCCACGTACATCTGGCAGCACCAGGGCATCCGGCTTATCGTTTACATTAGGTTTGGTATCCAGCGTGTAGAAGATGCGCCCAAGGGCCGTGTTTGTTCTTGCAATCTGATCGTTGAGCTGGATCATACGCACCGTGGGGGCGTAGATGTACCCGCTGATATAGCCATAGAATGCCATCAGCGATCCGGCGGAAAGCTCTCCATTAATTACCAGTTTGCCGCCATACCACAGCAGCAGCCCCGTGCCACAGCCGCTGCCAATAAACTCTGCAATGGTCCAGAGGCCAGTGCTTAAAGAGGTCATGCGCACGTTCAGGCCCAGCAGATTGCGCGTTTCTCCAACAAACTGCCGCACTTCATACCGCTCTTTAGCATAAGAGCGCACCACCTGCACGCCCGCCAGCTTCTCTTGCAGGTCCCCATAAAGAACTTCGCGCTGATCTCTAACATCGCTGCTGGTTTTCTTAATTCTCCCAATAAACGCCAGGTAGTTAAGAATGTAAAGCGGGTACACCGCCAGGGCAATGAGTGCGAGCTTAGCATGGATGTTGAAAACTATAAACAGAACGGCCGTAAGCATCACGGTATCCTGAATTACGTTTACAAATCCGCCACCAATCAACTGATCCAGCGATGCCACATCGTTTGTGATGTTGGACATCAGCTTGCCGGTTTGGCTCTTTTCAAAAAATCCAAGCGAAAGCGTTTGCATGTGGGCGTAGAGCTTACGCCGCATATCTTGCTTAAAGCGCTGCCCTAATAATGTAATAGAGTAGGTTAACCAGTAGCCCACAAATGAGCTGCCGATGGCAATACCGGTAATTAGCGTGAACACACCGGGGAGGTTAACAGAGGTGCGCTGCATGAGATGATCGGTTAGATACCGCAGGATCATCGGAGGAGGCAGCGTAAGGGCAGAGTTGATAACGGTAAGAAACGCGATGACCGCCATAAGGCGGGCATACTGCCGGATCTCGCGTAGAAAACGAACAAAGTTACCCATAAGGAAAGCGCTTTACGGCCAGCGTTTGTGTGCTGAATCCCGGCCGCCCACGTTTGCCATAACTTCGGCAAACATGCACTATAGTTTACCTCAGGCCGAGTCCGTATCCTCCCACAAATGCTATACAGGGTAAAACTGCAGTTAATTCTGTTGTCGCCAGGCGTTCACTATCATAAATTCCACTCTCGTGCCCAACCCGGCCAACTGGCACACAAGCAGTACCAAATTTCACATTAACTGTTTTTAAGGTTCATTTAAGCGGTTTTTAAGCCCGGCGCAGTAAAGTACGCAAACCTGCTTGTACCATCCGCATTCCCGGCTGCCTGTTTCTTCTTTTGCAGCAATTGGCCGGTTCCCTGGTCTTCTCGCCGCCCGTGCGCATTCCAGCAAACGGGAGCTTCTCAATATGTGTGTTGCCACTGCTGGCAATGGAGTCGCTGTTCATGATGGAAAGTGGTTCCCCTGTAACGGAAAGCCGCGCTCAGAAATCGTCCGTAATTGCGCGCCTTCTCCGCCTTCCCGTTCTTATCTGCCTTCTTCTTATAGATTCGGCCTACCTTGCCATTGCAAACCGGGCATCTGGGCCGCCTCGCATTCCTATTTCGGCCATCCTGTATGAGGGTTGTTTGCTGCTGCACATTGGGCTTAGCTTTGTAGCAGCCCTTCAGTTGCTGCGCGCAACACGCGCTTTCACAGCCAAAATCCGTACCTTTGAGGGGCCGCTAAAGGCAGTTTCTGTTCTTACCCTGCTGGCGGCACGCCTCTGTATTTTGAGCGGACTTGGTTTTCTTGGTATCGGCTTTCGATGGCTGCCCCTTGGCGTTCGGCCCGCTCTGCGTTTAACACATGATTACAGCACGGTGGTGTTTCTGGCATGCGGCGTGCTGGTTTTAATATTGAGGGCGCGCTCTGCTCGAGATGCCGCCGCTCCGGAGCGCAAACAGGCACGCCTGGCGCTGCGGCTTGGCACGGCCTTTGCCATTCCGTTTGCGGCGCTCATTGCTTACACCATTTATGTGCCTAACACGGATAGAATTATCATTAACCCTGCCCTGCCGCCCATTACTGCGCTGGATGAGGGCGATGGAGGCAATGGCAAGTTCTTCCCGGCTTCTGTGCAATCGGTGGATCAGCAGTTCTTCCCATCCCAGTACTTTATGGATTCCAAGTCTTGCGGTAAAGCGGGCTGTCACCCGGATATTTACAAACAGTGGAACTCCAGCGCACACCACCGTGCCAGCTTTAACAATCAGTGGTATCGACGATCTATTGAGTATATGCAGGAGGTTGTGGGAACCAAGCCCAGCAAGTTCTGCGGCGGATGCCACGATATGGCAGTTCTGCTTACCGAAGATCCCAAGAACCCGGGCAAAAGCCGCTTTGATAGCCCGATACTGGCACACGAGTTCCCGGTAGATAAATTCCCAGAATCTCACAGTGGTATCGGCTGTTCTGCCTGCCACTCGGTAGTACATGTTAAGAGCACCATGGGCACAAACGATTACACATCGGATTACCCGCCCATGCACCGCTTTATTGAGGCAGAGAACCCTGTAACCAAAACCATGCAGGAGTTCCTTACCCGCCTGGCACCGGAGCCGCATAAAAAGACCTTCTTGCGGCCCTTCCATCAGAATCAAACCGCAAAATTCTGCTCATCCTGCCACAAGGTTCACCTGGATGTGCCCGTTAATGGCTACCGGTGGTTCCGCGGCTTTAACGATTATGATAGCTGGCAGCAGAGCGGTGTTTCTGGTTTTGGTGCCGCATCGTTCTACTACCCCGCAGATGATGGTGGCAAACCGGCCTTTAAGAAGTGTGCCGATTGCCACATGCCCAACACAAAGTCTACCGATGCCGGTGCTGTTAATGGCATTGTTCATAACCACCGCTTCCCTGCTGCAAACACCGCCCTGCCCACTGCTTACCACGATAAAGAGCAGATGGAGGCCACGGTTAAGTTCCTTCAGGATAAAGCCCTTTCGGTAGATATCTTTGCAATCCGCCGGCAAATTGGCGCCGAGAAGCCTGCCCAGCACGCGGGAACCCCCGCACCTGCTGCACAGGATACTCCTGTGGCGGCGAGCCTTAATGGCGATGACACGGGCACGCACATCACCGCTGCTAACGTCTCCAATCGGGCAGAAGTGATAACCGCCCCGATCAATCGTGGCGGGCCCGGTGCCGTTCTACATCGCGGAGAAACTCCCCTTGTGGATGTGGTGGTACGCACCCTTAAAGTTGGGCATTCCTTCCCGGCCGGCACGCTGGATTCTGCGGATGTGTGGCTGGAACTGGAAGTGCGCGACGATCATGGCCGAGAGATTTACCACAGCGGCAAGCTGCAGTGGGAAAATGGACCGGCTGAAGAGGGAGCAGAGCGCTACCGTGCCGTGCAGATTGATGGCCACAGCAACCCCATTAACAAGCGCAACGCCTGGGCGGCACGTGCTGTGGTTTACGCCAAAGTTATTGGCCCTGGTTCTGCAGATACGGTGCACTTCCGACTTCCGGTTCCGAAAAACTGCGGCAACAACGTTACCCTAACGGCGCGCCTAAACTATCGCAAGTTCACCTGGTTCACCAACCAGTTTGCATACGCTGGCCGATACGATGATACGTCTCGCCCGGATGATGATCCCTCTAAGATCAAGGTGAAACTGGGATATGAGGCAGATGGCAAGCCCAAAACTACCGGCCCACTATCCCATGGTTGGGATGATCGTAAGCTGCGCTTTGATGCAGACCTCAGCATCGTATCTGGAGATCTGAAAGAGGTGCCGGTGCTTCCAATAACCGTGCTGGCGCAGGATACGGTTACACTGCCGGTTATTGATGGCGCGGCAACATCTCCGGGCCCAACCCCGATGGCTGCAGCCACTGAAGATACCGTTAAGAAGGACCGCCTTCGGTGGAACGATTACGGCATAGGACTGATGCAGCAAGGCGATTTCCGCCATGCCACCGCCGCCTTTGAGCGCGTTACCAAAGTCGCCCCGAAATGGGCCGAAGGTTACGTTAATATAGGGCGTGTGCGGCAGGCAGAGCGCGATACGCCTGCAGCCAAAGCGGCATTCGAGAAGGCCTTTGCCCTCTATGAAGCATCGCCCACTCCAATGACGAAGTTTCAGAAGGCACGCACGCAGAACTTCTATGCACAAACCCTGTTTGATACGGGCCGGTTGGATGACGCTTTGAACACCTTCCGGCAGGCGATGGAGGTATTCCCGGAAGATAGAAACCTGCACAATGCGGCCGGCGTAATCCTGTTCCGCCTTGGCAGATACGACGATGCCACCAAGGAGCTGAAACTTACCCTCAGCATCGATCCGGAAGATATCACCGCGCACTACAACCTCATGAAGTGCTGCCGTGCAAAGGGCGACTTTGCAAATGCCGAGATTCATGCCAAACTCTACAAACGCTTTAAAGTAGACGAAACAACAACAAATCTCGTTGGCCCGTTTGTTCGTGCCCATCCGTACGATAACAACCTGGCCCAGCCCATTCACGAACATGCCGATGCGGTGTGCCTGCCCAAGCCAGCCTGGCTGGTAAAGCGGGAGGCAGAAATTGCGGCAAAGCAGCGCGCAGAAGCTGCGCGTAATACCCGCGTTCAGCCCGTATCCACCACCGTGAGCCTGAACAGATAACCCTGTGGTTTCAGGAGACTTTGATAAACTGATGAACAGCAGATTCGAGAGAGCACGCATTACGGCCAGCATAGCCATTGCGCTGGGGGCCGCTGCTCTCATACCCCTTAATGGCTGCAATGGCTGCGGCAAGCCACCGCCACCTACTGTTACCACCACGCCAACGGCTGCCTATGCTGGCATCACGTTTACGGATGCCACCGTGCCTTCTGGCGTTCAGTTTAAGCACGTAAACGGTGCTTTTGGCCAGAAGTGGCTGCCCGAAACCATGGGCAGCGGCCTGGCATGGGTGGATGCTGATGGTGATGGGTTTCAGGATCTGTTTATAGTTAATGGCAGAGAGTGGAGTGCCGAAGAGCGCAGCCTGGGCCATCAGCCGGGCGCACCGGCAGCCGGTGCGCCGGCAACCTGCCACCTGTACCACAACAACGGCAACGGTACGTTTACCGATATAACACATGCCGCCCATCTGGATATCCCGATGTATGGCATGGGGGTTGCTGTTGGCGATTTTGATAACGATGGCAAACCGGATATCTTTGTTACTAGCCTTACCCGCTGCTATCTGTTCCACAACAATGGCGATGGCACATTTACAGAGATTGCCGACAAGGCTGGCCTGAAGGATGCAGGCTGGAGTTCCAGCGCGGCATTTGTGGATTACGATCGGGATGGCAAGCTGGACCTGGTAGTGTGCCACTACGTTAAGTGGTCGCCAGATACCGATATCCCGTTTATGCAAAACGGCCATCGCTCTTACGGTACCCCTCAGAAGTATGTGGGCCTGCCGCCAACCCTTTACCATAACAATGGCAACGGCACCTTTACCGATGTATCCGAAAAGGCTGGCTTCCGTACTTCTGGCACCCGTAAGCTGCAGGGCAAATCGCTGGGAGTAAGCATTTGCGATTATGATAACGATGGCTGGCCCGATATTGCCATAGCCAACGATACCGAGCCCAACTACCTGTTCCACAACAAAAAAGATGGCACATTCGAAGAGGTTGGTGTGGATCTTGGCATGGCCTACCCTGATAATGGCGCTGCACGCGGGGCCATGGGAATTGATGCCTGTGATTACGATCGCAAAGGCAGAGATAGCCTGATTATTGGCAACTTCTCCAACCAGCAGCTTGCCATGTACCACAACGAAAATGGCGCCACCTTCCGAGATGTTGCCTCGCAGAACGGCATTGGCCCGGCCAGCCTTCTGAGCCTGAGTTTCGGGCTTTTCTTCTTCGATTTTGATAACGATGGCTGGCAGGATCTGTTTATTGCCAACGGCCACGTAGACGATGATGTGGAAGAGGTGCAGAAGCAGGTTCTGTATGCAGAGCAGCCGCTCATCTTCCGTAACCTGGGCACAGGCAGTTTCCAGGATGTAAGCACAAGCATCGGCCCGGATATTCAGAAGAAGGCTGTAGCACGCGGCGCGGCATTTGCAGATATCCGCCTGCGAGGCTGGCTGGATATTGCAACAAGCACCAGCAACGGCCCGGCCCATATCTTTGAAAACAGCGGTGGCAGCAGCCACTCGCTGCGCCTGGAGCTGGAAGGCACGAAAAGCAACCGAAGCGCCATTGGGGCCATAGTAACCGTGAAAGCTGGCGGCGCAACCCAAACCTACCGGGTGCATTCTGGTTCTTCGTATTGCTCTCAGAGTGAGCTGCCGATTACCGTGGGGCTGGGAAAAGCAACTGCAGCAGATTCCATAACCATCACATGGCCGGCAACTGCCTCCGCTCCAACGGTGCTGAATGCCGTGGCCGCTGGTTCCATTTACCGGGTAATTGAAGGCGAGGCCCAGCCACGCATTCGGGCATTTGGTGCGGCATACAAGAAATAGTCTGAGTGCCGAATCGGTTCCCCTCTTTACAGCCCTCGCAGCATTTTGCGAGGGCTGTTTTGTGCCGCAGGCAACCTTAAACAGGGTATCCTAATGGCACGCTGTTTCAGTGCGGCAATGGTTGCCACACCGAAGTGTTGATTAAAGCATGCGAAGGAGAGTTATCCCGTGATTGCACGTGCGAAGAGGCTTGACCAGATCCCCCCGTACCTTTTTGGTGAAATTGCCGCCCTTAAGCGCAAGGCCATAGCTGAGGGCCGAGACCTTATTGACCTCGGCATCGGCGACCCCGATCAGCCAACCCCGGGCTCTATTATTGATGCTCTTGCTGAGGCGGCACACAACCCGGAGACTCATCGGTACGATGAAACCAATGCGGGTTGGACCCCATTTCTGGATGCGGTTGCCACCTTCTGCAAGAACCGCTTCGGCGTTGATATAGACCCGCAGACGGAAGCCATGCTGCTAATTGGCAGCAAAGAGGGGCTTTCCCACCTGGCGTGGGCCTATATTGATCCAGGAGACATCTCCCTGGTTCCCGACCCGGCCTACACGGTTTACAAAGTAAACACACTGATGGCGGGCGGCGAAGTTTATACCATGCCGATGTTTGAGGACAACGGCTTCCTGCCGGATTTCAAAAAGATCCCAGAGGCTGTAGCTCAGAAGGCAAAACTGCTGTGGCTGAACTACCCTAACAACCCAACAGGCGCCATTGCACCTCTTAGCTTCTACGAAGAGGCCGTTGCATTTGCCAAAAAGTACAACCTGCTTATTGTTAACGATGCCGCCTACTCTGAAGTGTACTACGATGATTACCGCCCCAACTCCATATTGGAAGTGCCGGGCGCCAAAGAGGTATCCATCGAACTGCACTCCCTCTCCAAGTCGTTTAACATGACAGGCTGGCGCATCGGCTTTGCGGTTGGCAGCGCAGAAGCGATTGCCACGCTCAACAAGCTGAAGAGCAACCTGGATAGTAAGCAGTTCCCGGCAGTATCGCTTGCGGCAGCCCATGCGCTGCTGCATGGCGATAACAAGAAAACCCTGGAGCTATACACCCGCCGGCGCGATATTTTGTGCAACGGCCTGCGGGAACTGGGATGGGATGTAAAAACCCCGAAGGCTACGCTGTACGTATGGGCGCGCGTACCGGAAGGCCACACCGCCATGACCTTCTCCAGGCTTCTGCTTGAAGAGGCCGGCGTGCTGGTAATACCGGGAGTTGGCTACGGCGAGTATGGTGAGGGCTACGTTCGAATGTCGCTCACCGTAATGGGCGATAAGAACGGCGAGCGCCTGCAGGAAGCCGTAGAGCGCATTGCAGCACTTCACCTATTCGGCAAATAATTCAGTAAGTTGTTAGCATAATCGGGGCCCAGGTGCCAGCAGGCGCCTTGGCCCCGATTGCGTTTGGGGAGTGCGAGGGTTGGAAGACGTGGTGCCTCCGAGCGTGAGGCACGGTGCCAGACTGAGAACTATTGCCCTATTACGCCATTGACGATATCCATTATTCTGGCACTACAGGCAGGCAACCAGTTCCTCAAATCAGGCCATTAAAACCGTTCGTTGAATTTCTCAGCGATACATCGGCTCCTACGCTTAGAAGATACTGTATCTGCTGTTCTGCCCGAGGTGCTGAGGCGGACATTAGCACCGTGGTCCCCGCATTCAAACTGCGCACATTATTAGGGGATACCCCGATGTTGATTAGAGTATCAGAAAACGTGAATTGCAACTGCGATACCAGTACATCTAATGCATAGAATTGCTCAGCCTCAGTATATTCTTCGACGAACGCTTTATGGGCCGCACCACCACAAACAATACTCGCAAGCTGTTTGCCTCGTGCATAAACGTACTGTGATCTGGGGATGTCGAATGGTGCATTTGCCATGTTTAATTCCAATTGTTCTTACTATTGATTCGTCCATATAAGCTCACCAGTCTGGCGGGAGGGGAATTGGCAGTCCGTTCATATCATCAGACAGACCCTCAATGATCACGCCAATTTCCTGAAGTGCAACTCCAGCGCAGGCAATCAGTGCAGTCTTCGTACCATATTCTCCTGCCTTCATGTAATACCATGCTGCCTGATTCTCATCAGCCACGGCCTCTACATGTTCGTCGTTCAAACAAGTAAGTGCAAGGGCAGCCCAATTACCGCTAGCACAATAGATTTTTACCCTCGGAAATAAGAAGATCGCTCGCAGCTTTGAATGCGCCGGCAAGGAGTAGCTTCTCCACCATCGCTACTTCCTCCGCACCTAAATAATAGCGAAGAAACTCCATGAGGTCCTCGCCTATAAACCACTTGCCTGTTCGGTTCTGCCTGTTTATAGGGTCATTGGCACAGTACGTTAACCAATTCACCCCATCCTTCGCCGGATCCTCACTCACAAACCATCGCGTATCTCGCGATTAGCATGTCTCGGCCATAGTTCATAATGCCGCGCGCCGCCCGAGGTACGAGGGAATCAGGCAGCGCCAGGTGCAAAAGAAGTTACCACCA
>CAIONQ010000129.1 GCA_903859705.1 uncultured Chthonomonas sp.
GGCAAATCCCTGCTGGTCAATAATCTGGTGCCACGCCTGCGCCTGATTAGGCATGGCCAACCCAAAGTACCAGGGCGTGTAGCCATGCAGTTCACGTACTGCAGCAAGTGTGGCGCCTGGTGTGCGGGGCAACACCTTGTAAAACTGGTCCCTGGGATCCCATAGCTTCTGCAATCCCGTTTGAATAGTTTTGCTAAGTGCCTCGAATCGTGCGGCCTGTATGTTGTCTCCAGACATCCGCGCTATGCTGGAAATTGCGCGTGCGTCGGCAGCCATGTAACTATTAATGGTTGGGCGGTAACCGCTGCCGCCAATGGATATTTCCATACCATCTTCGCCATCGTTTTGCCAGAACAGCCCATTGGGATCTTGCCTCAGTTTTTGCCAGGTTTCAAAATTGGTTACTAGATCTGGAAGTAGCTTTGTTGCAAAATTAAAATCGCCACTAACCAGAGCCCGTGAGTAGATCGCGTCGGCTGCCCAAAAGCTGTACCTGTGCGTATCGCCTCCCCCATGAAACCAGAACTGCGAATAGTCGTTAAGGTAGGTAGGATCATGAATCCACCGTCCTTCCATAATGTGGTGCCCTGCAGCACAGCAAATGGTGTTGTACTTACCTGCCCATGGCACATCGGGCAGAAACTCGGTAACTACCCATCCAGCATTTGTTTGTCTGAGGTGTTTGCGATACGTCCACCAGCGGAAATAGTAGGTGCGTTCTATCTCTGCATCCGGGCAATCCAGCAGCGGAACCTGCTGTTCGATCCATTGGGCTGATGTATCGTTGCCAATACTCAGGCCAGCCTCTGCACTGTCTGCGCTGTTAAATGCCTGTGTGTATCCAAGTACCTTGCCTGCTGGAATGATATGTGAATTGTCAGTACCGGCAGATGCAGGGAATGCATACGCTCTTGCAGAGGTTTGCTGGCCCATTGTCGGCCGAAAATGTGGCAATAGGTGTCTGCCAGTGTAGCCAAGGGCTACCGCCGCCGCGGCAATACATAAATTAGAGGAACGCGTTAATAGAGATCGGTACATAACTGCCAACCTGAGGTTCGACATGTGATGAGCTGACCAAGAACTGTTCGGAGATGCGCGAAGGATATTACAGTCAGCATAGAATCCGTTCGAGCCGACAGGGGCCAATGTTACAGTGAGAGTATGTTGTGATACAGAGTATACATCAATTGGTTGGTTGGCTGCATTAAATAGCCAAACGGTTCATCAATCTACAGCCCGTAGTTCGGAGAAAAAGCTCAAAATTGCCAGAACTCCACCCTGTGAAGGTACCACGCGGATTTGCCATTTGCATCTATCACATACTGCCTTGCATATAGCCAGGCCAAGGCCATTACCGCCTGTTGCCAGGCTTCGGGAAGGGTCTGGCCTGTAAAACGCCTCGAACACTCTTTCGCTGTTCCACTCAGCCGGAGGCGTGCAGGTGTTAAACACGGTAAGCTCCGGTGCAAGCAAAGTTTGGAGCGTAACTTGAATTGTTGTGCCTTGATCTGCAAACTTTACGGCGTTCTCTATGAGATTTCGAACCACCATATCAACATGCGTTGGCGGCGCCACAATCTCAACTTCATCTGCATTCTGAATACTGAGCCCAATCGTTACGCCATTGCTGGCTGCCCTATCTTGTAACGACTGAACTGCTCGTTCCACGGAGTCTGCAAGGGATATGTGATCCGTTTCATACGCTCCGGGGGCGGCCGCCTCAAGCTGATTAAGTACAAGCAGGTCGCGGGTTAAGTGTACCAATCGGCGAGTCTGGCTCTGTGCCTCCTGCAACAATGCCTGGTACTCTTCCTCTGTTCTGTTTCTTGAACCTGCCAACTCAAGATGGCCAGAAAGCGCTTGCAAGGGAGTGCGCAACTCGTGGGAGGCCGCGGCGTAAAAGCGGCCACGGGCCGAGGATACATCCTCAATTCTGCCAAGCAGTTCATTCAGCGTGGCAACAAGGCCCACCATTTCGGTATCGTCTGATGGCGATACAAGCCGAACGTGCTCCGTGGCAACCGCCGCAGATTGGGCCTGCTCAGATAGATCCTGAATTGGTTTAAGAGTTCTTCCCACCAGCACCCAGGCCCCTGCGCTTGCAGCTGCAAACATTACGGCACTAAACAGAACGATACCCGTTGTCAAAACCTGCAGGCGGGCAGCCTCTCTGCGCCAATCCATTCCAATGTAGACGGTGCCTTCAGGCCATGTGGCCCTGGATGTTCGCCAGAGATCTGGGGCTGGATCTTTATCCGGAGGTGGTGCCCCAGGTGATGCGTACTGCCGTTTTCCATGCGCATCCACAACCGCCATCCATAGCTTCTCGCCAGAAACGCGCTCCTCATCCTCAATAAGCCTGTCTGTAGCCGGTTCGTGCTCTACCGAAATTTCAGCTCGTATGCGCAGTGCAATCTCGCCAATCAGTCGGTCGGCATCCCCCTCCACATCCTTGCGTATATAGCCTGCGAGGCATGTGCCAGCGATTGCAATAAGAATAGTAAAAAATAGCGAGAAGGCGGCAACGGTTCTGGCACGTATAGAGCCCAGAAATGCGTGCTTAGCGCGCATTGTGGCGGCTTTCAAGCACAAATCCCTTACCGCGTACGGTATGAAGCAATGGCTCTTCGAAACCACGGTCGATCTTTGCACGAAGATAACTTATATACACATCCAACACATTATCGTGGCCATCAAAGTCATACTGCCATACATGATCCAGAATCATTGCCCGGCTAAGCACCTGCCCGGTATGGCGCATCAGGTACTCCAGCAGTGAGTATTCGGTGGAGGAGAGCAGAATGGATTTGCCATTCCGAATGGCACGGCGCGTTGCTGGGTCCAGCGTAAGGTCACCAACGCTGAGCAGGGTGCCGGTTCTGGCAAGCCTGCGCTGTAGCGCTCTACAGCGGGCCAGTAGCTCACCCATTTGAAACGGTTTTACAATATAATCGTCTGCACCGCTATCCAGCCCTTCAATCTTATCTTCCACAGCATCACGCGCCGTTAGCATAAGTATTGGTGCAGAAATTGCCTGCGCACGCAGGCGGCGGCATACAGAAAAACCATCCAAACCGGGGAGCATTACATCCAGGAGAATAAGGGAGTAGGAACCATGCAGGGCAAGCTCCAACCCTTTTGGGCCGGTATCTGCCATATCTGCTGAGTGCCCGGCCTCGGTGAGTGCTTGATGCAGGAACCGGGCAACACCAGGGTCATCTTCAACAATCAGAACAGGCATAATTCACCTGCCGAACTATCTATCGCGCTGTACCACATAATCGGTAAGCGCGGCAAAGCAGTCTCTCGCGGCGGAAGAGGGCAGAAGACCAAGCGCTTTCTCAGCCTTCTGAACCTGATCTTGCGCAGCGGCACGTGTACGGTCGAATGCTTCGTACCGCGTGAATAGTGTGCAGATATCCAGCACGGCTTCATCCGTAAGGGATGCATTACCGAAGGCTGCAAGAAGTGTCTCTTTCTCGGAAGGGGTAACACACTCCAGAGCAAGTAGAAATGGCAGGGTAGCTCTGCCATCTTTAAGGTCGGTTCCACGTGGCTTACCCGTAATTTCGGGGTCACCGGTGTAATCCAGCAGGTCGTCTGCTATCTGAAACGCCATTCCTAAACGGTAGCCGTAATCGGCCAGAGCTTCTTCTATGGCTGTATCTGCTCCAGCCACAATGGCTCCACAGCGGCAACAGCCTTCAACAAATACGGCTGTCTTTTTGCGAAGTATCTCCAGATAGTCTTCCTGAGAGAGGTCTGCTCGGCCCGTGGCCGAGATCTCCATCACTTCGCCTTCGCTCATTTCAACGGTTATTTCAGAAACCGTTCTAATTACGCGTAAATCCCCATCAATTGCCAGCAGGCGCATAGCCCGGGCAAGAATGTAATCTCCGCTAAGTACTGCAACACCGTTCCCAAACACGGCATTGGCTGTGGGTTTGCCTCGCCGAGTAGCGGTGTTATCCACCACATCGTCGTGTACCAACGTGGCCATGTGCACAAACTCTACAGCTGCGCCAACGGTTGCCAGGCGCTCTTCATCTACTACATCGGCTGCTGCTCTTGCTGCCAGTGCCACCATTGCAGGGCGTAGGCGCTTTCCGCC
>CAIONQ010000130.1 GCA_903859705.1 uncultured Chthonomonas sp.
CTTAAATCCGTAGGGTCTATCCCTGCACTGAAGTATCTTCTGGAAAAGCGCGGTTTCCCATTTGGCGAAAGCCGCATCCCCTGCTCTGGCCTTACTCTCGAGCAGAAACGGATGCTGGATGCACTGGCAGAACAGATGCAATAGCAAAGTGCCGCCCAGAGCTTAAACGCAAAACAGCCGCCCGAGATTATCTCGGGCGGCTGTTTTACTACTTGCCTTGAGGGCCGCTGGTTAGCGACGTGGACGGAAGCGTGCGCGTGGCGCCTCTTCCTCTTCCTCTGGTGGCTCTGGTGTGGCATCCGGCCGTGGGGCACGATCACCACCGCGGTCTGGGCCGCGATCGCCACGGTCTCCGCCACGTCCACCGCGGTCTCCACCACGATCGCCGCCGCGTCCACCACGATCTCCGAAGCGACCGCCGCCACCACCGCCACGGCCATCATCTGGTCGTCGGCTCATGGTTGCCGGGTCAAATGGCTGATCGAGGTTGATTGCAGAGAGGTTAACACGTCCCTGCCCGTCCACTTCGATTACGCGCACTGTAAGAACATCACCAACCTTGCAGGCATCATCCGGGCGGCGAACCGGCGGATCAGCCAGATGGCTAACGTGTACCAGACCTTCGCGGCCAGGGAGGATCTCTACGAAGGCACCCATTCCAATTACACGTGTTACCTTACCGGTGTATACAGTGCCTACCTCAACATCACCAACCATACCAAGGATGATATCGGCTGCCTTGCGTCCGGCTTCCTGATCGACTGCAGCGATGAAGATCTTTCCATCCTGCTGAATATCGATCTGAGCACCGGTGTCTGCAGTGATCTGCTTGATGGTTTTGCCACCCGGGCCGATAACCGCACCAATCTTCTCCGGGTTGATTTCGATGGAGAAGATAGAAGGAGCGAACTTGGAGAGGTCACCACGTGGGGCATCAAGGGTTGCGGTGATCTTGCTGAGGATCTCCAGGCGAGCCTGGCGAGCCTGCTCGAGGGCCTGCACCATAACTTCGCGCGGAATACCCTGGATCTTGGTATCCATCTGAATGGCGGTAATGCCTTCTGTGGTACCGGCAACCTTAAAGTCCATGTCTCCGGAGAAGTCTTCCATTCCCTGAATATCAGTAAGAACGGCAAACTCATCACCGAGGGTCATAAGGCCCATGGCGATACCGGCAACAGGTGCCTTGATCTTAACACCAGCATCCATCAGCGCGAGGGTGGAACCGCAGACGCTGGCCATGGAGGTGGAGCCATTGGATTCCAGAACTTCGCTCTGCAGAAGCATTGCGTAGGGGAAATCTGCAACATCTGGCAGAACGGGCACAAGGGCGCGCTCTGCAAGGGCACCGTGGCCGATTTCGCGGCGACCGGGTCCACGCATCTGGCGGCACTCGCCAACCGAGAACGGCGGGAAGTTGTAATAGTGCATGTAGCGCTTCTTCTCATCGACTTCCAGGTTGTCTACTACCTGAGCATCAGACATAGAGCCGAGAGTTAGCGCGGTAAGCACTTGAGTTTGTCCGCGGGTGAAGAGGCCAGTGCCATGAACGCGCGGAAGCAGCCCAACTTCGCAGGTAATCTTGCGAATTTCGGTAAGCTTACGGCCATCGGGGCGGATCTTCTCTTCAATAATCAGGTGGCGAATTGCCTTCTTAACAGACTTGTCTGCAGCTTCGGTAATTTCGCCCTTGCTATCCGGGAAGTCTGGAAGGATCCGAGCAACGACCTCTTTCTTGAGTTCGTCGATTGCAGATTCGCGAGCGGCCTTATCCGGGTTCTGGATGGCAGCGCGGATTTCGGCGCCCATCTTCTCCTGGATGGCATTCAGGATCTCATAGCTCGGCAGCTGCGGAACAAAGCTGTTCTTAGGCTTGCCGCACAGTGCCTTGAGTTCTAACTGGAGTGCGCACTGAAGCTTAATAGCCTCGTGCCCAAAGTCCATCGCCGCAAGCATGTCGGTTTCGGATACAAAGAGGCTGCCAGCCTCAACCATGATAATCGCGCGCTCGGTACCGGCGATAACCAGGTCCAGATCCGACTCGGCCTGCTGAGGAAGGCTCGGGTTGATTACAAATTCACCCTCAACGCGGCCAACGCGCACTGCGCCAACGGGGCCATCCCACGGGATATCGGAGACTGTGAGTGCTGCAGAAGCGGCGACAATACCCCAGGTATCTGGTACGCAGTTAAGATCCACAGAAAGCGGCATTACAATAACTTGAACGTCATTGCGCATACCATCCGGGAACAGGGGGCGAAGGGGTCTATCAATCAAACGGGAGGTGAGAACAGCTTTTTCGGATGGGCGGCCACCGCGCTTGATAAATCCGCCTGGGATTTTACCAACGGCGTACTTTCGCTCTTCATAATCACAGGTGAGGGGGAAGAAATCGATACCAGGGCGCAACTCTTTGCTCATCGTAGTTGCGGCCTGAACAACGGTATCGCCGATTGAGAGCCATACAGCTCCGCCGGCCTGTTTTGCTACCTTACCGGTTTCAATCTTAACCGTATGTCCGCCAATTTCACGCTCTACGGAATAGGACAATGTGGTCTCCTTAATAGGGACAAATCCCGTGCTTCGGTGCAGATGGGCGCTTTCCCCGGGTAACAGCAAAGAAACCCCGCAGCTCTCGCGTTGAAATTTCGGCGCGCGTGTGTGCGCACGGAAACAGCCAGAACGCGTGAGTTAAGGCGGGGTACGCTGCCGGGAGCAGAAACACAAAGGTGCAATCGTAACACGGTTACTTGTGAAAAAGCAGTCGGCTGTTCGAGAGGATTGCGAGCAAAAGCGATTATGAAGGAGAGGGGTCAGGGCAATTGGACGGTTAAAAACCATCCCCTTACCCTGATCCCTGAGCCTTCGTATAAGCTTATCAGCAACTTCTTGAACGGCCGACCGCCGGGTGGGCCGCAATTGTGGCCTCTGTTAGTTACGGGTTGGAATCACAGGAGCTGAGCCCCACACAAACCTACAGTTTGCTGCGGATGCTCAGCTTGCCAACCAGGGCGCGATATCGCTCGATGTCGTTCGCAGCCAGGTAAGCAAGGATCCGCTTGCGGCGTCCAACCATCGAGAACAGTCCACGCCGGGAGTGGTGATCGTGTTTGTGCTCACGCAGGTGGTCGGTAAGCTGGTTGATGCGCGCTGTCAGCAGCGCAACCTGGACCTCCGGCGAGCCAGTGTCACCCTCATGTGTAGCGTTACCGAGGATAACTTCCTTCTTGATGTCTGTCTTAAGCGGCACGGATGAGAAAACCTCCTATATCAACCATTACGCGGTAGTTTAGCACAGAACTGGTCAAAAGTCAATTTGAACAGCATTGCTCTGAATCCCATGACATATCCACGTTAACATACAGTATATAGCATATGCAAGGCTGGCAATTTGCTTATAAGGCCGGGCATAATCAGGTACAACTATGGCCGTGACAAACCTCTCGCATGCTAAATCCATCTCCATATGCATTGTAAACTGGAATACCAGAGAGATGCTGCTGGATGCTCTTCGCAGCATTTACCGCACCTGTGCCGATTCGATGGTACAGGTAGAGGTAATAGTTGTAGACAATGCTTCTGCTGATGGCAGCGCCGCCGCCGTAGCTGCCGAGTTTCCTCAGGCAGAGCTTATAGCCAATGTTGATAACAAAGGCTATGCTGCGGGGAACAATCAGGCAATTAATCGCGCCAAACTTCCGTATATCCTGCTGTTGAACCCGGATGTTATCGTTCCTGATAAGTGTTTGGATACTGCGCTGCAGTTCATGGAGGATCATGTAGATTGCGGCGCGCTCGGCATCAGGCAGATTCATCCAGATGGCTCGCTGCAACGCTCCGTGCGGGGCTTCCCTACCCCACAAACGGTTTTGTGGGAGCTTCTGGGCTTGAGCCGGCTGTTTCCTAATAGCCGGAAATTTGGTGCATATCGGATGACCTGGTTCGGTTACGATTCCGTGGCCGAAGTCGATCAGCCGATGGGAACCTTCTTGCTAATTCGGCGAGAAGCCATGCAGCAAACCGGAATCATAGACGAACAGTTCACCATCTTCTTCAATGAAGTGGATTGGTGCCTGCGGTGCAAACGTGCCGGCTGGAAAATCTTTTTCACGCCAGATTCTGAAATCATTCATTATGGTGGAGCCAGTACCGTGCAGGTTGGCGCAGCAATGGCATGGGAATCGCGCAGGGGCCTCCTGCAGTTCTATGCAAAGCACTATAGCAATGCACAGTATTTGCCGCTGCGAGCCTTTGTTGCCATGGCCTCCTGGCCTCATGCATGGCTGCAGGCCAGGCGCAGGCAAAACGGCTAAGCGTATTGCCGCGCATACAACAATCGGTGTTGAAATGCCCTATTTCGCGCTCATCTGAGCAGCCTGGAGAGGAAATCCCGTTTGGATTTATCCGTAATTATACTAAACTGGAATACGCGGGATTTACTCCGAAACAGCCTGAACTCGATTCTGCATCCGGATCCGTCAAAACCAGTCTCTCCTCCCGGACCATCCGCAGATATCGAAGTGCTTGTTGTAGACAATGCCAGCTCTGACGATAGCAGAGAGATGGTAAAGCGGGAATTTCCAGGAGTAAAGCTGGTGTGCAGCCCTCTAAATGTCGGCTTTGGTGCCGGTAACAACCTGGCATTGGAACATGCTGGTGGCAGATACGTTCTGTTTCTAAACTCCGATACAGAGGTTGTGCCTGGTGCACTGGATGCGCTTGTACACTTTGCAGATGCTAATCAGGATATCGGAGTTCTTGGACCCAAGCTACTAAATGGCGATGGCTCGTTGCAATACTCGTGCCGCAGCTACCCCAACCTAGGCACAGGTTTTTTTCGCAACACACCACTTGGCAGGCTGTTTCCTAAGAATTCGTTTACTAACGATTATCTGCTCACAAGCTATGATCACTTAACCCCGCGAGATGTAGACTGGGTTTCTGGTGCGGCACTCATGATGCGCCGCAGTATTATTGACGAAATAGGTGCGTTTGACGAAGAATACTTTATGTTCTGTGAAGATGTAGATCTGTGTTACCGGGTTAATCATCTTACGAATTCCGGAAGTACGTCCAACGGGGCAGATGCAAACCCAACCTGGCGCGTAACTTACTACCCGGATTCCATCATATATCATCTTATAGGCAAGAGCACAGACCTTGCGCCTACCAGAATGACTTATGAGTTTCACAGAAGCCAGTACCTGTTTTATAAAAAGCACTATGCGGCCACAACACCGGTGTTGCTAAAGCCGATTATTCCCTTAGGAATTGCCATGCGAGCAGTGGGCAAAATGGCTCGTTATCGCTTGCGCAGGCTGCAGCGCGTTATTATGCGATCTGAGAGGGTTTGAAGGAGAGGCACGATTGAAACGCTCGAATGATCCCACACCCTCTGCGGATGGCGGAGAAACGCTGGAACTTAGATTTGTGGACCCGATAACTGCCCGGGAAAAGCTGGCTCTTTCGCGGCTAGACTGGTATGCCGCCGCAATTTGCATGCTTGTGCTGTTAATTGCCCCCCTGGTGGCGGGCGATTTCTCGACACCTGCGCTACTAACTGCAGACTCGCCGGCAGAGATATTTGGTTCCGTTGGCCTTCCATTTATGCTACTGCTTACCGCAATAGCTTGTGTTCCGGGCCTATTCCGGGAGTGGTCTAAGCCTGTGGCCATTGGCCGCATAACTGGCCTGGCAGGTTCTGCCGCTGTGCTTGTTGCGTGGAGTGCTCTCAGCTTTGCACAAACTCCCGCCCGATCCCTCAGCTTGAATGCATTGTGCGTACTGGGTGGTGCTGCCATTATTGGCATCTGGATTAGCCGACTTGCGAGAGACCGAAATGCGCTGGATGCTTTCTTAAAAACGCTCGCTCTCTCTGGCACCATAGTTGCCGCAGTAGGCGTGCGTGAGTATCTTCAATATGTTGCGATGCACATTACACAGCATCGAACATTTTCAACTTTTTCGGATCCCAACTTCCTTGCGGGCTACCTGTTGATGACGCTGCCACTTTCGATGGCGCTATTTGTTTCAGCCGGCAATAACGCAAAGCAAAAGGCACTTGCTGCCGTTGCAATTCTGCTGCAGAGCGCCTGTTTATGGCTCAGTGGCTCACGCTCTGGCAGCGCAATGGTCCTTATTGCGGTTATCCTATTTGCCCTGTTTGTTACGCTGCTCAAACCCGCAAAAGAGATCAAAAAAGCGCTAGCTCTGGCCGGAGTACTGTTTCTGGTAGGCTCTGTACCTGCACTTTCTCCTCTCTTGAGCCGCCTTTCGGTTAAGCCTGCCGCCACTGGCCAGGGGGCACCGGCGGGCAAAGAGCTCCACCTTACTGCCTCAGCCGACGCACAGGTGAACTCTAATGAATTTAGGAGATGGACCTGGATCGGAACGGCCAGAATGGCACGCTCCAATCCTGTTTTCGGCACGGGTATTGGTGCGTACGAACTTACGTACCCAAGATATGCTGAAACGGCCTTTACTATTCATGCACACAATAGCTACCTGCAGCTAATGGCAGAAACCGGGTATCCCGGTGCGCTGGCTGCCCTGGCTTGCCTTGCTGCGGCGGCAGCTTTCGGTGCCAATGCCTTCTTACTGGCACGAGGCAGAATTGCAGAGGCTACTGCCAATGCGGGAGCGGCAGAGCCGGCCGTAACGGAGATGACTAACACAGGTATATTGCTCTGCGGCGCATTTGCGGCGCTGGCAGGCTCTATGTTGCACAACCTCATCGACTCAGACTGGTATGTTGCCGCCAATATCTACACCCTTTCTGCCACCATGGCGATCCTTGCTGCTGCGGCAAGAGATATTGCCCCGCTCAGCACGTCTCGGCCTGCCCCCCTCTCCCGAGCCAGCATGGTCGCGATTGCCGTTGCAGCCGTTGCGCTGCTTGGCCGCGGTGCTCAGTTAACCTCAAGCCGAATGAACCTGGCGATGGCCCACTCTGCAGTACAGGCAGCCTCAACAGCACGCGCCACGAGTACCGAACAGGCATCAGCCCAGATTTCGGCAGCGAAAGAGGCGTTTTCGGCTGCAGCCGCTGCAGACCCCCTGGATCCAGAGCCACATCTTGGCCTGGCAGAAGTTGATAACTCGGAGACAAGGCTGCGAGAGCTGCTGAAGGCCGCTTCGCTCAGCCCAACAGGCAAAGTCTATTACAGGCTGGGCCAGTATCATCTTGCACAAAGTGAGTGGAAAGAGGCAGTAGCCGCATTTGAGCATGCAGAGGCAAGCGAACCAA
>CAIONQ010000131.1 GCA_903859705.1 uncultured Chthonomonas sp.
GCCCGGATTGGTCTAACCCATGCAAACACATTGCCGCGGTGTACTATTTGTTGGGTGAAGAGTTTGATAGGGAGCCGTTTCTGATATTCAAGCTGCGCGGGTCAACCCGAGAGGCCATCGTATCCAAAATTGTTGGCGCATCGGCCGCAAACGGTTTGGAAGATGCCCCGGAGCCCGAGCCGCTGAGCGCAGACGTTGTGGGATTCTGGCAAATTCAGGAAGATGCTGGTGAAGCACGTGGTTTTGCTGCCGTGCCGCCCGTACATGCGGCCCTGCCCAAAAGGCTTGGCAGCTTGCCTTTTTGGCGGGTAAGCACCCCGCTTGTTAACTGCCTTGAACCAATGTACAAAGCGGCCAGCGCGCACAGCCAGATGCTGCTTGCTGGCGATACTGAGGAAGCAAAGCTGTAGCACAGTGAAGGCGTACAGTTGAAGCAATAATGTTGCAAATGAGAATGAGAAGAGGCTACCGACATGCAAGGTGTAACCGTGTTACGCCCCCTTCTGCATCATCTTGATAATCTCGTCCGCGATTTTCTCAGCCTCATCAAAGTTGCTGGTTTCTATGCACTGCTGCAATCTCTTCATCAGGGCGGTGGCTTCAGCGGCCCTCTCTGGGCGGCCAGATTTCTGCACCCAGGCCGGCAGTTCGTTCTGAATTTTGTGGATCTTCGGAGGCAGGCGTTCCTGAATGGTGGATGCATCTCCCTTCACCTCTGTTAGCGGAGCGCCGGATAGAAACTTGCGGTATGCGGCAATCGCCTCCGCGCCTTCTGTAACCAACCGAAAGTTCATGGTTTTCATGGCATCGCCGCCAAGGCCCCAGGCAAACACATTTACCACCGTTGCGCCGTGGTTAAACATTCTTGCCAGGTAGGTTTCCATGTTCATTCCAGATTGCCCGGGTCCGCTATCTGGCTGCATGTTGGTGCCCTCGCTGGATGCCCAGTGCTCCTGTTTGTGTTTTGTCAGTTCTGAGTAGATGTCATCAAACAGGCCTGGCTGTGGGTAGGTTGAGAAGCCCGGGCGGTGGTTGTCTCCAAATGCTACCGAGGGTGGCGCGAAGTGATTGTGCTGTGAATAGGCAGAGTTTTTGGCTCGCTGCATGTAGGTTACCGATTTGTCTGCACCCAGCTCAAAAGATCGATGGGAGAGAAAGGCCGTGTGAGAGTAGATGCTCTGCGGCGAAACGCCGGTTGCTGCTATTCCGGCTGTCCACCTATCTATAAACTCTTTTACTATACTCTCACGCTCAATGTTGATATCTCGCGGGGGATGCTCGCGGTTAAAGCCACGGTTTTGTAAAGCGCGATATCCCAGGTACTTGCCAGTGCTAAACTCCTGGCCAATCATGGTTTCCCAGCCAACTATCACCCCGGCAAATAGCTCCGGGTGTTTGTGCTGTGCAAGCTGCGCTGTTCCGGCAACTATGGCCCTGCCAATCACCATAGATCGGCGCCTAACCGCCCGCTGTATGGCAGGGCTGTTAAAACACATCTGCGGTGGTGCCTGCGTGGGGGTTTTGCTCCAGTCCAGTCGGCGGCCCATGCTCGGTGGTGCATCCCAATCGGCGGTTTCCAGGTTATTAGGGTCTGTTAAAAGGTCTTTGCGGTTCGCCCAAAAGATGGAATCATCGATATGAAACCCGATGGCAACATTGGTTTGCAGCGCTATATCAAATGCATTGCTTATGTACTGGCTTATCTCGGCATCGGTTTGCTCAAAGCAGAGGGGGCCAAGCATTACGGCCAGGCGGTTGCTGCCCATGCCAACGGTGCCAATGCGCTGTTTAATATCGTTAACGTAGTTCAGCAGTGCCTGGTTGCCGGGCGTAAGTGGGTCCCGCATTCCATTGCTCAGCAACTGGGCGACTTCTGGTTTGTTGCTATAGTTTGTGAAGATCTGGAAGGCGAGGTATTTCGTCTCCTCATCGGCTACCATTGCCACTGGCGTAGGCCCGAAATAACTTGCATCCGGTGTGCGTAGCCCGGGCATCAGCAGCGATATGGCAGCGGCTATCAGAGCGCAGTGCATTCAGTACCTCCAACACAAAGGCAAACGGGAATATCTGTTACTACGGCACAGCGCACTGCAAGGCTTCATTTGTCTTCAGGTGGCAAGCGTCACTTTCCCCAGCCGAATGCCACCTCATTTTGCCAGTGCTCCACCCAATCTACATGAAACGAGCCGCCGTGCTTTGCTACGCTGCGCCCACGCGCAAGCTCCATGCAGCCCACCCCGGCGTTATCGTTTACCCTGAAAGAGAACCGTATCTGTTCCCCGGCATCTTTGCGGGCCTTCACCTCTGGTATTTCGCTCCACGGGATGGCCGCTTCCACAATGCGCGTGCTGCCGAGGTGGGTGGTTACTAACTTTCCTGTGAGAACAGGCCCATCTTGCTTTGACTTTGGCTGGCGAGGATAGAAGTGCTTAAGCGGCATTCCGGGGGCATTTAAGCGCCAGATTTCGGTGCCACCACCGTACTTCTCGGCCACTTTATTAAGTGCGTATTCATAGTCAGAGTCGGGGGAGATGGTGTAATCTGGCATTGTTCCTGGCGGATTGGCCGTAAACTGCTTCTGGCTGCGTGGTAGCACGTTAAAGGCAATCTGCACATTATCAATATTGGGGAAGTTGCCTGCAGGCAGGATGGGATCCATTCTGTAGGAGTATCGCCTAACATCCGTGGGCCAGGTAACCGCCTGTGGTGTAGCGGTATCGGTATCCTTAAATGGGGCGATGCCCGGGTGCTCCAGGCGTTTTACAAACGAAACTGCGGGATAGAAGAAGGCATCGTCATCCCGGGTGGCAAAACGCAGCGTACCGGCATCTGGCGTGGAATCGGCGATTTTGGCCGCGAAATAGAAATAGCTATCATCGTAGGCCAGGTAAGCAGTTGCAATGCCTTGCCTGGTGTTTGCCTCAAACTTCTTGAATGGAAACCAGGCTGCTTCGGTTAAGGTTGGCGCGCTGTTTTCGCTCACAATGGTTTGCGGCAGCACCCCGTTCCAATCCTCAAGGCTGCCATCTATTTTTATTGTGCGTTTTGCAATCACGTTTACATGCATGTTTTCGTGGTGTATGGCCATCCCATCTCGGCTACCGCAATCAAACTTAACTGTTAACGGGTAGGTGTTGCTATCGGCCGCTCTACCGCCGGTAACTCTTAGCGTTACCTGCTTTGTTTCGTTTGGTGCCAGGGCTATTGTTCGGGTTGGCTCCTGAAGTGTGAGCCCGGCCAGTGAAACAGAAAGCGCGCCCCTAACCGGGCGATTAAGTACGTTTGTCAGGGATAGCCGCAACACGGGGTTATCCTGGATGCGGGCAGTTAAATCGTGTGCAACGGTGGCGAGTGGCTCAATACCATGAATATCCGATTCTCGAATGGCCTTGATGAGTGCCGCAAAGGATCCGGGCCGACCATCGCCCCTTAAATAGAGGCCGCGCCCATCCAATGGAAGCACAATCTTGCCCGATTGCGGCGGCACGGTGTTTCCATAGGAGTCGAAAGCCAGCACCCTGCCGCTCATGCTGGAGAGCGTCATGGTTGCGCCCGAGAGCGTTTCCGGCGTTCTTAGCGCCTTTTGAAGCGCTTCCATTTTGGCTGCTTCAGAAGCGGTAAGTGAGGCCAGTTGTTTTCGGATGGCCTCTTTGTGGTTGCGTTCGGCGGTGCCGCGCGCGGTACGGAACAGCAGATTGTCTGCACCAAACTCCTCGCCAAGGTCTCCCACCACCACTACGGTGCCGTCTTCTGCGCGTCCCTCCAGCCCTCCAAAGGCTATTACCCAGGGCAATCCGTTCTTAAATACCAGCTCTTTAAAGGGCCTATCACCCAGAAAGTGCTGAGCTGCACCAACGGCAGCCGCTACCGACCAGGCGTTGTTGCCCTCATGAATGTTGCCGCCGTAAATTCCCATAGCACGGTCGTAACCTGCAGATCGGTTTGCGGCAATAACGGCAGCCACACGGTCATCTGTGTTGGCAACCCAGCTTTCGGTATCCCAAATCTTCACGCGGCCGCGCGGGCCGGTGCGGTTTAGCCACGGTTTGTAGTTGGCGTAGGAGGCCATGCCCTGGTAGTGGACACTCAGGAAATCGAAATCGTTCAGAAACTGCTGGCTGCCATCCGCGAAGAGTTTGTCGAGAGCGTTCGAGGAGGAGTCGCATCCGCCAACCAGAACATCGGCCCCGGCCTGTTGCCGTGCCTGCCGCACTCCTTCTGCCATATTTGAATAGATATCCCTGTAGCGCAGCATATCCGCGCCCCAGCCAGAGATGGAGATGCCTTCCCACGGCTCATTCCACAGCGAGCAGGCGGTAATAGGGCCCCTTGGCCAGCCAAAATCGGAGCAGAGGCGCGCAACAAACTTCTTGAAATCGGCATCGTAGGATGGCAACCATGCAAGATCAAACTTGGTATCCAACATGGTTCCACTTGCATCCAGCCAGGGGCGCGGCCTGCCCAATGGCTGAGTGCCGCCAAAGAAATCGCCACCGCCGAACATTGCAAGTACTGTTACTCCAGAAGCGTGCAGCAGCTTTAGCTCCTTCGTCTGCTCCTGATACCAGCGTTCAAAATCGTTATCTGTTGTGGGTTTGTAGCTGATACCACGCCGAATGGCATGCACTCCGAGGCGTTGCAGCACCCCTGGGCCCAGATCATCCAGGCTAAGCGCGGGGTACTGCACGCGGGCCGCCTGTGGCCTGAACGTGCGCACGCAGGAAACTACGAAGCGCCTGCCCAGCTTCGGCCCCAAATCCAGCACCAGGGCATAAGCCCCAAATCTGGCGGGTATTTGCGGCGAAACAGTTAGCGTTTGGGAGCTCTTTGCTGCCACATTTATCGAAGCGGGAATTGAGCCAACATCGCCGAGCTTTATAACGGTGGGCACCCATACATCGCCGGGCTTCCCTTTTGTTCCGTAAGCAATCACATCGATTCTGCCGCTTGCGGCCAGCCCTTCGGAAGTGTGGTTATCAACCCTGATGTTGAAGGTTACTTTATCTCCCGGCCACAGAATGTTGCCCGGGATACTGCTGGCGATTACTTCCGCGGCGATATCGTTTGAGGGTGAGTTGGAACTTAGCCCGAACACCTTTGCAAAATCCGTCATACCCGGGCCGGTTACCATTTGAGCAGTTGCGCGTTGTGCTACAGATCCTGAGAACAACAAACCAACGGAAATCAATGTCGCCAGAAATTTCAGCCTGCAGTCACTCAAAATGTTCATGTATCGCCCTCCGGTAACCCTGCCTATTTGCCATGTGATTATCGTTTCTCTTAAAGGGGCAATATACCTGCGCACCAACACGCAGCACCGCGCCCATAGCGGGCTTTAGCACTGCCCTAACCCGCAGCGCTAAGTGTTTCATAAAGAATAATACTGAATGTGGGTGATTGCGTAATGAGCTCAGAAACAGACAAGGCATCAACAGATCGGTCAACAATGCCGGGGCCATACAGTTATGATCTCAGGTTCAACCAGATCCATCTACGTTTTCCTGGGATCAAGAATTACTGGCGTTGCCTGAAAGCGGTGGTACTCAGGTGATGGGCTGCAGAATTGCTCTGGTTCTTGTAAAGAATGATCGAAGTGTGGCCTTTGTTTTACAGGCCACACATCTGAACGCACACGAAAATTTCTTATTTAGTTCGGAACTTAACCACTGTAGCATCCGAAGTTTCGCCGGCCGCGTTTATTGCAATGGCGCTAATGGTGTACTCAACGCCATGGCTGCCAAGGGTTCGCCCCATGTTGATTGGCTCTGTTTGCCAGTTACCTGTTCTGCTGGCAATAACAGTAATATCTGCAGCAGTGCCCTGTAGCGCGAACACTCCGAGTACCCTGTTTCTGTAAATAACACGCACCTGCACCCTGGCATTTGGGCGGGCTTTGCCTGCAACCACCAGCGGATTTCCCGGAACCTCGTTTGCCCCTGGCGAGGTTACAATTGGGGGTTCTGGCTTGCCTGTGGTTACGCGCACCATGCGCCGTGAGGACTGTTCAAATCGCTGCCCATCCGCTGTTTCCAGGTGGAAAACTATAGGCTTATCGGTTATATCATCGCCGCGTTTAACTGTATACTCGGCGGCATAGTGCCCGGGCTGCTGTTCTCGCATGGCAACATTCTGAATGGGGCCAATGCTAAAGAAGGCACGCCCACCGGGGCTGGCAACCATATCTCCGCGCATTGTATCGCCGGGCAGAAGAGCATGGTCTACGTTATCGGAAACAGATTTGATCCCCGCCTCGGCTCTGGGCTGCTCCATAAAGGCCCAGCGGCTGCGGCTAACATTGCCAGCCATGTCTGCAACCTGCAGTTCAACCTGCTGCATGCCTGCGGGCAGGGGCGTTTCTGGCCTGTAGGTAATAAAATCTCGGGTAACGGTTGCTCGGCCGGTAACGTCTCGGCCGTTAACCGTAAGTCTCACGCTCTCCTTATCAACACCACTGCCATCATCCTCAAACGCAGCCGAGATACTTGGCCTGGTATCGTTCAGGTTGGATTTGTCCTCCGGGGAAGCATCCCGAACCATTGGGAGCACCGTATCTATTGAAACCAACTGGCCTGCCTGAATTAGCGGAGCCGATCGCGTTCCGATAGTCAGGCTGCCAATAACTGCTGCAGCCTTCGTTCTCAGGCGCTTATCGTTTGGCACTTGCCAGGTAGCAGTATAGTGACCCGAGCCGGTTTCTCTCATCGGCACCTCGTCAACCAGGCCGGGCACCCGGAAGCTCGCCTGGCCGCCCGGGGTTCCATCAAGTGTAACTTCCAGAGGATCGCCGGCATGCATCCATTTGTTGGATCTCTGGCTAAACGATTCTATTTGTGGCGCTGGCCCAGCAGGCGGCTGAACTGGTGGCGGGTTATTTCTTCGGGGTGGATCGTTACCATTTTCGTTGCGTTGATGTTGTCCTCGGCCGGTTTTGATGATAACCGTGCGTGAGTCTGCATCCCACCGGAGGTCTGCACCCAGCGATTCGCCAAGGAACCGAAGCGGTACAAAAGTGTGGTCGTTAATGGTTTGAGCAGGCACATCGAGCATAAGGGCTCGGCCGTTAACTATTGCTCTCTGTGAGCCAATAGTAAGCTGAATATCGATGGTGGCCGTGCTTGCAGTCACGGTTTGCGTTGCGCTGTTGAAGTGAACATCGGCACCAAGTTTCTCGAGCACACCGCGCACTGGCACCATAGTTCTGCCGTTGATCTGTTGTGGGCCTATGCCCTGAAACTGAACAATTTCGCCATCCACGGTAACCATTATCTGTTGCGCCATTGCGCCAATCCCCGGTGTGAGCATGGTAAGTGCCAGCAACCCTGGCAATATGTATTTCTTATTACTATATAAATTCAGCTCTTGTATCATTGTTATCATCCCTCTGCGCCGTGGGCTGTTTGAAGTTCAGACCCTGTGTGCTGGAGAGACGCAACTCGCTGCTCCGAAGTTCCTCGTTACTGCCAGGCAAAGCAAAGCCCCCGGATGCTATGGCTATGCATCCGGGGGCTCTGGATCAATTATAAGATTTACCCGGTTCGGGCAATGCCAATTATGCAGAGGCTAATGTGTAATTGTTCATTCCAGGGTAGGTGCTGACATTTGCTGCCTGATACTTGGATAAGATGATCTTTACTTGCCCTTCGTTCAATTCGCCAGAAGGTACGTAGATGGTTATAACGGCGGAGCCATTTTTGTAAGCATGCTCGTACCCCTTGGCTGCATCGTTTGGCACACCCTGGTCAATAAGGTATCCCGTAACTCCCCCTGCAATTGCGCCTGCAGCTGTTGTTGCGGCAGCCCCTGCCATGGCAACGGCAAGCGCACCGCCACCCAGCACCAGGCCAAATCCGGGGATCATAATGGAGGCTATCGCTGCAGCAACGCCCACACCCAGGCCAATACCGGCCCCTTTGCCGGCTCCTGCTTCTGCATCGGCTGCGGTAGTGCTGCTGATTCCTGATTTACCAGCATGCTCTAATTTGTTATCCTTTGCCCTGTCATAATCCGCAACAAAATCGTTTCCATCCAGATCGAGGGTGCTGTTCACCCTCACGTCGCAACCTGTTTGGGCGGCTAGCTTCACTTCGATACGGTGTTCGTCCGCACGATTTTTTGAAATCACGCTGATGTCCTCATTGCGGACACCATGATCCAGAAGCGCTCCAACAGCTTTTTCTGCAAGGCTTGTATCATCGAATGTTGCATATAGCGTATCAGACATTGGTATTTCCTCCCGGGGTGGGCAATTCAAAAATCCCCTGCTTGTTCGTGGAACAGACGCGGACAATGAAAACATGTTCCCAGAGTTTAAGTGGGTACATACCTTTGAAGAGAGCCGCCGGTTTAAACAAAAACGGGTGGCTCCCCATTGCCGCACCATTACATCCTTCGGCGCCCTCGGTAGTAAAATCCACCGCCACCAAACAACATGATCAAAACCACGATAATTAGAATAGTCTCCACTTGGAATCACCTCCTTGCCTGCAGAACCAACGGTATCCCGATGGCAATGGTTCTGTTCATTTAAATGCTTTGATCAACGGGCCTATTTGCCGCATAAGAGCATACGGCTGCACTTGCGGATTGGTAAACTTACGGCACCTTCTTAACATCTGCATCTGTGGCGTGTACCCAGCCTCTTAGGGCCTTTACAACAGCAATTTGGACAGCCCTTTGCTCATAAACTACATGCTTGCTGCCACGTGCAATCACCGGCAACGGCGTTGCCAGCAACTCGGCACCCATTCTCCCCGCCTCCAACTTTTCGTCACTCGTGCCGGTAACATTTTGCCTGTCGTAAACTGGCTTACCATCTCCAATATCGAAGATGGAAATGCCGACATACGCTGTTGTGATGTTGTGAACTGGGACCCCGGTAGTATTTCTAGAACGGAAGTCGATGAAGGAAGTGATTACATAGCGTGCCTTAACAGCGCGGCCAAACTCTACAATTGACTTAAGGCTCGCGGGCCTGTCAACTACCGGCAAGCGGAGGCTCAGCCTTTTCCATGCTCCTACTGCATCGGCATCGGATACCACCGTATAGTGGTGTTTTACAAGAACTTCTTTAAACGTTCGAGTGCCAGCCGCTCTGGAAGCTTCGTTCCCGCTGTTGCGGCTGAATACCACGGGATAAACAGCAACAACTACCTCTGAGGAAGTTTGTGCACGGGATATCTGCGGCAGAAACACCATGCCACACGCGATGGCAACAAGGAGGGCGCCGGTTGCCCGACGATTACGCACCGATTTCATTCCATACCTCTTCTGAACGGATATTCTGAGAGGCGGCAACTACATGCTGCAACGAATTATCCGCGACCTGAATGCATTTGAGATCGCAGAGATGACTCGGGCAATAAGATTAAGGTTCCATGCAGGGTGTGTGTACCATTGGGCTGCCCTTATTTATCGTGCGCCTTAAGCACTATTCGGCAATGCAACAGGTTTTCGAAGGGGCCGGGAGATGGGTTGGCAGAGTCTCGCCTGGTGCCAGCAAAATCGTAATCGATGTGTATTTGCGAGGCATCTGCCTGTTCAAACGGCAGCTGAGGAATAAGGGCTATTCCCAGCAAACGGGTGTTAACAATCTTGCGCTGGCGTGATTCTTTCCATCCTGCATCCAGGGTGAGCTGAAGGGTGAACTCGGTGCCACTGCCCACAATACGCATTGCAATATCGGCATCAGAGATAAGCGGATCGGCTTCAATTGCGCAAGGCTTTGCACCACGCAAATATACATTTCCGTCCATCGCCACTGGCAGCTTTGCCCCGTTGTACTGGCTAAGATCTACTGGCTGCATAAAAATATTGTTGTAGTACCGGTCATCCCCGCGCGGGTTATCATGCAGCCCGCCCAGCTCGGTAGAGTGGGATTTAAGATAAGGCGTAAGGCGGCCATCGTAATGAAAGATGTTTATAGCGCCCGCGTAGAGGTTATGCACAAACGCCCCTCCGCGTGAGCAGCTCTGGAACGATGCTGCCGACAAAAACAGGTTGTTATCCACAACAAATGGTCCGTGATCTACCTCGGTGAAAACATCCAGCGCATTGTGATGGAAGGTGTTGCCAGATACCCTTGTGCCCTGCGCCATCCAATCCAGCCAGAGCCCCAGGCACGTTCTGAAAATGTGATTGCCTTTAATCACGGTATCTATGGCGCCATGAAATTTAATGCCCGCCATTTCGGCACCCGTGAACAGGCGGCGCACATGAATATCGTGTATGGTGTTGCCGCTAATGGTGCTAAAAGCCGCTCCCAGGCTGCCAACAATGCCTGCCTGTTCGCAATGAGATACCTCATTGTTCCTAACAATGTGGTGGCCAATGGTATCCCGGTTCCAGCCATCTATTAGCCCGCGATGAATGGTCTCTACATAGCCTTCTGCAGAATCTGCAGATTTGTTATCCCACGCATCTCCATACTTTCCAAGCGATATGCCGGAACATACAGAGTGGCTAACCTGGTTGTTTTCAATAATCCAGCCTTTGCTCCAGTGCGGGCCAATAACGCCAATCTGCTCTGCTGTGGGTGGTGCCCAGGGGGTGGCGGCATCGCGCAGGATGAAGCCGCGAACAGTAATGAAGTTACGGCCGGGCTTATCCGGGTAGAACACCGTTCTGCGCACATTTATCTCAACATTCTCACGATTTGGGTTTACGCCGGGGAACTGCGCCCAGAGGGTTGTGCTGGTTTGGCCAACCTGCGAAAACCACAGTGGTGCGTTGAGGGCGGCGCGTTTTAGCGGCACAAACACCAGGCACAAATTAGTTGGGCCGCTAAGTGGTTTGGTGCGTATGCGGTAGGTTTCCCAGGTTTGCCAACCGCCCGTGTTCGGCACATCTACGCTGCCAAGCAGAGGGCCAGTTGCACTGTCTTGGTGAACCTCAATACCGCCGCCCTCGGATGCAGCAGCAACACGCACCTCAATCTCGGAGCAGCGCTTACCGCAATCCACGGCAGTATAGGTTAACCAATCTTGCCTGCGGATAAAGCCAACACACTCGCCACCCTCCCCACATGGCGCATTTTGCGTTCCCAGCTTTGCGCTCATCTGAGCCGCCGGGATGCGTTTTGCAGACGTTATGTGTGGGCGCAGCCACGCAATGTTGATGAGGTATTCATCCCCGCCCTGGCGGGATTGGGTGGCAGTATTGGTGTTCGTAAGCTCCGCCAGGCTGGCGGCTTCAATTAACCAGTTGCCATTCAGATAAACGGCCCCTGTGTGGTGCACCCGCCCCAGTGGCGAAAACCAGTCTCCATGGATCTCATCGGAATAGGGGTTGAACTCTCCGAATACGGTGTTGGGCACCTCGGTTTTCCACAGGTTATCGGTTACGTTGGCCCAGTTACCCACTGGCTCCGAGCCTTTGATTTCAACGTGCTCTCCCTTTGCTGCCTGGTAAACAATTCTGGCCGATTCGGAGGTGCCACCACGCGGTGGATTTACACGCTCGCGGTATGTTCCCGCGTGAACTGTGATGGTATCGCCGGGCTGTGCAAGCTCGGCGGCATGCTGAATAGTTCGCACGGGCAGCGCGCGTGTGCCTGGGCTGGAATCAGTGCCAGTTACTGCTACATGAAACTCGGAGGCAAGGGCCTGTGGCCCCAGCGCCAGAATGGTAAACACGCTTAAAACCACACTCATTAAGAAACATCTCATGCCTCAACCATCCTGTCCGCAAGTGCCGTTGCTATACGCCAGTAAATGGCGCCGCCTTGCTAAGGACTTAAGCCTCGTCGCCCTGCAAATCCTGCGTAGTAAGGGCCTGAGCGGGCGTGTGCCAAATAGGTGCGTGGGTGAGGGTGGGAGGAAGTTAGGAGGCTTCGCCTGAGGAGGCCGCTACGCTCAGGTAGGCCGCTTCGCCTGGTTAGGGCTCCTCGCGACAAAGGGAGTCCACGGCTCCTAAACGTGTCTACCGGGTATAACGGCAGGGAACTTGCCAGCGACCAGAATAAGAAATTTCAAGCTGAGAACTGCAATCCGTAAAGCCATCCAACCTATTCCGTTCCATTACGGCATTGTCTGTATGTATGAGCCTGTGCAACGGCCATCTTTATCGATGGATACCCAGATGGAAGATATTCTTGCTGCATTAAGCGGCGTCTCTGCCTGATAGCTGTCAAAATTGAGAGCATGTCCGCCCTTTGCAACCGCAAGGTTGGCAGCTTCCGGCACGTTATCCGCCTCGTAGGTTCTAACTTCTAGACTATGAGGTATCCGGGCAAGAAGCTCCTTCTCAGGGGTGCCCGGCGTGAGTGCCATCAGGATATTCACCCGTCGTTCGAGCGTATCTATCTGGAATTTCGCTTTGATGAGTCCTATGGCAAGAATTGCGATAACAACACCCACAAGTACTTTAACAGCATATTCGCTTCGCTTTTGAGTCATGGGATCTCCTCAAGGTACCGCCGCAGAAAACGTATGCCTGCATTTCACTGGTTAAAGTGGTGCACGGGCCAAAAACATTTTAGCCTTGAAATAGCCTTTTATGGCGCCTGCTCATCAAGTGCTAAAGCAGTACTCTTCCTACCCACCACAGCACACGGCTGCACCATAACCCGTAAGTTAATTTTGGCGCATGGTTCTCTTCCTACACTCCGTTCACTTAATTGTAATTAATTTGCTTGCACGGTAAGCAGGAAATATCACAGCTTCAGGCGGATTTTATAAGCGCTGTTGGGCTTTGCCCCACGCCACCACGCAGCGAGTGATCGCTGCAGTCCGCCGGATCCATCATTCCACTTATTCCCTTCAGGAGAAATAGCGTGCAACAGGTTTCTATTGGCCGTGTGCTTGGTGCATACGGTAGAATTGCCGCAGGCATGGTTGCAGCCTCTGCGGCTGCACTCAGCATTGGGTGTGGAGGCGGCGGCGGGGGCGGCAGCATCGCCAACCAGCCGTTTTGGGCAGGCTATGGCCGCTCGGCCCAGCATACCGCGATTTCAGATGTAAGCACCGTTCCGCTTACGAAAGTTAAGTGGACGCACACCGTGGATGCAACCAACCCCACAGGTACCATTTACATTCACTATGGCTCCCCTTCTATCACCCGCGCAAACACCATTATTGTGCCCGTGAGAACTGGGGCCAGCAGTTTCCGGTTTGATGCCCTCGCAGGCGCAACGGGCACCCAGCTCTGGACAACCGATACAGACTACATTGTTGCCCCGCACGATTGGGTTCCGAGCTGCTCTGGTGTAATTTCGCCCTCTGGCCGCTTTTACTACCCGGGCGCGGGTGGCACCATTTTGTACCGCGATGCTCCCGATAGCGCAACGCCGCCAACCAATGGCACGGGCCGCATTGTCTTTTACGGCACAGCAAACTATGCAGGTGCCAACATTGCAACCTACAATGCAAACCTGTATATCAACACACCAATCACTGCCGATTCTGCAGGCAACATCTATTTTGGCGTAATGTCCACCGGGGCCACCCCCACCAACACCGCCAGCTCTATCGTGAAAATCGATAAAATGGGCGTGGCCACAGCCGTCTCCATCACCAGCCTCTCTGCCGATATGACCAAGATTGCCCACAACTGCGCCCCTGCAGTTAGCAACGATGGAACCCTGGTGTACTTCGGCATAAACAACACCAATGGTTCTGGCGCATCGGCCGGGTATCTGGTTGCTCTAAAAACCTCCAACCTGACCATTGCGGGCAAAATCAAGCTGAAAGATCCCAAGAGCGGCAACGATGCTGGCGTTTATGATGCAGGCACCGCTTCACCCACCGTTGGCCCGGATGGTGATGTTTATTACGGCGTGCTGGAAAGCCCCTTTGGTGGCAACCACGGCCGAGGTTTTATGCTGCACTACGATAGCCAGCTTGTAACCACCAAAACGCCGGCGGCATTTGGTTGGGACGATACTGCTTCCATAGTGCCCGCAACCATGGTGCCCTCCTACAAAGGCGCATCCACCTACCTGCTTTGCATTAAGTACAACAACTATGCTGATGGCGGCGGCGATGGCCACAACCGTGTAGCAGTAGTAGATCCTGGCCAGTCTGCTGTAGAATCCATCTCCGGCGTTACCTGCATGGCCGAAGTGCTTACCGTGCTTGGCCCAACACCAGATAGCGGCTTCCCGGGAGTTCCCGGCGCAGTCCGTGAGTGGTGTATCAACAGTGCAGCGGTAGACCCTGGCACCAAATCCGTTATCATCAACTGTGAAGATGGCCACTGCTACCGATGGAGCCTGGTAACAAACGCGCTAACCGAGGATGTTTTCCTTGCTTCGCCAACAGCAGAAGCCTATACACCAACCCTTATTGGCCCGGATGGCACCAGCTACGCAATCAATGATGCAACGCTGAACGCCGTGGGCAAGTAATCCATAATTAGAAGTAAATGGCGGAGAGAACCCAGGTTCTCTCCGCCATTTTTAGTTTGGAGGCTTGTAATTAGCCAGCCTTTACGGATATTTGGTTCGATCAGACAGAATCCCTGGACCAGATTTCGCCAGCCGGAATCCGCACCTTAAGATGGTTTTGCAAGGGCGGCAAAGGGCAAGTGGCGTGCGGCGTGAAGCCACAGGGCGGGGTGTATGCCTGATTAAAATCCAGCACGGTTTCTCCGTTCACTGGCAGGGGGGTATACAAAAACCGGCCGGGCGGATAACTGGTGTCCCCACAGGTTAGATCTTTGAAATTGATGAACAGCTCATCGCCGGCAAGTTGCACATCCAGGCTGCAGGCCACGCCATCTATCTCAAAGTGAAGTGATCCCGGGCAAGGCACTTCGGATTGTTCTCCAAGAACATTAATTATATTCAGCACTCTGCCCGGCTCATACTCGTGAAAACAGGCCACCACCCGGTAAGCCAGGCTGGCCGGGTACCAGCGATTGCCCTTAAACGCTGTTCTGGTTGTGGCTTCGTTGTTACAAACTCGGATGGCAAAGCGCCCACCGCGCACAATAACCGTAAACGAGATGGGGCCAATTTCTACACGATCTGCCGGCCCATCTGAATCCGATTTCAACGATACACTGTTTTCCAGGCTACCATCCCCGTTCCATGTGGCAGAAACGCCATCTGCCACTTTCAGTGCAACGGTTTCGCCATCAAAGGTGAGGGTGCCCGTAACCGCAGGGCACCATGGGCCGGGCAAAACAACATCCGATGCAGGATCAGAGCCCAGGCTGTTTTCGCCCTGCTTCAGCCAGAAGAGCCCCGCAAGGCTCAGCCAGTTGTAGGGTGCCCGCAGGCGTTCTTCCCGATCTCGCTGCCAGGCATGGGTTTCCTGTTCAAATGTTTGAAGGCCAGTTGCATCCACATCGGTAAGGGTCAAGCGAATCCTCCTGCACAAAACATAAGTAGTTCTGGGCTGTTTATACTACGCGCCAAAATTGGGCAAATTCTTCTGCTTCGGCTTCAGTAATCCCAGTCGTTCACGGGTACTGGCAGCCGAATTGCGTTATCCAGCTCTGCCAGAAGGCCAGGCGTTGCCTCAAGGTGCTCCGTGTGAGCTAGGCCTGTTGAAGGACGAACGCCCATCCAGAGCCGTGTAAACGGACCAACGCCCGTTTTGAGTGTCGGCAGCCCGGGCTCCGTGCCAGGTTCTGCGCTGCAGATTTCGCCAAGTTGAACCACGTAGCTGCCCGCTACGCCATTCCACCCCTCCCGCCCATGCAGATACTTCTCAATAGGATCAGATAGCTCGAGATTAAACTTAAGTACGGTTCCGGGCAGGCGCAAAGCTGCCACACAGGCTGGAACATTACAGATACGATACTGAAATGCTGCCCGTGTTGAAATACCAGCAGAGAAATCACCCTTCGCTGAAATCTGCGCCTGTTTGAATGGCTGCTCCATCACATCCTGAATTAGCACCCCGGCTGGTTCGCGCATGCGCACGGCCCGAACCTGATCTCCAAAACTCCGCATTATGGACATCAGCTCCCGAAACTGCTCCGGCGTGTGATAAACAAACCACTCTATGCGGTATGGGCCACGCTCGCCGCGCGCTCTGCACCAGAAGTGGTGCGTTATCTCCCCGGTCTGTTCATCTCTGTAACCGAGGCCGAACCCGGTTTCGCCCTCGCGCATGTGGCCCCAGGAGCCAACTTCTGGATGAACCGTGCACTGCCCATGATGCGCAGGGCGCCTGAGCCTTGCGGCATGCACGGCAGAGGAATCTTTAAGGGTGATTCGTGAGGGTACTCGATGGGAACCGGGCACATGAATCTGCTGGGGGTCAAAGGTTACTTCGTGCTCGTACCCGCCGGTGCCGAAGCCCAGTTTGTTATAAAACCCCTGATCAAATATCCCCAGCGAGGCAACAATTGCGCCGGCCTCTACATCCTCAGCAATGGTGTGCGCTGTGGTGCGCAGTGCCAGCCCCTGCTTGCGCGCAACGCGGCTGGTTGTAACGCCTGTTACCAGGGATGCCGGCAGATTGCTGTGCTGAATGGTAACAGTGCCGGGTGCGGTGCATACCATGCACTCTGCCTCGCCGTTCAACTCGCTTACCATGGTGCGCCCGGCATCCACCCAGGCATCCACAATATCTTCTTTACCGGGGGATATCCAGCCTGTTTCCTGCCATATTCGGCGAGAAGCTTCTCGATCTCTGGCAGCATCAAAGTGTCTTAACAAAGCATATGCTCCTGATGATTTTGTTGCAGATATTATGGCTGGAAAGCAGGCTATCATCGGACTCTTTCGATAATCAGCAGGAACCACGCAACAAACGGAGAACCGTTCAGGGCATAACGCAATTGCTGAGGAGCCCGAGGAGCCTAATGACCAGACGCCTATCATTGATTACCATCCTGATTTACCTTGTTGCCGCCACAACGTTGTGCCGCGCACAAGACGAGGCGGCGGGTCGCAGGCTGCTTACCACCGAATATGGAAACACACCTAACAGGATGGTGCTGATTGAGCCAGATGGCCATATCTCCTGGGAGTACAAACCACCCTCAATCTGTGTGATTTTTCAGCCGCTGAAAAACGGCAACGTATTAATGGCTTGCGGGGGCAGCCCAACCTTTGTTCAAGAGATAGACCACAACCAGAAGGTGGTGTGGAAATACACCAGCTCCTGCCCGCAGGTACTTGGCTGCGAACGCCTTAAAAATGGCAACACTCTTATTGCCGAACAGGGCCCACCGCGCGCTGTGGAGGTAAACAAGAAGGGCGAGGTTGTGCACATTACGCCACTCTCTACCTCGGAAAAGCCCTACCATCTGCAGGTACGCAACGTGCATAAGCTTGCGAATGGCAATATTCTTGCCGCTCATGAAGGCGAGGGCGCCGTGCGGGAAGTGGATATAAATGGCAAGTTAGTGTGGGAGTACCGGGGAGTAGAAAATACTGGCGATGCACAGCGGCTAAAGAATGGCCACACGCTCATCTCCTGCGGTACCCAGAAGCGCGTTATTGAGGTGGACAAAGCAGGCAAGATTGTGTGGGAATTCTCAGCAAAGGATGCCCCAGAATTGGGAATTGTTTGGGTTTCCAGCATTCAGCAGCTAAAGAATGGAAACCTGCTGGTGGGCAACTTTGTGCGTACGCATGAAGGGCAGGGAGTGCACGCCTTTGAGGTTACGCGAGACAAGAAGGTGGTGTGGACCTATGCCGATCATACGGCGATCCGCTCTCTAACAACCGTGCGCGCGCTCGATGAATAGCCCATCTCTAACAGAAGTGTAGAATATTATGAGGGTGCACTTACCGGCACCACATGCGTTTAACCGGAGAAGTAAATGGCAGATCAGAGCGAATTTCCTGAGTCTCAGCGGGATGCAATTGAGGCCGCGTTACAAGCAACGGGTGCTGCGGGCGTTGTTGCACTTATAGCACAGTTCGGCACCATTGCAGAGCGCCGTGCTCTGTATGGCCTTGCCCGCAAAGTGCTGCTAAAACAAACTCCGGTAAGCCTGGATACTATTATTACTGTGGCACAGGCTGCCATTGCAGATCTCATTGCAGAATCTGCTCAACAAGCAGACGCAGATGCCGCCAATGCACTCAAAGATGGCGCAAATATATTCTCCTACAACCTGAGTGCCGACCTGGCCCCCTGCTGGCCCGGCGATGATGTTGTGCGGGAAACCCGCCATTATGAGGTTGGCCTGGCCGCCGCGCAAGATTGCCTGAAATGGCGGCATGAGCTACATAAAGGCCCCTGGCCGTTTTCTATAGCGTGGTGGGCTGTGGGCGTGCATCAGCTGGGGCTGGGCAATAATGCAGCGGCTATCGAGGGCTTCCTACAATCCTACCATCACGCTGAGCTGGTGGTGGCAGGCTCTGAAGCAGACCCTAACACAGATTTTGGATGCCTTGTTGCGGAAGGTTACCTTGGCCTGGCAGAGGAAGCGGCAGGTGTGGTGGGCGGTGCAGAGCGCTATGCAGCGGCCATTGCTAAGTTTGAAGCCGTGGCCGCCGGAGAGCCCGGCGAAGCCGTAGACGATGCGAAGTTCGGCATTTCTCAGCTGCAAACAATGAAATTTCGGCTGTAGTACAAGAAAAGGAGCAATGCAATGCCAGCGATAGAGGCGTTTGTAGAGGCCGTTAAAAAGCAGGATTTGGATACGGTAAACGCATTGCTGAAAGAAGCGGAAGTGCGTGAGCAGATAAACGCACCGCTGCTTTACTTCGATGCCCCGGCGCTGGTATTTGCAGCGGGCTCAGGCAATATTCCGCTTGCCGCCGCCCTGCTGGGGGCCGGTGCAGATATCAACCTCAAAAGCAGCTGGTGGGCTGGTGGCTTTGCCCCTATCCACAATGCCAATGCTGAGATGACCGAGTTTCTGATTGAGCATGGCGCCACAATCGATGTGTACGCAGCATCCAAACTGGGGCTAACAGAGCGGCTGATAGAGCTGCTGGATGCAAACCCCGAGCTTGCAAAAGAGAAGGGGCCGGATGGCATGACCGCCCTGCATTTTGCCGCCACTCCGCAAATTGCGGATCTGCTGCTGAAGCGCGGGGCAGATATAGAGGCGAGAGATATAGATCATGGAGCTACTGCCGCTCAGTACGCAGCCGGAGTACGGCCCGAAGTATGCCGGTTTCTGGTTGGCAGAGGCGCGGATACCGATGTGTTTATGGCCGCCGCACAGGGCGATAAGGCGGAGTTGGAGCTCATACTGCGTGCCTTCTCAGATCTGTTGAACACCACAACAACAACGGGTCCTCATAACCCTGTGCCCGCCCCAGGCGAGCATATTTATGTGTATCAGCTGGCCTATGGTGCCTCTCCGCTTGCCGTTGCCGCGCTTAAACATCAGTTTGAAGCGGCGGAGTTACTGCTGGGACATGGCATAGAGATCAGCAAGATAGTTGGCAAAGCAACGGCGCTGCACCATGCCGCATGGCGAGGCAACCGGGAGGCAGTGGAGTTTTTATTAGCTCACGGAGCAGACCGCATGATACAGGATCTTGAATTTAGAAGCACGCCTGCAGGCTGGGCCAGGCATGCCGGGCATACCGAGTTAGCCACACTGCTGGATTAAAACAACCAATAGGAAGCGCTGAATAGATGGGAACAAATGCCATGAAGACCCTGCTCGAAACGTGCCGAAAATTTGGGCAAGATCGGCTTGCGATTGCAGAAAAGGCCCAGTCTCCTGCAGACTGGATGCAGTTATGGTACGATCCAATCAACCCATACCCATTTACATGGGGCAGTTGCTGGAAGGGCTGCATAGAGTACCGGGCAGCAGACTATGCCGTTGAAATAGGTTTCTGGCTGGATTTGATAGGACTGGATTCCAACACTTTGAGCTCAGATTTCACCATGCTCATGAGCCCGGACCAGGCATTTTACTTCGCTGTGGTGCCTACGGGCGATGCAGCCCCTACTCCTGCAGATGCCATCCGGATACAGTTTATGCTCCAAGATATTGTTGCTTCTGCTGCCCAGCTTCAAGAGCGGGGCATCGAATTTGAGCAGCCCGCACAGCCAGAATCTCCAGGATCACCTCTGTACAAAGCCGTGTTGCGAACCCCCGCAGGGATTGCCGTTGATCTCTGGGGTATTGTTTCCACCGCAGCCTAAACCTGAGAATAGGAAGTCCGTTTTCTCCGATGTTGGAAGAGCCACACGCAGTCCTCAGCCTGTTTCATGAGCCCGTTCAGCGCTGGTTCCGCAGGGCTTTTCCCGCGCCTTCCCGCCCTCAGCAGCTGGGCTGGCCCGCTATTTATCGCGGCGAAACCACACTGATACTTGCCCCTACAGGATCTGGAAAAACCCTTACCAGCTTTCTTGTAGCAATTGACCGGGTGATGTTTAGCCCTGCCCCGCCAGAAAAACAGCGGTGCAGGGTTCTTTATATATCTCCACTTAAGGCATTGGCAGTGGATGTGGAGCGCAACCTAACGGGTCCGCTGGCAGGGGTTGCCGCTGAAGCGGAAGCCATGGGATTGGATGTTCATTGGCCCTCCATTGCGATCAGAACAGGAGACACACCGGGCAAAGAGCGCGCTGCCTTTCTGAGGCACCCGGCCGATATTCTGATAACCACCCCGGAATCGCTCTACTTGATGCTCACCAGCTCTGCACGAGAAGTGTTGAAATCTGTTGAGTGTGTGATTATCGATGAAGTGCACGTGATGGCGGGCGGCAAACGTGGAGCGCATCTCTCCCTTTCCCTGGAGCGGCTGGAAGAGATTGCAGACAAACCGCTGCAGCGAATTGGCCTATCGGCAACGCAACGCCCGCTAGAAGAGGTGGCCCGATTTCTGGGTGGCTTTCAATACATGGAAGAGGGCAAACTTTGCGAGCGGCCGGTAACCATTGTGGATGCCGGGCGTGTAAGGGAGCTAGCACTAACCGTTAAACTACCAGCAGAGAGCCTGGCACAACTGGCCGAACGCGATGACTACGAGCGCCCAACAGGAGGGCCGGGGGCCATAACGGGCATCTGGGCCTCCATCCCGCCCGTTATTCTGGAGCTGATACGGCAGCACACATCCACGCTAATTTTCGTAAACTCTCGAAGGCTGGCAGAGCGGCTTGCCGCCATGTTAAACGACCTTGCCGGAGAAGATCTGGTGCAGGCGCACCATGGATCTATTGCGCGCGAGCAACGCCTGCAAATTGAAGAGGCCCTGAAATCTGGCAGGCTCCCAGCGATGGTGGCCACCTCTTCGCTGGAGCTTGGCATAGATATGGGCGCTATCGACCTGGTGATACAGGTGGGCGCACCGCCGAGTATTTCGGGTGGCATGCAGCGCGTTGGCCGGGCAGGCCACCGCATAGGCGAACCTTCGACAGGCGTGATACTGCCCAAATTCCGAAGCGATTTGCTGGCATGTGCCGCCCTAACCCGGCAGATGACGGCCGGACAGGTGGAGGAGATGCACTACCCGCGCAATCCGCTGGATGTGCTTGCGCAACAGATTACTGCCATGACGGCAGTGCAAGACTGGAAAGTAACCGAACTGGCAGCCGTATTGCGCCGCGCCGCGCCCTTTGCCGAACTTCCAGATTCGATGCTGAACGAAGTGCTGGATATGCTCTCTGGCAAGTACCCCGCAGCGGACTTTGCGGAACTGAAGCCACGAATAACCTGGGATAGGTGGACCGGTATCCTTTCATCTCGCCAGGGCACACGCAGCCTGGCCATCACCAACGCCGGCGTAATTGCAGACAGGGGCCTGTACCCGGTTTTTTTAGCCGGATATGAGGGCAAACGCGGTAGCGCGCGGGTTGGCGAGCTGGACGAAGAGATGGTGCATGAGAGCCGCGTGGGCGATGTAATACTGCTTGGCGCCAGCAGTTGGCGCATAGAGGAGATTACACCTCACAAAGTATCGGTTACCCCCGCACCGGGCGCAGTGGGCAGAACGCCGTTCTGGCATGGAGACTCGGTGGGAAGGCCGCTGGAATTCGGCAAGGCAATTGGGGCGCTGGCCCGCACTGTTACGGGGCTGGACAAACAGGATGCGCTGGATCTGCTAACTCAGGAGCACTTTCTGGAGCCCGCCGCTGCAGAAGCATTGATGGAGTATCTGAACGATCAGATTGAGATTGGTGGGGCGGTACCTGATGATAGAACCGTTATTGTAGAGTACAGCCGGGATGAACTTGGCGACTGGCGGATATGTATTCTTTCTCCGCTGGGGGCACAGGTGCTTGCACCCTGGGCGATGGCTATCGCGGCAACAATTAATGCAAGAACAGATATCGACACCGATGTACTGTGGGCGGATGATGGCATTATAATCCGATACCCTAATGTAGATGAGCCGCCACCTGTAACCTGGTTTACCCCCTCTGCAGAAGAAGTTGAGGAGCTTGTGGTTCGGCAGCTAGGTTCCGGCGGGGGCGGTGCCAGGCAAAACACCTTTGTAGGTGGTAATGCGCTGTTTGCTGGCAAGTTTAGAGAGGCAGCCGGCCGCAGCCTGCTATTGCCCAAACGCTACCCGGGCCACCGATCTCCGCTGTGGCAAACACGAAAGCGCGCCGCCGATCTGTTGAAAGCGGCATCTGCCTACCCCGGTTTCCCTATAGTGCTGGAGACATACCGCGAAATACTGAAAGACGTGTTTGATATGGGGGCTGTCACTACCCTGTTAAGGGAGATAGAGAGCGGCGAAATGCGCCTTATCCCCGTATCTCTGCAGCGCCCATCGCCCTTTGCCAGCGCCCTAATCTTTAGCTACGTTGGCAACTTCATGTATGAGTATGATTCTCCGCTGGCCGAGCGCCGCGCAATGGCTCTGCAGATAGATCTTGCCCAGTTGCGTGAACTTATGGGCGATGCCGACCTGCGAAGTTTGTTGGATGAAGAGGCACTTAATGACCTGGAACAACAGCTTCAGCACCTATTGCCAGAGCGGCGCGTTACGCATGTGGATGCATTGCACGATCTATTTCTGCACCTGGGAGATCTTAGCCGCAACGAAGTTTACGAGCGGGTTACAGGGCTGGCAGAGGGTGGAGCAGATGCCTATTGTTTGATTGCTGCCCTTCAGGATACGAAGCGTATTATCCCTGTTACTATTGGCGGTGAGGAGCGCTGGATCGCTTTTGAAGATGTTGAGCTTTACACAAGTGTGCTCGGCACCAAACTGCCCGAAGGCTTTGCCATGCCAGCACCAGCACCGGATGGCAGCAAAACAAAGAGTACAGGCGAGGACAAAACCGGCGAGCTGTTATCCCGGTATGCCCGAACACACGGTCCGTTTACCACAGCAACGGCTTCGGCACGCTTCGGGCTTGGCACCGGCATTATCCACGGTACATGTGCCCGCATGGCTGCGGCGGGCCAATTAACGGAAGGCGAGTTCCGGCCCGGCTCCGAAGGGCGGGAGTGGTGCGATACAGAAGTGCTTACCATATGGCGTAGGCGATCACTGGCACGCTCTCGCAATGAGATCGAGCCCGCACCCACCGAAGCCCTCACAAGATTAATGCTTAGCTGGCAGGGGCTCACTTCCGAAACCCGCAAGAATAGCCTGATTGAAGTGATAGAACAGCTGCAGGGGGCAGCATTGAGCGCCTCCGCTCTGGAGAGCCAGATATTGCCGGCAAGGCTCCCGGATTATCAGCCATCTGAGTTGGATATTCTAATGGCATCTGGCGAAGTGGTGTGGGTTGGTGTGGAGGCGGTTGGGCAACACGATGGCCGGATACGGTTGGTACTTGTGGAGGATGCGTCCCTTATGCTGGAGGCGGCCGCTGTGCCTGCCAAGTTTGCGGATAGCCGGGTACATATGGCGATACTGGAGCATCTTGCAGAGCGTGGCGCCTGCTTCTTCAGCCATTTGCAGTTGGCGGTGCAGGGCTTTAAGAACGAAACTCTGGATGCCTTATGGGAGCTGGTGTGGTGTGGGCTGGTTACCAACGATACCTTTTCTCCGTTGCGGGCCGTACTGAAACCGGCCGTTACAGATGCGCGCCTGGCAGGGCGCAGGGCCGCACTCTCTGCAAGAGGGCGTGGTATCTCCAGATCGCATGCTCCCTCTGTGCCTCAAGAGGCTGCGGGGCGGTGGTCGCTTACATCCCAACTGATCTCGATGCGAGCGTGCACACCCACCGAGCAGATAAAAGCCCGTGCCACCCAGGCCCTTACCCGGTTTGGTATTGTTACAAGAGAAACCATACAATCTGAGAGCGCAAATGGTGGGGCCGCCTACACAGCCATGTACCCTGTTCTGAAGTTAATGGAAGAAAGCGGCACCGCAAGGCGTGGTTACTTTGTTAAAGACCTGGGGCCAACACAGTTTGCCTTGCCGGGTGCGGTAGACAGGCTGAGGTTGCTGAGGGAAGCAGGCACGGGCGGCACTGAGCCCATATTTGTTGGGGCAGCAGACCCCGCCTCGCCATTTGGAGCCGCACTACCATGGCCAGAGCGGAGTGCAGGCCGCAAACCCATGCGGGTGCCGGGAGCCTGGTGCATTGTAATAGATGGTGCCCTGGCTGGCTGGTTAGCTCCGGGTGAAACAGAGCTGGTAACCTTCCGGCATACACATCCAGAAAAATCGGAAGCCGAGATGGCAACTGCGGTGGCTGGCGCACTGGCAGAAGCAGTAGATGGGGTGAGGCGCAGAGCCCTGTTTTTGGAGGAGGTAGATGGAACCTCAAAGGTGCAGGAGCCCATGGCGGGAGCCCTGTTGGCTGCCGGTTTTCAGGCAGGTGAGCAGGGCTGGCTTAAGCGCAAATAACGGGCGCTAATTTCCCCTTATAGCTTTGCGGATGGCAATGAGCTGAGCCATAGCGGGTGGGTAAACAATGCCATGATCATCCACATGCACATCCATGGTAACGGCACCGCCCTCTGAGTTGATTTTATGGATGGCTTCGATCACCTCAGAATCTGTGGATTTGAGACCATCGCTTGTGCTCCAGGCTTTGCCCAGAAACGTTAGAATTTGCCACTGCACTTCTCTGGGTGCAGGGTACGATGACGGTGAAGCCACCCACTCGTTTTGTTCACCTGCAGTGTAGTCCTGCTCGGCGCAGAGCGCTGTGAAAGCCTTACTCAGATCAGTGCCAGGATTAAACGCCAGCAGGCTATTGGGGTTGCCTGCGCGTGTTGCGGCCGCCCAGGTTGTCCAGCTATAGGGCTTGCTCAGATCATCCCACCCCGCTGTGTTGTAAGATCCGTCAAACCACCACCCGGAGACACGGCCTTTGTAACGGAGCGACCACTCTCGGATGACTTCTCCCCATAGGTGTGTAAATTCCTGTGGTGCGGGCTGCTGCTCATTTACATCTTGCAAAGCGGCCATGGCTACGGCATCGCGCTGAGGAGCACGCGAGGGCAGATAGAGGCACATGCGGATGTGGCGTTTGGAGAGAGATTTTGAGAGATCCATGGGTAGATCGCGCTTAGAGCACTTCTCAAAAGGCTTGCACCCAACCAGCTTTTCATAGGTGCGGTTGGGCGAAAGATACCAACCATTGTTCTGGCCGAGTGTAATATAAACATAGCCTGCCCCGGCCTGCACCATTTGATCCGCAAAGGCCTCGGTATCGAAGGAGTCTATCTGCTTCTGGTAATCTGGCCCACCTGGCAAAAAGTGGAAGAACACCCCGTATTTCGCCTTGCGCATCCAGTCTGCACTGCGCGCGTGATCCTGCGCTTCTGCCTGCACAGCACAAAACAGCAAGGCCCCCGCCACAATCATCAACAATCTACCGCTCATCACAACCCCTCCAGTGCCAAACTCACAGCAAACTTCCCGGTATACGAGAACAAATCCTGCAGAACCAGGGTTCTGGGTTCGGATAGCAGGGAAAGTACCAGGACTGCTGAGATACTCTCCATCAGGCTTTCGCAATGCAGATAGTGTATTTGCGCGGCTTTTTTCCGGAGATCATCATTAGTATTTTATAATCCAAATATTTTATATGACAGAATTTACCGCATAGTGTTATTATTGTTAGTGTATGCACTCGATTTTGCACATAAAATGCAAACTCTGTGCATGCTGTGCCGAAATGCACACCTCTAACTGTTTCGTCGCTTGAGGGTTGTTATAGAAAAAAAGAGTAGGTCTACATGCACGGCACAGACTCACGAAGGTTCTGGCAGTCTCATATGCAGAATGATTCCGACATTCAGCAATCAGCCACCTTCATCTCCGAAGGTAATAGGCTCATGCACTCCAGTCAGTGGCTGCGTATACCGATCACCATGTATTTTTTGGTGGCTATTCTATTGATCTCAGCATGCAAGCAGTCGAAAGCTGGCAGTTATATAGTTACTTACACTGGTGGAATTACGACTTACACGAGCATGTATGGAGGAGGTACCGTTCCGTTTTCTACTTCAAACGGCACGTACTCTGGAAATATGTCCTCCAGTTCATCATGTAATAGCGCTGGCACAATTACTGTTTCGTTTCAATGGCAGCCAAACGCAGGCATGGACTTCGTCACGGACCCTGCACCTAATTCCGTTATTATAAAGCTGAGCGCTTCAGCAAGCGCTATCGACTACGGGTCAATGTTCGGTGGCACACCTTCGACTATAGTTGCAGACGATGGGCTCGGCGATCCACAAACAGTTGGTCAGTATACAGTTAGCTCATCCGGCGATGCCTATACAAGCTGTTCATCCAGCTCGCCACTTGTTAACTTCACCAGCAGTCTTTTACCAGCACCAAATGTCCTTTCCAAGTGGAACGGCACAGGTTGGCCGATGACTCAGGTGTATTATTCGCTGACCGCTTCGGCTTACCCAGTAACAATTGCGTTAACGGGCGGACTGAAGGTAAATGGTGAAATAACCTATCTAATTGGACAACAGTGCAGTGCGTCAATATCGCTTCCGGCACTTTCGGCAGATGGCGCAACATATTCGTGGTCTGCACAAGGTGGAGCGCCATTCGGCAACTTTACCACTGCATCCACAATCTACGACAATTCTCAATTTGCCAAGTCCGTTTTCCAGCCTGATCCAGTGTTAACAAATCCATCGCTGATCTGTTACTTTTCTCAGGGTCCCGCACCAATTACTATTAGCTGCTGCGCGGTCTTTAAATTTGGAACATATGTTGTAACGTGCACACCAGTCACGACAGCAGCTACCCAAATACCCAGCTTTAAAAGGCTCTTCCTCAACATTGGTGCAACAAGCATTTCTGGTGGGCAATTAGGTCTGTTCGGTGCTGCATTTCCAATGGGCTACCCGATGGGGCCAGGTGCTGGAATATACTGGTACGGCCAAGTTGCGACACCTGCTCCTTTCAATAATAATCCGAGCACGTGGGGCGTAGCGCAAATGTTTAAGACTACACGGAGTTACACACAGTTAGGGGTACCTTATGATATGTTCTGGCTTCCACTCATGAGTAACCCTGTAAACATCGTTGCAGACCAAGTGCCAGGCCTTGACACCATGTTTCCGTATGACGATCCGACGGGATGGTTTCCGGCGGACGGCTCCAATCAAGGCGATGGTGACAGGCCCAACGTTAGGCTTAATGGGGTGAAAACATTTACGGGTGGCGACAGTTTTTCTGATGTAATTATGTACTTTCCACCCGGCCAAGGTAGCGTACCGGTACCCATAGCAACGTTTACTTGGTTATGGTCTGGAGTTGCCGCGTATTCCACTGATGCGAATGGCAACTCAGTTTGGAGCCTTCAAAACCCGAACCAAGCAAACTCACCCGTCATTACCCCAGCCTTTGGTGCTTGGCCAGCGTGGACGCGCAGGTATTCACTGAGCACAATGGCAAACCTGCAATACATGCAGCGGTGAAGATATCGCTGTTTGATCGATAACGAAAGAGCAGATCCTATGATGGCCAATCCGATGCATCCACACATGAATAAACTGGCTTGCCTGTTAGTACTTTCAATTTGCGGGCTTGCTTCCTCGGAGAGTAGGTCTCTGGCAAAGCCTGCAACTGTTGGCGCACAGGAACAACAGGATAGAGTTAGCTTTCGAGGCAAAAACGATGCAACACGCCCGGCAGCATTCCTTATGGTCGATGAAGCAGACAAGGATATAGACAATACCAACTACGCGGCAGCGCTCGCGAAGTGTGACAGAGCCCTTCTACTGTTTAAAGAAGAGTATCCAGACGCAATAGAACAGCCTGGCTCCATAATGAATTCAATGGCTTTTTGCCTGATTGAGATGGGGCATTACCAGGAGGGCCTGGACATACTGCTTCCCTTGCTCCGCCGCGGATTCGGCACTTACTGGTATGAATACGCTGGTCTTGCCCTGGCGCATCTCGGCCGCAACAAGGAGGCTCTTGAAAGGCTAAAGGAGCCCGCTTCGAACGGTCCCGGTAATGTAGATGTTGCCTGGAACAACATTGGTGAAGACAGTAACAGCTTAGAAATGCTGGCAAGGCACAGATTGAGGGTGCTAACACTTGGTTTCAACCTCTATAAGGCTGCGATGCGCCATGCTCAGGAAGAGAAAAAGCTTGGCCCACGGCATCCGCTGGCGGCGTTGGATATGGGCATCACCTACTTTACGCTGAGACGGTACTCGGAAGCAGAAAAAGAGTTTCTGCTTGCGTCAAAATCCAGGGACAGCACTATACTGAAATCGACTGCCTACTGGCTGGAGAAGGTGCATTACCAGCTGCAGACTTTGGAGATGGATAAAGCGGCCGGTCGCATTCGGAAATATGGCCCGATTTACCCGTGATGACAGATGCAGACTGATTGCCAAGAAGCCCGGTTATGCCTCCCCGGGCGAGCGGGGAGCCGTGGCAATCGCTCAGATAGCGGTAAAGCGCGAGGAAATCTGGAGAACTACATGCGCTGTAACTCCCAGCTTGCCAGAAGTGAATAGCAGCCTCGAACAAGATCAACCCTTTTCCTGCTCCCATTGCATAACAACCACTTCCGCAACGTAGGTGCCACCGCCGGCTGCGCAGACGCCAATTCCATCACCCCCGTGCGCACGCCACGCTCCAAAATCAGCCATAATAAAGGCACGCAAGCGCATGCCTGCTTTTGAGGGCACCCGCAGCGGGATGCTGCAGCGAAGCGCCATTTCCCTGCTAAGGAGCAGTAAGCAATGTCTGGCAATCTGGGTTATAGTGATACACCGGTTCTCGCCGATTCTGGCTTCCATGTACATGATGGCGAGCGGCCGCAGCCTAAGGTTATCTCCCCTGGCGTTACGGGTACTCCCACCTCTATTGGCGTACCGCCCTGTGATGCCGTTGTGCTTTTTGATGGCACCAGCCTCGATGGATGGTTGGATAAGAATGGTGCCCCTGCCACATGGCTGGTTCAGGATGGTTACCTGCAGGTTTCGCCCGGTACTGGCGACATTCGCACAGCAGCAGAGTTCGGAGATTGCCACCTTCACCTGGAGTTTGCCTCACCGGAAGTGGTGAAGGGCGATGGGCAGGGCCGCGGCAATAGCGGCGTGTTTCTTATGGGCCAGTATGAAATTCAGGTTTTGGATTGCTACCAGAACCCCACTTATCCGGATGGCACCACCGGCGGCATTTATGGCCAGTATCCGCCGCTTGTGAATGCATGCCGCAAACCGGGTGAATGGCAAACTTACGACATTATTTGGACTGCACCGAAGTTTGAAGGCGAAGCGCTGGTTACTCCTGCGTACGTAACTGTTCTTCTTAACGGTGTGGTTCTGCACTATCACAAAGCGCTGCTGGGGCCAACCCAGCATCGCAACCTCGCACAGTATGTTCCGCATGCACCTGTTGGCCCGTTAAAACTACAGGATCATGGCGATCTGGTGCGCTTCCGCAACATCTGGTATCGTCCCACCGGCCAGTATGACGTGGTGTGAGTGAGGATATCCCCATCAGGTACCAACAATGAGCCCAGAACCACAGGCACCAAAGGACGGTAACTTTCCAAACCCGTCGCGGATAATGGATCTCGCGACGGGTTATTGGGGTTCTGCTGCCTTGCTTGCCGCAGTTCAGCTACAGGTATTTGACCTGATGGCTGATGGCCCGCAAACGGCGGATTGGCTTGCATCGTGCCTTGGCTGCAATGCACGCGCACTGGGCACGCTGTTGGAGGCACTGGTATCGCTTGGCCTGTTACATCGCTACGCATCTCCAAGTTCGTCTGACCCAGCTCAGTTTGGCAACACGCCAGATTCTGCTTCATTTCTTGTAAACAGTAGCCCGGCATTTATCGGCAGCGCCATTTTATGGAGCGCGGGCCAGTACACAGCATGGGGTAACCTTGCCGCCACAGTAAAAATTGGCGAGCCCGCTGTGGATCCCGCTCAGCACCTTGGCGATAATGAGAGCACAACACGCACCTTTGTAATTGGTATGAATAACCGTGCAAAGGGTGTGGCACGCGGAGTAGTTGGCTTTCTGGACCTTAAAGGCTGCAGCAAGTTGCTGGATGTTGGCGGGGGTTGCGGGGCATACTCTGTGCTGTTGGCAGAGCGCAACCCGGGCTTGATGGCCACTGTTCTGGATTTGCCTGGAATAATTGATGTTACGCGAGACCTGGTTTCGCGAAGCCCGGTTGCTAGCCAGATACTGTTGCGCCCTGGCGATGCCACGAAAGACGTGTATGGCTGGGATGAGTTTGATGCCGTGCTCTTTTCTGGTGTGTTACACCAGATGAAGCCAGACACTATTCGCACAATGCTGTCTAACGCGCGCACAGCGTTGCGCCCTGGCGGGCGCGTAATTATATGTGATGTTATGTTGGAGCCAGACAGAACCGGCCCGGTCTTCTCTGCACTCTTCTCATTGCAAATGCTGCTAACCAGCGCCGAGGGCGCGGTTTTCTCAAGAGCAGAATGCGCCGGGTGGCTAACAGAGCTTGGCTTTGAAAACATCAATACCGTTGTTTTGCCGGCGCCGTTACCATACACAGTAATAACCGCATTCGTCCCTTAATCTCGCTGCCATGCCCATTCGCCCATCTCTAAAATCGGTTCAATTTGCCGAGTCCGTTATCCGTGAAATGACACGGGTGTATCTTAACCATGTAGCCGCCGGCGGCGATGGTGTAAACCTGGCACAGGGTTTTCCAGATTTCTCCGCTCCGCAGGAGATGAAAGAGGCCGCTTGCCGTGCCATTGCAGACAACATAAACCAGTATGCCGTTACCTGGGGATCTCGCAATCTGCGTACCGCAATCGCCGATAAAACGGCAGCCTTTTACGGCGTACGGCCAGATCCAGAGCGTGAAATTACCGTTACTTGCGGAGCAACCGAAGCCATGATGGCAGCCATGATGGCTGTGGTGGACCCGGGCGATGAAGTAATTGTGTTTGAGCCCTTTTATGAAAACTATGGGCCAGATGCCATCTTATCTGGAGCAAAGCCTGTATTTGTAAAGCTGCGGCCGCCGCTGTGGCAATTTGACCCGGAGGCACTGGCTGCCGCCTTCAGCAGCAAAACGCGCGCCATCATCATCAATACTCCCAATAACCCAACGGGCAAAGTATTTGTGCGTGAAGAGCTGCAGATGATTGCCGACCTCTGCCAGAAATGGAACGTAACGGCAATTACAGATGAGATATATGAGCACATGGTTTACAGCGGATCTCATGTGCGCATGGCAGATTTGCCCGGTATGGCAGACCTGACGATTACGATTAGTGGAGCCTCAAAAACATACAGCGCCACCGGCTGGCGCATAGGCTGGTTAATAGCCCCGCCAGTGGCTACAGATGCCATTCGTAAAGTGCATGATTTTCTTACGGTTGGCGCTGCGGCCCCCCTTCAGGAAGGTGTAGCCTATGCCCTGCAATTCCCCAACAGTTACTATTCAGAGCTAGAAAACAAATACCTGGAGCGCCGCGATACCCTGTTGGCAACACTATGCCGAGCCGGGTTTGAGGCAGAGACCCCTGCCGGCGCATACTATATTCTTACCGATGTAACAAAGCTTATGGCCCGTGTTGAGACTCAGAGGGGTATCTCCTTTCGTTCGACGGAGCTTCGTGGAGGTGCCACTGCAGACTCCCGATTTGCGCACTGGTTAATAGATAATATTGGTGTTGCCACGGTGCCGGGCAGCAGTTTCTACCGCACTCCAGAAGAAGGCAGCACGAAAATCAGATTTTGCTATTGCAAACGCCCCGAAACCCTGGAGAAGGCGGCTAAATTGCTTGCGAGGTTGGCCGACTGATGGGTTTCGGATTACGAATATTGCTGGTTCAAAGGGATGGCTACTCCCTGTGATACCAGATGGCACTGAACCAGAAACTCGCCGGCTCCGCCCCATTGTGGCTCTGTTGGCGCTAGCAGGCATTGTACCGATCGTTGTGATTGTTCAATGGAGCGATCTGCTGGTGGGCGGCACCATGATGGCTGGCCCATTTCCACCCCTGGCTGCCTGCCTGCTATGGAGCCTACTGCTCGGCTGGCAACTGCTGCGCTTGCGGCATGGTAAGCGCCCGCTTTTTTGCAGGGCAGACATGCTGGTGCTGCTTTCTGTATGGATTGCAGCCAATATGGTTGCCGGCCGCGGCATGCTGCATCCACTACTCGCCTCTATTGCTGGCCCCGTTTATTACGCAAAAAGTGGTGCAATGGCAAAGGCCATACCCGCCACTATTCCCCCGTGGTTGGCCGTAACCAACCCCGCTGCAGCCAGAGATTTTTTTGAGGGCCATGGTGTGCAGGTGCCCTGGAACCTTTGGATACCCCCGCTCATCACGTGGTCGATGCTGTTTCTGCCGTTCCTGATCACCAGCGTAAGCATGGGCATGTTGTTTGAACGCATGTGGGTTCGCCATGAGAAGCTTGCCTTTCCACTGGTAGCACTGCCGCTGGAGGCGGTAGGAGCCCTTGATGGCAACCCGGACCCCGCACAGAAAACAGTAAGAAAGCTGCTGCTGCGTGCCGTGCTAACGGGCATGGTTTTCCCGGTTTTGCTGCATGGTTTTGGAGTTGCCCATGCCTACCTGCCATTTGTGCCCTGCATCCCGTTTTTTAACGATGTTTCAAGCGCAATAACCTCTGCACCCTGGACGGCTATGAAGCCGATTTACATCAACGTCTACCCGTTGCTAATTGGGCTAACATTTCTTGCTCCAACAGATGTAACGCTTAGCGTGTGGTTCTTCTTGCTGCTAAACAAGCTGGAGATGGTTGTGGGGGGGGCAACGGGCTGGACCGACGGCGCAACCGGCGGTGGGATGACCGCTGCACCGCCTTTTCTGGAAGAACAATCGGCAGGGGCCTACCTTGCCCTGGCTGCCGTGCTGGTTTGGAACGCGCGCAGGCACCTGAAACGTGCCGCCCAGGCGTTTGTTGGTCCGCGCGTTCTCAAACTGTTACAGCCCACCAGGCCAGACATTGCCGAGGCGGCACGCACCTATGCCCAGTATCGGTGGCCAGTGGCAGGCATGCTGGGTGGTTTTACGGCCATTATTGTGTGGTGCGTGCGTACAGGTATTCCTGCCTGGTTTGCCGTAGCATTTTTCGGTTTTTACTTTGCGGTGGCGCTGGTGCTTAGCAGGCTTATGGCGGAAGGCGGCGTAAGCTGGATACTTGCCCCAATACTGCCAGATAAGCTGATCTTCGGCCTCACGGGATCGGGAGTGCTATCGGCGCAAAGCATTGCCCGGCTATCTCTTCAGGTTCAGCATCTGCGCGATACGCGCCAGATGATTGCCCCCGCCATAATGCAAACCGGCAAACTGCGAGATGAAGCGCGCATATCGGCAGGCAGTTTTTACGCCTTAATGCTTACGGGCGTGTGTGCCGCGCTGGTGCTGGGCGTTGTGATATCGCTGCCACTGTTTTACGGGCATGGCGCACTCACACTTGCACCCAATAGCGATGGCCTGCAGATGAGCGCCAATGTGGTGCCACTTACTGGCGTTAACCAGGCTGCTGCGCGTTTATCCCATGCCATTCCATCTTCCGCAGGTGCGGCGGGTGGCCTCTGCTTTGGAATGTTAACCACGCTGGCTCTGAGCGCCTTACGATTGAGGCTGCCATGGTGGCCGCTACATCCGCTTGGCTATGCACTAACGGGCACGCTGCAGCTTGGTTACGCCAACAAAATGCTCTTTTCCATTATTCTAGGCTGGCTGTTTAAAACCATCACCCTCCGATTTGCGGGCGCAAAAGGTTACCGTTATCTGCGCGGTGTGGCCCTTGGCCTAATCTGTGGAGACCTGCTTATGGGCGGAATTCTAAAGCTGCTGGATGCCCTGCTTGGCCCCAGCGGTTATGCTATTTTCTGAGGCAAACGGATTGAAAGATAGAAACGATAAAATCTCCAGCAATGCAATGGCAGATCACCATGTAACCAGCGGCAAAGATCCGCTGATTGCTCACCTTAACGATCTCTCCTCGCCGGCAGGCAGAAAGAGCCGGGGGCAGTTTCTGGCCGAATCCACGCTGCTTGTTCAACGCGCGCTGGAAGACCAGCTGCCGATAGACTGCATCCTCTACACCAGCGACTTGCTAAAAACCGAAGGTGGCCAGGCGATGCTGGCACAGGCTCGCTCACGAGGGATACGCTGCGCAACCGCATCTGGTGGGCTGCTTGCAAAGGTAACATCCAGCCGCCCCGTGCCAGAAGTTTGCGCCATTGTAGGCATTGCCTATCCTGAGGCTACCGTTAACCCCGAGTGCAGACTTATATTGATTGCCGAAAACATAAACAATCCGGATAACCTTGGGATGATACTGCGCACGGCCGATGCTGGCGGCGCCGATATCGCGGTTATTGCCGGTGCAGATCCACTTCATAAAAACTGTGTGCGTGCCGCACGCGGCGCAGTGGGCCGCATGCCAATGGCGTATACCGCAGACCTGGCAGGCTATGTTGCTCAGTTAAAGCAGAATGGCTGGATTGTGCTGGGAACTGCGCTCGATGCGGATAGTGGCCTGTACGAACTTGAGCTGCCAGAAGGCAGCCGCGTGGCAGTGATTGTGGGCAACGAGAACTCAGGTGTTACACGGCCCGTGCTGGATGCCTGTACCTGGCGTATTTTGATACCGATGGCCCATGGCCAGGACTCTCTAAACGTAGGGGTTTCTGCCGGGGTTATGCTTTATGAGCTTTACCGATGCGGCGTTGGTGGGCGCATAGGGCGCTGATTATACTGCCGGGGATTTTCGCACAATAAAAAACAGCTCGCCAGGGTACAGAAGCTTTTCGGCCTGCCAGCCTGTGGGCGCAATAGTCTCCAAAAACCGGGCCTCGTAATTGGTTGCCATGCCCTTGCCACGGCCGCTGAGGCTGCCTGTTGGAAAAGAGACCAGCAGGGTTTTTGCAGGAATGCTTTGAAGCCAGGCAAGGGCTCCACCGCGTCTGTTTTGTTCTACCACCGGTAGAAACTTTAGAATTATTGCCAGATCGGCAGAAATTGAGGGTGGCTGCCCCACTGCATCCGCCATGGTGAATTCGCCGTTTACACCCAATCTCCGATAGCAGCGGATTAAGAATTCCATCATATCGGAGTAGAGATCGCAGCCAGAATATCGCACTTCGGTGGGCAGCCCCATAAAGGGAAATGCCAGCGGGTTTAGCCCACACGCAACATCCAGCACAGAAGTAAACGGCCCAACGGCCTGAATAACCTCTCGGAATTGCTGTTGAAATAGCGGGAGCCGCTCCCGAGTAGAAGCATGGCACCGCATCCATTGCAAGAAGAGATCGGGAAGGGCATCATCCTCTGCGGCATCCAGCGCGGCTATCCAACGAGAGTATGGCGGGGTGGAATCTAGATACGCTCCGGCACTTTGATGCAGGCGGCTACGGGTTTCTTGAATTGCTACCTTGAGACTGGGGCGATTGGCCAACTCTGCGGCACCGATGCGCCTAATAAGGTCTGGTGAGAGGGTGCGGTACTTGGCACTTCCGCTGATATCTGCAACAAGCGCATCCAGAGTGGCAGAATCAAACTTCACTATGGCTCCGTGGTTTCGGCCGTGCTGCCTTCCGCACGCAACAGCTCAATTAGCCGGGTCATAAACCGTAGATTGTGCAGCGTTGCCAGCCTGTAGAAAAGGGTATCGCCACACTTATGAAGGTGCCGCAAATACCCCACCGAGTAGCGCGTACAGGTAAGACAATCGCAGCCAGCATCTATTGGTCCATTGGTCTTGATGTGCTTATCATCGTCAATGTACAGGGTTTTGAGCCAGCCACTCTCCAGGCTAAGGCCCTCTGCGCCAGGTGCTTTTCTAAAAGTGTACAGGCGGCCAGTGCGGGCATCCCGGGTGGGCAGTGCGCAATCAAACATATCGTAGCCCATGCGGTAACAGGCAGCAACGCTCTCAGGGTGGCCAACACCCAGCGCATGCATGGGGAATTCGGCAGGAATGGCATCTCGCGTTGCTCGAAGCATGTCTTCCAGCAGTTTTCCCGAGGCATCCAGCGGCCAGCCGCCATAGCCATAGCCATCAAATCCAATTTCCAACAGGCGTTGCGCGCAACGGTGGCGTCTTGCCGGATCGCCACCACCCTGAACCACTCCGAACAGTAATGGACGCCTATCGCCGTACTTCCGCTGTTTAAGCAGTTTGAGGAACTCTGTTTTGCAGCGCGCAGCCCATTGAACGGTGCGCTCTACAGAGAGATCCTGCTCTTCGTCGGAGGAATCGACATGCGTGCAATCGTCGAGGCAGATAACAATATCCGCTCCATAAGACATCTGCAATTGAATACTTTTTTCGGGCGAAAGCTGAAACTCGCGTTCCGCACCTTCCGGCTTAAACCGTATGCCGGAATCGCTGAGCCTGCCAAATTTTGGGTTCTGGCGAATAAGGGAGTAGGCCTGAAAACCACCACTATCGGTGATAATGGCATGTGGCCACCCGGCCATTTCGTGCAAGCCACCAAGGGCAGCAATGGTAGAGGAGCCGGGCTTTTGCATGAGGTGAAAAACGTTCATCACCACGGCGCGAATGCCGCTTGCTTCCAGGTCAGAACTATCGATGGCCCGAACGGCGCCGAGTGTGGCATCCGGCAAAAATGCAGGCAGCGCCAGATCACCATGTATTAATGGCAGAGAAGTTCTGCGAGCTGGCTCACTCATTATGGTCTTCGGCACTGTCTGCACTGTCGGCACTGTCTGCATTGTCTGCATTGTCTGCATTGTTGTCATCGCCGGCATCGGCATAATCGGTGGCGTCTTCAGTTGCGTCGCTGTCGTCACCGGCATCATCATCATCTATGGACGATCCGGTACCTTTTTCAACGCCCTCAATCACAACAATGTACTCGCCTCTGGCGGCTTTCTTTTTAAGCCCTGCAAGCAGTTCTGAAATGGTGCCTCTATCTACCGATTCAAACTTCTTGGTGAGATCGTTGGCAATGGCTGCGCGTCTATCCCCGTACACTTCCAGGGCATCCTTCAGCAGGGCTTCCAGGCGATAGGGGCTCTCATAAAAGATAAGGGTATGTGGAGAGCGGGCATCGATGCCGAGAAAACGCTTGCGGGGGCCAGGTTTGCGAGGTGCAAACCCACGAAAGGTAAAGGCGTGCAGCGGCAAGCCGGAGAGCACAACCGCCATAATGAGGCCGGCGGGCCCAGGGATCATGGTAACTTCATGCCCCTCAGCCAGGGCCTTTTGCACAATGGAGTAACCAGGATCGGCGATGCCCGGAGTACCGGCATCCGTAACCAATGCAACATTCTTGCCTTCGGCAAGAATGCCCATTATTCTGCCACCTGCGCGGGCCTCGTTGTGCTCGTGAAAAGCGATTTGGGGTTTGCTGATTTCGTAGCGCTTCAGCAGCATGCCCGTGTGGCGGGTATCTTCGCTGGCTACAAAATCCACTGTGCGCAGAGTTTCCAGGGCGCGAAGGGTGATGTCCTCCATATTGCCTATGGGGGTGGCTACAAGGTAGAGCATTAGCCCTCCGGGGAAACGTCCGAGGTGATAACGGCGGATCCGGGGTGGCCAGGCTGGAATATCATCCATCTGCCCGGTTCCGGAAGGGGGCCAAAGCCCACCGATTGGTATACCGTGTGGGCATCTCGCGTAGCGAGTATCCAGCGAGACACATCCGTTACTTCCGGATGCTCCAGCGCAAACTTTACCATGCTGCGCGCAAGGGTTTTGCTGCGGTGATTTTCATCTACCCACACATCGCAAATATACGCGAACCGGGTGGTATCTGAGATAACTCTGAGATAGCCCGCCTGCTCGCCAGATTCTTGATGGTATGCAGAGATTACAAGCGTTGAGTGCCTGGCACCGCGCTCTACGCGCTCTCGAGAAATGCCTTCGCTCCAGTAAGAGGTTGTGAGCCAGCCATGTACGCGCTCAAAGTTAACGCGCCCCAGGCAGTCATCAATCTCATAACCATTCTGGAGATCCAGGATCATTTTTCGGCTCCATCTGCGCCACAAAAATTGAAGCCTCCGCCTCAAGGGAGGCGGAGGCGTACTGCCCGACAAGGATTCGAACCTCGATTATCTGGGCCAGAACCAGGTGTGCTGCCATTGCACCATCGGGCATCGCAAACGATACAAAGTATACCGGAGGCTCGAAGGGTTGTCAAGGAGAATGCAGGCTACAATCAGTGTTGAATAGCTGCCAAATACCTCAGCGCAACAGACGCATAATGGCCTCTGCCAGCAGACCGGCATCGTGGCGAACCACATCGGTCTGGTTTATAAAGTCTCCACCGATGGGGCGATATCCCTCCGACTTGATGCGATCGATATCTGGCTCTACCATGACGGCACCTGTTTTTCGATATTTATCGGCCAGTTCTGGGGTTGGCTGCCGAATGTTTACCAGCACGTATTGAAAGATCTTCTGGCGGGCGTGGTGCTCTATTGCCTTCACATGATCCAGCGCCGAATAGCCTTCCGTTTCCCCTTTCTGGGTCATTACATTACAAACATACACCTTTTTGGCCTTGCTTTGCCTTAGCGCTTCCGGTATCCCCTGCACAAGCAGGTTGGGAATGAGGCTGGTGTACACGCTGCCGGGGCCAATAACAATAACATCTGCACTTTGAATTGCATCAAGCACACCATCTACGGGCTTGGCATCTCCAGGCATCAGCGATATGTGTTTAATCTTTAGCTCAGAGTGCGCAATCGTTGTTTCGCCTTCCAAAATGGATCCATCTTCCATCTCTGCTCTAAGGCGCACATGCTCTACTGTGCTCGGTAGTACGCGGCCACGAATGTTGAGTACCCGGCTGGTTTCACGCACAGCACGTTCGAAATCACCATCATTGATGGCGCACATTGCGGCAATCAGCAAATTGCCGAAAGCGTGATCTCGTAACCCCTCGCCAAAATTACGGGGGTCTACTGGTAACGGAACCTCTTGATCTCGGTGAGGATGTGTGGGCCGAACCGCATTACGGAAGCGGTATTGAAACAGCTGAGTCATCTGCGGTTCAGAATCTGCAAGGGCCACCAGGCAGTTTCGAATATCGCCAGGCGGTAGTATGCCGAGCTGCTTTTGCAGTTTGCCGCTGGAACCACCATCATCAGCTACCGTAACGATGGCCGTTATGTTGGCAGAGTACTGTTTTAAACCTCGCAGCATAGTGGAGAGGCCAGTGCCTCCGCCGATAACAACGATTTTACGGCCGGCCGTGAGCCGGCGCTTTTGATAAATGAGGTCTACAAGGCCACTGGGCGCCAACTCTGGATCAAGCACGCTGGTAAGCGAATAAATTAGCCGAAAGAGAGCAAAGACGCACAGCAGAATACCGATGATTGAAAGTGCTGCACCTATAACCCCGGGGCGCACTGGCAGCCGTGAGTTTTCTATTATCCATTCTGCAATGCGCACAGACATCGTTGCGCCGCGCGTGCCTCGAACCTGGATAATGATGCCCATACCCAGCATAAAGCCAAGCAGGCCAATAAAACCGAGGGCGAACCATCGCTTTACCTGCATGCCGGGCACAAACCACTTTAGAAAGGCTGTTTTCTTATTGTTCATTGAAGAGCCGCAGGGCACCAAGTACTGTTTGTGTAGAGGGTGATGCTTCTGCCTGATGCGTTTTATAAACGCTAAATTACGATTGTTGAGCTAAGACTTTGTGGCTTCACTCACATTGCAGTCTCGGTGATGCAGCGCAACGCTATAGCCTGCCCCACGCAAATCGCCCGTTAGCTGCTCTGCCAGAGCCACAGAGCGGTGCTTGCCGCCTGTACAACCAATAGCGATATTGAGATACGCCTTGCCCTCACGCATATATTGAGGAAGACAGAATAGCACCAGCTCCTTCATTCGGGCGTAAAACTCCGGTGCATTGGGATCGCGAGATACATACTCTGCTACGCGTGGATCTGTTCCATTAAGAGGGCGTAACTCTGGCACATAGTGAGGATTAGCCAGGAAGCGTACATCAAACACCAGATCTGCATCTACGGGCAACCCATGTTTAAAGCCGAAAGAAACTACAGTTATCAGCAGGCCGGGGCGGGTTTCTGTGGCATAACTGGTGTGGATAGACTCGCGCAGTTCACCAGGCGTGAAGGCAGAAGTATCCACCACATGATCGGCACAAGCGCGGATAGAATCGAGCAGGGAACGCTCCGCCTCGATTACCTCCATAATTCCGCCTTCTGTTTCACCAGCCACGTTTTTGTTGCGTAAAGGGTGCGGCCGCCGTGTTTCCTTATAACGCTGAAGTAGGGCCGAATCGCTTGCGTCCAAATACAGTACTTCTGCATCTGCGCCAGCCAGTTTCATATGCTTAATGATAGAGGGTAGTTCAGAAAAAGCTTTCCCAGAGCGCGTATCTATCACTACAGCACACCGCTCCTGGCGTTCCTGGGCACAGAACCCGGCCAGCGCAGGAAGCAGAGGGGGAGGCAGATTATCCACGGTGTAGTAGCCTGAATCTTCGAGGCTATGAAGAGCAAGAGTCTTGCCTGCACCGCTCGGACCTGTGATTACAACAAGACGCATGAGCTGTTTCTCACCGTTTCTCAGAGAAATATCAGAAAATAATTTCGTGATCTGAATGCCCTGTATTGAACGCCGATTCCGATCGTCAGTTACATACGTATAATACCAGAAAGGGCTTGATGACAGAAAATCAGTGAAGGCCATTATATTCCGGTCAAAATTGCTCTTTAAATGCAAATAAAATTGCCAATACTGGCAAGTGCACCGCTTTTAATGGCAGTACAGAAGGCGATAAAGGTATCTGGAACTACTCAAAAATAGGGTGGTTTGTGCGTAATAATTGCTTGACACTGTTTTGAGACGCCTGTATACTTGAGCTGCATAACCGTGCTGGTAAGCATAGCCCGGAGCGTGCGAATAGTCATAAATGGTCTCACGGATAAATAGAACGGGCTCTGGTTTCAGTCAGTGTTTTGGCCGCGTAATCGACCGTCCCTCCTGTTTACCAGGAAACACTCCTGTTCGATAATGTACGTGATATCGGGATAGCGAGGCCCTTAGTCCTTGCCCCAGCGGGTCGAAAAGGAGTTTGGATCGAATGGCGAAGCGTATCTATGTCGGCGGGTTGCCTTATTCCGCTACCGAGGAAGATCTGGAAAACCTGTTCGCTTCGATAGGAAATGTTAAAGAAGCCACAATTGTGACTGACCGGTATACCGGACAGGCCAAAGGTTTTGGGTTTGTTGAGATGGAGTCTGATTCAGATGCGGAATCTGCAATCAATTCCCTCAACGGAACCCAGATGGGTGGGCGCACCCTGACTGTTAATGAAGCCAAGCCGCGCGAAGATCGCCCCAAGGGCGGTGGATACGGCGGCGGCGGTTACGGCGGCGGCCGTGGCGGCAACAGTGGCGGTGGCGGATATGGCGGCGGCGGTGGCCGCGGAGGATACGGCGGCGGGAATGATCGCGGCGGCTACGGCGGCGGCGGTGGTGATCGCTGGTAATTCGATCCAGACTCTACATACAAGAACACAGCCGGCAAGCCTATACCACGGGTTTGCCGGCTTTTATTTTACAATATTGCCTTGTGGCGCTAACCAAACTGTTTGAACAGCAGTTGTACTGCTTCTGCACGCGTTGTGGCTGGCAACGGAAGCATAACCTCTTTACCCAAAGAACGCAGCCACAGCTGCCAATGTTCTTGCAAGATGAGCTTATCTGGATGAAACAGCAGATCGAGCGAGCTGCCCAGTTCTGCTCCAACCCCGGCGAGCCACTGCACCGAGGCAAACGCGGCATGACCATCCGGCACATCTACAAACCAGTGCAAAGCGATGCCCTGCTGCACCAGATGCCGCTGGAAAATCTGTAATAGGGATATGTCTCTATACACTAACCCAGGAGTGAGCGAGTTCTGCACACACCAGGCCGCCAGCAGGCCAGCAGATTCCCCAATATTCCACTCAATTGGGTGCAGCCTGTAGGCGCCATTTGTGAGATGCGTTACCCCCAGGTTTTTACAAGCTGGCAGCAGGTTTAATAATCGGCGCGGAATCAGTGCCCCAAGCGGTATCTGAAACGGCCTGGTAGGAACGTAATGATTTGGCTCGCCATGCCCATTGGGGTGAATATCCAGGGCATAGTGGCCAATGCCAACGGAATCTGCAAAGAATTTTGCCCGAGCCGATGCACCCTGGCATTCCTTCCCACTGAAATCCGTAACAACAATGTCCTGCTCTATTACCGTTTGCTGCGCACGGATGCGCCGAGATTCACGGATATAGGGCTCTGGTGCCAGGCCATCTTCAGTAGCAAACAGGTCTTTACGTAATCGGAACTCAGGATACCCGAGCTCACCGGCTGTGGTAGGATCTGCACCGCCACCGGGTGCAGCAAGAAGATCTTCGTGGGTGCGCTCACACTCAGTTTGCAGCCAGTATAGGTACCCCAGCGAAACTCTGCGTGCCCTTGCCAGTTCTGCAGATGCATGCTCGGGCGTAATCACGTCACCGCTCGCGGTCTTACCAATTATATTGCCGCCATAATAGTCGTTGCCTGCAGTGTTGATCATTGCCACATCACTTGAGATGGCAGGATCGTCAAAATTGTCTGCGGCAATTAATCTGCGATAACGCCACCAGGGGGCACGGCCCGCAAACAACCCGGTGATTGCGCCATGAATTACATGGTAGTTCTGTGTTTGCTTTAACTCTTCGTAATCATGTGGTTTATCAATAACATTGGTGGCTTTACCCTGCGGATACCAATCTATTGCAAATGGAAATGTAAACGGCTGTACCCAGTGGGGGCGTGGTTCGGCAGGGGCATCTGGCTCCCCCGTATCTTCAAAGCTTTCGGCTCCAGTAACCCAGTCTTTGCCCTCTTCACCACACAGGCCCAGTAAATCGCCAGTATCGGTAGCATCCAAAAAGTAAGAGGCCCGCAATTGCTGGGTGCCTGAGGCATCAATGGTCTGAATTTGAACGGAACGTATGTGTAGTGAATCGCTGTCCTGAGTAACACCGCAAACAGTTGAATTAAGAAATACACTAAGCGTGCCCGCAATAATAGCTGGCCTCGCCATTTCTAACAGTAAATCTGCCCCCACTGCAGGCTCATAACTTAACCTGCTAACCCAGCAAGAGCCCGGATTAAAGTTTGGATTGGATTGTGCTGAGGGAGTGAGGCGATATTTGCTGCAGTAGTAGGAACGTACCGAGGTTCTAAACCGCATGTATCGGCGGGTACCACCGAATGCTTCTATGTACTGCTGTTCATCTGGTGTGCAAACGCCCTGCGTTGTGAGCTGCCCACCGAGTTGGGCAAAGTTGCACACAAGTGCAGTGCGGGCCCCGGTTTCTGCAGATGCGAGGGCAGCGGCAAAACCGCCAGCGCTGCCCCCAATAACTACAACATCAAACTCCATAGTTGGTTGGGTTGGAATTTGGTGCTATGCGCACCGTAGCTGCTGCCGCAGCTTTTTCTTTCTTTTCTATGGCTGCAGGGGCAGAATTATCAATTTTATGTGTTGCAACAAGTGCAAGCAGCAGCAGGCCCAGGGCGATACGATACACAATGAATACCTTTGTATTGTGCTCTTTCATGTACCCAAGGAACCACGCGATAACGGCATACGCCACCACGCCAGCTATAAGAGCAGAAAATACGTAGATGCCCGCCTGGCCACCCAGGCCCGTAGTTTTCACAACCTTGAGCAACTTATATAGGCCCGCAGCCGTAATTGCCGGTATGCTCAATAGAAAACTGAAGCGGGCAGCACTTTCCCGGCTCAGCCCGCGGAAGAGGCCAGCAGTAATTGTAACACCCGATCGTGAAGCACCGGGTACAAGAGCCAGTACCTGAGCCAACCCAATAGCCCCTGCATCCTGAATCGTGATATCCTTCAGCTCACGCGTTCGCTTGCTTTGGGCTTCGGCGATAAGCATAACCAGGGCAAGCACAATCAGGAAGATACCCATAACCGATGGCTTGCGGAAGGTGGTATCTATTTTGTGCTCAAGCAGCACTCCCATTATGGCAAGGGGAACTGTGCCAAGAAGTGTAAACCATCCAAGCCTGGCATCCGTATCATTAGTTGTGATGGCTTTGCCAGGAGTGCCTGTGCGCAGAATTCCCTGAACGTACCGCACCAGATCCTGCCGGAAGTAGAGCAGAATTGCGAAGATGGGGCCGAGCTGCACCACTGCAGAAAATGCCGCGCCAGCATCCTCACCATACAGCATGCGAGAAGCCAGAGCCATGTGGGCTGTAGAACTAACAGGCAGGAACTCTGTAAGCCCCTGAAGTACGCCAAGTACTGCACCGCGTACGAAAGTGATGTCACCGATTAACAGCAAAACAGGGCCTCCAGAACCAGAAACTTGTTACTTTGGCAGCTTAACAGGGTCCGCCAACAGTTATCGTGTTAAGTATACCGGAGCCGCCTTAATAAGGCGGCCGAATTTGGCGGCCCGATTTGACACAACACACCGAAAAAAGTATACTTGATGCGTGATTTTAGGAATTTTAGAGCGCCACACACCACTACGAGAGCGCCCGTTTGGACCACGATTCCGGAGCAGGAAGGCAGCAGTATTTGGATAAGATCATAATCCGGGGTGGTCTTGCACTGCACGGTGAAGTGCAGATTGGCGGCAGCAAGAACGATACAGTTGCCATCATGGCGGCCGCCCTGCTGGTACCCGGTAAAACGGTTCTCCACAATGTACCCCGCATCAGTGATGTTAACACTCTCAATGAGATTTTGCGCCTGCTTGGGGCGGAAGTAGCCTTCAGGGAAGACGGCGCACTTGAGATTGATGCAACCACACTGCGCACATCGGTAGCGCCCCAGGAGTTGGTGCGCCAGATGCGTGCCTCTTTCAACGTGCTTGGCGCGCTTCTCGCTCGCTTTGGTCATGCATCGGTTGCAATGCCTGGCGGATGCGACATCGGCTCTCGGCCGGTGAACTTCCACGTACGTGGCCTGGAGCAACTCGGCTGTCATCTCACCCTGGAACACGGTATATACACGGGTGAGGTAGATCGCTTTCAGGGTGCAAGTATCAATCTGGAGTTCCCAAGTGCCGGCGCAACACAGCACCTGATGATTGCCGCAGCCAAAGCCAATGGCCGAACAATTATTACAAACTGTGCTGCTGAACCTGAAGTTGTGGACCTGGCGAACTTCCTGAATGCCAGCGGCGCAAAGATTGAGGGCGCGGGTTCAACACGCATCGTTATTGACGGTGTAGAGGAGATGCACCCGGCTGAGTTTAGCGTTATTCCAGACCGAATGCAGGCTGGAACCTTCGCGATTGCAGCCGCGATTACAGGCGGCGATGTGCTCATCAAGAACGCGGTTATTGAACACATGCGCCCGGTGTTCGCCAAAATGGAGGAGGCAGGCGTTACTATCACGCAGGATAAGGCCGGCTGCCGAATACAGCGCACAGGCCGAGTCAATGCGGTTGATATTAAGACCATGCCGCATCCCGGGTTCCCAACAGACATGCAGCAGCCCTTTGTGGCGTTGTTATGCCTGGCAGACGGCGTATCTACGGTAACGGAAACCGTTTATGAAAGCCGATTCCGCTATACTACCGAACTTGTACGCATGGGCGCGGATATTCGAGTTGAGGACCGCACGGCCATTGTCCGCGGAGCAGAACGCCTTACCGGGGCGCCCGTAACCTGCACCGACCTCCGGGGAGGGGCCGCCGTGGTTGTGGCGGGCCTGGCCGCGGAGGGTGAAACGGTTATAGATAACCTGCATCACCTCGATCGGGGCTACGAAGGCATAGTAGACCACCTCAAAGCCCTTGGCGCGGATGTTACCCGCACTGGCACAGAAACGACTACGGTTTCTGTTTGATCTCTTTTTCTTGCGAGCATTCGCACAGAGCGAAGTTTAGGAGGGCTGCGTGTTCAGCTTAGTGCCGGAACTCGGGGTAGACCTGGGAACGGCGAATATTCTTGTTTATGTCAAAGACAAGGGAATTGTGCTGCGCGAACCATCTGTGGTTGCGATTAATAAGCACAGCAAAAGAATACTTGCTGTAGGAGAAGAAGCACGCCTGATGCTCGGCCGTACACCGGGCGACATCGTTGCTATCCGCCCAATGAGCGATGGTGTTATCGCAGACTACACTACTACCAAGAAGATGCTTGAGTACCTGTTTCATAAGGTAGTTGGTAAGAAGCGCATCTTCAAACCACGTGTTCTGGTTTGTGTGCCATCTCAGGTTACAAGTGTAGAGCGGCGAGCTGTACGGCAAGCAGCCCTGGAAGCTGGCGCCAGCGAAGCACAAACTATTGAAGAGCCTATGGCGGCTGCAATTGGCGCGGGCCTACCCATTAACGCACCCGGCGGCAATATGGTGGTGGATATTGGTGGTGGAACCACCGATATCGCTGTTATATCGTTGGAAGGTATTGTGGCAAGCGAGAGCCTGCGTGTTGCGGGCAACCGGATAGATGAGGTGATTGTACGCCACGTTAAAACGGCCTTTAACCTGATGATTGGCGACCGCACTGCGGAAGAGATTAAGGTTAAAATTGGCTCTGCATACCCGCTGGATGAAGAGCTGTGCCTCTCAGTTCGCGGTAGAGATATGCTTGCCGGCCTGCCCAAAACTGTGGAAGTGCGCTCCGAGGATATCCGAGAAGCACTGATGGAACCGATTACAGCCATTGTTGAGAAGGTTAAGCGGGTTTTGGAACAGACACCGCCCGAGCTCTCAGCAGACATTATCGACCGCGGGATTGTTCTCACCGGCGGTGGTGCTATGCTCCGTGGGCTGGATCGGCTCATCTCTGCCGCAACAGGCATCCCCGTTTATGTAGCAGACGATCCACTATCTTGCGTGGCAATTGGAACCGGACGAGCGCTAAATGAGTATCGTGCAATAAGAGAGAGCGAATACTGACTGAACTCGCCTGGCACCCGCCGCAAGTAAAGTCCTGGAGGGGTACTCCGATGAAAGCTGAAAACAACCGAATGAATGCTTTTTGCTTGAAAATCGGAGTGCTCTCTGCATTTGCCGCACTCTTTTTAACTGCCAGAACAGAGTGTGCACTGGCACAACTTCCCTCCGATGTGCGCGCCAACCACTGGGCAGCATCTGCCGTAAAACAGGTTCTGGCCAATCATGTTATGCCAAATGGTTCCGACGGCCAGTTTCATGGCGAAGCACATGTTACACGGCAGGAAGCCGCCATTGCCCTTGCCACCCTTGCAAAGCAGATTGAAGGCGGCGGCTGGCATCTGGAAACTGCGAAGCCCCTTCCAGATAAGGTTGCTAAAGTTCTTAGCCAATCAGATTGGAAAACCCGGAAAGTAACCCGGTATGAAATGGCCTCTGCACTGGCACGCTTCGCTAACTATTTTGTTGCTGCCGTTTCGCGCCCGCAACCCGGTGCTAAAGACCTCGCGAAATCTAACGCTCTGCCTGAAAAAGTAACCATAGCAATACCGAAAAACGCGCCCGCATACTCTGCCCTGCAGTATCTGGCAGCTGGCCGTATGATAGGGCCCGGCTCCGATTTGCTGACAGCAAATACCAGCCTTATACAGGCGGCTGCATTAAGCAAAGGGATTGCGCAGGTGGCCGCAGGCCTGGTGGATAAGATGACGGAGCTCGGGCTGGATTCTTCTGGCAGTACTCCGGATTCCAGTTTCCATAATCGTAAAACGGCCTCCCCTGCCACGAACAAACCCTGACGCCAGATCAATAATCTCCGGTGCTGATAAATATAACTGGAAGGATTGCCATGTCTCCCGCTCAAGAAGTGCGGTGTGGATGCCGGAAACGAGCCATAACAGGGCTGCGCTGCCAGCGCTGCGAAACTCCTATCTGCCCGGATTGCTCTAAGCCCGGGGCAGTGGGTTTTTTGTGCCGAAGCTGCGCAGCGGGTAGTAAATCTCCCCTTTATGATGTAACGCCTGCCCGCCTTTTGGCAGCAGCCGTTACAGGAATTGTAAGTGGTGTGGCAGGTGGTTGGCTACTGGCAACCCTGCCCCTTGGCGGATTGTTGATGCTTGTGGGCACCTACTTTTTAGGCAGTATAAGCGGGGAAATGGTTTTGCGGGCTGTAAGCCGAAAGCGTGGTGTCAGGCTGGAGATAATTGCTGGCTTTACCGTGGGGCTTGGGGTGTTGGCAGGTGGGATATTGCACTCTTCCATGCTAATTGGTATGGAAGATGCCGGCGTCTCGCTAATGACAAATGGCCTGCCGATTGTGGGTGCTGCAATCGCTGGCTACGGTGCTTTCAGCCGCGTTCGCTTTCTCTGATTCGCTTCAATTCATATCTAAACAGGGTTGGCAGATTGTATCTGCCAACCCTGTTTAGCGTTCGTTTTGGTTTATGAAAACCAGCAGTACAGTTATTACTGGCCGCCAGAGCCCGGAGAGCCACCGGAACCAGGGGCCCCACCACTCATGCCGCCACTGCTCATTCCGCCGGGCATTGGGTAGCTGCGGCTGCCGCCAGTATGCGGAGATTGCATGCTGCCATTTGCCATGCCGTGCTCTTTCATTTTTGCTGCCATATCGGTTGGTGTTGGGCCAGTAGCTTTCTTAGCGCCAAGCGCTTTGAAGCCAATAATTCCTACTAGTGCAACCACGGCAACCACTACAGCCGCCACAACACCCGGGCCAACGTTCTGTTTCATTTGCTTTTCACCTCATAGAATGGGGTACGGGGATCGGGCTTAGAGCCCTGCCCCTCGGTGATTAGGTATTGCCGGTCTGCCTGAAGGTTGTCCGCCCTATCGGTAGAGCCTCCTGGCCAGATGATTTCAATGTGTTCTGCCTGGTTTGCTGCACCAAGGCCGAACGTTAACTGGCGCTGGCTCTCGGATAGAAAGCTGCCACCACTGTGTACGTACTGTGACTGTGTAACTCCGTTCGCAGTCACCTTCACCAGTGCGCCAATGCCATCGCGATTGGCCCTTACGCCTTCGAGGCGAAAGCGTATCCAGTGATTCTGGTTGTTTCTCTGGTTCCGGTAAAGCCGAAACTGCCCTCCGTTATCCACGAGGGCGATGTCCAGAGAACCATCGTTATCGAAATCTCCAGAGGCGGCACCACGGCCCACCACTTTATCGGTGAGGCCCAGTTTTTCGCCAATCTCTGTGAAGCCGGTACCCTTCTGGTTATGAAACACCATAGGGCGCTCTTTAAACGAGAGCATTGAGTTGTAAGTGGCCACTACATCATCGATGTACCCATCTGCAGTGAATGCATCCTGGTATCCATCCAGATCATAATCGAAGAAGAAAAGGCCAAATGTAAGGTACGGCAGACTCGGGCCAGCCAGCCCTGCCTGATGTGAGTTATCTGTAAACAGCACATCGGGCCCGGCGGGCCCATCGCGCTCAAACAGAGAGAGCCCTTCACCGGCAAAGTTACCTATCAATATAGAGAACTTGCCGTTATTGCGCCAATCTGCCACGTCAATGCCCATACCCGCTTTGTAGTGGCCAACTTCACCGGTGGCAATGCCAGATTCCACACCCTTTTCGGCGAAGTGCTTGCCACCCTCATTCATCAGCAAGAAGTTAGCCCACGTATCGTTTGTAATGGCGATATCTATAAAGCCATCGCCATTAAAATCGGCAATACCAATACCGAAAGATTTGCCGAGGGCAATATCGAGGAGGCCCATTTCGCGGGTTACATCCTTAAAACGCCCATTGCCTTCGTTATGGTACAGAGTTAAATGGGAGCCTTCAAATGTGTTGGGTGGGCAGTATCCGCGTATGCCATTGTGCCCACACCACTGGTTAAGTTCCGGGCTCCATTTAACGTACTGGCACACCAGCAGATCCAGCTTGCCATCGTTGTCGTAATCTATCCAGCCTGCTGTGGCGCTCCATTTCCACTTTAGCGGAAGGTTGGCTACAGGCTTCCCCTCCACACCTGCCGTGGGAGTAACATCGGTAAATGTGCCGTTGCCATTGTTATGGTAAAGGTGGTTGGCCCCGATGGCAGTAATGTACAGATCCTCAAAGCCATCATTATCGTAGTCGCCTACCGCCACTCCCATTCCGTACATTTCAACTGCAAGCCCGGCCTGGCTGGTAACATCGGTAAACGTGCCATTCTTGTTGTTATGATAAAGATGCATGGTGGTGTGGCGAGGCTTATCACCTGGCCAATTTGTGCCGTTTACAATAAGCACATCCTGCCAACCATCGTTATCATAATCCAGAAAGGCAACGCCAGAACCTACTGTTTCCGGCATGTTCTTCTTGCCTGCGGCACCATTCTCATGGGTGAAGTTAATCCCAACAGACTGGGATACTTCTTTAAACGTTACACTTAACGCAGTATCTGCTGCGGTGCCGTTACCCGGTTTTTGTTCCGCGGATTGGCGATGCGTACAGCCTGCAAATAGCATTAGCAGCACAGGTAGCAGTATCGCCTTGTTATAATTAGAGCAGCTCATAGAGATCGATTAGTTCTTGCCGGTGGCGCTACTCTGGCGCCTGGCCAAGCAGCCCTTCCAGCTTCTTTATCTTAGCTTTGGTATCAGCACTGCCAGGTTGCAGGGTGAGTGCTTGCCGGTAGTAAAGCATAGCATCTGAGTAGTTGCCAGATTGCTCAAGAAACTCGCCCATTGCCTTCTGGGCAGATGGATCCTTCTTCCGCGCACGAGATTGCGTTGCCAGGGTTTTCTGTTTGAGATCGAAATCCACATACTTGTGGTAGAGCTCAAACATGCGGTCGCTACCCTGCTTGTTTCCCATCTTCGCGTAAACTCGCCCAAGTTCCTGGTAAGTGGCGCCATCTCCTGGTAATAGATCCAGCGCATGCTCAAGGCTTCGTGCGGCTCGCCGAAGGTCTCCCTTTGCGGCATATGCAATGCCAATTCGCTGATATCCGATGACTTCATACCGATCGAGTTTCATCACGGTCTTAAATTCATCTATCGCCTTATCCAGGCGGCCACCTTCATTGCGGCGCTCCATGTAAAGCTCACCAAGAGTGGCATGGTAGGAAACCGAGGCAGGTTTGAGTTTGATAGCTTCCTGAATGTAGGTTTCTGCCAGGTCTCTCATTCCCTGCTTATCGGCAACATCGCTGAGTTGCTTGTAGATCGTTGCCGAATTCTTCGGGTTCTTCGTTAGCGCTCGCTTCAGCAGGCGGTTCTGTTCATCCGGAAGATCTGCCGAACCATAGGCACCCGCCATGGTAACATCATCTTCTGCAGTTGCGGATGCAGTAACATCCTGCATAGCAGCAACATAGTCCTTCATGCGGTTCATATCACGGTAGGCGGCGGCCTCGGCAGCTCGTGCTCGGCGCTTCCACTCCGGATCCTGTTTCGCTTCGCCTGCGTATTTCAGCTGCGCAGTAAAGTCTTCCCGCGCGGCAGCGGCAACGCTGCGCCAATATGCCGCGGCAGATTTCTTGCCCAGCTTCTCATACGCAAATGCGGTTGCAGCAGCGGCACCGGCATCGCTCAAATCGGAAAGTGCAATCTTTTGCAGCGCAATAACACAGTGCGTGTAGTCTTTTCGCCTATCATAGGCTTCGGCAAGCCGTGAGTAAGCGTTCATCATCGATGGATCCAGCGCCAGGCATTTCTGCCACTGCACCATGGCATCTGGCTCACGGCCTGCGGCGATCAGTGCCATTCCATAGGAGTAGTGGATGGCAACCTCAGTGGGAGCGATCGAGAGAGCCTTCTCCAGGCGCTTTATTGCTTCAGGATACTGTTTGCGTGATACAAGGATCTCACCAGATACAGCATAGCCCTCCGGGCGATCTGGTGCAACTCGCATCAGGTCTTCCGCCATCTTCATGGCGTGATCAAGATCTGCCTCGCTCAAGAAATAATAAAGCAGTTGCTCTATAGAGGCAATGCCTGTGGCGGATCCATCGCTATCCAGGCCAGGATGCCTGTTTAGAAAGCCCACCATAACTTCAGACGCTTCTTTGCGTCGATTTTCAGCATCGTAAACATCAGCAAGCTGTCCTGCGGCCTTAATACTGTCTGGCAGCAAACGAACAGCTTTTTCCATCTCTGTTCGGGCTTCATCAAAATGCCCCAGGAAAACGAGAGCCCGCCCCATTGGCAACAGAAATTCTGTTTCGTTCGCGCCGAGTGCTCGCGCAGAAGAGAACCTACGAACCGAATCCGTGTAGTACCCTGCCACAACATCAAGTTTACCGAGTTCAACATAGGCCTCAACATCGGATGGATCATGCTCAGCGCGATCCGACCAATACTTCATCTTAACCTGTAAAGAAGCTTTTGCCGGTGGAAGAGGAGGGCGAGACAACAGTATGCGGCGAGTAATTGGCAGGGCGATGGCAGCAACGCCAAGCACCGCTAGGAGTGGAATAAGGCGCCTGCTTTGTGAAGGCGCTCCCTTCGTTTCCCCGGTGCCTCCTGCCGATTGGCCGGCCCGAGGGCTGGAGTTGGAGCTCATAAGTACAACCTGTTAAACTGCGGAATACAAAATAGGGAGAAACGGATTAGATAAACATTAAAAAAAGTCCCTCGCTATCGCCACAGATAGTGCGACGAAAGCGAGGAACTTAATTTTGCGTAATTACTGACCGCCGAGGTTTGCGCCGCGGACGCCGACCTGACCGAAGTGATCGTTCGGGCCGTTCCACTGCGGTTTCTGGTTTCGGTTGAGCCAGTACTGGCTGAGCTTAATGGCCTTGGCGTGGCCATCAAAGAAGGTTACGTTGCACATGCCGGAGTGGCGCGGGTAGGGCATCGGATAGCTATCCGAACCGCCGCCCCAGTTGGCGCGATCTTCGTTGAAGAAGTTGCCGCCGGTAGACATGCTGGTGTACTTGGCCTTCTGATTGTCCGGGTCAGCGTCAAACTCCAGGTAACCCTGGCGTCCGCCGTCCCATGCCTGCCAGCCACCCGTGGTGCCAGCATCATAAACAGAACCGGCATCAGCAAAGTGAACAGAGAAAGCTGGTGAATTGATCTGCGAAAGGCGGACCGTACCAGTGTCCCATGCAGACATCATGTCGTTCTCGCAGAGGGTGCCGCCAACGCGGTGATTCTGCGGATCGTTCGGCCAGTTCGGGCCGCCATCTGTTGGGGCATCCGGGCAGGTGGTTATATTGTAGTTCTTGAGATAAGGCTGAATGCGCTCCGGCCAGAAGCGAACCCAATCACGAACCTGACCGTTGTAGCTGCCTACATCACCATCGGTGAGGTTAAGCCATTCTGGCAGTACCTGCTCGTCATAGTCCTGTGAATACATGAGTGAACCGGTACCGCACTCTTTCAGGTTAGACAAACAGGATATTGCCCTGGCCTTCTCACGGGCCTGTGCGAACACAGGGAAGAGAATTGCAGCAAGTATCGCAATAATTGCGATCACCACGAGGAGCTCGATAAGAGTAAAACCCGAGGCTTTCCCGCGCGGAGTGTGTTGCTTCATTGGCACAGTCTCCTTGAACAATCTATCGTTGTTCTCTCGTCGGACATCAGAACCATCCAGCCCAAACCATCCGGAGTAGACAGGAGTGCCTTTGGAATGGAAGGAAGATAGGATAGCAAGACAATTATAAAAGAACTTTAATCTTAATGTCAAGCAACCAGATAGGGCTGACAATGCAATTTGTTGGCACAGACCAGGCTATATCTACCCACTTGCGAGTACGAAATCAACAAATGTGCCAGTTAATAGCCACTAATCGCGCGCAAAATTGACATTTCTGTCAATTTTGTCAATTCCAGGTGTCATTCTTGCCTGATTACGCTGCAATGTACGTTAAATCTGTCCACAAAGAAACTTATAAATTTTTTATTATTTAATAAGGTTTTCTAAATAAACTCACGTACATTGACAGGCACCACGGAATCCGAGTAAGATAACGCTTATAATCTATTAATATGATAGGTTTAGTAAAGTATCCAGTCACTTCGCGTGATGGAAACTGGCTCGGGAAGCTCAAAAATGCTGACCTGCCTACCTGTTTTCGCGGTGTTTCACGTAGAAACATCGCACAACACTATCTGTGCCGTACAAATTAGCATGTGCATACGCCGCTTATGCAGGCATTGCACTCAATTTTTCTCAGGAGGATACCAATGGCAATTCAGCTGGGCGATGAGGCACCAGACTTCACGCAGGAATCAACCGAAGGTACAATTCACTTTCACGAGTGGGCTGGCGAGAGCTGGGTAGTTCTCTTTTCTCACCCACGTGATTACACCCCGGTGTGTACCACGGAATTGGGCACCGTTGCAAAGCTCAAGCCAGAGTGGGAAAAGCGCAACGTCAAGGTTATTGGCCTTAGCGTAGACCCACTCAAGGATCACGAAGGCTGGTCGGCGGATATTGCCGAAACCCAGGGCACCGCACTCAACTTCCCGCTTATTGCAGATGCCGATCGCTCTGTTTCTGAACTGTACGGCATGATTCACCCTAACGCCAGCAACACCTTTACGGTGCGTTCTGTATTTATAATTGGCCCGGATAAGAAGGTTAAACTCACCCTCACCTATCCTGCAAGCGCTGGTCGCAACTTCAACGAGATTCTGCGAGTGATCGACTCTCTGCAACTTACCAGCGATTACAAAGTTGCAACCCCGGCAAACTGGACTCCTGGCGAAGATGTAATCATCGTGCCGACCGTTACCAACGAGGAAGCCACAGCCCTGTTTCCGGCCGGTTTCAACCAGATTAAGCCTTATCTGCGCACAACAAAACAGCCAAACCTCAAGTAGGCGCATGCTACTTGATAACATTCAGGGCTCAGAAGCATTTGCTTCTGAGCCCTGTTTTAGTTTGGTTATCGCCTGGAAGGGCCGTTTTTTGCACCATGCTTCTTCAGCAATTCTGCTACGGCATCGGCATTGCCGCTCTGCGCCCTATCTAACGGGCGCTCACCAAGGGCGGTTGTGAAGTTAACATCCGCACCTCCATCAATCAAGATCTGCGTTGCCTCACGATTGTTGAAAAATGCCGCTGTAAACAACAACGTAGTACCAGCAAACGTTTTTGTTGGAATATCTGGCCGCTGCTTAATAAGATCTTGCAACCTGCCGTTTTCTTTACGAGCAATCACTTCAGAGAGTACCTGATTGTTGGCAGGCTCTAAGGAAGGCTTTGCCTTATCTGTTTCCGATAAATCCTTGCTTGCCATGGCACTGTTAGAGAGTGTGTGGCAGCCCATTAGCAAACCTATTAACAGAGATGCTACACCAACCGATGCGGCCGCTTTCATGATTCTGCGTGTGTTGTTGCGTGGCATTTCTCGCCTTTTGGGGCCGGATTGGCCGGAGCGTGTGAGATTACTGGAGTATTGCACAGTTGCTCTATTCTGGTGCCGGAAACCCCATGCACTCTACATAGATATCCTGAAACGCCGGGTCGGCAGTAAGCCCAAAGTGAGTGGTAGTTCCAAGAATCCTGGCGTACTTCAGGTGCTCTTCATCCTGCGCAAATAGGGCGATTTTTGCACCCAGGAGTGCGCTGTTGCCTATGGGCTCTACCCTGTCTGGTGCAAACTCAATAAGCCCGATTCTGCGGGCAGAAGCGCGATCGATATAGTTTCCGAAGGCACCAGCCAGATAGATGTGCTCCAGATCTTCAGAACAGGCACCCCAGGCATTCAAAAGTATCTGAATCCCTGCGGCTATGGCTCCCTTGGCAAGTTGAAGCTGGCGGATATCGGTTTGAGTTAGCTTTACAGGTTCCTGCAGCAGCATATCACCCCCGCCTTTTATTCGGCCCGTTGGAGTGATTACTCCCATATCCAGCCCAACGGCAACGGCATCAACAAGGCCACTGCCGCATAGGCCGGTGGGCGTAATGCTGCCAAGCACATCACAGCGCAATGCGTCCGATCCCACTTCTGGCACTGCAACCTTCCATATGGCCCCACTGGAGGCGCGCATTCCCATAGATATGCGTGCGCCTTCAAATGCCGGGCCGGCCGCAGTGGAGGCAACGAGTATCTTCTCCTTATTGCCCACAACTATTTCACCGTTGGTGCCAAGGTCTACAAGCAGAGAGGGTTTATCGCGCAGGTGCAGGCCTGAGGCAAGGATGCCCGCAAGAATATCGGAGCCAACAAAGCTGCCGAGGCAGGGCAAAAACCAGATCTCAGCATCTGAAGGCAGATCGAAGCCCGAATCTGCGACACAGATTCGCACCAACCCGGCGTTTTCTGTTTCAAACGGATAGCGGCTCAGCGGTTCCAAATCTATTCCACAAAACAGATGGTGCATTACGGTGTTGCCAACAAGCACTACCCTGCATATTTCATGGAAATCAACATCTGCGGCTTGCGCCAGTTGCTTCAGGAGGGCTCCAGCATGCCTTAGGATGGCCTCTTTTAACTGCTCGGCCCCATTTTCAGATACGGCGTGCTGTACGCGGCTCATAACATCCGCGCCATACCTGGCCTGTGGATTGAGCGCTGTGCGCACCGCAATTACTGCGCCAGTGGTTAGGTCCAGAAGCTGAGCTACCAGGGTGGTAGTGCCCACATCAATGGCAACGCCCAGGCCCTTGCGCGGCACAAACGCAAACTCGGTATCGTTTGTAAGGATCGTAGAGTCCCACTGTCGAAGCTCAAGGGTAAGATCCGATTCCGCCGAACACTGGCAGGCAAGCCGCCAGCCCTCATCCAGTTCCTGCTGTGTAAGGCGCTCCAACTGAGCCTCGTTTACCGTTGTCTCGCCAGCCACAACGCGCACTCTACACCCGCGGCAACGGCCCTGCCCACCACACGGAAACTCCACGGAGTGTTCAAACAACAGGTCTTTAAGCGCTGCTCCATGCTCAGCTATAAGTTCAGAGCCTACTGGCTTCAGCGTTACTTTGTGCTTCATTGCCTCACCCCTGTCCATATCCGTTTACCGGTGAGTTTGTGCGTAATCGGATAACACTCTAAGATTCTCATGGGGTGTATCTCGCACAACTTCGCAACCGGCTCCAACTATAAATCGCTTCCCGGCCTCAGCATGGCACTGTTCCAGCACGGCATACACCTCATCTGGTGTGCCGTTGCGCAGAACGCGTACCGGATCCATATTGCCCAGCAGCGTTTGATCTTCGCCCATATCCGTGCGGGCTTTGCTTAGCGGAGCAAGAAAATCGATATCCACGATATCGCAGCCTAACCTGCCCATTCCGTTCAATATGCGTTTTGTGTTTCCGCAGATGTGCAGGCGAACCATAGCGCCCATTGCGTGCACTCCGTCTACCATGCGTTTTTCGTATGGATACACAAACTCTTCGTACAATGCTGGCCCAATAAGCGATGCGGCAGCATCGCCAATACCAATACACTGAGCCCCCGCTGCAATTTGATGTTTTGCAAACTCCAGCTCCATTTCCAGTACAAATTCAAACAGATCCGTTACAAAGGTGGGATCATCATAAAAATCAAGCATCAATGTGTTTAACCCGCGCAGATCTGCCGCTTCTGCCATGGGGCCTTCGATCCAGCCTTCAATCATCAGGGAGGTACCCACCCGTTCGCGGTACAATTCCAGCGCCTTAAGGCGGTTATTCATACGACCGCCAGCGGTGGAATCGGGTATTTTCAGGCCAGTAAGCAGGCTCTTATTCACAAGTAGTGCCCGAGATTCATCAATTGCGGGTGGTGAGTTAGGGAAGAAAGTTACTCCGGCACCACAATCGGCAGCCTCACAGGCCGGGTCCGACATGGTGTTTACATAATCCAGCCCAAATGCCTCTGCAGTTCTCAGTTGTCCCTCTACCAGTACGCGGTAATCGGTGGCGTAATCCAGATACTGGGCTCCAATAAGATCGCAGGCAAACTGCATTGTTATCGGCATGCATGCCAGCCTATCGGCATTATTGCCGCGGGCAGCGGCCTCCACTATGTCTCTTCCGGTCATCCCAGGATCTCCTCAGCAGGCTCTATATCCACAATACGCTCGTCGTACTTTGCACGTACCTGGCTGCCAGGCGGCACAATAAGAAACTCTTCCTGGTTCCACTCCCCGTCTGTAAGCTGTTGTATTAACCTCATATCACCGCGAACGTTTTGAAACTTCCAGCCACGTTCATCAGCTTCTGCTTTTGTACTATCGGCATAGCTGCTATTTGGCTCTACTCCCATTTCTATAAAGGTGTACTGGCCGTAGTTGTGCCTGTCATCCCCCAGCATTTGAAACAGATATCGCCCGTTATCTTCACCGTATTTGGAAATAAAATCGGCAAGGAGTGTATTGATGCCAGCCTGCTTCTGTATAGATAGCTGGCTAAACTCGCCAGAGGCACTGCCCCTATCTATCCAGCCTGTTGTTTTAAAGTAGGTTCCGGGGTTGGCGTTAAAATACTCAACATACCGTTGGCGGCTGCCCAGAAACAGCGTTATGCAATCGTGCGCGCGGGGAAGCACCAGCGGTACAGTGCGTGCCTGCAGCCCTGCCAGGCCGTTATTGCACAGCCCATACCCAAGTAGGATAGCGCTATAGGTTATGCCTTGCGCTTGCATCTCCGCCTCTGCAACATCCACAGCCGCCTGCATGCGCTCGCGCATACCGGCAGATCCGATATCGTGCAGCCCCTTGGGCAAAAACGAAATATCGATCATATGTGGCGACCGGGAGACAGCAAGGCACATCTCCCGGTAGAACACTTCGCAGCTAATGAGCTTTAATCGCATCTACTTCCTCTGTGCGATCCATTAACCCAGATGCCAGGAGTAGCGCTCCCGGTCTGAGGTGGCGGCATTTTCATCTACCACGCCCGTAGGCTTAAGGTTGGGAAGGCCCTTGCCCCACACGCGCTTGGCCTCTGTGAGGTAGAAGAGATAGTTATCCAGCGAGACATCCGGTGGAACGCGGTGATCCGGTGTAGGAATGAACCCACCATCTTCAACAAGCCAGTTCAAACGCTCTACCTCTGCTGTAATCTCTTCTCGAGAGCCAGCAAGTATCTGTTTGCCCACGCCACCAACCATCAGCAGATCGCGGCCGAACTGTTTGCGGTACTTAATGGCATCTGCCCCCCAGGTTCCCACCTCTATGGGGAACATGGTGTTAACGCCACCCTCCAGCCACAGCGGCAGCAGTGATGTCATATCGCCATCGCAATCTACAATCACCACATCCACACCATGCTTTTTAAGCAGGTCTGTAATTCTGCGGTATTGCGGCACCAGAACCTGCTTAAACACACGCGGCGATAGCAGCGGGCCGGCCCTGTAGCACATATCTTCCCACATCATGGCGTACTCAAATTTCACGCCAGATTCCAGGGCTGGTGTTAGAGTTTCTATCATGCAATCTGCAACCGTTTCAACCATTTCTTCAAACAGCTTGCGGTCGTCAAATACCAGCATCGATACCGCTTCAAGGCCCATCCAGTTACGAATCCAGCCATACAAGGATCCTGCATTGATGCCCAACGGGTAATCGCGATCAGGGTTCAGATAGTTCGGCAGTTGGTTGGCCCAATGCCGGGAGTAACGTGCCTTATCTGACCCGTTCAGGCGCCATTTAAACTCTTTTTCCCAGCTATCCCTATCTTTAAGGGTGTGATCTATGTGCCGGGGGATGGAGCCCAGAAACTTACCCTGTTCCTTGGTTACTCCCTCACCATCCCGCACTATCTCAGAATCGCCCTTATCTTCCAGCACGGTGTACTGAAACGAAGGGCACAGATTCACATTGATAGGTGCCACATGCCACTGAGGGTCCATACCAAAGAAGGCATCAGGATCACATTTGCCGGGCAGTCCATAACGCTCCCAGATCACAAGCGTTTCATCCCAGAAACCAAAATCCATGATCGGGGATCTATCCCGCTCCTGGTAGTGCATCGTCGCTATAAAGCGTTCTCGTGCGTTCATTTGAATCTCCGCGGCATATTCGCCCGCTTGTATCTTTACTTTCGATCGTTAAGGGCCGCACCCAGAGCCGTGATGAACTCTGGAGAAGTGCCGCAGCACCCACCCACAAACCCTGCGCCAGCATCTACCAGCAGCATCACATTGGCAGCAAACTCTTGCGGCGACGTTGAGTAAACCGCTGCGCCATCCACAATTTGTGGCAACCCTGCGTTTGGCTTCATCCACACCGGCATTCCAGAGGCAGTTCTTAAGCGTTCACAAATTCCTACCATCTGTTCGGCCCCCTGGCCGCAGTTGGCACCTACCAGATCTGCCCCGGCACCCAGAAGTGCATCTGCAGCCTGTTCGGGCGTGGTGCCCATAATCGTTCTGTCAGCACTACGGCCAGAGCCATACGTCATGCAGGCTACCACTGGCAAGCCGGAGCTTTTTGCCGCCCTTACAGCAATGACAGCCTCTTCCGGATCAGACATCGTTTCCACCACAATGGCATTGGCACCCCCTTCTGCCATTGCAATTGCCTGTTCCGTAAATGCCGCTAACAACTGCGCTTCTGTAACTTCCCCCATGGCGAGCATTTTGCCGCTTGGCCCCATGGATGCAAATACAGAACATTCTTCCCCAGCGGCCGTTCGTGAAATGGTTGCCCCTGCCCTGTTAATATCTGAAGCCAGAGGCGATAGGCCATGCCGATCCAGCGTTATGCGCGTTGCTCCAAAAGTATTGCTCAGAATAACCTTGCTGCCAGCCGCTACATACCCGGCTGCAACCTGCGAAACAAGATCTGGATTGGTAAGGTTCCAGGCATCCGGGCAGGCACCAAAGGCCAGGCCACGCTGCTGAAGCTGCGTGCCCCAGGCACCATCGGTAAGCACGGGTCCATCCGTAAGCAGGTTTTGCAGAAACGAGTTCATAGAGGGTTGTTTCCTTTATTGGTTCGCATTTGTTTCGTTGGCACAATCCAAATTAGTTACAAAACGGCCGTACTCCCGGCACGTCTGCACCATGGCTTCGGTATTTTCAGGGGGAGTATGCGGGGCCAGGTTGTTGCCCTCACGCATTACAAACTTTCCACCCTCCAGCACACCAGAATTCAATATTCGCAGTGTTTCTTGCTTTACATCTTCCACACTGCCGGAGCGCAACAGCTCTATATGCGGCCCGCCCTGGATACGTACATCCGTGCCGACCTGCTTGCGCAAGGCGCCAAAATCCACGGGGAAACCCGTATCGAACGAGCGGATGTTCAGCTCGTCTCGGAGCGTGGTGAAATGCCTCGTAGCATCGCCGCATAGGTGAATGGAACCCGGAGCGCCCGTGCCAAGGGTGCTATATATCTGGCGATGGTACGGCAGAATATGTGCCCGGTACATTCTGGTTGAGATGAGGGCAATGCTGTCATCCGCTATGCCAAAACCCGGCTGAGGAAATGGGATGCCAACCAGCCTGCGCCATGCCAGCATTCGGCTAATGGTGGCCTCGGTGATAAATTCCAGCAGCTTATGCAGCCTCTCTGGCTCCGTTGCCATAGCTGTACACACAAACTGTGCACCAAATAGATTGCAGGCCACCGTCATTGGGCCATCGCTGCCAAGGCCGAATCCGGGTGGGTTAATATCTATTGGCCGATTGAGATACGTTTCCCCACGTTTTTCCGCACGTATTTGAAACCGATTATAGTAATCCAGGCCGCGCGCCATCACTCCACCAAATGGATCGGGCAGGCCATGCTCCATCACCCGTTCCGGGCAATCGGCAAAGGATGCCCGTGTATCCGGCACTTCGCCCTGGCAGTACACCAGTGGGCACCCAAACCAGGCGGCTTCGTAATAGTTCTGAAAATCAACGCTTATTCGCCATCGCTCTGGCAGGCCCAGTTCGGCATCCTGCAGTAAATTGGTTCGGCTCCAGCGGGCAAAGCGCAACTGCGCTTCAAACATAATATCCGGGTTTTCAGTATAAGTACGAAAATCCAGGTGGCACGGATTCGCCGCTTCGTTAAACATAAAATACCGGGTATTTGTACCCAGTATTACCGGAACCCGGGTGGGTGTACCCGCATTGAAGGCGGCCCACATTGCCCGCACTTCTGAATTGTGCTCTTCAAAATTGAGATGTTCCAGCCTATCGGGCTGGGCTGGCGCTTTATCGAATGGTACGCAGGTTTGGGCAGTAGTTGTCATTAAGCAACCCCTTTTGCCGTTGGCCAACCTACACTGCGCAGCAGCTGCCGTGCCTGGGCCTCGGTATCGGTGCGTGTGTGAATGAACATGCCTTCGGGGCCAACGGCATCCAGCAAAGGCAATACCTCATCAGGATGAACATCTATGGCCTGAACGCTTTTGCCGGCAGCTTTAATCTGTTTGTAAAGCTCATACCATTGCGGCGAGCCACCCCCCGGAAGGCCCGCCTGCGGGGTCCACTCTATTGCTTTGATGCCCTCTATGGCAAGCAAGTTCGGCAGTTGTGGAATTGCCTGGGTTCCATCCAGATGGTACATGGCGTAATCCAGATACGCGCACTGCTGGGTAAGTGCAGGGGAAATAAAGCGGCGGAACATTCGCGGGCTTATCATGCAGCAGAAATCACACTGAACCTTGGCTGTTTTACCGGGGCCCCACAGTTGAAAAGCGTAGAATGCGCTGCCACCCCAGGCATCCTGCAGCTCTTTCCAGAGCACGTCATAGCACTCGATATAGGCCTGGCCAATTTCATCCAACCATCGTTGCACCTGCTCCGGGCGTTCGATTAAATCCATCAGGCATTGCTGCGATCCTCGCAACTGCGCCAGGGTATCGATATTCTCAACCAGATCGGGAACAGTAACCAGGTAGCGCCCCTGGGATGCTTTGAGGGCCATACGGATGAGGGTAATGTGCTTATCCCACCACATGCCCTGTTGTGTAAATTTTATGGGTGGGTGGTTTTCTGGGTCCAGAATGCAGGGCTCGTACCACACCGTTGTTTCATCGATATGCCCCTCGGCGCCAAGAAACAGCCCCAGGCTGCCCGGGCCGCCGATATCCGTGTTAAACAGAGGCAGGGCTGCGCCGCCGAAGAAAGTGTTGGCGAGGCGAAACTCTTCGGCGCGCAGTACCCAGTCCAGATCCAGACGCCGGCGTTCTGGCGTTACGTCCAGATCGGGTGGCGGCACCGGTTCCCGGGGGGCATCCCCGGGTGCGGTGACCGAGAGGGCCAGGGCGGTGCCGTTCCACCAGCCTGTTAACGCGGCGCGTGCCTCCGCCCAGTCCTCTTTCCACACTATGCTAACCCGTATTCTGAAGGTAGGTAGGGAGCATCTTTTAGCTGATCTCGCATCTGATCACAGATCTGCTCTTCTGTTTCAGGAAGCGATTCGGCCTGCTTACAGAACTTATCCAGCCAGCGGATTTCGTTACGAGGAATCTTTACGTCGCCAGAAGCATGGGCTTTACGCAACTCATCCAACGTGGCAATGGCGGCAGCCCTGGTGCGCTGATAGGGGTTTTCGTACTTTATAATTTCGCCAGCGAGGCGAATTACCACATCCGGCCTCAGCACATAAGCCTGCGGATCCATAGCAGAATCCGATTCCACCAGCCAGTTGCGCATCTTCAGCCTATCGGCATCAGAAGAGCGACCTGCTGTGTTTAGCAACCGGCAATCATAAGCCAGCTGTTCGAGAGATACAACCGGAGCGCTGGCACTTAGCAGCCGAACATTCTGAACAGATTCGTTCGACCAGCAATCACATACCGCCTGCGAGATATTGCCTACAGAGCTGAGGTGCGCACAGGCGGCGCTGCGCCCTTCCATAGAGATAGGGGCACCGGTGATGGCCTTGATGTAGGGACCTTCGTAAGCACAGTCTTTACTGGGCCCAACGGCCCCACACTCATAGGCAACCAGCCCACGCGGCACCGAGGCTACTCGCACCACGGCCGCAAAAACGCGCGGCACCATGCGCTGCTCTGCAAGCACCATGGCAGTGTTTGCAAACCCGCATGCCGTATCTCCAGATGGAATGATGTTGCCCTGCCTGCATGCAAGCACAATTCGATCCCACAAAAACTCCATATCTCTGGGGGCAAGCACACCAAGTGCAAACAATAAGGTGGGTAAATCTGCGTTCATAAGTGCTTCATCGCAGATCTCTTTGCCGCCAGTAGATTCTATTGCAAGCAGATCTGCACCGGCACCTGCAGCCATATCAAACAGGCGGCACATACCATCCCAGCACTCTCCGTGCCGCATTAGCGGGGGGCGAATATGGTCGCGGGTGTCGTTGGGGGTAAGCCTAAGGGCCGTTTTAATGCCGTGCACATCGGTGGCACGCTGCAGTCTTTCGGCAAGAATGCTGGTGATTTCTGCACCCCACTCCGGCCTGAGGGTCATTGGTGGCAGGGTTTCGAACTCAGCCAGCAGGCCCGGCAGCTCAAGAGCAGCGGCGCGAGTGCAGATGCCATCGATCATCTCTGCGTATTGCTTGCGGATCTCTGGCCAGGTAGATTCGTTGATTTCCAGTGGAGGGAGGGTGAAGTTGATTTCTGGCACAACGGTGCCAGCACCAATTTCCAGCCCCCTGCCGGCTATTACAGGCGAAGGAGCGCATCCGTACACCAGCTCATCTGGAGAGCTAATGGCCAGTGTACGAAAAGCGGTGCGTGTGGAGCCTTGATTCAGAACTGCGCTGTTCACGGGGCCCATACCCTTTCGGTTTTGCTGCTGGTTTAATCAATGCAGGAGCTATGCAGTTACAAGGCTGCGAGCGGTGCGAACTGCGCCACTGGCGTTATCTGAGAAGGCGTCTGCACCAATTTCATCCGCATAGCGCTGAGTTACTGGTGCTCCACCAATCATCACTTTTACCTGCTCACGAACGCCCTCTGTTACCAGTGTTTCGATAATAGATTTCATGCCGGGCATGGTGGTGGTAAGCAGTGCAGACATAGCAACTATCTGTGCCTTGTGCTCTTTTACAGCAGCAGCAAACTTCTCAGGAGAAACGTCTACTCCCAGGTCAATCACCTCAAAGCCGCCGCCTTCCAGCATGGCAGCCACCAGGTTTTTGCCTATATCGTGCAGGTCGCCACGTACCGTGCCAATAACCACGCGGGCAATCGGCTCTGCACCGCCCTCAACAAGCAACGGGCGAATCAGCTCCATAGCGCCCTTCATGGCGCGTGCAGCAATTAGCAGCTCAGGCACAAAATACTCGTTGGCCTCAAACAGGCGTCCCACCTCATCCATTGCAGGAATCATGAACACGCTCAAAAGATCTTGCGGGTTGGCACCAGCATCCAGCGCTTCCTGTGTCAAGCGTTTCGCTGTTGGCGCATCGCCTTCGAGAACGGCAATGTAGAGTGGATGCTCAGCAATATTCGTTTCGCTCATGGAATCAGCTCTCCTCTGGTGCGTCGTTGCGCTCAGCTGCGCCGCGCCTCCCCACACATCTATGTGCGGCCCCTGTGGCAATTATGCTTTCCGCAGGGTATGCGTGCATCCACCAAATGGGGGATTGTTCCTCAGAAGCGCGTTGCGGTGCCAAAAGCCAGAGCCTCGGAAGCAACAGCTTAGCAAACGCGTACAGATTTAGCCACACGCAAGGTACTCAAGGCCACAATGAGATCGTGGGGAAAACCTTGCATTTTCTGCCGCAAATACTTCAGTATTTTCCTCATAATTAATAATAAGACAGCCTGTTGACACATAATCCAATGCAGTGTTATAGTCATGCCGGTTGTGCCGCCTTTAATGGCGATGCAAGTTTCCGTCGTGCCGCGGGGAGTTTGCAAAAGCATTCCATATGCCTATTTGCGTCGGATACGTTTTGGTTTGATTATATCCGCAGTAATTACCCGCTCTGGTTGTTCAGAATTTTGAACCTGCCCTCGACCATCTCGCAACATGGTGGTGGCGGCGCATATTCTTATGGGCTTGTGGCGAAACCTCTCACAGATTTCGGCACAAACACGCCTGACCCAACTGCATCATTTCTGTATGTCCAGGGCAATTACGTCCCAAGTATTGCACAACACAGGAGCATGTAAAATATGTACGCCATATCACTACCCACATGTTTTCGATTGCTTGTTGGGCTGGTTGTAATGCTCTCTCTCTCTTTTGGCCATGCTCACGCGATTCCGCCAGATGTGAACCCGCATGATGCCCTTCCGAGCCCGGCAGAGTTGAGACAATTTTCTGATATACGCCTGGATGGCCTTATATCGGCCGATAAACGGACTACTACTGCCCTCCTCTTTGCCGTGCGAGACAACGACGGTTTGAAGCTGCACTTAACTGTGGCAATTGCGCCCAGTGAAGAGGCTGCTGCAAAAATCGCGGAGAGCGGTATTAATACTCCCGAAGGTTTCTTGCCCCCTTGCAGCCATACCGGACGGAGGTTTGGGGATGAGGTATGGCACAGCGTCGAAAGCGACGGAGGGGCGAGTAGAGGGTTTTACAGACTTGTCACCCGTATGAACCGCGCGGTTGTTGTAATCGATGTTATGGAAAAGTTGCCTGGTGGCCGGGTAAGTCGACATGATCTGACGCTTGTTGACGAGGCGGACATGAGGCTTACCGAGGATCTGACCATAGGCTGCCTGCAGCGGCTTGCACGCATGGGAATTGGCACCATGTCGAAAGCCACTCCTGTCGATGGGCCTCCGGTGGCAGATATACTTCGGGAGGTGATCTCACCCGTTGCGCAAACACCTGGCTATGGAGATGCACACTTCAGAAAAGGGCAGCAGGGAAACGATGAGATAGAAATCACTCGCAAACGTGATGGGCTGCGGATGACAGTACATCTCTCCATCAGCCTGACGATTATGGAGGGAGTTTCCCTGGCCGAGAGTGAGGCCTCCAATCGGAAGATGGCAAAAGGCAGCCTCACCACGTACCGTTTCGGCAACGATGTGTGGCATAAAATTGGTGACAAGCCAGGCAGCAGTTTTGAGTTATTAACCCGTATGGGATCGGCGGTCATAAGGTTACAAGCCAGTGGTGCACCAAGAACTGGTAAGGGTCCCATGCCTGCAGACTACCAGGTAGCTGAGCAGATAACGGTTGACTGCCTGAAGCGGCTTGCAGCCAGAGGGATCGGAAAGCAAGAGTGGTCGTGGTCTCGCCCCCCGCTTCCAAAGCCATGGCCAGTTCCAGACGAGAACTAAGTTACAGTAGTTTGTAAGCTCGCAGCAGTGCACTCTGTTGCGAGCTTTTGTTTTTGAAACAAAATAGTCTTCTGCAACAATGCCCGGGGCCATGCAAGGCACACGAGGGTTGATGTGTTATGGGCGTATTAAATAACTATTAAGTACTTGCAGCCAGCCTCCGTCAGGATTTCGTTCTCAATAACTCTGAACTCTTATCGCAGGGAATCTGCTTGACATCAATTAAGATATCGACTAATATAGGTGTACTTTAGTACACTATTAAGTACTTACCAGTATATAGGCGGGAGGCAAGGGGATGATTGGATGCTTTTTCATGCCCCGGATAGGCATAGCTGCCGAACGCTGCCGGATGCCGGATTTATGGGGCGAACCGGTTGCGCTGATCTCGGAAAGCGGCATTCTGATTGTGGTATCTGAAGAGGCCGAGCCCGCGGGAGTGCGCCCGGGTCAGAAAAGCAGTGGAGCGCGCTCGCTATGCCCCAATCTGCACCTGCTGACTTATGATTCCGCCATCTATGCACAGGCTGCCGAGGTGATATGGAACGGCATTGCTGTAGAAAGCTCTGTTGTAGAGCCTGCCACGCCAGAGCTGTGCTATGCCGAACTGGACGACAGGCATGTAACACCGGTTTTGAGCCAATTTACCGCAGAGCTTGCAGAGGCTGCCCGCATGCCCATTCATGTTGGTGTGGGTATTTCCAAATTAGCGGCAAGGCATGCCGCCATGCTTGCCACCCCTTCCGATCCTCTTATCATATTCCCCGGAAGCGAAGCCCGGTTTTTGGCCAGCATGGAGATAGAAGCGGCCAGCCCGGCCGGAATCGATGCGGATTTAAAGAGGCGCCTTGGCAAGCTTGGCCTGCGCACATTGGGCGATCTGCAGGCCATATCTTACCGAGATCTTTACAGGGTGGCAGGCAAATCGGCCATGCGCCTCTCCAGGCTGGCCATTGGGCTGGATGCCGACCCCGTGCTGCCAGCCTGGCCAAAACCACAGGTTACAGTGGAGCATCGTTTTGGGTACGAAGCATCCACTCTGGAACCCGTGATGCATGGCCTTGAGAGGGCTGCAAAACGCCTTGCAGGCACATTAAATATACGGCGCGAGTTTGCGCGCAGGCTTACCCTGTGCCTTATTCGCGAAGATCATAGCACCCTCTGCGGAGAAGAGCGCCTGCCAGCACCCATCCAGAGTGCACAGGATCTGGCCCGGGCCGCAGAGCGCGTGCTGGGCCGCCTGGGGCCGCTGAGAGAACCGCTGGAAGGGCTTAGCCTTACAGCGGGCGATCTCACCATTGGCACCGCTGTTCAGATGGAACTGTTTGATATGCACGGCGGAGCACTGCCCGCCGAGGCACGGCGCAAACTGGATACCACCCTGGAGTTTTTACGCAGCCGCTTTGGCTTTGGGGCTGTGCTTTCTGCCGCAAGCATGCGCCGTGCCCGCCGCATAGATTACTGGATATCGCCGTTTTGCCATAAACGCAACGAGCTGGTGGAGGTTGCCACCACGCCAGATGGGCAGCCATTGCAGTTCAGGCGCAGGCAGAAGGTGTACCATGTGCGCGCCATTCTGCACTATTGGTGCGAAACCAGCTGGAGCTGGAATGAACTGGTTAAAACCACCATTTACCGCATAGAAACAGACCCGAGCGGCCTGTTTGAACTGCGCCAGCAGGGCAACACCTGGCGAATTACCGCAGAACAGGATTAACACAGAATAGCCGGCATGTTCATCCACCTGCATACTCACAGCCCTTACTCTTTTTTGGATGGCGCCAGCCCACTGGAAGATATGGTGCGCGCTGCAGCCCATTGCGGCATGCCTGCCCTGGCGCTAACCGATCATAACAGCACGGCCGCCGCCGTGAAGTTTGTAAGGCTGTGCGAAGGATACGGCATTCTGCCTATTCTTGGCACCGAGGTTACCATGGAGGACGATACACACCTTACCCTGCTTGCCTCCAGCAGGGCCGGGTACGCCTCGCTGGGCCGCCTCCTAACCGATGCTTACCGCACCGGGGGCCGCCTTTCGCCACACGCAACCTACAGCGCGTTGGAGCGCCACACGGAAGATGTAATCTGCCTCTCTGGATGCCGTAAAGGGCTGGTGCCCTCGCTGATAAGGGCCCACAGATACGCCGAGGCCAAAGAGGCCGCTCTCAAACTGCAGCGCTGGTTTGGCCCAGGGCGCTTCTATCTGGAATTGCAGGAAGATAAAGACCCTCATGCACACCGCGTTTGCCTGGATCTGGCATCGCTTGCAGATGCTATCGGCACCCCCACCGTTGCAACCAACAACGTGCACTACGTGCGTGGAAACGATTATATTGGCCATGATGTGCTGCGCTGCATCGCCACCCTTACCACCCTGGATCAGCCCCACCCGGATAAACCCCTGAATGCGGAGCGCTGGTTTAAAACCGAAAAGCATATGCAGCAGCTTTTTGCATGGAGGCCCGAGGCCATTGCAAACACGCTGCACATTGCAGAGCAGTGCACCGTTGGGCTGCCTCGTAACGAGGAGATTACCCCCAGCTATCCCGTGCCCAATGGCGGGTGCGCGCGGGAGTACCTGCGCTACCTGGCGTACAAAGGTGCCACGGCACGCTACCGGGGCCTTACCGATAAGATATGCCAGCGCCTTGATTTTGAGCTGGATATGATATGCACCCTGGGCTACGCAGACTACTTTTTGATGGTGTGGGAAATTGTGCGCTGGGCACGCAAAAATGGCATTCGTGCCACTGGCCGAGGCAGCGCCGCAGATAGCTGTGTTGCTTACGCCCTTACCCTTACCGATGTGGATGTGCTACAGCGTGATCTGCCATTTGCACGATTTTTGGTGCCGGGCAAACTGCCAGATATCGATATGGATTTCCCCAGTGAAAATCGCGACGATGTGTTTCGATACATCATTCAGAAATATGGCGCCGATCACACTGGTATGGTGTGCACGTTCCATACATTCTGGTCTCGCTCGGCCGTGCGCGATGTTGGCAAAGCACTCAGCATCCCTCCAGATGCCCTTAGCATGCTCTCCAAACATCTCAGCTCCTTTATCCGCGCAGATCAGATAGATATGGCGTTTGAAAAATATGCCGAATTTCGAACCTATGGCCACCTTAAAGAGCGCTTTCGGCTACTGTTTACTCTATGCAGCCGAATTGCAGGCTACCCGCGCCACCTGGGCACACATAGCTCCGGCATCGTAATTTCCCGCGTGCCGCTGGCCACGCTGGCACCCATAACCCCCTCGGCACGTGGGCTAACGCAGATTTGGACCCTGGATAAAGATGATGCCGAGGAGATTGGCATCATCAAATTTGATGTGCTCTCCCTCCGAACACTTTCTGCCGTGGGCGATGCAGAGAGGGCAATAGCGGTAAAAGACCCTGGCTTTAAATACGATCGCATACCAGATCTGGACCCCGATACCTACGCAATGATGCAATCTGGCAGTGCCATTGGCACCTTTCAGTTCGAAAGCCCGGCGCAGTTGGCACTGGCTGCCACCCTGGGCCCCAATCAGTTTGAAGATCTGGTGGCCAGCGTTGCACTAATCCGCCCGGGGCCAATACGGGGCAATGGCGCAAACCGCTTTGTTGCAGCCCGCCTGGGCTGGGCCCGCGCAGATGTGCTACACCCCTGCCTGGAACAGGCGCTGGCAAAAACATATGGGGTGATAGTATTTCAGGAGCAGGTGGTGCAGGTAGTGGCTGCAATGATGGGTATTGAGGATGGGGCCGCAGATAAATTTCGTAAAAGCCTGGCCCGGCACCACAACATGGGCACCATGGAGGAGGCACGCAGCATTTTTGTTGAAGGTGCGCTAAAACACCACGGCAACCTGCTGCCAGAAACCGCGCATATCCTCTTCGATCAGCTGGCGGGCTGGTGCGGATATGGCTTTACAGAGGGGCATGCCGCGTCATTCGCGCTCACCGGGTACCGCACCGCCTTCCTCTCTGTACATTACACAGCCGAATATTTTGGCGGGCTAATGAACCACATGCCCGCAGGTTACTACAATGCCAATACCCTGGCTGCCGAAGCCAGAAGGCGCGGCGTGCCGGTGCTGCCTGTTGATATCAACCGCAGCAAAGACAAATGTTTTTCAGAGCCAGAAACGGCGGGGGGAGGCACAACTGCCATACGCCTTGGACTGCGCATGGTGGCCGAAATGCGTGAAGAAGACATTGCTGCCATTGAAGCCGCGCGAGATGAGAACGGGCCATTCCGCTCTTTGCTGGATTTTTGCACACGCGTTACCATGCACCGAGACAGGCTGGAAAACCTGATACTATGCGGCGCCTTTGATGGCCTGCACTCCCGCAGAAGGGGGCTGCTATGGAGGCTGGAAGAGACCATTGCCCTTGCGACATCGCACCGGGCCGGAGCACAAAACGCCCGGCAGAGCAGCTTTGATGTGGGCCTGGAGAGTGTTGGGCCAGCAGCAACCCCAACCGCCTGGAACATCGAAGAGTTTTCGCTGTGGGAGCAGTTTTTGTGGTCGTGGCGAATTACCGGTGTTTGTGCGGAATGCCATGTGTTTACGCACCTGCGCAGTTGGCTCACCTCCCGCAACATTCTTACAGGCAACGAGGCAAAACAGCGCAGACATGGAGAGCGCGTAACCGTGGCCGGGCTAAACATATGCCCGCATCGCCCGCCAACCCGCACAGGCACACCTATTCTGTTTACCAGTATAGAGGATGAAACAGCGGTGCTGCAGGCCATCTGTGTGGGTGAACCGCTGCAGGAGCATACCGGGCTATTTCTTACAGCACCTGCCGTAATAGTGCGCGGAGTAATAGAGCACCGGGGCCGTGGCACCAGCCTGCGTATAGAGCGGGCAAAAGCTCTGCGCATAACCGATGCGGCACTGAGGCAACAGAATATAGAGCCGGGCCCACAGCCAACCCCCGAGGAAGCACTACCAAACCGCCCGGATAGAGTTGATCCTCCACTAAAAGTGAAAGCCTACGGCAGATAGGCATTACTAACTCAGCTCTACCACCGTGGCAGACCCCAGCTTCTCAAGCTCTCTGGCCGCATCCCGCACCTGCATATGGTGTGTGAACAACAGAACCTGAGTAGAGTGGCCAAGCTCTGCAAGCAACTCCAGTGCCGCACGCGATCGGCCATCATCAAAGTGCACCAGCAGATCATCGGCAACAAAGGGCAGCGGCTCGGTACTCTGGCAATACTGCTCTACCGCTGCAACTCGGAAGGCAAGGTAGAGCTGATCACGGGTGCCATCGCTCATCTTATCTACCGAGATAGCATCACGGCCCTCACTGCATCCAACAATCGCCACTTCGCCATCCTTACTGCCAGGTTGGGCTTCCAGGCCTAAATAGGCACCGAGAGTGGCGCGAGAAAACAGCTCTGAGGCACGCTTAACAAGTGGATCTTGCCGTTCTTTACGCACCTTTTCCATCGCTCCCATAAGCAGCTCTCTGGCAAGCGCCATCCGCAAATATTCGGCTGTGTTTTGTTGAAGGGCCGCATAGGCGCTTTCTTTGCGAGCATGCGCCTCCAGAATTCCGGTTTCACCAAGCAGATTTTTCTGCTTATTGCTCAGCTCAGTATGTTCTCGTAAAGCAGTCTCCAGCTGAGACTCACAGGCAGAAGATTGCTCCTTCAAATCCTGCAGATGTGCCTGAATAGAATCCAGATCCTGCCCCTCTGCATCTGCCAGCAGCGTGTCTGTTGGCAGGCCATCGCCAGCGGCGCGTAGGCTCTTCTCCTCGCTGGCAGCCAGCTCTACCAGCTTGTTCCGGGCATCAAACCTTACACAATCGGCACGTAGGGCCTCTTCATCGCAGTTTCTCCGGGTACATAGCCCTTCTACAGCCACCTCGGCAGCCGCCGCATTTGTCGCAAGTTTTTCTCTCAAAGGCCTTTTTGCTGCAATCTGATCCTCACAAACCTTGCGCTGTTGCTGTGCAGCAAGCGCCTTGTCCAGCGCCGCTTTCAAACGGGCAGCGGTTTCTATTTCAGATCCTGCTGAGGCAACGCCAGTGGCGGCGGCAAGCCGCTCTACATCTAATGCAAGTGCTCGCTGATCTTCATCCATGCGCTCAAGGCGGCGCCGTGTGTTGGCTGCAGAATCAAAATGCCCACTGGCTGCTGCCCACAGGCTTGCAGCCCGATCGCCATCCTCTACCGAGGCCGCAGCAGCCAAACCCAACAATGGCATCAGCTCAGCCCAACGGGTGCCTTGAACAGAGCGCTTTTCAACAAGCTCCTGCACTTCCTGCCTGCGCAGCTCCGCACTCTGTTCTTCTAACTCCAGGCTGCTGCAGGCTGCCTTCCACTCTCTATATCCATCCTCATGCGCCAGGCAACGGCTCTTAACTTCCAGAATACGCGCCTCAATGCTTGCATCTGAGACTGCCACCAGCTTCAGGCGGGCTTCTGCTGCCGTTAACTTATGCAGGCACAGTGCTGCCTCGGCATTCCGGGCAGCGGCCTCCACTTCCGAATCCGCCGCACCCTCCCAATCCTTTCGGGCCAGCTCCAACTCTCGTATCGCCTTCAGCAGTTCTGCAGCTTCTGGCTGCCAATCTGTGGCCTCTGGCCATGCCAGCTGCCATGCCAATTTTTGAGCTTCCAGTTTTTCAAGCAGGGCTTCCAAACGCTGGCTTATCTGCACAATCTCCTGTTCGGCATCTTCCAGTCGATACTGGGCATTCTGCAAAGTTGCGGCGCGGGTGGCCTCCCGAATGCGCAGATCTGCAAGCCTATCTGCCTCTGCTACAAGCGTTTCGAAGCCTGCTGCCAGTGTGGGGAATGCATCTGGTGCGGAAGTTACCTCTGCCAGTACGGCCTCTTTTAAATCCCGCCATGTCTGCTGGCGGGCCATGCGCGCATCCTGCAAGTCCTGTTCAGATGGCAGCTCACCCTGCCTGCGCAGGTCGTCTATATCTTTTTGAGCCTTATACTTTCGTTCCTGCGCTCGTGTTTTGTCCTGTTCACAATTGCGCAGGGCATCTGTAATCTCAGCACGCCTTGCTGCCTCCGCCGTCACCGTTTCTTCAGCGGGAAGGTGCCACTCAAAGCATACTGGCACCGCGGCAGCGTATCGGGAACAGCGGTCTGTTGCCCTCTTACGCAGAGCCTCCGCCCGAATCTGCTTTTCCCGGGCCTCGGTAAGCATATCGGCGGCGTTCAGTTCCGCAATGTCTATACCCGTGGGAGCGTCATACCCAGATCCAACATACTTCTGTATCTGCCCTTTAAAGTGGGAGCACTTTGCAACAGACTCTCGAACGTTGGCCCCTTTTGCAGCAATCAGCTGCTCAAGTTTGCGCAGCGATTCTGCAAGGCGTTCCGTTTCTTCCAGAATAAGTACTGATGGAGCCATACTCAGCAGGTCTTTCTCCCCCGCGTTCTGTTTGCCTACTATCTCCATCAAGGGTTTGAGATTAGCGAGAGAATCGTTCAGCTCTTTGTTGCGTTTGTCTCTATCTCCCAGTGCGCGCTTAACATTGGCTGCCAGCTCAGAGGCATCATTTATGGCGGCTTTGTGTTCAGGAAGCCGCACATCAAAGGCGCTGCTCTCCATCTTTACTCGCAACTCTGAAAGCTCGCTGTCCACTCTGCTCAATTCAGCCTTCAGATCGTCTCGCGTTTTTAGGGTGGCATACACCCCTTTGCTAAACTCAGTCCCGGGTTCTGGCAGATCTGAAAATGCCGAGATTTCGGAGCGCAAGCGCTGCAGCTCAAGCGCATGCGGCAGGGTGCGTGCCAGGCGCTCCCGCTTTGTGATAGAACGCAGAATCTCGCCACGGTCTTGTCTGGTGGATTGTATCTGCTGGTCCAGCTCCCGCAGCTTCTTGTGGTTATCCTGATATTCCCTCAAAGTTAGCTGGGAAGCGGTAATCGTTTTCCTGGCGGCATCAAACTTTTCCAGCTCAATATAGAAGCTCCGGTTATTGCTTTTGCGGGGTGCGTAGATGCCATCGCAAGCTTTATCCAGGTTTGCAATACGCGTTACAAGCTGGCTAAGGCCGCCGCCAGCCGATACAATCATTCGTCCAATTTCGCCATTCGATTTCAGAAGAGATTCGCCACCCATGCGCAGGGTTTCGTGATTGAGAGAAAACAACGATTCAAACCTATCTTTGTTAACCGCCCCCAGAATACTGGCAAGGGCAGTTTCGGGTAGCAGATTACTGTCCCCATCTTTCAAGGTATTCGTATTGCCTTTGGTGCGCCGAATGGTTAGTGTTGAGCCATTTTGCAAGTGCAGCCCGGCCGTAATCGCCATCTTGCTGCCACCAAAAACCTCCATAAGGCTGGTGCGTGAAGGGATGCCAAAAAGCAGATCGGTAACTGCAGAGCGGGTTGTACTTTTGCCAGCTTCGTTTGGGCCGTAAATAATCACGAGGCCATTCGATCGCCTCAAGTTCATTGATTTCTCCCCGAAGCGGCCATAGCACTCAACGTTCAGGTGTTCAAAGCGCATTATTCGGCCTCCCCGTTTCCAGTCTGGCTGGTTTCAAGAATGGCAAGTGCCAGATCTCGGGCTGCAAGCCTTGTCTCATCCACAAGCGAATCCAGAAACCCTTCATCGGCCGCAGTTTGCGGAAACCGGGAACGCAACTCATCAACTATTCGGCGGAATGCGGCATCAAACTCTTCGCCCTCTGCCGCCTGCCTTACCAGGCTGGCAATTCCGCCTGCAATAGTGGGGTCGTCTGCCTGCTGTTCGGCAACTGTGGCCGGTTCGGAGATGTTCAAAACAAGCTTCTCCAGCCAGATATCTCCCTCTTCAGAGATCGCGGCAAGAGCCGTCTCAAGCTGCTCCTGAAAGTCTGTGCGGTTTGTAAGCAGGCTGGAGCGAGCAGGAGTAGGCCCGGTAATAGTTACCCGAACCGCGCAGGAAGTTTTTCCTGTGTTCTGGTATGCATCTTCTACGGAGCGTATGGCAGCACACAACAGGGCTTCCTGGGTATCCAGCCCCTCTGCCGAAATAGGGCAACTGTGCCATACTACCGTGCCTAGGGGCTTGAATTCGGCAGCCACAATGGCGCCATCTTCTACGGTTACCAGCACAACCCCCTTGGCGCCCGTTTCTCTAATGTTACGACCCTGAACTACTCCAGAATAAACAATGTGCGGATCTGCTGGGTTTTGCGTATCATGCAGAAGCATATAATCATGCACGTGCCCTAAAGCCCAGTAATCGTAGCCATGGTTTTTCAACTGTTCGGTACTACAGGGTGCGTAGCTGGCATGCATACCTGTATGCCCTTCTAATGCGGTGTGCAGCACACCAATGTTGAAATGATTGGCAAGAGGCGGTGGGTATCGCAACGCAATGTTTTCTTTAACCTCTCTGGTTGCAAAGCTCTGGCCATGCACAGCCACTTTTATAGAATCTAGCACAAAGCTTTCGGGCTTTTTGGAGGAGAACAGTTTTACATTTTCTGAGAGCTCCAGCCGGGCAACAAAGTTGTTCTCAGCATCGTGGTTGCCCTGAATAATATAAACCGGTACTTGAGCTGCCTTAAGCCGCGCCATCTGAGTTGCGAAGTAGAGGCCAGTTCTATAGTCTTTCCACTGCCCATCAAATAAATCTCCGGCAATTACAATAAGCTTGCACTGCTCCGCAATAGCCAGATCTATCATCGCTTCCAGCGCTTCCCTGCTGGCAGTTTGAACACGCTCTGCGGCGGCCTCCGATTTCGCAGCAAGCCCACGCAATGGGCTATCCAGATGCAAATCGGCAGCATGTATGTACTTGAAATTCAATGGTGGCTCCATAATAACTGGCAGGACAGTAACAAATCAACATACGGCACAATAGATTTCGCCGAAGGGAAGACTTTTCCTGTTGCAGGTTTGCGCATACCCATGCGCGAACTATTTATCGTTACATGGACAGTTAACGATAGAATGGTACGCTGTTTCTGACGTATGGATACGTGAGGACGCGCTGCTGCGTAAGGAAGATTACGGCACAGCTATGCCGTGTGGGAGGCTAACTGACCATGACGCAAATGTTGGATAGGCTGGCGCGCCTCATTGGCACTGGCACTCCGGTAGAAGTTTTCCGGAGCAAGCTTGATGTTGCAGGCACGCTGGGGTTTGTGGTGGGAGTAAGCCCGGATGTGCTGCTCCTGCATGTTATCGAACCTAATAGCCTCGCCCTCAATGGATATGTTGCATATCGCATTAAGGACATCACGAGTTACAACGCAAACGATTCTTTTATTGGCCGGGCAATGCGCCTTTCTGGCCAATGTGCATCCATTCCCGCTGGCATCAATCTCAGCAATTTGCCTTCTGTTATGGTTTCTGCGGCAGACAAATACCCGCTAATTACGATCGCCACCGAACGGAAGAGGCCGGGAGCGATTTTTATTGGCATTATTGCGCATACCTCCGATACCGAAGTTTCTATTCGTAAGGTGTGCACAAAAGCACATTGGCGCGATCCGGAACGGTTCAAGCTAAAGCGCATATCTATGGTGAGCTTTGGCGATGGCTACACACGCAGCCTGGCAGCACTGGTAAAAGCGCAGGAGCTGCAAGGCGGCAACGGATAGCTTGATTTCTTGTTAGTTTTGGGCCCTGCACAGCCGTGGCTGCGCAGGGCTTTTTTTCGTTTGTTGATAGCCACCGTAGCAGCAGGGCTCTGCACACAACAGGCAACTATTGCACGCAACCTATCAGAATATATAAACCAGGGTGTATATAGTAAAATACATATACCTACGTGGATAGTCTCCGTGAGCCCCACCTGCCACGGAGCGGAGCATGCAATGACCGCAGAAACTGCTGGCATACCCGGCCAAAGTCTAATCTCTGGCCGATACACGCCCTACCTGGCCGGTGCCGGGATTGGCATTTTAAGCTGGATTGCATTTGGAGTTGCTAAAGACCCTCTGGGCGTAACCACCGCCTATGCGCGCACAGCATCTCTATTTGCCATACCTGTGCTTGGCAAGGGGGCAGTGGCCGCTAACAGCTACTGGAAGCAAAAACCATTTGCCCTGGATTATGGTGTGCTGTTTCTTGTGGGGATGTTTCTTGGCGCTTTCCTGGTGGCACTGCTTACGCGTGGGCTGAAGGTGGAAACGGTTTCTGAAGCCTGGAAGCAGCGATTCGGAGCTTCGGCAGGGGTGCGGATGTGTGCCGCCTTTTTTGGAGGTGCCATGGTGATGTATGGTGCAAGAATGGCGGGCGGATGCACCAGCGGCCACGGCATATCCGGAACCATGCAGATGGCACTCTCCAGCTGGGTCTTTTTAATTGTAATGTTTGCGGCCGGGGCGCTTACCTCCGGATTGCTGTTTAGTGGCGGGAAGGGGAAGTAACCATGCCTCCAGCAGGAATTAATCCCGCCTTACTGGCGATAATTATGGGTATGGTGTTCGGAGGCCTGCTGGTGTTCAGCAAGGTTACCAGGGGCGGCTGCCTTACAGAGCAACTCAGGTTTAGAGATTTTACTGTGCTTAAAGTAATGCTAACCGCTATTCTGGTGGGCGGCATTGGGGTATGGGTGCTTGTGCATACCGGCCATGCAAAGTACGCTGTAAAAGAGGCCAACATGGCAGGCGTTGCACTGGGTGCGGTTATCTTTGGTGCCGGTATTTCGCTCTATGGCTATTGCCCTGGCACCGGAATTGCCGCTGCAGCTACCGGCAGCATAAGCGCATGGGTTGGGCTTTTTGGCATGATGGGCGGTGCCATTGCCTACGCCCTTTCATTTGATGCCGTTAAGAAGCACATCCTCACCATTGCCGCACTTGGCAAGGTACGCCTGCCAGAGATGACGGGCATACCGGACCTTGTGTTTTTTGCCTTACTTGGCGTGGGCGCAGTGGCCTTGTTTAGATGGATTGAAAAAACTGAGCGGCGAACCGCAGAGATTAAAAGCTGAAACAATAATAGAACTTATGCACCAATCAAGGCGCGGGCTTGAGGCTTGCTTTGAAGAAGGCCAGTACAGTTTTCCGATAGGTGTCTGGTTGAACCCAGCTTGCCTGAATGTGCCCCGCACCTGGCACCTTTAACAGCTGCGCATGCCCTCCAGAAGAACGTAATAGCGCCTGCGTTTCGGCAGGTGGGCAAAGCGTATCCGCGCCATCCTCAATCAGCAATACCGGGCGGCTGCCAATCTGGGGCATCGCTGCGAGCGGCGATATCTCAGAACAGTTCTTCTCAATAAGCAACTCGCCAAAAAGCCTGGTTGGCATGCCCAGCAATGGGCCAGCAGCGCCCAGCAGAGAATAAAAGTGATTTGCCACTGCATGGTCCAGCCTGGCATAGGGGCTTTCGGCACATACAGCCTTAATATCCGCGCATTTGCCGGCGGCCATCAACGTAACCGCTGCTCCCTGAGATTGCCCGAGCACTCCAATAACCGTGTTGCCTCCCGGGCGCTCTCGCTTAACCTCCGCAACCGCCGCCAGCAGGTCCTCCGTTTCACGGTAACCAAGCGTACAGCGATCGCCCCCGCTTTCACCCCTTGCCCTGAAATCAAACATAAACACTGCAAAGCCCGCCTCGTGCAGCAACTTTGCCTGCGGCAGCAAAGACTCCCGCGTGCTATCCACCCCATGGCACAGAATAACAACGGGAGCCCGGCCGTGATCCTCTTTAGTAAGCTCAGAAGCAGCAGGGATAATCCACGCTGCCAGCCGGGTACCATCGGCAGATTTGAAGGATTGTGATAAGTATGTAAGATGCTGCTCTGAAGGATTCCGCTTGAGATAATGCCGTTTTGGCATAACCGATTGCCATGCAATCACCCCACACAACGCCTCCCACAACACTCCGTACACTATAACACGCACGGCAAAAGCACGCAGGCGAGACCGCTTGCGCTTTACTGCTGGCTTTACCGGTTCTGACAACTCTGTAGTCAAATGGTTATCTCAACTTATGATTGCGATGCCAGGCAAGGGCATCCTGTGCGGGGGCACATGTATGAACTTCTGGCATGCGAATGGGTGTGCCCTGCTTCGCATACTCTACAGGCACCCTTGCCTTTGCATTAACTATTAACCTGTACTCTGCAGATATGCTGAAGCACCCGCTATCGAACCCGGCATGGTGATTTTTACACAGCGCAATGCCGTTGCGCGGGTCATCGTTATGGAACACGCTGTAATCCATAATATGTGCCGCATCTAAAACTACGTAGTTGCTTCGGCTATCATTTACCGTAATTCCACAAACAGCGCATTCCGCACGATATATGTTCTTGATTACCTTCGGAAACAGGCGGTTTCGAAGGTAAACCATATCATCTTCTGATTTCTCGAGGGGCTTAACGGAACGCCTGAACGGGGTAGCTGCCAACTCTATCAGCCGCTCAATCTGCGAATCCACTGGCACAACATTCGACACGGCTTCCAGGGCATCTCGTCTCTCTACAAAATAGGTATCAACAAGCACCTGCTTCAGGATTTTACGGTTCAAATGGTTCATCATCAGCTGCCACAGTTGAGGATCAAACCGGGCATACTCTATAGCGCGCTGAGTGCGCACTACAGACTTTTCGTTCTGTATCAGCTCTGTGCGCTCCAGCTCTGTATTGCCCTGCCGCAAGTGCCAGAACCCTTCGGAAGCAAGCCGGATAAATGGCATAACAATCTGCGGCACCCATTGTGTATCGGTAACCAGGGCCTGCCACATGAGGTGAAATGCAGAAATCAGTTCCTCTGTAAGCTCAATCCGATTCTGATCCAGCCTGCCGAACTCAATTTCAGCAAGTATCGTAAGCAGCAGCACAGGCTTGTGCGGCGCCTTCGCACCTCCCTTGCCAGAAGCCCGCTTTAATTCCGCAAAAGCTCTTGAATACTGCTCTATTGGCCCATTATCCATGCTCTGCATTACGCCGCAGGCTTTGAAAATACCTGTAATAGCCCCGGAACCGCGCCAGCCATAAACGATGCTCCCAACCATCTTGTTTGAAATTATTTATACAAAACATTGACAATTTATGTACATTTAGATTATCATGGTTGTATTAAGAACCCCCGAAGAGGATACTATCATGCGATTTCTGCCTGCATTTGCCGTACTGAGTGCATTAACCGTTCATGCTTCTGCTCAGGATAATGCAAAACCCGCCGCTCCTGCTGGAGACACCACACAGACTGTTAAAGTGGATATCAAAGGCAAACGCATCGAGTTCCGCAAGGTGGAAACCAAGAACTATACCATTGAGGTGCCCGCCGGATGGGAAGTTGGCGAGGAAACTCCCTTTGGGCAGCGGGAGATTACGCCTTCTAAATCTGCCAGGCTGGAGGGCGGCGCAGCCATGTCTTCGATGACGGGGCCGGGCCTGGGCAAGCAGGGCTGGGATCAGCTTTATCAAACCTCGCTGTTCTTTATCACCAAGTTCAGCCCCAATGGCGATAAGATGAAGGCCACTGCGTACAAACTCGGCAAATCCAGGCAGGGATTCGACACCTGCTCCTGGACCATGAACGATCTCGAAGGCAAGCCCCTGCAGAAGCTGGTTATTCTGAAGCACGAAAACGGAAATATCCTCGCACTGGGCGTTAAAATGCCAACTACCGCAACCACCGTTTCTCGTGGGGATCTGGAAGCGATGTTCCAGCGCATGGTGGAAACCGCAATCGTTAAATAGATTTCAAGTCTTGTCCTGCACAGGTAAAGGGCCGTACCGCGAGTGTTGCGGTACGGCCTTTTTGTTATTACTCCTCCACCAGTTCGGGGTTATTGGCAGGAACACTCGCCATGGAACCGGAATAACCATCCACCCACTGCCGCCACGCGCTGCAGTTGAGCTGTTTTGCAACCTAACCCCTTAGCGGAGTAATAAGAACCATGACGAGGAACGTCTCTGTTCTGTGCCGAAGCCGGCTACTGCACACAATTTGCGCTGCCCTTGGCCTGTTTGCCCTGGCTGCATCTTCTGCCCGTGCTCAGGAAATTGTGTTCCAGAAGGATATTGAATACGCCAATCCGGATGATCAGCACATGATGGTGGATATGGCATGGCCAAAGGATCTGAGTAAGGGCCCCTTCCCCGCAGTGCTGTGCATTCATGGCGGCGGTTTTAGGGCGGGCGACCGCCATGGTTACGATGGGCTGGTGCAGGAACTGGCGAAACGCGGCTATGTTGCCGCCACGGTAGAGTACAGGCTGGCGCCAAAATACCCATTTCCAGATGCTGTTTATGATGTAAAAGCTTGTGTGCGGTGGTTGCGTGGCAATGCCCGCCGTTTTCATATCAACCCCCACAAAATCGGCGTTACGGGCGGTTCGGCGGGCGGGCACCTGGCTCAATTTCTGGGGGTAACCCCGGATATTAAAGAGTTTGAGGGCAACGAAGGTTTCCCAAAAGTCAGCAGCGCCGTGCAGGTTGTGGTGAACCAGTACGGGCCCAGCGATTTTACAAAAAGTTATGGCAAAAGCGTGGATGCGGCCGAAGTGCTGCCGCTGTGGCTGGGTGGCGATCTAAAAACAGCGCTGCCGCGCCACATTCAATCAAGCCCGCTAAACTGGGTAAATCCGCATGCCGCTCCAACGCTGATTATCCATGGCACAAAGGATAACTACGTTGCCTACGAGCAGGCAATCTGGATGTACGACCGCCTGAAGGCCTGCGGCGTGGAGTGCGAACTGCTTACCATGGAGGGCGCGGGCCACGGCTTTGGCGGAGAAACTGCCAAAAAGGCAGATGCCGCCATGTTCGCCTACTTCGATAAGTACCTAAAGTAGCAGGCAGCCGTTACTCTACCTCCCACTCACATATTCCGCCCGACCACCCGGCCTTCAACCGCACCTCTATGCGTAGATCCGTGGTGGCCACCGGGCGGAGTTTTATCTGGTTGAACACATGAGGCTGCAGGCCGTAAGGTTCGGCATTCTCCACCTCTTTCCACTCTTCGCCCGCCGTGTACATAAGCCTCCAGCTCTCCAAAAAGTCGCAGCCACCTCGCACAGATCTATCTGAGAACCAGAACACACGCACTGTGGATACCGTAAGAGTATACAGAGGCAAAACCGGTGCGCCTGTCGAACCCATGGCTATGAAAAATCCTACTTCCATGTTACGGGCACTCACAGCTGCCGCATTGTTCACTCTCTCTATGAATGCAATCCCCGCCGCACACGCTCAAAACACCGCCATTATTCCCGATATCAACACCCCCAATATATGGGCCGACCGGTGGAAAGAGAAGCTGGCGAAGGTAAAGCAGGGTGATCTGGATTTGATAATGGTGGGAGATTCCATTACCCACTTCTGGGATAACCCGGAAACTCACCCCATTTGGAGCGCCTATTACGAGACGCGCAAGGCGCTGAGCCTGGGTTACAGCGGTGCGCGTACCGAGAACATATTGTGGATGCTTAACAATGGAGAGGTGGATGGGCTAAACCCAAAAGTGGCCACTGTGCTTATAGGCACCAACAATACCGATTACAAACACTGGGCCCACTCCAACACCCCTGAAGAGGTGGCAGAGGGCATCCACCAGGTGGTGGCCACCCTGCGCAAAAAGCTGCCAAAAACTAAGATAGTGCTGCTGAGCATCTTCCCAAGGGAAGATATGCCCGGGGCGGGAGATGTATGCGCTAAGGCCAGTGAAATTGCCTCGAAGCTTGCCAACAACAGAGATATCTTCTATCTGGACATAAACAGGGTATTCCTGAAGCCGGATGGCCATATAGATAAAGAGCTAATGCCAGATCTGCTGCACCCGGGCCCGGTGGGTTACCTTGCCTGGGCACAGGCTATGGAACCGTTGTTGAGCAAGCTGATGGGCAAACCCCAGAACTCGGCGGCCACGCCTGCACAAAAGTGCGAACAGGACTTTTACAACTGGCAAGAGCGGCACGAAGCGGCCGTGAAGGCCGTTGAGAGCCAGAAGCCAGAGCTTGTTTTTGTTGGCGATTCCATCACCCATCTGTTTGGTGGGAAACCAGAGGGATACAACCACGGGCAGAAGGTTTGGGATAAGTACTACGGAACCCGCAATGCCGTGAACCTGGGATTTGGATGGGATAGAACCCAGCAGGCGCTGTGGCGGCTGCAGAACGGGGAGTTTGATGGTATCCACCCTAAGGCGGCCGTGGTATTAATCGGCACCAACAACCTTACGCCCAACAATGCCCGTGGCAATACCAACGAAGAGATAGCTGCAGGCGTTAAGGCTGTTTGCAATACCATACATGCCAGATCGCCAGCAACGCATATTCTGCTGATGGGGCTGCTGCCACGGGGCGAGAACCCAACGGAACTGAACCGCATCCGCATCGTTCAGATCAACCGCATACTCTCAAAGCTCAATGGCAAAAACGGCATCACCTACATGGATATCGGCAGCCAATTCCTGGATGCACAGGGCAAAATGCTGCCGGATGTAACCGGCGACAAACTGCACCCCAACGAAAAGGGCTACACGCTGTGGGCAGAAGCGATAGAGCCAACGCTTGCAAAGTGGTTGGGGAAGTAGAATAGGGCGGTTTTACACCGCAATTCTTATCGCCGAGAATTGAGGAAATGAACTCCTGTGGACCAGCGATCATAGAGAACAGCGATATCCTTGAGATTAGTTGAAGAACAATTTAGCTCTTATCCATATCGAGGATTGTTTCCACAGCTATCGCAAGACAACGGTCGGGCAAGTACATTGTTTCGAAACCGAAATTGCGATTTATGAACCACCTCCGCGCAACACTATCCAGGGGCTCAAGTACAAATAATTTGATGGTTGGCGAAATTCGTGAGAATTCGCCAACCTGACGCATGATAAATACGAGCAAATCTGTGCCGATGCCTGATCCCTGGAACTTCTTATTTACGGCAAGGTACTCCAGCTTAACAGATCCAGACAGTATTGAACCTGCGTTATCCTTCAGATAAGCAATTGCATCTGGAGCCCAGGTAAAGTACGCGATGATCTCGGGAGAACCAGCATGGCTTACAAGCACATAAGTGCTACCCAACATGGAGTTGAGAGCCCGCTTTTGCAGGAAGTCGTTTAGGGGTATGGAACCACAATCAAATGACTCGCGGTCATGGTGTAGAGCAATTGGCTCAATAATGTGAAGGTCATCTTCATGTAGGTCTGGTTTATCAGTCAACAGTTGCCCTGCATCAACTCAATCGATCACCAGAACTCTACGAAGCTCAGGGAACCACAACCTTGAATTTTCGAGATTTCGCAGCAACGTTTCTCAATTCAGGGGTTGCGGACCTGGCTTGCTTTACAAACATGCACAGCGCTGCCGCTTGCTCGCTACTCAGCTCAACTTCCCTTGGCGTGGAACCAGTTGTAGCCTGCGAGAGGGTGTTAACCGCCAGGGGGACACTTTCCACTTTTCGAGTTTTTGTTGTTACCATTTGAGCCGTTTCCTTGCCATCGACCGTGTGGGTTCAATATACCATACGGTACATTATACTGCTATGGTATCCAATATCGTTCAACATGATCTGTGTGTTAAACATATTGCAACGCCGAAAAATGGTACTGGATTACGGGCTGCTTAGAGACTCCGCCAGCATCAAGCTGCGTAGTGGTATTAATGATCAGATTGCGCCCATCACCTCATTCACCCAGGAGTCAATCATCTGGCGAGAGAGGGAGAGTGGGCCAGGCAGCGCTGGCAGGGTAGTGGCTGTAAACCATCGGGAGTCGTCCAACTCCTCTTCGTCGATGGCGATTTCGCCAGATACGTATCTCGCTCGGAAACCGATCATCAGCTGATGCGGAAATGGCCAGGGCTGGCTTCCCGCATACTGTAAATCGTTAACGATAACTCCAGCCTCTTCCAGCACCTCACGGTGCACGCACTCCTCCAGTGATTCGCCGGGCAGCACAAACCCGGCGAAGATGCTGTACCTATCTCCCCACCCCGGTTTGTGTGCCATCAAGAGTCCATCGCCCCCATCGTGCACCAGCACCAGCAAAGCGGGGCATACCGGCGGATACACCTCATTGCCACAGCCGCTGCATTTGCGCATCCACTCCTTATTAACGCCGCTCATGGTGCCGCCACAGCTGCCGCAGTGTGCACTGATAAGGGTCCAGTGGCGTATCTGCCCGGCATAGCCTGCAATCAGATACTCCTCCAGGGGCAGTGCGCCAAACAGCTGGCGAATATCCACAAACTCATACTCGGAAGGCAGTTCCACACCTTCTGGCAGGGATACCGCAGCATACGCCGCTTCGCCCATTTTGCCAAGTGGCAGCACAGGCTCCAGAGCAAATTCCAGCAGATGCGCCACATCCGAATGTGCTGGCAGAGTAGTGCGCTCAGCGCTGCGCGCAACCGCTACCTCGCCCCCACGCTGCAGAATCAACCTGCAGCTATTGATGGGTAAGGCAGCAAGAGTATAAACACGCTCAAAGTCGGGATGAAGGGGCATGGGGCTTTATTCCTGAGATTCGTTACGTTATTGTGGCATTGGGAAGCGGCGACCTGCCGCTAAAATTAAAACAAAACAGCCAGAACCACCCGCGCTGTAACTCCGAGCTTGCGAGGAGTGTATAGCAGCGCCAACAAACGCATACCTCCGCATCCCGACCTGCCGCTAAAATTAAAACAAAACAGCCAGAACCACCCGCGCTGTAACTCCGAGAAGCGGCGACCCGCCGCTAACACACTGGCAAAACAGCACAGTACACCCCGCGCTGTAGCCGCGAACTTGCGAGGGGCGTATAACAGCGCCACCCTGTTCAATCCCGCATCCGAGAGGTCAGCAGAGGCCCACCACCTCCCAACCACACCACACCATTACCCAACGGTATTGCTACCGCCACAACTTCCTCTCCGGGTTCACTGCCCGTTGCGATAGCAACTAAGGGGTAGGGCGAGGAACGAGCTAAGTGGAGAGGCAAGGAGAGGCCCAACACCTTCCAGCACTCCCACAGCCTCCCGCCAATCGGTACCGTGGGCAATACACGTCCCTCTGGGTTCCCTGCGCGTTGCGATCGCAACTACGGCGTAAGGGCGAGTAACGAGCCATCGGGGAGAGGTCAGGAGAGAGAGGCCCAATAGTTACGAGTTAATAATACTTATCTACGCTAAATGTCGCCTTACAGTCCGGAGTTGGGGCGCTGCTTTGCCGCGCCCGCAAGCTTTCAGCCGACGCATGGCAAACTACCGTTAGGCGCGCATTGTCCCTGACTCCTGACCCCCGACTCCTGGCTCCGCCAGTTCTTTTCTGCGTAGCGCGGTAGGAATTGCTCTTCATAACCACCAAGCCCCCATCCGAACGCGCGCATCTTAGCCCCAACCGGGGCGGCATAGGATAGCGAAGCCCGATAGGGCTGGAAAATCAACGGTCAAATAGAATTCTGAGCCCTGTAGGGGCGGTATAGGTTATCTTACTGAGCACCGCGAACAACCTTCCAACGCCCTTAACCACCAAGCGAAGCGCGGTAGAAATTGCTGTTCATTCCTGTCAGCATCCCAGCGCTGAGGGCGCGGCCTACGGTACCCTGGGCTGATGGGCCCAGATATCAGGCGCCTCGATTAAATTGCAGGCGTGTAGGGGCGAATTAAGCCCAGAGGTGCCAGTTGCCTACGGCCCATGTTCGACCTGAGCGCCAGCTTCCTTTTCTGCTAAGGAAACTTGTGGCTGGTCGTCGACTATTGAACCTTCAACTAACGTCAAGCACGAATCAGTAGTGGCCGGTTCCGACGTACTGTTTTTGAGTTTTAGCCACCCCAATACCCGCTCCAGGAATCTCTTCGGCTTTTGATCTTCTGGGTAACACACATTAGATCACTGTAGCCTCGAGGCCATATTCAGACCACTACCCAGAAATCGGTAAAGAACAGAGCCGACGCCGACGTAAAATGGCTGCGGCAGATTCACAAGTTCAGATATTAACAGCTTTGGATTGCAAGCCGAACAGTTGACTTTGTAGACATCTATGATATGAGTACCCGATGTCGTAAGCCTGTGCCCCGTTGCGTTGTTCCAGCGTCAACTGGCTCGTAACATCGTATCCAAAGGTAACTCTTGTTCCATCCAGCTCCTGCACAGTAAGGCGGTTATTGGTTGCCGAATAGGTGTTTGTGAATACCGCCTGCGCCACCCCCGCTGCAGAGATGTTCTGGATAAGCGTCTCTCTGCCAGCCGCATCAAAGGTGTGGGAGATAGCACACCCGTTTGCAAGCACCCGGCGATACTCTCTATCCAGAGCATCGTACTGGATGCTGGTCCGCTCATTCTCAGTTCTTCGGTTTGTATTTGTGCAGCAAGGCGAGCATACGCGCTTTGCTATATTGCTTCAGAACTGCGTCACAGTTATCATACTCGCGCTTGTTCAGCCCCTGCTGAAATAGGAATTCTGCCATTGCATAATTGTCGTTTTGAGTAGCATACTCTACCGCGTTACTATCTGGGTTATTCGGGCTCGCCCCAGCGGCAATTAGCTTGCGAGCGATGGCGAAATTGTTCTGTCCCACTGCATGATCGAGGGCGGTTACAAAACCATCTACTGCCATGCCGGCGCCCACAGGTGTGGCTCCCCACTTAAGCAGCAGATCGACGCATTTTTCGTTATTGTTCATTACGGCAAGCACAAGTGCGCCAACAGAGTTGCCCTTCTCATTTGTTATCATGGAGTCTGGATCAGCACCGGCCTGAAGCAATTTCACGAGATCCTCTGGCCGATTTAACTGCACAGCATCACAAACTTCCTTCTGCATGTCTGGCTGGCTTACGCGATCGTATCGAGATAGATCCTTTAGACGCGGTCCAACGTGTACTGCCCCGTAAGAGGCAATCACCACTGCCACAGTCCCAATGAGTTCAAATGGACCATAACGTCTGTTCTTAAACCTGCCAGCAAACAAACCCATTATGAAGAATATGAATGCGAGGGCTGCAAATGCTCCAAACTCCAGTGCCTTAAGCGGCAAATCGGCAACTGAGGTGAAGAGGTTGCCAGGCATAAGATAGTCCTCGCCACTAACATCGGCAACCTGGGCATGAACAGCCATCATAGCCACATGAGCAATCACAATATGTAAGGTATAAAGTGTGTAAGCAAGGAGCAGCAGCTGAACCACCACGAAACGGAGAGAGGGCGGCCAACCACGCTGTTCGGTACTAACATTTGTATTTAATGGTCTCATATCGACTCCACTGGATGCAATCAACGGCAAAGTTAACGGATATAGTTACAGTCTACGAGCCCAGGGAAACCCAACCAGGGTTGGAATGGAATTTGCCGCCACAATCGGTCGAGTGACATGCACAATGGATTTTCTTGAAATTTATCGCCACTGACCCAGTTGTTATATTTGGTGCTGCACGCTTGATGGCAGGAGATTCCGGGTCGAATTAGTGCGACGATTATGCCAAATTTACATTCAGAGTGCCGCTGTTTGGTTTTTGCCAAATTTGAATGGTATCGGATGTCCTCCGCTTCCTGTGCAACCTCTGCACATCCTGATCCAACGAAACGAGTAAGGGTACAACAGGCCATACAGTGCGCATATCCTGGGTTACACGCATGTTGGATTGGTTCTCCTCCGGGCGGCATCGGCAAAGGCTGCTTGGGTGTCCATGTCTGTGGGTTGCCTTGCCAGTACTTTTTAATCGCATGAGAACAATGTAAGCAATCCAATGCAGGTTGTACACAGTTCTTAGCCCATTTTCTGATCTTCAGCCGCACATCACTTTCTTCAAACTGCTGTGCCTATGTAACTTGCGCATCGCCTACGAACTTACCGCTCGGGTCCCTCAGTCCAACCGGATCATTCTCCGCATACCCGTAAGCATGCTCTCCCGCTTTCTGCTCGACTATACCCGCCCTACTAATCCACGTTCCATTCGCCGGGTCGTAATATCTGGCTCTTACATAAACAAAGCCTGTGGCGTCGGTGTAGTAGCCGTATTGCCCTACGTATTGCATCGGTTCTGGCTGTGCGGGAGGTGTGGAAACCATGTTGCCGAAGGCATCAAAGTTCATGAGGTTTTGCCAGAAGCTGGTGCCTTGGAACCAAATGTACCCATTTGGCCTTATTGCTGTCAATAGCCACAAACTGTACCTCGCCGCCAAGTCCTCTGCCGCGCCCTGGGGCCCATGCTCGCCCGACGCCAGGAGGGATAGAGAGCATGGGAACAGAGGAGGGATGAAGCGGTAGAGTAAGAAGCAAGGAGTCAAGGCGAGGTACCTACGGATAAAAAGCTGGTTCCACCCATTTGGCCTGATTGCTGTCAATAGCCATAAACCGTACCGCGCCGCCAAGTCCTCTGCCGCGCCCGACGCCAGGAGGGATGAAGCGGTAGAGTAAGAAGCAAGGATCAAGGCGCTGTACTCAAATGCACCAAGGCTGGTTCCGGGGGCATCGCTCTGACGCTCTACGAGATTGAACCCGGCATCGGTGGCAATCGCCAGGTTCTGGTCACTCCAAATCATGCCGGGGTGGGCATGATTTGAGGAGCAGCTTGCTGCGACAACCTCAAGTTCTGTGCTGCCACCGCTTGTCTTGGATGCTCTCAATCCAGCAAGCGAAGCGCGGTAGAAATTGCTTTTCATAAACATCCGCTTCAGCGAAGCGTGGTAGCTGTAGGATTCTGCGAGGGATGGCTGTGTGCAGATGGTCAGGCGGTTTTCAGAATCCCATACA
>CAIONQ010000132.1 GCA_903859705.1 uncultured Chthonomonas sp.
AGGGGCGGCGCTTGCCCCGCCCACAAGCTACCAGCTGCGCCATCCATCCGGCAGGCGCGCATCTCCCCGGCTCCCGGACCACGTAGGGGCGGCGCTTGCCCCGCCCACAAGCTACCAGCTGCGCCATCCATCCGGCAGGCGCGCATCTCCCCGGCTCCCGGACCACGTAGGGGCGGCGCTTGCCCCGCCCACAAGCTACCAGCCGAACTGCGCCATCCTACCGGCAGGCGCGCATCAATTCCTCTCCCCAGGTATTTCACACAGGATCTGCAGCCAAAACCTGATCGTTACGGCAGTGTGAAAAACCGAGTGTGGGAGAGGTTCGGAGAGGGGGCGGCACTTAGTGCCGGAAAACCTGCCACCAGCGCCAAACCACTGCCCAACAGCACCACCTTCATACGTCCCAAAAGTCCCATCGGTCTCAGTTATTGAACTGCACCCCAGCCATCCAACAGGGGCATCCAGTTGAGAGCAGTATGCGGGAAAACTGCAAGTACGGTTCGGGAAGGGAGGAGACGGGTGACTGTCTCCTTACCTTTATCTCACCTGCTAATCGTCCGCAGGTGGCGTCCAACGTAGCCAACAATCAGCTGCCGGTTTGGTTCGTCGCGGTACCAATATATGGTTACGCATTGATCTGTGTTCGGAAAAAGCGTAACATGCTCCTGCATCTGCACCTTACCATCTGGTAGCTGTATGGTGCGCTCAGTGCCATATTTCTCTGCCGTTATCTGGGCGTCGGCTGGCGCGTAATCGTACCCTCGGCGTGAAAACCAATCTTTTATTGGCTGATGCAAGCCGCCACGGCTATATATTTCGTTTGAGAGTTCGGCCAGAGTGATGAGAAACAGTAATACCTCGCGCCTACGAGTGCAGCCACTGCGGCCGGCACTCTTGATAGCATTATCATGAACTACAATGTCGGCACCTGTGCATAGGTTTTCAAACAACCGTACTGTGGCCGCCATGGTCGGATATGCGTCATCGGCTGCCGGTTCTTGTTCTTCCGTCTCAGCGTCTGCCAGGCGCTCGTGAGCCAGCTGCAGCTCAACATTGAGCTCTCTGATGTGAGTTTCAAGGGCCCGATTTTTCTCTTTGAACTCCTCTTCAAATTCCGCTATCACACGCAGCGCTTCCTTATCGTTGAGCTGTTTCGCTAACTGAGTGATGGCATCAAATCGAATCTCCTCAACTTTAGCCTCCATAGCCACGCGCACACGCTCGGTTTCGGCAACAAAGCTGGCCCGTAGAGATGCCGCCAGGGACGCGAGCTGTTCGTGGATGTCGAGTTGTGTTGGGGCTGCGGGCGTATCCGCCTGCCCTTCCTTTGGAGAGCGATCTTCGAGTTCAGGGTCCAGATTGCAGGCTTCGTCTGCCCACCTCCGCACATCATCAATACCAGCACCCGGCGGCAACGCAATAACGAGAACAAAAGGAAACTGATCACGATCTTCACGGCGCGCGTTCTGCCCGCTCATGTGGATTTCAGCGCGCCTTCCAGCAATCAAAGTTTCCCTGAGGCGGTCAAACGCATCATAGGTCCTTAACGCAATGCGTACTCTGCCCGGTTTCCCCGGCTGAATTTCTTCCTGAATACTAAATCCAGAGTATCCTGCAGGCGCTTCATCCAAAGGGCCACCATCATCTGCTGCTTGCCCAGCGACCACAAATCGCACCTGGCTATCGAAATCCACAGTATCAAAAACCGGCACCGTTTCAATCCCAAGCTCATCGCAATGGGCTCGAATCACAGCGATACCTGTATCCCGCCGTCGCTTCAGGCCATACCAGCCCATCAATGTTCGGACCTTGCACCGGCGCACGCGGCCATCTTTAACATCTGCTGCAATCTGAATGAGTGGGTTGGGTACTTTCATCGGGTGCTACCCTCGTCAGCCAGCACTTCCGCACTAAATACCACCGGTCTCATATTCACAGGTGCCTGCAATACGGGCCAGTAAAACGGTGCGTCTCGCCAGCCCATGGCGCTTGTGCCATCCTGCCGAAGCAGCATGATGCACGGCACATTGATTGCAGAATTATTGGCAAGCTCTGCATCGGTTGCCGAATAAGGAATATTGCTCAAGCGGCCATTCTCAAACTGCCTTCGCGCATGGCGCCCATCACGTACTAACACAAGCACGTTGCCCTTAAGCAATGGCTCCGCACTCTGTTTGCTGAGATAACTCACAGCAGCCAGAAATGCACGTTCATCAAACACGCACTCTCGGTGTTCCAGATCAAGCAACAAAAGTGCATCCGTAATCGCATCTATTACATCTTCCAAATCTGCAAGAACCGGATCCCCAGTTGCTTGCGCAATTTGTGATACTTTGGCGTCAAGGCGCGCAATCTTAGTGCGTATGTACGAAGGCGCTTTCGTCTGAAACCCTATCGGTAGCAAGCGGCGGCCCGGTGTAATACTCGTTAATTGGGACAACATCAGTTTGTTGGGGGCACAGGGCTTAATTCGCCCACGCTCCTCTTGAATAAATGCAACACCCTGATCATTCCCGGGTTCAAGGGCAATTCGCAGGGCATGATCAAACTCATGTATCCGGCTCATAACTTTACGCAATCGGTCAGACGTGTAAAAGCGAGTTACAGGCAGATCATCAATGGGCCGCGCTCCATACATCCGGGAGTGTTGAAGAACGGTATCTTGCTGAAATACCTGCGGATTGCGGCCGTAGTAGAAGGCTATCAAGCCCTCAATGGTAACCCCACGGTCCAGTATCTGCCCACCTATAAAAACTGTAAGCACGCTTTCAAGGCGTAGCTGCCCGTTATCGCCCAACATAGCAAGAACATCCTCATCGCTGTTAACTCGCTGCACTCTCACGCCTTCAATCAAATCAATGGTGGTAACAACCACCGTATCGGCACGCGGCATCGGGTTACCCGCAGATGTCAGTGCCGGTGCCAGCCGAGCTATGCTCTGCTCAACCAGGGAATTCCAGCGCCCATCATCTGCAGTTGCCAGGTCGATGTACTCATTTACAACGCGTTCTGTCACTTGCATCTGCCACTGGTGGGATTCTCTCGACTGTTCGGTGTGCACCACCATACTGAACCTGGTTTTGCGATGCCCGGCCATCTGCTGTTGCAACCTCCGTATGGATGCCCCAACAACGAAATCCAGGAGCGCAGTGCGCAATGCCAGGCAATTCGAAGAAGTTAACACGTTTTCAAGCTTCAAACGCCTGCCATCGGATCGCTTAAGTGCATCGAACTCGAGGGGCATTACCTCCACATGCATATAACTCTCAACGGAATCAGGCTGTTCCGACCGAATGAAATAGGTTTCACCTCCAATATATCTGTCATGTATCGGTACAATTTCGGTATAAGCCGGGCGCAGTGGCTGATAAATGAAATTATTGTCTTCACCATATTCTGCCTGAGGCTGTAAATAAAGCGCATAGGGTGTAGCAGTCACCTGCAGTAAAGCAGAGTTATTCAACCGTTTCCGTAAGCTCTCAATCATCCCCGCGATGGTAGCCAGCCTTACACCAGTCCGGCGGTTTCCACGAAAACCTACAGATGCAAGGTCAGCTTCGTCGTCAATAATCAAAACACGCTTTGCGGCGAGATCAGGGTATTTATTGAAAAGAAAGTCAGAAAGCCTGTTAAGGTTATCATCTTCCTTCTTAACTACCAGTAGAATTTTCCGCCGCCGGTCGCGCGCGGGCAAATTGGCCGGCACCTGCATGATGTCGTAAATGCGTATCTCATCCTCATCGTCCAAGTCCGCAAAGGTGCTCTGAAGGCGTTTAAGCGTCTGTTGTGCCAGGGCCCGCGTGCCCTTGGTTAATATCACAGAGATATCAAAGCCGTTATCGAAGCAATAAGCAATGATGCCGAGAAATGTCCTGGTCTTGCCGCTCTGCACCTTGCCCAGAAGCATCACAGGGTGTCCATCAGCCACCAGCAACTTTCGGGTGGCATTTTCAATGCACTGTACAGAAAGTGGTTCGTAATCGCTGCCAACAACAGATCTAACAAAGGTATCGCGTGCCAACTTGATATGGTCCAACGGTGTCACTTGCATCTGTTACTCTCCATTAGAATCGCTCACCTTCAGCCGCCAACATCCAGAAACTCCGGTTTTCTCGATAAGTCCATCGTTCTTTAAATCAGTCAGACACCACTGAAGTTCGTATTGCCAGTTTGGTTGCTGATTAGAGTCTCTCAGCTCTCTATCAGTTGAGGTAAAATCTCCGCCAATCAATTCATTAACTCCGAAACGAATGCCCGATACGTGCGCGTGCCCACCCTTATCCGTTAATACTTTCAGAACTGTGGCTGCAAGCAGATCCCTACTTACTTTATGGCTGCCAGTGTCTTTAGTTCTCGCTGTATCTGCACGTTCAAGGCTTTCGTTTTGCAATTGGTGGTTAATTATTTCGTCAGCCAAATCGAGGTTCCCAACCCCTAACTTTGTGAGGGTTGAATCCAACTCTTGTATGAGAAACTCGGCCGAAACGGCCAATTCTAATCGGATAGCCTGTTGCTTAGCACCATCGGGGTCATTGTCGTCAAATGCTATCCTGCCAGCACTCCTGGTTGAAGCAAGTACTAAAGAGATTTCCTGTTGAATTAGTTGAAGTTGATTATTCATGTTTCAGCCCGATATTTGAGATGTTCGCCGCACACTTACCGTGGTTTCATGGAGGTCCGACCCATTTGCTCAATTAGGCCCGCAACCTTAAGAACAGTGTCGATGCTTATGGAAGGAATCTCGCCCTTACCATCAAGAAATGATGAAAGATACGCTTCCGAGTGATTTTCGATGCCTGCCCGGCGGCAAACAAGATAGCAGACGGACTCTGCTTCAAATTCGATTTCTGCTAATGACAGATGCCGACGGTCCGGCCACATGGCTGGATCTTGGGTTCCAAGATGACCACAGTACACATGCGCCAGCTCATGAACAAGCGTTGCGTATTTTGCTTCGGTCTTGTGTTCGGCATTCAGTAATAACTCATAGCTGCGTTCGATCTCCATTTGAAGAATCTTGCTACGCGATTTCCACGCAAAGATAACATGCAATCCGCGCCCGATTGGGCTGACCTGGCCCGCACTTTGCGAGCCAGCTGACGCCTCGGAGATATGGATTCCGTCTCGCCGAGCGTTGTGGCAAGTGAGCTCGAATTCTCGCACAACTAACCGTGGAGGTACATCAAATGGTTTCGTAACCGACATTGGCAACTCGGGAGCGTCAGCTAATGGTTCCGTTTGGCTCACATCAAATACAAACATAACGGGCCCGCGCGGTTGAAGCATCACTAGTGGACGTGCTCCGGGCTTAATGTGGCGATTGAACTCGCTTAGCCATCGGCCTGCCGGTGCAACATAAACTGCGCCCGGCATTTGAACATGTGCCAGCATCGCATTGAATGGTGAGTAAAGCCGAAAGTGCGACACAAAGTTCATCATTTCGATATATTCGGCGGTGGATCTGTATTGCCGTGTGTAGGCAAAGAGCTCATCAAGGGCACGTTTCGAAGAATCATTAGTGCGCATACCAGCAGCACGATTTCCGGGATTATGTTGCTGCTCATCAAAAGGCAGCTCTGGCTCAACGTTGCGCACTTTGTCCAACTTGCATTACCTCACTATCATTTAATAATGCGCTTCGCGGTGTCCGCCAAGGGAGACCACAATACCAGTACTGCTGCGTCTCTTCGCGTGCTTTGCATTTCCTTAGCGCGACAAATGCATCTCTGCACCTGGGCTCTTGCTCAATACCCAACTTGAGCAAGGACCACCACATGGCCCCAATCTCACCCCCCTTCACACCGGATACCTTAACTCCCGCACTTCTCCAGGATTCTGGGCTTCGGGTTTGTCCAGCCAGCGGAACTGTATCTGCACCGTTGTGCCAATGGCCTCGGCGAGGCGGGTAATGGCGTTCCAGCAGAGCGGGGCCGACAGCGCCTGAACGGAAAATCCACTTTGTGGTATGGTATGATAACCGTTTTCTTCTATCAGGTCTGGTGACACATTAGCGCCAGATATTCTGCCCACAGCATCAAGGTCGCCGAGCTTCTTAAACGCTTCACAATGCGCTACACGCGAAAGTAGATTCCAGTTAGGGTTATCAATGTTCTTACCGCCAAAGGTAGCAGTAACGAGCTTTGTATGCCCGAGGTCATGCAATTGAAGGCTAGCAGGGCCATCCGATTGCAGCCCATCTGCCCTCTCATCGATTGGCCTGTTCCACTCCTTTGAGTAAGGAACGCCGGCATGCGCGCACTGCACCAGCCGCTGAATTACAGAGTCAAAATCATCTCTTAACGGTATCGCCACAGACTGCAGCATCTCAACCGTTTTGTCAGAAAGTCTGATGGTTTCCAATTAGCTCCTCCTGCATTCAATCAACTCGAGTTACAGCACAGCTAACGTACGATTCAATCCCTCTATCACCGGTCCCCCCGGCCCCCCGACCCCGGCCCCGGCCCCGCGCGCTACCTGCCCCCGACCCCGCGCGATTGCACGTACCTGTCCTATATGTCCTATATGTCCTATATGTCCTATATGTCCTATCGGTCCCATCGGTCCCATCGGTCCCATCGGTCCCATCGGTCCCATCGGTCACAGTTATTGAAATCCACTCCCGCATCCTACCGATCCCCATCCTCGTACGCACTCAACCTTGCTTCCTCCCCACAGTTTACCCACGGTAAAAAGTCTGCCATTGCTGAAATCCTCGCGCCATTTAACGAGGGCAGCATCACCGGCCGGTCGGTTGAAAACGGGGGAGCCATCTTGACTTTCCACAGTTACCACATACTCCAGAGGAACCTGATCCAACAGATAAGGGGAGTGCGTGGTTACAATAACCTGGGTGCGGCCAGATTCAACCGCGTCCTGAATTTCACTCAGCACCAATCCCAGCGTACGCGGATCCAGACCATTTTCAAGCTCCTCTATTACCAGCAAGCGTGGCGGATCTGGATTGTGGAGGCATGCAAGGATTGCCAATACACGCAGTGTGCCGGTAGAGATGAGCCATCCAGGCACTTTGAAATCGCTCTCGGTAAGCGTAATATAGTCCTGGCGGATTAGTTCCCCCGTTTGTTCATGGCTGAAAGTTGTTGCATAGGGAACCACCTGGCGCATGGCGCATATCAGCGTTTCATAACAATTTCTATCTCGTTCATATATGCGGCGAATATACGCAGCAATGTTTGAGGCATCACGCTGCAGCAACTTGGGGCTGGCCAGCGACTGTGCCGGTTGTGGCCGCCCCATCTGGTCCGGATTTGCAAAAAGAAACTGCCACGCGTGTTCGAACTCCTGCTCCAGAGAAGCTACAATCTGCTCTTCTTGCAGGCTCGGCATCAGCTCCCGAACACGTATATCAGGCACGTAGAGATCCCGTTTTGCTTTCGGCAAAGTTGCCCGACGGCTGTAGTTTAACTCAGAAATGTCTCCATCCACAGAAAACTCAACCGAAAACGCAGCCTTTGCATCTTTATGCTTGTGCCCTTCATGAGGATTGGTAGGTGAAAGAACCCCGGCAAGCTCAATGGATATGGGTTTTGGATTCCCACCGGGTCTGCTCGCAGACTTATTAGAAGCATGCTCTATCCCGTTCCAGCGCTGCATGGCCCTGTCTGCCCTGCCTGGCCCACCTGTGCACGCGATCTGCACGGTTTCCAGTGCTTCCACCACACTGCTCTTACCAACACCGAGGTTTCCGATGAACACCATTAAGGGCGAGAGTTTTAAGGCTCCGCTATCCCGGATGGCTTTGAAGTTTTTAACGCGAACGTTGCTCAGGCAGAGCGGATTTTGTGTCACTGTACTGCCCCACTTGCCACATCACGGTACGCGGTGTGTGCCCGGACTATTATTGGCTCTCGTACCCGAGAGATGGTGCTTATGACATTGCTAAAATGCACCTCCCTCAAAATGTCGAAGGACATTACGGTTACATAATTCCACAGCGCAGTGCACCACGGTGGCGAAATCACAGGTTAGTGATATCGCACCGCCATTGGCACATCAATGCTATTAACTTAGATTTACGCGTCTTCTGTCGATATAATCCGAGCCAATACAGTTAAGTATCAGGATTTTTCGCCCTATATTTAGGCACTAAGCGCCAAGAGCTACTCAAGTATGTCGCCTCAATAGGGTTTGAATTTTATCTACTGATTATGTCCTCAAGCCTGCAGAACGAAGGCGACCGCCTTAACTTTGTGATATTTGCCAATTCGAACATGTCGCAGTAGTTTTTTCCACTCGGAGTCGTATTACACTTGAGATACCAATAGTTTTGTAGTCTATCCTTAGGCTTGTCTATAGTGTCAGGCTTTTTCGATCCCGAAATACTCGGCATTTTTTGTTTACCTAAATCGCTTAAAACAGCCTTAATGGCCGTTTCGTCTGTCAATATCCAGGCCTCCAGTTCACGTCGTGCGCACACCATATATACATCGTTTGTTAACTGGCCCGACCCGAGGATGCGTCTCCACGCACGAGCAGCTGAAACGAATGCATCAACGTCCATATTGCCAGTCCAAGGCGGACAATTGTCCCAGACAATAACAACGCGAGTACATCCTTTTGCTTTGAGGGCTTTAACAAACTCTGCGGCACCTTGGATTATGGCCGGTTTACTGCCTCCTGCTATCACAATGCATTGTCGGGCGATGTTATGTTCAGTGGCAATCTTATTACAGATTGCACGGATTGCATGAACGTCACCAGCTTCCGCGTTTGAGCCTTCTACCACTATTCCTATCCTCATTTTAGCGTCCTCGCTGCTTCCGATAACACACCCATCGTATACAACCGACCGGGACTAAAATGATCTCTAAATCCTTCAACATGCGCAGACTCCGATGGCTTAAGGAAGTGCGGTACGCCTTCTCTGCGTTGTACAAACAATACTTGATCAAGGGCAACTTGGTCCAAAAGGTGTGGAGAGTGAGTAGTGGCAATGACCTGTATTTTTTTCGAGCGTGTAAGGAAATTGATTTCATCAATAAGTAACCCAAGCGCAGCAGGGTCTAACCCATTTTCAATTTCTTCAATTAACACAACCGTTGGCCTTCGTGCACATCTAAGTGCCAGAAGCAAGCCAATAATCCTGAGCGAGCCTGTGGACATCATCCAGCCAGGCACAGTAAATTTACCCTCGTCAAGCTCAATGTATCGACTTCGGATTGCTCCCTGATCTTGACGCGCATCGAATCTATCCGCATAGCCAAGTATAGAACCTAAAGTATCGACTATCGAACCGAAAACACTGGCATATTCTGGAGTAGCAGCTATATGGCTCAGAATTGCCGCAATGTTGCTTCCGTCGCGATCTATCTGAGTACCGATCTGGCTGGTTCTCCGTGGAGCGGGCAGTCCCATTAATTCCGGGACAAGTGCCAACACTTGCCAAGATGAAAAGTAATTTTCCAATCCATACCTGAGCATCGATTGGCTACTCGGCAATTTCCACGTTTTCGTGTTTTTGGTGTCGCGACCAACAACAAGCTCTATAAAACTCTTTTCGTTGCGAGATGCGTTCCACTTAGCGTGTGTTCTTACAGACTCTTTGGTTATGGCAAGCCCATTACCATTTTCAATTGATGCCAGTTCCGTAGCGAACGTGAATTCTATGCCTTTTGTTTCGCGGTCAATCGATGTGGCGTAGTCATCGAATACGGTATTGCTGTAGAGTCTGCCGACCCCATTTATCTTTAACCTCTCAGATGACCGCGCCAGTCCGATGACAGGAGAAACCCTGCCGTGCTTCTTTGGAAACTTGTTCACAACGTGTTCAATCGCCTTGGGCCCAAGAAACACCTCGTCGACAGTTGTAATGCCCAAACCGCGCAATGCCTCTAATGCTTCAATGAGACTGCTCTTGCCTGAGCCGTTTTTGCCAATCAACAGTGTGAATGGACTGAAGTTTATCGTACCCGAGTCTTGTATGGCCTTATAATTCTGAATTCTGACAGACTTAAGTGGCATCCAATTCATAATATTCTCCCTGCCGCGACCGAACGGTAAGCTGCCAGCGCAGCATCACGGACACCTGTATCTACCAACGGAAATGTGCTGAGTACATGATTGAACTCCTCCTCAGAGAGCCCGTACATATGAGCCGCAAGTCCATCAATTTCGGCACGCAAACGGTCTCTGTCATGTTCAGCGGTTGCAGGCATGTTTGGTGTCCACGCACATCGATTAGACCGTGGCGAGAGCCCGAGTGGGTTTAGCCCGATTTCTGCATCGATCTCGTTCCAGAGATCTGCGAACTCTTCCGTAGTACAGATTAGGCGAGCCGCACGGCGAACGAGTGATAAAAATTGCGCGTCTTCTTTAGTTAGACGCGGCACTGGAAGCTGATAAATGAAAGTAAGGTTGAGATTCGCTGAAACTAACTGCCGTAGGTAGTAATCAGTACAAAAAGAATTCAAGAATGAAAGGACGTACAGCTCAACGCTGCCATGTGCAGGCCGTCTACTGGCGTACAATGAATTTCCGTAGAAGACATTTTTTGGCAGAATTGTCGCTATCATAGTACGCTCGTCTGTGCTTCGGGCTATTGCTCGATGGGCAAGCCTGTATTTTTTGTAATCGGGTACAACATCGAGCGATTCTTCGCGCCCTACTATAGATGCACGCCCCTCCGTCTCGTCTACCCAACGCGTGGGGCCGGCAAACTTGTGATTGAATTGGTGTATCATCTTGCCTTCATACAGCGGAAGTCGTCCGGCACGTGATTCATACTTGAACAAACCCTTATCGAGAGTCATGTCAAATTCTCGCATCAGCCTTATCGACCAATGGCCAGCAGTTTCGTCGCCAAATCGGGGGTATCGCGCCATCTTAGCAGCAATCTCAAATTCGATATCGCTTTTCAACTCCATTATCGCCAGAGTTTCGGGAAACATCAACCGAACGTTATCAACGCAAATATTCATTCCTACGCTGTCCGGAAATCGTTCAAGATCGCTTGCCTCGTGGCGCATGAACGCAGCTGGAAATTTTGAAGTGCTACCCGCTTTTTTATAGGTGAGCAAGCTGAACTTAAAACTCCTGTGCACACCTTCGAAAACCTCCTTGCGATTCTCAAAGCAGAACAATCCTGTTACTGTTGTATTTTCAAACAACAGTTTGCGCAGGCCAGTGCTGCCGAGGTCGCTATAGATTCCACTTGGAATAACGATCCCGCACAGGCCACCTTTCCTGAGGAGATGATAACAGCGCTCAACAAACAGCTTATAAAGGTTAGCATCTGTTCCAGTCCGCTTTCCAAAAACTCTGGACGATTGGTTTGAGTATTCTGGCGCTGTCTTAAAGTACTTAGTTACATGGGGAAACTCGCTAAGATAATTTAAATATGCACGCCGTATTTCCTGATTGTGCATGTATTGTGACTTTTGAGAATCGAATTCAGTAATGCTCATCTTATTCTTACTGATGACGTCGCTGTATCTCATAAAGAACTCTTTGTCTTGTGGTTTTAGTATGTCCCAGGGCGGATTCGTGACAATCGCGTCAAACCCTCCCTTCTCGTTCAGTATTTTGTCAAATTCAAATCCCCAATGAAAAGGATGCAGACGATCGATGTGTTCGGCTGTTACCGCATGCTTTTTCGGCCTACCTATCTCTTCAGTTTTGTCATCCCAGGTGGCTTGCTCATATTTAACGCCGAGCTCATCAAAGGCCTGCACCAGGATTGAGGTGAGGACGGGTCGCGCATCGTCCTCAATCTGCTGCACTCCCTTACGCAGAGCCGCGAGATCTTCCGCATATCCTGAGGCATGGCGGTACGCATCTACCTTGCGGTTGCGTTCGGTTAGTATTTCACGGTAACTCTTCTCAGGCGCAAACAGACTTAAATTTGGGTTTTTTAGGCGAACATTTGACTCATACTCCGCATCCTGTATCCTTGTGAGACCAATTAATGAGTTGCCGGAAAGGATGTTAAAATCGATATTCGGCAGCGGCTCCAAGTCATCCACTGTTTCGGCCGATGCAACCAACGCCATGAATAGGCGCAGTTTGGCTATTTCTGCTGCCTCTTCCATAATATCTACGCCATACAGGTTATCTGTAATAATCGCCTTCTTAATGGCATATTGTTCTTTGTTTGGGCTGTGTGTCCACTTGGTCTGCAGGAAGCTTTCCAACCATGCCATATCGTGGAAGCGAAGCCAACCGATAACTGCGGAGTAGACTGAAATCAGGGTTTTCAGCGAAGCTACGAGAAAGGCACCCGATCCAACGGCAGGGTCCAATATGGTTAAAGATGGCAACACGTCCGACAGTAATCTGCGTGCGGTCACACTATCCAGATGCATGAGCATTTCAGGTACGGAATCAAAGTTCCTTGGTGCCGGTAATCCAGGGATCGCTTCCGTTCTCACGCGGTCTAAAATCAACTGGAATATCGTGTGCTCACAGAGATATTCTGTTATTTCTGGCTTTGTATAATAGGCACCAAACTCCTTCTGGTTGATGTACTTTTCGAAAATGTATCCCAACACATCCGGATTTATGTCGTTATCTTGCTCGCCTGCAACATCGTTCAGGCTCCAGGAATAGTCGCCGAAAAGCCCCAATAGCCCCTCAAATGCCCTGTCTGGAACCGTGATCGTATACTGCTCCTCGAGGCGATGCTTCAGAAAGAGACCACCATTCAGGTACTTGATTTTTCCTGTTATTTGCTTCGTTTCCGCTGATCGCTTCTGTTCTGGAAGAGCAAACGCCTCAAAAAACAGAACCTGTAAAAATCCCGAATAAAACTGATCTATTCCATTTGCCTTGCTCTGGGCGAATTTACTTTCAAGATAGTTTCCGTCGCCGCCATCCAGAAAGAACTTTTTCTGAAGAAAGTATATGAACATCAGGCGGTTCAACAGTACGCTTGCGTACCATTTACGGTCCTGATCATCTGGGATTCCTCCGATCAAAGCCGTGAATTCAATACGCTGCCTGTCGTAGTCGCCATAAAACCGCTTGATGACACGCTCGATGTCCAGCGCGTTCTGAACCTTTTGAGCTGCCTCCAATAGCGAAATCTGCCCGAGGTCGTCTAACTCGCTTATATCAACAGACATGGCCGCGAGTTTCGATATAAACAGATCGCCAGGCTGCCCCTTGAAATAGGTATGTTCCCTTGGGACGCGCTTTGTGCCTTCACGCTTAACCCAGAACCACAGGCTCTGTGTACGATCCTTATCGACGAATACCAGCACATGCTCCAGCCGTACTCTTGCAATCTCCTTTGAAATCGCCATCAGATCTTTGCGGTTCGGGATTGATGCGCCAGCCTCTGGTGTAACTTTGAAAACCTCTACGCCACCAAGAACGGCAATAGAAGTATAGGTAAATGTCCCGCCTTCGACGGATACTACATTTGCTCGGCGCGATACAGGGTTGTTCCAGCCGAGTTCTTCTACAAACAGCCGTTCAAATTCAAAGTTCTGCAGCAACTCTCGCACGTTCTTAACGTTGATCTTGCTCATCGATTTGCCTCCACCAGTCCCATCGAACAAATAATTCGCGGCTCCGCCAACTCGTGATCCTCTGAAATTAGGCAGAGGCGGTCATCGCTTCTCAATGCCACACAGAGTTCCGCAAGCGCTTCATCTCCAATACCCGAACGTAACTGACGGTTGAGAGAATCTGCTGCCGATTGCCGTAATGGATAACGGTAAATATCGTCGATGGTACGCACAAGTTCGTCGTTTACAAACAGAGAGCCCCGATTGCGGTTGGCGTATGCTTTAAGGCGCTCATAAGTTTTGAAGCGAGCACCAGATTGTCGCCCAAGCTGCCCACCCGTATTTGCCTCATCCTCTACTATTCTCTGAACCCCTTTTCGTACAATGCCGTGATGGTAGTGAGCCTTTTCTACCGCTGGTGTGGACGGTTCACATGCTGCCGCCCGCAGAATGGCGAGTGGCGACTCTGTAACCGCCTCGCCTTTATCATCTACCCATGCCAGTGCATCCGTTCCATCGGCGGTTCTAAGATAAATAAGAGCCCCCGCAGGTCTATTTGATTCAGGCGCATGCATTTTTGCAGAGAATACAACATCTGGCATGTTTTCAATGGTGTTGCGCAATTCCGGGTTTTTATCCGTGGCGTTTTTCCAGATCTGGAGCGCTTGAGACGAGATATCCACTTCATTATCGTCCTCGTCGTCCAAAACGCCGGATTTTTCATTGTAAAGGTCACGATACTTTGCGTTAGATTTCATATCTTCGAAAAAGAGTTCGTCTGCCCCAACCACTTCCGCATTTTCCGTGAGCCGCTGTCGAATGCGATTGCGCAATTTAATGATTTTATCCACGCCAAGCATAGGATAAAAACTATAACATAGGATTTTATCATGTGCCTGGCCAATTCGGTCGACACGCCCAGCCCGTTGAATCAGCCGGATGATGGCCCAGGGCAGGTCGAAATTTACGACTATATGGCAATCCTGGAGATTTTGCCCTTCGGATAGTACATCGGTAGAGATAAGTACGCGCAGTTCCTGTTCTTGTGTGATACGCTCACGCACGCCGTTGCTTACAGGGCTAAACCGCCATGCGAGCATTGTCGGGTCTGTGCTTCCGCCAGTTGCGCCGGAGATAGCGGATACGCCGCTTCGTTTCAGGGCTGACGTGAGGTAATTAACGGTATCAGCGAACTGCGAAAACACAAGCACTTTCTCAGATTTATGTTCTTGGGAGATCAGGTTCAATAGTTCTTGTAACTTAAGATCTGCCCCGGGGTTCCACGTACCATGTTGGGCCAACACATTGGCTAAAACATCGCTATCCTTGCGCAGGTCTTTCAGCAGGGCCGGTGTCAGTAACTGTGGTTTAAGCCATTTGAAATAGTTGCGATAGCGCGTTGCGTACTGTTCATACACGGCTGCAGCCCGTTGTTCAAGTTCCTGCACCGTACAAAGCGGTGGTCTTGGAACCCAATCGTTGAGTTCGGCAGTTTCGGCAGCTTCTGCGTCGTCGGCATCGTAAACTGGTTCGTCTGAGTCGAATTGGAATAAATCAGCACTTTCTTCATCGGCATCAAAATCAGCGTTATCGGTATCCAGCATGCCAGGGTCCGTTGTGCCGATTGGCAGCGGCAGCTCGTTGTTAATAGCATGCATGAACACGTAGTTGCGGAGGAGGTGCCGCTCCAGCGACAGAATAAAAGCAAGCCCACTGCTCTCGAGCCGCTTGAAGAGATTGGTTCTGCAAAAACCCATCAAACGCTTGCCTGCGCGGCTCAGATTTCCGATAATCTTTGCTTCTGAAGCCGTCGGTGGCGTTATAGGCTTGTCCAGAACGTAGTTACCAAGCCCATACCTGGGAAGGTTCAGACCATTAATTGCGTCTACTACCTCAGGACTGTATAGTCTCGCATAAGGATCGGAATCACCATCGCTTGCGCTCATCTTGAACTCGATTGTACGCGGCACCCGATCCGGGAAGTAGGAGCGATCGCCATTCTCCAGTAGCAAGTATCGGCGCCCGGTATCCGGATCCTGCAGAGTGTAGTTTTCCTTAATGAAACCGCGCGTGCGGCGGACCATGAACAGCCGCATCAGGTCGCGCCAGTCGTCGGCATGATTGCTCTTTTCAAAGGCAGCAATGCTGCGAACTGGACACTGGTACATTGCCTGAAATTGAACTTCGCCAACTTCCCGAAGAAGGGCATCTGGCCTCACGCCAAGATCCTGGTGTTCTGGTACAAACAATCGCAGTTGTGCCCCGAGGTCAAGGAATGCCTTATTGTACGGTGTAGCGCTTAAGAGAATACATCGGCATTCGTTTTGCTCGATATACTGGTGGATTGCACGATAACGATGACCTTCCCGGTTGCGCAAGTTATGACTTTCATCAATGATAATGAGGCGGTACCGTCTGAGATCCTGCAATCCACGACTGCCAGTGGACGTGCTTGCGCCCGATCTTGCCCTCCCTGGCGCAACTTCGGTAATCTTCATTACTTTTGCACGGAGGCGATAAGTATCTGCATAAGCCTCCCACATGGGTTTAAGATTTTTTGGGCAGATTATCAATGTATCGTAGCCAAGGTCATCCTCAAATATGCGCGCGAGAGCCGTTGCCATGAGCGTTTTGCCAAGCCCAACGACGTCGCCAAGGATTACACCCTTGCGTTTATCGTTGTTTAGATGATGGGCGGCTATCTTTACAGCGGCGACCTGATAATCAAACAGCTTGTCCCCGAACTCCCTTGGGATTTTGAACTCTGCGAGCCCCGCGCGTGCTTCCTGAGCAAGATGGTAGGCTATATTCAGGTAGATATGGTAAGGTGAAATTAGGGTTGGCCGCGCCCAGCTTTCTTCGATAATATCCGCAAGCTCAGCAGTGATATCAATACACCAGCGGTCTTGCCACCTTTCGTCAAACCATTTTGAAAGCTTCTGAGCAGCATCTCCATCAACTACATCCACGTTGAGTTCATACTGCTTCATGAGACCGGCAAATGTGAGATTGGAACTGCCAACAAAGCCAACCAGTGGCGCTGCGGCATCACTTCTATGGACCAGGTACAACTTTGCGTGAAGGCTCTGCCGCAGAAATAGCTTAACTACAACCTTGCCGCTTCGGAGTTGCCGTGCGAGGGCCTGCAATCCCCTCTCATCTTCAGCAGTTGGTGCACCGATGGTAAGCTGCTTCTTGAACTGTTCAGCTACTTTGCGGCGGAGCTGGATAACGCGAGCATTATCGATTGTTTCTTCCTGCAGCAGGCTGTAAGCCTTACGTAACTCCTCATCAGCAGATGTCGCCATGCCGATTAACACCCGGCAGCGATTATTCCCTTCGCCGGTAAACCTCTCTTCAATTGCTGCCCCGAGCGATTTCCAACCCCTAAGGTTAAAATATCCTACGCAAAAATCGGCAGCATTTGCTGTGGAGAGCATCTCCTCCAGCGCCGGGAGAAATGGTAATTCAATATTGTCAAAAATACGGGGCATCGTAATTCCAATCCGAGGTCAAGATTAGGTCCTGACGCAGATACTTCTTGCGTATGATTTAGCGCCGTTGTTATGCTTCTACACGACGGCATCCTACGGCCAAATAGGTTGATTTGCAACATGCCGCATGGCCATCTACTGCGCACAAATTCCACTTATAGTGTAATTATCTACACAATTAGTAGAATTCACTGTGAGCAGTTAGCAACGCTGATTTCACATTGCTGGTTGTTTGCATTTCATTGTCTGAGGTTGATTATAACGTGATCGGACTGCCAACAGTGTGACAGAGCGGCAAATCAATAGTGGGAATATTTTTGTGAGAGGGGGTGGGGATTCCTGCGTCGGCAATTAATGCAAGAAGGGTAGCTGAAACGCCGGCCCTACGAGACAAGCTGACCGATACTATGCTGTGAGGTAAAATCAATCTGCCGACGGAACCCGCCGACCGTTTTACCAGCATTTTCGTGCCCGCAGCCTGGATCGGCTCTGTACTTTTTATCGAGCATGCAGTACAAGAGTGCCGTTGGCAAGGTAGTGACGAACATGTTAATTCGTTCCCGTATGAGGAAATTCGATTGAAATTCTTCGTTGGCGTTACCGATGGCAACTGGTTCAATTATCTTGCACGAAACAACACTGGCGAGATTAATTTCTGGCGGCCATCCGCACAAACCTTGTTTCGGGCCATTGAGCCCGGTTCTCCCTTCCTGTTCAAACTCCACTCTCCGAATAACTTCATAGTAGGTGGCGGGCATTTTGTGGGTTCCGTACGCCTCCCGCTTTCGCGTGCCTGGAGGTGTTTTGAAACAAATAATGGCGCTGCGACGTTCGACAGGTTTAAGAATTCGCTTATGGAATACAGGCGGAAAAATAGCGCCGACTTGATTCCAGATCCAGAGATCTGCTGCATTATTTTGAATGAGCCATTCTTTTTCGAGCGCTCGGAGTGGATTAAGGTGCCGTCGGATTGGGCATCTAACATCGTCTCTGGGAAAACCTACGGCACTGAGGATTCTATCGGGCAAGACCTCTGGGCGCAGGTGCAGGCTGTGCTCGATGCGCGGGCAATGTCATCTGCTACACGCGTGGCAAGCAGCACTGCACTATATACCGTTTCTTCCGGTGAGGTACCTGGCAAGGTGTTCGGCAACCAGTACCTGCGCACGGCCAGGCTGGGCCAGGGTGCATTTCGCACAATGATAACCGAAGAGTATAAGCGCCGGTGCTGCATCACAGGTGAGAGCACGTTGCCGGTGCTCGAAGCGGCCCACATTCGGCCGGTTGCCCAAAATGGTGAACATAAGTTAGTCAATGGCCTACTGTTGAGAGCCGATATGCATATCCTATTTGATCAGGGGCTTATCGGTGTAACTCCAGACTATAAAGTGCAGATTAGCAGTGAGATCAAGAATCTGTATCATAACGGGGTTATCTATTACTCCCATCATGGACAGCTACTGAAGTCGTTACCAACCGCGCCAGAATTGCAGCCGGCGAAGGAAGCACTCGAGTGGCACATGGATACCAAGTTTATCCGGTAATGAAGTTACAGTAAGGTATGCGTTGCACAGAGCTCGGTCGCAGGGAACCAATATTCAACCACCACCACCACTATCCCCGCCCCATCGCAAACAGAAAACTGAATAGCTGCACGAGGCAGCCCGCGCGTGAAACGCGCACTCTGCGCCATGGCACACATCAGCCACCAGGCGCACCGCGCAACCCGTATCAACATTATCGGGCGCGAGGACTGCCAACAGGGTGGCAGAGCGGCAAATCAATAGTGGAAATATTTTTGTGAGAAGGGGTCGGGATTCCTGCGTGGGACAGAGGACTCGTATATGAAAAGCAACATCTACCGCGCTACACTTGCTTCCGCGACACTTGCATTTCAGAATCGTTATTGCTGTATGGATGCCTGTGTTAACCGGGAGCTTTTCACTTCGCGCGCGAAGACCGCGAAGCTCTCATCTGGATCTGTTAGATCAACGTTTTGCTTAAGGGGTGGGTATCTTGAATGGAACCAGCTCCCTCTTGAATGCATCTCTTCGCGTGACTTGCATTTCAGACCGTGTCTGTGCCTGAACCTTGGTTAGCTTGAGCCGTACCACCTCCCTCTTCGCTGTATCTCTTCGCGTGCTTTGCATTTCCTTCGCGCGACAAATGCATCTCAGAATGTAGCTCTGCTTGAGCCACAGGCAGCATGCGCGGTACCACCTCCCTCTTTAATGCATCTCTTCGCGCAACGCATAACATGATGTTTGTGAAAAGCAATATCTACCGCGCTACGCTTGCTTAGCGCGACAAATGCATTTCAGACCGTGGCTGTGCCTGAACCTTGGTTAGCTTGAGCGGTACCACCTTCCTCGTCACTGCATCTCCTTCGCGCGACAAATGCATTTCCGAATCGTGTTTCTGACGGACGGAAGGCTGTGCAGAAGCGGAAAGTTATGAAAAGCAATATCTACCGCGCTACGCTTGCTTAGCGCGACAAATGCATTTCAAAACGTAGCTCTGCTTGAGCCACAGGCAGCTTGAGCCGTACCACCTCCCTCGTCACTGCATCTCTTCGCGTTCTTTGCATTTCCTTAGCGCGACACATGCATTTCCGAACACAGCTCTGCTTGA
>CAIONQ010000133.1 GCA_903859705.1 uncultured Chthonomonas sp.
CCATTATCCGCCACTTGACATTGAACATATTGAAGCGTGACGAAAGCAAGAACGTGAGCGTCCGACGGAAGCGCAAGAGGGCAGCCAGGGAGACGCAATACCGCGAGCTACTCCTGAAAAATTAAGATGCGATTCCCGTGCCGGCATTCCTTGACAATTGCGGGGTGACTGGGTAGACTTTTGCGAGCCTACGGCCCGATCTGGGGCCGAGCTATTGCGGCACCCACGCTGGGTTGGCCGCGTATCAGGAGACAGGTGATATGGCCGGTCGAAGCAACAGTACAAGTGCCCGGCAGTCTGGCGGCAAAGGCCGTGGGCTGGCATTTTTCAGGGCAGCCTTTGGCCTGCTGGTTGCCGTTACAGTAAGTTTTGCCCTCGGTTTTTTTGTGTTTGCGCGCATGGTACATCAAAATAGCAAAAAGCCGCAGGATGCCCCTGTAGCCGCCGGCACTGATGTAGGTACTAAGAAGCACACCAATGAAACGCAAACCGCAAAGAATGAAAATGTAACTGGCAATACAGACGATACACCAAAGATTAAGAAGCCACTAAAGGATACAGAGAGGCAAAAAGATGGCCCTAAGCTGTTGCCTGAAGAGGATGGGCAAACCCCTGGAACTGTAGACCCTGCGCCAGGGCGAGATGCCAATGCAGCAGATAACCCTGTTGGGCGTAGCCGCACTACTCCAGGCGGTAGCGAAATACAGGCACCCGGCTCACCAGATTCTCCTAGCACTGTGCCCGATGCAACTGCCGTGCCCAAATCCGGAGTGTACCGCGTGCAGTTGGGCGTGTATTCTACACGCGGCAAGGCGGAAGAAGTAGTAGAAGCTGCTTCAGATAAAGGATTTAAAACGACGATTCGGGTGATTACAAGGAGCGATCGTACTCTGTATCGCGTTCAGCACAGCTCCCACAAGGATCGCCAGAAGGCGGAAGATGCCGTACAGAAACTTACCGATGCAGGGTTTGACGCAAGCATCGTAAATCCAAATTAGCAACGGCGGGCCGGGCATTGCCCAAAAAACGCTGTATTCTTAACCGTTAACCGCCGAAAATTGAGCGTGCAAGCACATAAAAAAACCGCTGCAGGGTACTTGCGCGTTGGATGCAGAGTGTGTATAATAGCCACGAATGCCCCCACGTGTTGCGTTCCGGCTACCCCCTCCGGCGTCTGGCGGTGTGAATGTGCATGTCTATACTGCGCGTTCACGTAAATCGTGCGCTGAGTAAGGCTGTCTGTCGGCATCAATCTGTTGGCTGGCGGCCCGGTCAGTGGGTGAAAACTGGAACTATCCCGTGTCCTGAATAGAGGGCACATTCTGGAAGGTAGGAATATTTCATGAGGAACAGGGTGTTCTCGAACTCCCCCCGGGTACAGCTATCCATCCTTCTTGGTATGTTGATGGTCGCTGCCCTGTCGTTGGCAGGGTGCGGTGGAGGCGGTGGCGGCAGCAGTTCCAACAATAACGGCGGTAACAACGGCGGAAATGGCGGAAACTCTACGCTGGCCACAATTACCGGTGTGGTTAAAGACACCTCTCCCTCCCACGGGCCGATTGCTGGCGCGCACGTTACTGTAACAGGTACCACACGCACGGCAGTAACCGATGCTACTGGAACCTTCGTTATTACGAATGTACCGCTGAACTCCACAACGCTTACAGTGGCCAGCCCGGACCCGGTTGCGTACTACAACTACGCTAACTACAACACCAAGCTTTACGATCTGGTTGCGTGCACACTTCCCCTGCCCAGCCTCGTCGCAGGAGCCAACTCTCCGTTCACGGAGATCGATATGTATATCGGTGGCTCCAATCCTCCACCCCCGCCGCCGGTGGGTGGATGCCCCGCCTCTTAGTGCAATCCTGAACCGCGAAGCGTAGAGTTGCGCTTCGCGGTTCTTATTTGTAGTACCCTCACCATGCCTCCCCCGTTCTTACAATCCGTTGCCGCTACACGGGCCAGGCCGTGGATTGTCTCCGCTGCAGTTGTTTGCACGCTGGCTGTGGCATACCACTTTGCAGAACCCATACACAGCCCCGGCAACATGTTTAACACCGCTGGTGTGCATGCTGGCATTCACCTTGAGAATGTGCCGTTTGTTGCCTACTCCGGGCAACGCAGAGCATGGAGCCTCAAGGCAAAAAGTGTGGATATCACCCACTCGCAGTACAGCTCCGCAGCAACAATTCAGAGCGCACTCATTACCAGCATTACAGATGGACTTCTGTTTCCTTCCGACCCAAATGGGAACGATGGCCTGCTGCCCATAACCGCACAAACCACCGATACTGCCGGGCATGCAAAGCCTGGTAAAGACACTCCCCTGTTAACTTTTAAGGCACAAACCGGGCACTACTTTGTTGGCTCCACGCACCCCCTGCCTCCGGATCTCGCGGCAAACTACACATGCCGCTGGCAACTCCAGCTTGAAGGCGGTGTGGCAATACGCACGCGCGATGGGGATGAGCTGAAGACCGAACGCCTCACCATCCTGGGGATAACAGGAATAAGCAACCACAAAGAGGAACAGAGACTGGAATGTGATGCAGGCGCACTCCTGTCTCGAAAAGACGTATCAATAAATGCGAACAGGTTGCGCTACGCCCTGGAAGACCATACGGTGGAGCTTCTGAACGGCGTGCGCCTTGTGTTCAAGAGCGGAACGGTACAATCGGAGCGAACATTCTGGGCACTGCACGAAAACGTGATACGTATTCCGGATAGGTGCTCCGGAACGCTTAACGGCAGCGCATTTAGTGCGGCGATGCTTACTCTCGACCTTAAGAATGAAACCAGCAAAGCCACGGGCTTCTGGGTGGAATTGAGCCGAGATTCTGAAGATTTGCCCTCCCTGCCCGGCACGGTAACTCCGGCGGCCATCCCACGCAGGCCATAGCGTAACAGGATTGGATAAGAAATGGCTGAATTAAGAACAGATTTGCATCGTTTGATTGTTGCCGCATTCATCTGCGTCGTCGCCACAGGTGGGCTGGCAATACGAGCATCTTTTGCGCAGGCTCCAACTGCTGCAGGGCCCTCAAAGCCACCCGTTGCGCCGGTAATCATTACCAAAGAAGAGAAAAAGGACGGGTTGGCTGTAGAGGATTACACGGGTTCTGAACGTACCGGGATTTACAATATTCGCGATTGGGTATACACACGAGCCGACATGGTGGTGCGTGGTACCGCCGCTGTGTGGGATAAGAATAAGGATACTGTTACAACAGAAAGCCCTATTGTGCTGGATGATGATCGGTATCACATTACGGCAGATACCGCAATTATTGACCATGTAGATAAGGGTAAAAAAGAGCGAACTGTTACCCTGGTTGGGCATGTTATTCTGGTGCTGAAACCTGAGAAAGCAAAGCCACAACCTGCAGCGCCGGGTGCTACCGTGCCAGCGCCGGTACCGGGTGGTAAAACGCCACCTGTAGCCACGGAGAAACCGCAGAGCCAGGATGTTAGTGAAGACCGCAAGCATGGTGGCACAGCCGTTTGTGATAAACTTGTGTACCAGTCTGCGGGCAAGATATCTACGCTTACAGTGCATGTGATTTTCAAACAGAATTTTGAAGATAAAGATGGCAAGCCGGTGGAGCGAACGCTTACCTGCGATCATGCTGAGCATGATGGCAAGAAGGATGTCCTTCGCCTGTTTAAGCCCGTGCATTATACAGATAGCAAGAAGCAAACAATGGATACCCCGGACGATGTGATCATCGGCACCAAAGAGGGGGAAGAAACTATCAAGGGTACGCACATTAAATTTGAATTCCCGGCAGACAAAGAGGACGACGAAGATACGCCGAAATCGAACTCTGGTGCCCAGAAATCGGGACCAAAACCAGCAAAATAGCTGCCACAGTGTCACACGTGAAACGAGTCGTGCCTGTTCATCGTCTGCATAACATCAGTATCGGCAAAGCCAGGAAGCTGGTTAGGTATCTCAGAGGAGGAACGGATGGCGAATCTCACCGAAGAACAAAAGAAGAAGATCGATGAGAAGATCCGGCGATCTGGGTTGAATGAGTATGGGGATCCGCCCGGCACAATGTATACAGGCGGTACTCCACTGTTTAATGAGATGACTGGGCGTACTATCGACAGGTACGATTATATCCTTCGCAAGCACCCGGATTGGGCAACAGAACTCGGATAAAATACAGGTAGGGCACCAGAGCATGAGCGAGCAGAACAACCGAAATACCGCAGGTTTGCGCAGGGCCGGAGCCATTGTGCTGCTTCTGGGTGCCCTTCCCATACTCTTTTCTTCGTTTTCCGCTACTGGGCCAGCATCAAATCCGCTGCCTCAAGGAGTGAACGAGGCAGATTGGGTTATTCCTGGCGAAATTAGCATTCAGCTCAAGGCTGGCTCTGGCGATGCAGAGCTCTCCGCGCTGAGTCGGCTTACGGGCATTGCATTGCAGTGGAACAGCCCGCTTTCCCGCTCTGGAACGGAAGTAGCCGATGGAGTTGTTACCTCGGGCGCCGGAGCCAGCATTTCACAGATTTTGGCACGGTTGCGTTCCGACCCACGCGTAGAGGCTGCCGATGTAACCCATATCTACAGGGTTCCACAGGGCGAAATGCAGCGTGCAGTTGCAGAGGCGCCACCGATGCCGGCACGTAGTGCCACGGGTTCTAAGTGGAAACCTAACGACCCCCGCTATGGCGAACAGTGGAATTTCCAGCTGATTGATGCCGAAGGTGCCTGGGAGCAAACGCACGGTAAGGGAACTGTTGTTGCTGTAATTGATACCGGTGTTGCTTACAAAGATACCGACCAGGGGAAACAAAGCCGCGATTTTGGCAGCACTCAGTTTGTACCCGGCTACGATTTTGTACACCGCAATGCTGTGCCATATGACGACAATGGGCACGGCACACATGTTGCTGGCACAATATCCGAATCTACCGATAATGGCGAAGGGGTGGCAGGCTTAGCATTTGAGTCTAAGATCATGCCCCTGAAGGTGCTTACCGGTTATGGGTCTGGGTCGTCTAGGGATATTGCTGAGGCCATTCGGTGGGCCGCAGATCATGGCGCAAATGTCATTAATATGAGCCTTGGTTCGCCGTTTCCAGATTCGCTTATTGGCTCTGCTTGCCGATATGCGTATCAAAAGGGCGTTACCATTGTGTGCGCAGCCGGCAACTCCGGCAAAGAGGGCGTTGGTTACCCGGCAGCGTTTAAGGAGTGCATCGCGGTTTCATCGGTTGGCCCCGGCGGAGAGCTAAGCTACTTCTCATCCTGGGGTAAGCAGGTGGCCATTTCTGCGCCGGGTGGAGACAAAAATGCCGGAGGCGAAAGCGGAGGCATACTGCAGAACACTGTGCTGCCAGATGACAATGGCGCGCTTGTAGACGGGTACTACGCGTTTCAGGGCACTTCCATGGCCTCACCGCATGTTGCTGCTGCTGCTGCCATGGTGTATTCTCGCGGAATTCATCGCCCCGAAGATGTGCGCGCTGTGCTGCTAAAATCAGCACGCAGCAAGGGCCCTGTGAAGAAGTATGGTGCGGGAATCCTGAATGTGAGTGATGCAGTGCGGCTGGCTGGCCGCAGCTATGGCGATGCCGTATCTCGCTTCTGGATGGTTGCGGGCTTGTTTTTATTTGCTGGCCTGCTTGGCCGGGCTACTAAGAAGAGCTCTTATGCTCCAGGTGGCTCCCCATTCTGGTGTGCCGCCTCGGTGGCATTTGGGCTACTATTTCCGGATTGGGTTGCCGGGTATGCAGGTGCTGGTTCGCTCTGGAATCTGGTTGGTCACAGTGTTTTGGTTCCAGCTGCCCTGCTTACCATGGGCGCCAACGGCAACGAACGCCGGCTCCTCGGCTGGATGTCTGCTGGCCTGATGGCGCATTTTGGATGGGTGATTATGCGAGGTACTGCCCCCTTTAGCTCTACAATAGGCATCGCAGAGCTCCTTCCATGGGCGGCCTCCAACTTTATAGTGGGCTTCGGTTTGATAGTTTCGGCACTGGCTGCCCCACGAGATAGCTTCTCTCGAAGGCATTAGGGAGATGGTGCGCCATGCCGGTGCAGAGCAGCCATCAGGTTGCCATTCAAGAGGCTAACTTGACCATCCGGAGTGTTCTGGGTGATATCGAGGGCAGAAAATATCATATCTGCCCAGTTAAATCCACGGTTTCTGCCAATATTACCGCAGAGAATCAGGTGCTCGCGTGCACGTGTAAGAGCCACATATAGCAGCCTTTTCATCTCCTCAGCATCCCTTTCGAGATGCTGATCAAGCAGGGTTGCGTACGTAGTATCTGGTTTGCCAGTTATGCGCGAACCAATTTTTAAGGTGCTCAGGTCTGTGGCAAACAGATCGGCATCACGTGCCAGGAGGCTGCGGGAAAGATCCGCCAGCGCCACCACGGGTGCCTCCAGCCCCTTTGCCGCATGGATAGTTAGAAAGCGCACTCCGCCTGCCTGCTCACTCTGCGGCTCTCCTATTTCCCTCATCTCCAGCGTCTGAAGTTCGCGTAACTTCTTCAGTACTTCCGAAATATCGTAATCCTCAGAATACTCTGAAACAACAAACTGCACAAATCTACGAACATTTTCTGCTGCCGCGTCGCCGTCAGGTTGTGTCCGGAGCTTCTGTTCATATCCCGTAACTCTGAGCACACGCTCAAGAAGCTCTGAAGGTGAGAGAAATGCACAATCATACTGCGCCAGATGCAGAGCCTCCAGGATGCCCTGAGAGGCCGTGAGATCTGAAGGCGTGAGTGATTTATCATGGAGACAGGAAATGAGCGCTGGATAGATTTCTCCCTGTTTTCGGTTCGCTCGCCGCAGCAATTCGCACACTGAGGGGAGTGTGATTCCAACAAACGGACTTCTTAAGACGGTTAGCAGTGCAATATCGTCATGCGGGTGTAGAACTATGGTAAGGAAATCTAGCAGATCACAAATCTCAGTGCAGTGCAGTAATTGGCGATCGGCGCTAGAGGTACTTACCGGGATGCCAGCGCTTTCAAAGGCCTTTACCCAGGGCTGAATATCTGCATGGCTGCGAAACAGCACCATTACATCGCTCCAGGTAACAGGTTGCCCTTGCCGTACATCATTGCATCCCGAAATTGTGATCGCATCTGAATTTACAAGTGCGAGCAGATGCGAGGCAAGCGCTGAAGCTTCAGAGGCAGCATACTGCTGGCGTGCCAGATCGTGCGATACCAGAAACTCTACACGTGGCCCGCACACCGGAAGATAGGGCTGCCCGGCCGTCATCTCCGCCTTTGCTGGCAATGCATGCGTTGATGTGTTATCAAACACGGCGCCTACCAGTGTTAGAATCTCTGGCCTTGAACGGAAATTGTGTGTGAGTGATATATGATCGTATTCAGATTTGTTGGGTGCAGCCTGGAAGCGGGAGTGTAGGTTTTGAAAAATGGCAGGGTCCGCTCCTCGAAAGGAGTAGATGCTCTGGCGTACGTCCCCAACAACAAAGATCGAATTCTGTGATACACATGTATCACTGTATTGGTGATTATCAGGCGTTTCCGTTATTTCAGGATGTAGAAGTTGTAGAATGCGCGCCTGGAGTGGATCGGTATCTTGAAACTCATCTACCAGAATGTGCCGAAACTGGCTGCGATATCGGGAGCAAACTCCGGGGTTACGATCAAGCATACCTGCGCAGCGGATCTGTAGATCCTCAATATCGAGAGCGCCTGTATCTTGTTTAAGTGCGCTATAGTCCTTATCAATCCTGTAGGCAAGCATCAAGATGGCCCGAATTGCCTCAGCTGATTCTCTTTCAATCCTGTAGGTATGTTCTGCTGAGGCAAGTACTGTACAGGTGTTATGTAATAGGTTTTGGATATTGCGTACGCGATAATTGGCACTTCTATCTGCTTCTGATTTGTTCAACCCGTGTGGCATGATTCCGGGCTGCTGAAGCAGCCGGAGAGCCTCTGAGAGGCCACTTGTTGGCGCATTTACCACTGGGGGCCGAACTACAGCATCCCTTGCACAGGTCGCGGCCATGTACAGGCTCTCCAGGCCCTCTGCTGAGGCCGCGTTAACTAGTTGAGTCAGCGCTTGATCAGGGGCGTCTGCAAATATGGGAAGACTGGCAGGATCTCGATTTTGCGCAAGCCTGCCAATCTCAGTGAGTGAGAGTCCACGCCCCCGCACGTTCCGTAGAATTTTTTCAGCTTCATGGGCCAGCTTCGCCGGCACAAGGTTGTCTGATTCGGAGGTAAATGGCGTGGTCATTGCCGCACAGATTAGGGCGTGTATTTCGGGGTGTTGAGCCGGTGCAAACAACGCCTCATCCAGAGCGGAAAGGGCGCAAGACCGGATTAGCCGTGCAGCCTCAGTGTCGGTAAGAATCTTGAAACCCGGATGCAGGCCGGATTCAAATGGGTTTTCGCGCAAGATCCGCGCGCAGAAACTATGGATTGTGGATATGTATGCATGTGCAAGGTCGTTACTATGATCTATCAGGTTTTCTTTATGTAGTTCTGCCGCTATTCTAAGCTGCATTTCACGCGCAGCGCGGTCTGTAAACGTTATAACGAGAATCCTGGACGCCGCTTCTGAGATTTTCTGCGTTCCGGTAAGACTCTCTGCTATAATTTTAGCGTATCGCCGGGCAAGGACCCCCGTTTTGCCGGAGCCTGCGGCTGCTGAAACGCAGATGTTGGGGCTGAGGCTGTTGATAGCTCTGGATTGTTCCGGCGTAATACCTGCGGCATTCACGAGCGTATCCTTTCCCGTGCTGAACAAACGCAATCGATTTTCCGCTCAGGGCGCAACCCTGGAAGCCATTGTACTTAGCCAGTATTCCCATTTCATGGAGTGGTGGCTAGCCGCGATAGTATGATTTGAACGATGCAGAGGGCAATCTGTTTCACGTGAAACAAACGAAACATGTGCTCTGCCTTAATTCGGCAACACAAGAAGCCCACAGGAGAGATTGTACCCATGAGTATTGTGTATGCGGTAGTTAACCAGAAGGGAGGGGTAGGGAAAACTACGACAGTTGTCAACCTTTCTGCCTTTCTGGCTCTTGCCGGGCAGCGTGTTCTGGTTGTAGATCTTGATCCCCAGGGAAATGCCAGTAGCGGGCTCGGTATCGATCGCTCCGTGCTGAAGGTATCTACCTATGACGTATTGATAGAATCATGCACCGTGGCAGATGCTGTGTTGCCCACTCAAGTCAAAGGTTTGTTTGTGCTGCCTTCCACTATAGACCTGGCAGGGGCAGAAGTTGAACTAATGCCGCGGATAGCCCGGGAAGGGTATCTAAAACGTCTTCTGCAGCCTGTGGCTACAGATTATGATGTTATCCTAATCGATGCACCCCCCTCGCTTGGTCTGCTTACTCTCAATGCCCTGGTCGCATCTGACGCCCTCATAATCCCAATTCAAACCGAGTATTACGCCCTGGAGGGGATCAGTCAGCTGGTTAAGACCATTGATCTTGTAAAACGGCAGCTCAACCCAACCCTTGAGATCGCTACAGTGATCATGACCATGCATGATAACCGTATCCGCCTTGCAAACCAGGTAGTGGAAGAAGTGCGCGGATATTTCGGTAAAACGGTTTCAAAAACAGTTGTGCCTCGAAATGTGCGGCTTTCGGAGGCGCCAAGCCATGGACTGCCAATTGCTCTCTACTCAGCGCGCTCTACCGGGGCAAAAGCATACAACGAATTAGCCAGAGAGGTGATTGAATATGGAAAAACGCGGACTCGGTAGAGGCCTGGCCTCCCTCATCTCTAACACAATGGCTGATGGAGAACCCGAAGCTCAAGTGCGTGAGCTTCAACTTAGCCAGATCGTAGCAAACCCTCTGCAGCCCCGCACACTGTTTGATCCACTCAAGCTAGAGGAGCTTTCTGCTTCCATTAGGGAGCACGGTGTGCTTCAACCAGTGCTTGTGCGCCGAATTGGCCACGATAGGTACGAACTCCTCGCTGGAGAGCGGCGGTTTCGCGCAGCAACGCAAGCTGGCCTAACTGCCATTCCCGCCCTGGTAAAGGAGTGCAGCAGCACGCAGCAGCTGGAAATTGCCATTGTAGAGAACCTACAGCGGGAAGATATTGGCCCCATGGAGGCCGCGCGGGCCTACCAGCGCATGGCCGATGAGTTTGGTATGACGCAGGATGCCATTGCGAAGCGCATAGGCAAAAGCCGTACTGCGGTTACCAATACAATGGGCCTGTTGGATTTGCCGGTAGAAGTGCAGGATAGCCTGGAAGTAGGGGAGATTACTGAAGGCCATGCACGCGCGCTGAAGGGATTGCGCGATGCGGCCGTTATTCGGCAAGCATGGGAGGCAGTGCTTAAGAAGGGGCTCTCAGTTAGAGATACAGAGAAGCTCGCCCGGGAAATACGCGGTGGCATTCCATCCGTTGAAAAGGGAAAATCGGCTCCTGTCCATGAGGCTCCCGCGAATGAGTGGTCTGCACCAGGTGGGGATCCTAATGAAAACTATCTTGTGGGCCAGCTTCAGGAGTTCCTAAAGACCCGCGTTACTCTAAAACGGTCCACCGGAGATGCGGGTAAGCTGGAGATAGAGTTCTATTCCAGTGAAGATCTGGAGCGAATATTTGAAGTTTTGCTGCCAGATTAGTTCAACCAATTACGCCCTGTGTTTCACGTGAAACACAGGGCATTACTTTGTCTCGATATCGGCAACTATGGGCAGGTGATCGGAGGCGAGGCTATACACGGTTTCATACTGCCTGCAGATCAATGCTTCAGAACACAAAATATAATCAATACGAACATTCGGGTTATCGGCAGGATAGGTTGGCTCCGGGGTGATGGCACAGTCTTGCAGTTTTGCCAGCGTACGCAGTTTTGTAACTGCAGCCCCCTCTGGTCCTTCATTGAAATCACCGCAAATTATCACCGGATGTGGCCCAAGCCGTATCTGTTCTGCAAGTGCTTCTGCCTGAAGTCCCCGTTCTTCCTCTGATAGGCCCCAGTGCGTGCAGAATATCGATACTTTACCAATTTCTGCACAGTTCCGTAACCGCAGTTCAAGCGCACCTCTGGCCTCTTTTCCACCCGGCAACGGATGGTGGTGAACCTCTTCTACAGGAAGGCGTGTGGCAATGCCTATACCATACTGCCCAAAGCCAAACTGCACGCAGTTGTGAAAGTAGAACCTGCGGCCAAGTTGGCGGGAGAGTACATCTGGCTGATCTTCTTTGCCACTCCATGGAAGACGACTGTGAATTTCCTGAAAGCAAATTACGTCGGCACACAGCGGCCTCAGGGTTTCTGATACGCGCAGGGTATTTCGCTTATCATCCATGCCGAGGCTGCCGCGAGTATTGTAAGAGATTATTCTCATAATAGTAGACTAATATACACTAAAATATACAGAAGACCTACTTAGATGCCTTGCCAGCTGAAGTGCCATCTTTAAGGCCGTTTGCAAAGCCCTCTGCCATAGACTGAAGGCCTTTTCCAATCTGTTTAAAGCCTTCGCCAAGCGCCTGCCCAACGGAACGCATTACATCGCCCAGAAACGCCTCTGGATGCTCAAAATCGTACTTTACAGACATCCCATTGCCCGGGAACGACATGGCATTTACCTTCCACTCTCCGTTCTCACGCTTCATATCAATATCGATGTCGTTTGCTTTTTCACTTCCGGATTGAATGGAGGCCAATGCGGTAGCTATCTGATCTTTAACAATGATCTGTTTGATTGTAATGACGTCATCTTTTTTGTCGCTCTTCTCGCTATCCTTGGCGATGTCGCCTGTCCACTTGGCCTGGCCCTCCTGCGTTAACAGGGATTTAATTTCGTTAGCGTCCTTGTGTTCCAGGGCGGTAACAAAACGTGTGGCGGTGCTCGAAGCGTTTTGTTCATCGCTTCGGCATCCGCCACACGCAATAGCGCACACAATGCCCACGGCAAGCGCCGCGCGCAATTTTACAGCAAAACCGCTCTTCAGGGCTCTCTGGTTCAACTATGTGTCTCCCGCATATCGGCGAATTGATTACATTTCACCGTCCACGGCAGACGCGAGCCGAAATTCGCGTTTCGTGACCTACGCAGAAACCGGGGTTTCCGGCCGCTGCGGGTTGACGATGATCCCGTCGAAAATAGCCGCATCCGTGTGAACGCGGCAGTCTTTGCCCACTACACAGCGCTCCAGGTGGGTACCCTGCCTTACAACAGCGCCATCCCACAGAATGCTATCCTGAATAACAGCATCCTCTTCCACAGCACAATTGTTGCCAATTACAGAGTGCCCAAGTACCTTTGCGCGCGCACCAATGGTAACATTACTGCCTATAGCGACGGGTGCAGTTACCTCTGCGGTTTCATCAATTGTAACGTTTTGCCCAACCCACACACCTTTGCTCACCTCTGTAAGGGGCAAATCGGTGTCAACAAGCCCTTCCAGAACGTCTTTGTGGGTCTGCTGGTAGATCTTAAGATTGCCCACGTCCTTCCAGTACGCCGCGGTAAGGTGGCCGTAAATTGGGCAGTGCTGCTCCAGAAGTAGCGGAAACACCTGCTTGCCAAAGAGGTAGAACACGCCATGAGGGATAAGCTCAAAGATTTCTGGCTCAAATAAGTAAACGCCAGTGTTGGCAGTGTTGGAGAAGATAACCTCACCCTTGGGCTTTTCAAGGAACCGGGTGATGCGGCCATCTTCGTTCATAAGCACAATACCATATTCGCTCGGGTCGTCTACCAGCGACAGCGCAATGGTGGCCAGAGCCTTCTTCTCTTTGTGAGTTTTCAGCAGGTGAGAGAGGTTCATATCGGTGAGGTCATCTCCCCCGATAACAAGGAATGTCTCGTCCTTAAAGAACTCCTCAACCCGCTTCAGGCTGCCCGCATCGCCCCACAGTTTGTCCTCGTGAGACCAGTGCAGCTTTACGCCCCAGCGAGATCCATCTCCAAAGTAATTTTCAATGTGTTCACCCAGGTAGTGCAGGTTCACCATTATCTCATCAAAACCGTGTTTCTTCAGGAGCTCGATTAGATACTCCATAACGGGACGGTTGATAATGGGTACCAGAGGTTTAGGCACGTTTCTGGTGAGGGGATCCAGCCGGGAACCAACGCCCGCAGCAAGTATCATGGCTCTCATGGGTCTGCTCCTTAAACCGGCGGCATCGTGTTCCATACCGGTTTATTCTGCTTCAGGGTACCAGGTGGGCTTCAGGAATTACCTTCACCCAATATTAAGATCCAGGCAATTTTTGTGCCGGATCTATTTACTGCATGTTGAGATACTGTGTTTTGAAATGCCGTAAAAAACGCAGCCTTCTATTGATTGCAAAACTCCCGTACTTTTTCCGCCACGTATTCAATCTGCGATTCGGTAAGTTCCGGATGAATAGGGAGGGAGAGCACTTCGTTTGCTACCTGCTCAGCAATTGGGAAATCTCCGGCATGGTAATTCAGGTAGGCATACGCATTCTGGAGGTGCATGGGGAGCGGGTAGAAGATTTTGGTATCTATGCCGTTATGCTTCAGGAAGGCCTGCATCTCACTGCGGCGTGGATGCCGAATGGTGTACTGATGGTACACATGGTAGTTTCCGGGCTCTTGCCGTGGCAGTTGAAGCTCTGTTTTGTTACGGGCGGTTTCAGCAAGCAGGGCATTGTACGCATCTGCATTCTTGCGGCGTTTTTCATTCCAATCTGCAAGGTGATTTAGTTTCACCTTAAGAATGGCGGCCTGCAGAGAATCCAATCGGCTGCAATAGCCTATGTATTCGTGGTAGCCATAGGCTGTTTGGCCATGCCCACGTAAGGTGGTAAGCATGCCAGCAACCTCTTCATTGTTGGTAAGCACCATGCCGCCATCGCCATAAGCGCCCAAATTCTTGGTTGGATAAAACGAAAGTGTGGTGGTATCGCCGGTATGCGCTATCTTCTCGCTATTTTGCAGCGCACCAATGGCCTGTGCAGAGTCGTTAATCAGGCGCAGGTTATGCCTGGCGGCAATATCGGCAAGTATCTTGCGATCTGTCATCTGCCCAAACAGATCCACCGGGAGCAGTGCACGAGTTTTTCCAGTGATCTTGCTCTCAATTTGAGCTGTGTTGAGGTTAAACGTGCATCCGTCAACATCTACATACACAGGTACAGCACCCACAAGCGCTATGGCCTCCGTGGTAGCCCCAAATGTGAAGGGAGTGGTAATAACCTCATCGCCCCTGCTAATTCCGCACGCTACAAGCGAGAGTACAAGGGCATCGGTACCGGAGGCTACCGCAATTCCATGGCTCGCGCCGCATGCAGTTGCTATCTGAACTTCGAGAGAATCCACATTATGGCCATCAATGAAGCATGAGCTTTCAATAACGGCAACTGTTGCGGCATCAATCTCGTCTTTCAGGCTGCGATACTGCGCCCGCAAGTCCGCCAATGGAACTATCAACCGAACCTCCTGCCCTGAAACAAAGGGCACTTCAACCGGCACGCATTTCTGAGCGAGTCGCACAATGGCGCACCGACTATACTATACCCAAAACGTCTGGTTAATATACCCCGTGGAGTAGTCCTCGCGCAGGAGTATATCTATTTGGCGGAACGCCGTTTCAGGCCTTTGAGCTTAAAGCTTCACGCGCTGCACTCGCAGCGAGGTCCCCATATTCCGGGTCTGACACCGCTGCGCGGATAAAGGCACTAAAAAATGAACCGAAATTGCCGATGTCTCTGCGTGCCTCCCCGGCAAGCAGTGGTGCAGCCCATGCAAGGCCACCATCTCGCATCTGCATGCGCACAGCATCGGTAAGGTTAATCTCACCCCGTTCATCCAGAGCACCCCGGTTGAGATATTCAAAGATAGAAGCGTTCAAAACCCAGCGTGCCGCCACAGCCATTCGGCTGGGCGCTGCCTCTGGCGAAGGCTTTTCCACGATATCGGCAAGTTTTATAGCATCGCCACTCTCCAGATTGGCACCTGGCTCCGGGGCAACTATTCCATACCGAGAAACTCGCTCTAACGGTACTGTTTCTACCAGTGTGGTGGCAGAGCTTTTGCCGTATACATGTGCCTGCACCATGCGCTGAAGCGGGGTTGTTTCACGTGTGGTATCCACTATACAATCGCCGAAGGCAACCGCAAATGCCTCGTTGCCACACCAATGCCGCGCAAGTGCTATCGCGTGCCCCAGCCCCTTTTGCTCTTCTTGAACAATGTAAGAACAGTTCAATTCACTGAGGCTAGCCTCCGGTTGAAAATGCTCTCCAAAGTAGCCACGGATCTGTGGCTTGGCATCGGATACGATGAATAAAACATCGGTAATTCCTGCGCCTGCAAGCTCCTCCATTACGTAGCCCAGAACCGGCTTTCTGCCCACAGGCAATAGCTCTTTGGGGAAGGCATAGGTAAGGGGGCGCAGGCGCGTGCCAAGGCCCGCGGCGGGCACCACAGCCCGCGTTACACGCTGCAAAGAGGATTGTTCAGACATAGGGGTTCAACGGCTCCGATGTATTCGGGGGATGCAGAAATTCAGCACCAGGATTCGCCATTTCTACGCGCGTGATTGTAACACGCACGAGGCCGGGCGTCAATGCAAACCAAAAAGCACATTGCATTTGGGTAGCCTGCCAGCACTGCAGGCGAAGGCGGCCACCATTTTGTATTATGAGACCGCTTCGCTGCCGAACTACGTCTGCAGTGCTCGTTTACACGGGGGCGCTTGCTGAATTCAGCAGGGCAATGGACTCAGCAGAAAGTGTGAGGTTTACCGATGCAGTGAGGTCTTTTAACTGCTCCAGCGTGGTTGCTGAGGCAATTGGTGCTGTAATGCTTGGCCGCGCAATAAGCCAGGCGAGGGCTACCTGGGCCGGAGTAGCGTTCAGATCTGCGGCAACCGTATCCAGTGCTGCCAGTATTCCCAGCCCACGCTCGTTAAGGTACTTTTTGCAGCCGGCCCCACGTGGGCTCTTGGCCAGATCTTCTTCTGATCGATACTTGCCTGTAAGGAAACCCGCCGCCAGTGAGAAGTATGGAATAACGCCTACACCTGCCTCCAGCACTACTGGCTCCAGATCGGCCTCATAAGCTGCCCTATCTGCCATATTGTAGTGTGGCTGCAGGCTTTCGTAGCGTGGCCAGCCATTTTTGCCACTTACTTCCAGAGCCTCTTTCAGGCGCGCACCGCTGTAGTTAGATGCCCCAATTACTCGCACTTTGCCGGCAGAAATCAGCTTAGAGTAGGCTTCCAGGGTTTCTTCCAGTGGCGTTTCTTCATCATCTCGGTGAGATTGATACAGATCGATGTAATCGGATTGAAGGCGCGTTAAGGATGCCTCTACAGCCTCCACAATATAACGTGCAGAGAGGCCCTTCTTGTTTTCGCCCATCTCAATACCGAGTTTTGTGGCAATAATTACCTGATCACGGTTGCCCCGGCTCTTCACCCAGTTACCGATAATCTGCTCAGATTCGCCACCCTCGTTGCCCGGCTTCCATCGGGAATAAACGTCTGCTGTATCGATAAAGTCAAATCCGGCATCCACATAGGCATCCAGAAGCTGGAAGGATGTGGCCTCATCCACGGTCCAGCCAAAAATATTACCGCCGAACATGAGCGGGGCCACCTCAATACTTGAGCCGCCGAGTTTGCGCTTTGCTGCCATGCTGTGTAATTCTCCCGAGTAAATTGCTTTGAACTTGCCCGGCAACTGGCTTGCCACAAAACAGCCGAACCAGATGCGCGGGCGTAACGTCTTGTTATACGATCTGAACGCGCCCCGGGATGCACACGGGGTGCTCTTTTGGAATTGAATAGAATTGCGTGCAAAATATGGTTACAAATAACCAGTTACAATACTCAGTTACCACCCATACCGGAGATGCTCGATAATGACCTCTATACCCCTGATGAGCCGCGAAATTCGCCTGATTGCCTACCCCACCGGAGTGCCGGATGCCTCCTGCTTTGAACTGGCGCAGTCAGAAATCTGTGCCCTGGAGCACGGGGAGGTGCTGGTAAGCAACCAGTTTATTTCGGTAGATCCCTACATGCGTGGCCGCATGAGCGGCAAAACCAGCTACGTTGCACCTTTTGAACTTGGCCAGACACTTACTGGCGGCGCAGTAGGCATTGTAATTGAAAGTAGATCCGAAAAACTGCAGCCCGGCAACGCAGTTCTCTCGTTTTATGGCTGGCGCGAGATGTTTGTGGCTAAAGATACAGATCTACAGGTGGTGGATAGCACTCTGGAGCCCCTGTCTCTTGCTCTGGGAGCCCTTGGAATGCCCGGGATGACGGCCTGGATAGGCCTGCAGCTTGCCGAAGCTGCCTCCGGCGATGTGGTTTTTATCTCTGGAGCCGCCGGGGCGGTAGGCAGCATGGCCGGTCAGCTTGCAAAGCTGAAGGGTTGTACCGTTATTGGGTCTGCCGGTACCGATTCAAAAGTACAATACCTTACTAAGGAACTCGGTTTTGATGCGGCATTCAACTACAAATCTGGGCCGGTTGCAAAACAGCTGGCGGCTGCCGCACCGGGTGGCATAGATGTGTATTTTGATAATGTGGGTGGCGATCATCTGGAAGCCGCCATAAACTCTATGCGCGTTCATGGGCGCATTGCAGCCTGTGGAGCTATCTCCAGATACAACAGCACAGAGTCAACACCCGGGCCAGAGAATATGTCTCTTTTTATATCCCGCCGAATAAGGATGCAGGGCTTTCTGGTTAGCGATCATCTGCACCGCACTGCCGAGTTTCTTGCCCAGGTTGGCGAGCAGGTAAGACATGGGGACATAAAGGTTGCTGAGACAGTTGTATTAGGGATTGAGCGTGCGCCAGATGCATTCATCGGGTTGTTTGATGGCGATAACCTTGGCAAAATGGTGGTTGATGTGCGGCCAGGCCGTCATGAAAAGAGAAAATAGGATCAAATACGGATACCATATCTCTTTGTAGCTCTCATATCTCTTCAGCCAGTAGGCACACACGTTATCAGCGGTTTCGGGGCCTGGCATGCAGCACAACGCATGCCGGGCCCTTTCAATTACTCTGCATGCCAGTGCTAATTAAGGCGTGAGTGCAATGGGCACGGGCCGGTTGCGATCGCAGTTTATCCAGGCGCCATCAAACTCTAATTCGGCAACCTGTATGCTGCTTCGGCGGGTGTCGTAGCAATCGGCATCGCCTGCATGTGGCACGCGGCCGGGGTGGGTAAAGTAGAACAGGTACGCGCGTTCCCCGCTAACTTGCACCATGGCATGGCCACCCTTAACACAATCATCTTCCCCGGTGCCAGGCTCCTCTAATATAGAAAATGGCTGCCTATGCCAGTTCTCTGCATTTGCAGAGCGATAAACAGCCAGCCCCATCCATATATCTACAATCATCCAGTAGTAGCCATGCCATTCAAACACATAAGGGCCTTCGCCGGGAACATCGCCAGTGGCTTTGCCACAATCTTGCCAGGTAAACAGGTCCGGGCTATCCGCATAATTTATGGCCTTATTATCTGGCTCGTTGTTGTACCACATGCGCCACGTGCCACCCGGCAGGCGATAAACACAGGCATCTATCACCCGGTTGCTGGAGAGTGCAAGCTCTGATTGGTGCTGCCAGTTCTCCAGATCGGTGCTGGTGAGGTGGTGCATTTCTCGGGTGCCACCCCAGTCTTCATGAATCCCCGGCACAAAGCTCAAGAACATATGGTAAAGGCCATCGTGAAACAGAATTTCCGGTGCCCAGTGGCTATCTTCTGGCCCGCCAATGGGCAGGTTCATAATGCCATAGTAGCGCCAGGTAACGCCGCCATCGGTAGATTCTGCAATGCCCAGGTGGGTTGCATGAACGTAAGAAACGCCAACAAGCCCGGGCGCATTGGCCCGGCGATTGGTGTAAACCAGCCACCACGTGCCACGCTTGCGATTGTAGATAACAACGGGATCGGCAGCGCCATCAAAAACGGGGTCTCGAAACAGGGGCTTTGCTGCATAGTTATGGAGATTTGTCACAACCGTAACGCTTTCATTTGCTAAGAGCAGTGGCCGCCGCAATGCCCTGCGCATCGCCAAGCCGTGTAAAGTAGGAGAGCGCATCCGCAGCGAGGCTCGCAGATTCTGCACGGTTGCCCTCCGCCATCTCCAGGCGGCTCAGTTTCATTTCTGTGGCGGCAATCCAGTGTGGGTGTTTGTTGGTACGCCAGTAAGTAAGGCTGGATTGCAGCAGGCGGCGTGCCTCGCCCCTATTTCCCATTTTAACCTGAAGCTCGCCCATCTGCCCATCGATGGCGGCTTCCATATCTGGCTTATACTCCCTGGATGCCCCTGCGCGGGCAGTAACCAGGTACTGTTCTGCCTTCTGCAGCTCTCCCTGCTTTTCTGCCAGGTCTGCCAGGTCTCGTTGGCACTCTATAATGCCGGGGCCATCGGCATGTTTTGTTCGTGTTGCAAGAGATTGCTGAAGCTCCTGCTCGGCCTCTTTCAGGTTGCCAAGTTGAACATCCAGGCCGCCCAAAATCTCTTGCGTAAAGGCTGTAGAAAGCTCTATGCCATCCTGCTTGTAGATATCCAGGCTCAATACATAGGCATCTCGAGCGGCTTGCAGCCGGCCAAGGGAATGCTCGTTCCGGCCCAGAAAAGCGTATGCTGTGGCAATGCCCCGCCTGTTATTGGCGGTTTTTGCAAGCTGCAGAGCCTGCAAGGCCTGCACCTTTGATTCCTGGTAATTGGCAGATTGGTACAGACTGTCCGACTTGCTGAGGCAAGAATCCAACGAGGCAGCTGCCGTGCTTGCCACTTCTGTGGGGGCTGTTTCTGTAACTATAGCGGCATGTGGCTGTGCAAGGGGGTGAACTGATTGCGAAGAGCGCATTGCAAATAGCGCACCGCCAGCTACGAGGGTGGAAACAAACACCACGGGCAGCGCATTGCGCTTACGGCGCATTGGGGAAGCAACCTGAACATGCGGAACAGGCCTGAGCTGCCGTTTAGTAATGGCCTCCGAGGCAAGAGCTGCAGTTTCTTCATCTACCTGTTCAATGCTGGAGTGCTCCGCATAACGATGAAAGTCTTCAATGGCGAGATCGTACTTCTCATCGGCCATGTGCTGCCGCATCTTGGCCCTAAGTAGTTGCTGATTCACCTCAAATGCTCCTGGAAAATGCGCAAAAAAGCAGGGTGCAGCCCGGGGTGTGCACGCCCGCAACGTGACAACACTGTAGTGAAGCGGTTTAAGTATTACAGAGCAGAACGCCTCACCAGCGTGCTGAATATATACGCCACAAAGGGTTGCGATTCATGCTAACCCTGCAGGCCGGTCTGCAGAAGAAGGTATACAAAATGGCAGGTAATGCAGGCAGGCAACACAAACGTTAGCACGCAGGTAGTAAACGAGCAATTTTGCAGCGGCATATGCTGCACCAGCGTTCATGGTTTTCGGTTTGCCAGAAGTTGAGAGCGCTATTGTAGGCAGTGCGTGCAGCTTCTGTTCGCCCTTGATTTGCGTGAATATCACCAAGGATTATTTGTGCCGCCGCTTTGCCAGCATGCCGTGCGCTGTTTTCATAAAGCGATATAGCGTGTAGCACGTGTGCCTGTGCTTCGGCGAGGTTCCCTTCCTGGGTCCGTATTTCAGCAAGAACGCAAAGGCATTGGCCAATTCCAGAAATATCTGCTGCCTGCAACCGAATATCAAGCGAAATCTGAATTGAGCTTAACGCTTCTGCAAAGTGTTCCTTCTTTACAAGGGCCGTGCCCAGCAAATAGTGGCACTCGGCCAGGGTAAGATCTGCAGGTTTAGCATTATGGTAAATCCTCATTGCCTGGTTCAGGCACTCTAACATTTCTGAGTAACGTCCCAGTGCCGATAGTATTTCGCTTCTTATCCGGAGGCAGCTTGCAGCCCAAAGCAGGTCTGAATAGCCGGTAACAAGGTTGTACTCACTGTCGTTATACAAAAGTGCTCTATCAGCATCGCCGGCATGGTGCCATGCCATACTCGCCTGGCCGTAAAGGTTGGCTGTAGATTGCCAACCACATTTATGAATAGGGTTATGGCATGCATCGTACTCCAGGCAACATTCAAGGGCCTGTTCATATAAGCGGGCCGCTTCTTCAAATTTCCGGTTAGCTCTGCTCATTGCGGCAAGCCACTGAAGCGATAAGCGCCTGAGATTCAGCGGTTGATCAGCAGTTAGGCTGCGAGCGATGAAATCTGTTGCTGCGGCAGCAACACTCACATACTGCTTTGCTCTACATAAGTCCAGAAGCAGAAAGGTGCGCTCAGATAATGGCCGTGTAAGCATAAAGCTAACCGCGTTAGATAGCGCAATTGTGGCGCTATTGCGAGATGAAAACATTCCTGTGCCATCTGAAGGGATTGGAGCATCAGCTTCCAGCCATGTTATACAGCTGATAACAAGTGATTGCTGAACTGCCAGCTTTTGCGTCGCGCGCAAACGGTGGTTTGCGGATTCCCGAATCAAATCTGGCATCAGGAAATCTGTGTGAGAGGGCGTAATTAGATTGAGAGCATAGAAGCGTTCCAGCACGGATCTGGAAGCATTGCCAACCGAATAGGCAAGCGCTTGCGAAAATGCGTAAGGCAGCACAGATAGCCGATACAACCGCTTGCGGTCTGCAACAGATAGCCCGGTAATACGTTCGTCCAGCACGCTATCAAACAATTTGCGCTCTCGGCCAGTTATCTTTATGCCTCTGCGCTGCCTGGAAGCAATGCGTTCCATCACATCTTCTACATCTTCATCTGCAGTTAGGATGTCGTTTAAGTGAAGTATCTTGGCCTTTTGCCCCAGTTCCCACACTCTGGTGCGTGCTTCGGGATCGGTTGGAATAAATGCCAACACCCGGCGCGCCGTATAAAACGCAGCAGTAAAATCGTTAGTTTCTATTTGCATAGTGCAAACCTGCTTCAGCAAATCCACTGCAATCTGTTCAACAGCATGGCGCACACTGCAGTACCAGGTGTGGCCAGGCTCGCTAATATCTATGCAGCCATCAACAAATGGGCCCGTTATCAGGGCGTCTGCAGTTCCCAGCAGTTCGGCACGCCTTACTTCATCTACACCATCTATCAGTTCTGAATGAATAGCAACAAGATCGTACACATCCACCTTAAACACGCCAGGTTTTATTGCAAGTGTATGCCGCTGTGCAACGATGTTCTCGCTGCCAAAAATTCACTTGAGCAGGTGAATGGTTTGCCGTAAACAGTTCGCAGGGTCTTCAGATAAGCCACCCCAAAACCTCTCGGCAATTTCTGAACGCTTCAGGGGTATTGGGTCTGTAATACATTTAGCACTCGGCACCAGTAAGGCGGCAACAACAGCCCATGTATGCCTTGAGCGCATTACAATGGGCTCCCCCAAACAACTGCCAGATGGGCGCCCCATTAGCCTGATTTCGTACCGATCTGAAGTCATAATAGCCTGCGTTTCAGCTCTTTCCCGCATCTGTGTACTTCTGGCGTACGTCCACCGTGCCAGAAAGGTAATCAGGATGTGCAAGGTTAGCCGGGATACCTTGCTGAAGTTCGCACCCCAATGATTAGTGTTCTATTGCTGCCACAAGTTTGCCCGGTACGGTATTGCATTGACCCACTTTGCAGCAGGGTCTCCTGTTTCTTTACCGACCCTGGGCGCATCTTTCCAGTATTTAAACGCATTTCTGTATTTTCCAGTATGATACGTTTTGCCTGCCCTGGTCCATCAATTTCTAACAGTCCAAAGTATTGTTTGTAATCGTGATATCTATTTGAGGCACCCGTCCGTGGTGTCTGTGAGCGAGTGTGGGGAGGCGTTTGAGAGTTCTTGAAGCGAGCGATGCAGCCTCAGTATCAATTAAACACATTCCGGGCCACTCTGCTTTGCCAATATGTAAACGCGCAGTTAACATGCAAGTGCAGCAAGATGCCCGCCGGGAATAATTTAATGCTGGCCCAGGTTGTGCAGACGGGCACGGCACTTGCCTATCCAGCGCTGATGTGAAACACTCACCCAGTAATCCAATGCCTGTTGTGCAGCATCAATTGCCTCGGCCTGCAACCCCTGTTTTTCAAGGATAGTGCTCTTTATGAGAAGCGCTGCAGCTCTGTTTGCCGGCTTCTTAACAGCATCGCACAATAGCAATGCATGATCTATATGCATTAAGGCCTCGGCAAGCAGGTTGAGCTCGGCACGAATCTCTGCAAACACGCGAAGGCATTGCTCAACACCGGTAATATCGTTCAGCTGTGTGCGAGCACCAAGTGCCTTTTCCGCATAAGAATACGCCTCAGAGTATCGGCCAACACTTTGTAGGGCCACCGCCAGCTGGTAATGGCACTCTGCCATCGTAAGCAGGTTTGTATCCTGGCATACGTAGATTTGAAGCGCCTGCTGCAGGCAGGAAAACATCTCATCCGTTCGGCCCGCTGCACCAAAAATCTCAGCCCTGAAACGGAGGGCGGAGGCGATCCCAAGCTGTAAATTCAGTGTTCGACAGAGCGTGATCTGTCGATCGCTAAACGTAAGTGCCCTTTCTGTATCTCCCAATCGATGCCATGCAATAGTGAGTATGTCTGATATTTGCAGCTCCTTTTCAACAGAGAATGCCGTACATGCAGGCAGCCACTCTTCGCAAATTTCGGCCGCTTCAACAAAGTTGTCTACGCCTAACTCCAGCAAACCCATACAGCAAACCGCCAGGTAGATCAGTTCCGGTGCCTCTGCAGTGCCTAGCACATTTAACACCCAACTTCGCATCGGGTACACTGCTTTGCCATAGCCACAAGAGGCAGCAACGGTAATAATATCCAGGGCAACTTTCACGGTGCCTGCATCTCTGGTAAGCTCTTCGGCAACCATTACTACGGTGGCTTCGGCTGCACTACTATTCGGGAATAGACTGCCCTGCTCCGCAATATCAGTTGGCATCTTAACATACTCAATGCAAATAGCATGCAGGCGGAGCAGTGTTCTGCGGCGGTCGGGAAGCGGTAACTTGCGCCGCATCGCACTTCTTACGGGTTCATGAAACGTGCATCCAGAATTTGTGGGGACAACCAGCTTCAGGTGGAGTAATCTGGACAACTGTTGATGAGTTACACCACAAAGCGCGCGTGCCAGCGCTGGCGTAAACTCATCCGGCAACATAGCCAGCTTATAAAGTTTGAGTGCCTCTTTTTGCGAAAGGTGCTCCAAGCGCTCTTCCAGAAGGCGGCCAAAGAGTACGCTTTCCCTCGATGTGATCCTCGAACCACGTTTTAAACGCCGGTTTAACTTTGGTAGCAGGTCCTCAAAATCGTCATCTGGGTTCAATGTATCTGCCTCAACAACTATATGGGCCTTGCTGCCTAACTCCCATACGCGGTCTCTGGCACTCTGGCTGGTTGGCTGCAGCTTCAATACGCGCGCGGCACTGTTGAATGCCGCCACCACGTCGCCTCGTTTCTCCAGCTCTGTGCTGTATCTGGTTAACAGGCTGGCAGAGAGTCCGTCAACGTCGGCCCTGTGTCTCTGGTACCAGTCGTAACCGCCCGTTCCCAGGTCTACAACATCCTCAAGAAATGAGCCGCGAATAAGCGTGCTGGCACTTTCCAGAAGATCCATAACTGTTTCTGAACTATCATCGCTGTTCAGTTTTCTGTCTATCAGAAACAGTTCACTCAGGTCTGACTCCAACGCGTTATTGTTAAGCTGAAGCCTAAGCGATTCAGCTTCAAAAATGAAGGAAGGAAGCAGGTTTTTCAATAGGAAAACTATCTGTCTGAGCGAGTTTGCTGAGTTTGCGCTATCTCTGAAAAACAGATTGGCAACTTCTGCCCGGCTGCATACCCGCCAATCTGAACCAGCATTTGCCGGCCTCAGTAGCATATAGGCAAGCACCTTCCATGCATGCCGAGATCGCAGCACTATCGGCTTATCGCCGATCATAAGCTGCGGCTTTCCGATAATTGATAGCCTGGGTCTGTTTGAATTCAATATAATAAATGTTATAAGGTTGATTGATATAAAAGTACCTTTGATTATGAATCATAACGCATGTCATAACGCACCTCCGCTTAATATTTGTTTGCAACGTATGTTGGCTTCGCAAATACCAAATTCCCTGAATCGTAGCGCGGCTACACTTATTACCTGAAAGGATTCCTCCTTTGAAGACAACCACATTCCTCTCTCTCACCTCAATTCTGTGCTGCCTTCTGGCGCCCGGAGTTACGAAAGCACAAACGGCCTACGTTACCAGTTTTGGGAGCTTTACGGATGGCAGCGGAGGAAAGGTGGTGCAATACAACGCATCTGGCGTGTTTCAACGAAACTTTGCCGCTGTGAATTCTGCTCACGATGTTGTCTTCGATGTTCAACGTGACGTCTATGTAGGCAGTTTTTTTGCAGGAACAGTTACCAAATTTGACCCCAATGGCAATGGCGGATCCATCTATGCGGGGCCGGGCACCAATCGGGGCGCAACAGGGCTGGTGTTTGATTCCAATGGTCGCCTGTATGTTTCGGATCAGGCTACGGGGTTTATCTATCGCTACGATGCCAGCGGCCACAATCAAACAATCTTCGCCAGTGGTATCAGCTCGCCAAACCATATGAAAATCCACGGCGGAAATCTCTATGTTACAAGCCAGGCAGCGGGCACGGTACTGGAGTACTCGTTAGATGGAAGATTCCTTCGGACCGTGGTATCCGGGGTTCCTGGAATTGTGGGGTTGGATTTCGATGCAACCGGCGCGCTCTACGTCAGCAGCAATTTTAATGGTTTCATCCGCCGTTATGCGCCAGGCAGCGCCTCCGGGGTAGATATCGTAACTGGCCTGGTTAACCCGCATGGCGTAACCATCGGGCCGGATCAGATGCTGTACGTTGCTGAAGAGCTCCGAGACCGCGTTCTGGAATTTCACCTGGATGGTTCCGGCCAATCTACCTTCATCTCAGTCAGCCACCCGGTAGAGATTGAATTCCTGGCCGCCTCCACCCCTGAGCCAGGTACGTGGGCATTGCTTGGCTGCCTTGGTATGAGCGGGGCCAGCCTCTACATGCGCCGCCGCCGTAGATAATCTAAGGCGAGTACCTGTAGCCTGGGCCATTAAGGCAAAGCCGGGTAATTAGTGCTGCATATCGCCCTCAGTAGTTAGCGCTGGAGGCTATTTGCTTCGCTTATTTATTGGCATTGCCTGAATCAAGATATGTCTAATTGGTCAACCCATGCGCCTTCATGCCGCATGGGTTGACACCTTAACGGGCAACGGACACCTGATGGGCCTTTTTCGTGTTGATCTTGAGTTCCAAACCGCTCCCTCCGCCATTCAGCAGATTGTACCGAAAAGTAGGTAAAAATGCGCTTTCGTAACGCTTTTTGTAACGGTAGAAGTGCTATGATAGCCTGAGCATCTACCCATTGGTGGCCTTCGCTGAAACATTACAGAGAGTCAAACCCTTAGATTGGTTACTATGAACAAACCTGTTGCCTCAATAGATGCTTCTGTTTCAATCTACCGAATAGAGTACGAGCGCCTCAAATACGAACAATCTCAGCGGATCCAGTTTAGAGACAACCTATTGCTGGCCCACCTTACAGTTGTTGGCGCAATAGTTGGCTTCGCAATTACCAATTCCCACAACCCACTGATTGCTTATGCATATCTGGTAGTGCCATGGACAAGCAGCATCATCGGATGGGCATACCTGAATAATGACATTGTCATCAGTAAAATCCGAAATTACCTGCGTGATGAACTCTCACCAAGGCTGAACAAGGAGTGTGGGGTCCCACATGCATTCGGCTGGGAAACCACAGTGCGCTCAAGCGCTGGAAGAACAACCCGCAAGCTCGCACAATTGTTTATTGATCTGGCTGCCTTTACGGTGCCAGCTGTGGCGGCCTTGTGCAGACTGCCCTATATACATTACCCAACTAACCACGATAGCTTTCCCTACCTGGTTGTCGCCGATGTGGTAATGGCTTCTGTATTCGCATTGTATATGTTCGTCTGGAGTGTCTCAGAGTTACGTAATCTGGGTTAGTGGTTCACCACATGTCCAGCCTGCTCTAAACCACCGCATGGCAGAGTGTTTTCTATCAAATCGTCTGGGAGATGGCCGTGAAACCAATATACCAACTACCTGTTGAACCACACCTGAGACATCACTATCGTTTGGCAATACAGACTCTTGTTATTACTGCCGCCCCCCCGGAACAGGAGGCGGTTTTACGTGCCCTTGGTACTCCGCCAATGTTAGATGAAGTAAAGGACTTTCACACAATTGGAGTTACAAATGAGGGAGCACACCTCTTTCAGATTGGCAAACTTGGAGACCATATTGTTGCGCATGTTAACCTGCTAAATCAGGGCAATGCTGTCCTTCAGCCTACTATTGAAAGCGCGCGCACACTCTTCCCGGAGTTAAAAATCCTGCTGATGCCAGGAATGTGCTTTGGTCTCCACGCAGAGGGTAACCCTGATAACGTTCCAGTTCCACATGGTGGACAAAATTTTGGAGATTTGTTAGTAGCCACAGGGATTCTGGATACACACCGCTTCCTATTGAACCAGCACAGGGTATGGACAGCAAAGGAACTATGGGCCGCCGAGACCCCAACGAATCCTCACCTCGTAGCCTATTTGTATGATGTAAAAGTTCGAGCTGAGCACACAACGAAGTGCAAAATACATATGGGGACGATGCTAACTGTCCCAGAGGTGGTTCGTGAAAGTGAGCCAAGGGCTTTGCTTCATAATACACTTGGCAATTGGCCCGACGGCTCTATTTACGCAATTGGCGGTGACATGGAAGGCGATGCACTCTATGGTGTGCAACAGTACTTCGTCAACAATCCGGCAGCAAACAATCTATATGCCCTCGTCATCAAAGGAATTAGTGATTGGGGCGTTGGTAAGCTGCCACCAGGACACCCTGGCAGACCGGCTCAGGAGATAGCACGTGTACTTGCCAGCAACCAGTCCGTAAAGTTCCTGCAGTTTCTGCTAACCGATGCCATGTTTGCAGAAACGTGCGGATTGCGGGCATATCGGACCCACCGGGGCTCAGGTGATTCCATAATCGGGCAACCATCGACCCCCGGAAGAGATATGCCAGGCGCCGCGTATGCTGGGATCGTTCGAAACGCAGGTAATGGGTATCAAAGTACTGACGACTGTAAACACTGGGTAAAGCAATTTGTCGTTAAGAACCCGCCGCTCAGGCATCTGGTGATCACTGGGCCGGGTGGGCGTGGCAAAACATACTTTGCTCGACAGATTATTGCCGACCTGCAAACAGCTGCCGGACACAGCCGTGTAATCTGGATCAATTGTGGATCCGACGAGTCGTTTGTGACCCAATTGATAAGCCAGCTTGACCGTGGCAACCTGATACCGGATGATCTTGAAGGTCAGTTTCATCGGATCATTGATGACATTCAGAATAGCGCTGGAGGCACCGCACAACGGGCAATGTTCGCAAGTGGGTCAGAGCTAAAGACCTTCCTTCAATCACATATATTTGGCAATGCCAACCTACCTGTATATATGGTGCTGGATGACTTGGACAGGTACCAGCAGGACCTGAAAATACCATTCGGTGAAACCGCCAGTCCGGTGGCATCCTTTCTCGGTGCCTTCACTGTTGCCGGTAGTGCATTGCGGACTATATCGACTGTTAGAGATGAGGAAATTGCCAGGCTCTTCAGGGGGCTACTCATGGTTTCTGACGAGTACTTTGGGATTACACATGACGGTCTGTCGCCCCTCAAAACCCCGGATATCCAGAAGTTCTTTGTAGACAGACACAACGTAAAAACCGCCCTTGCTACGGAACCAGCAATGGTTGAGTTCTGCAAACTGATTCCTGGTGAACCATTAATCTTAATGCAGATTGAAAATGCCATTGACGGCAAGACTGCTGACGAATCCGTCTCGTTCTTACAATCTATCGTAAAACTCTGCCAGGAAGCGTCTGCTCAGGGGAAGGACATCGCACAGGAGTTGAGGGACATGCTCTTTAGCCAGCAAATTCGGTCCATCAGTTTCCCAGCTCAAAAAGTAGCTGAAATAGCTGCAATATTGGTGGATACTCGGTTTGTCCCGCTCTCGAATTCAGTTCTCCATGGTAGGTTGTCGACTATGGATGCCCTGGTTCGTGAACTGTATGACGCAGAACTCAATGAGCAGGACCTGCGCGCTATTAAAAATGAGCTGAAAACACGGCACATACTCCGCGCTGATGACCTGGATAGAGGCATCTACCGGTTCTACTACGATGCCAACAACGAGTGGCTTGTTACCAAAGGTATGCCAGCCGAACGGCTTGTAGAACTGCATCTCAGGGCAACAAACCTTTTTGAGTCAAATGCAGATAGTCTGCATCTTCCAGAGTACCAGGCATGGCATTTGATGGAGGCCGGGCAGCCGGAAGCAGCATTTGATCTATTGATGCGCCATTCTGCAACTCTGAACGCACAGTACAAGCGTGGACATCTGCTTCGGCTTCACCAGTTCCTCCGCATCCGGTTGTGGAAACAAGTCGGAAGCGAGTGGAAATATAATCTAATACGGCAGGAGCCCCGTTGGTACATAAATCAGGGCAAGCTCGCTGAAATACTCTACTATGGATTTAGCCTTTCAAACAAAGCAATTGAATTCGATGCAGACAACAAGAAGCTTCAGGTACAGACGCAGTGGGAGATGGTGAACAATGTTCTCGATCACCTTGGCCGGTTCGTAAACGACCCACACCTGCTAAGGAACAATAGAGAAATGCAAGGATGGATAGCCGACACCTACTCACGTAGTACGCTCCAACGTGCTGTCCTTGTATTTGAGAAGGAAGTTCCTGAAGAAGATCCACTGTACATTCGTTCAGCAACTCGGGATAACGAATGGCTGGCTGGCGAAGCAGAGCAAGTGCTGACGCTAATGAACGTGTCAACCGCTAACCCTAAGCCAATTGATCCTCCATTTGCCGCGATGGCGGCAAACTTCTGGGGGTGTTTCTTGAACGGATGGGATCATCTACCCGAAGCTATATCAGCATATCGGCTGAGCGCAACGATGCTTGAGGAGTATGCAAATGATATTGCGTCTCATAACAGACAATTGCCGCCAGACTTCGAAGTTGGATTGATGCGGGATCGCCTGGACATAGCAAACAATTGGTCAAGATCACGGTTCTTATCATCAGGCCCCACTTTCGCACTGGATGGCTGCGGTACTGGGCAGGCCAATGGTATGCTTACCAAATATGAGAGATTCGCTGAGCTTCTGGACACTACAAGGGATCTAACAGATTCCTATGTGGAATATACATATGCTCTGATAGATGCAGCGTACTACTACCTTGCATTAGGGCAATTGGCACAGATGTCCGCCATCCTTGATAGGGCATATAGGTTGGAAGATGACGGCATACACATATTGCTGTCAGAGGGGCGAACGAAAAATGGCCTGGAGGGAATGGTAAATCCAACCGTTCGTGCACAGGACAAACCCACCAAACGCGCCTACGATGACTGGATTGAGGGTTATATCGATGCACTTGAAGTTGCACTCTTTTTCTACCGTGATGTGCCAGCCGCCGATGTTCAAGTGCATGCCGAAGTCTGCAGTGCTGCATTCCGGAACTGTGAGATAGCTTTTGATGGTGACCATTTTGGGTACAAGCGCGATCGCTATTTTATGTATGCAAACGCTGCACTTGTCGAAATCTGGGCAGAGCCATCTGTAGACGTGAAGCGTGAAAAACTTGTGGCCCTCATTGAAAAATTACAAAAGGAAGACGTCTATAATGAACCTGTATGTCGGGATGTAATGCTCTACCTATCCGTGATTACAGGGCTGGCATCTAAAGATACCGACAGTTCTGCTAAAGCGGGCTATGAAAAGACCGTGATGCGATTTCCGGGATTGGATCATAATCCCAATCTCGCCGAGCACTCCTGGAGGCCGCCAATCATTCTGCGAGGTGCGCTCCAAATGGTGCCCGTAGTTCGTACCCCGCAGCCACAGGAGCTCGGATTTAAGGCCTGGCCGCCGCCACCGCCCAGTTCAGAAAGCCAGTAAAGGCAACAAACAATGACCACCACACAACTAACCACCGCACCCGCCGGGCCGGGTGAAATCCGAGAAGTAAAATCTCGGCAGGATCCTGCTCTGGGGAAGGTGTTCGATATCTATCAAAAGAGCTTCCCGCTTACAGAGCAGATGCTTATCTCCTTTTTTCTGGATTTTCTAACTAAAAAGGAAGCCGGGGAGGCAGAACAGTTTCGGCTGGAGGTTCTGGAGGTAGAGGGCAAGGTGCTGGCCTTTGCTTTTTATGAGGCCGGCTCTGCCGATGGCGATCTGGGCAACTCCGCATATCTGTGGTACCTGGCCGTCAACCCGGATATGCGGGGTGGTGGCTACGGCAAGCGCATGTATTTCCATGTGCTGAATACCGCGTTTACGGAGTTTGAAGCACGCGCCTTGCTCTACGAAATTGAAACGCCGGAGGATGTAGAAGGTGAAGAGGGCAAGGCCTTTGCAGAGTGGCGCACCGGCTGGTACCGTTCCATGGGCGCTAAAGCTCTCCTCGGCACCCGCTATATGTGCGGTGTGGATTGGCAGCCCCCGGTTCCCATGCAGGTTATGGTGCATGCCAGTGGACCAATTACCGCCGAAGAAGCCCTGGCTCTGGCACGGGCAACTCAGGATGAAGGCATCGAACAAACAGGGCCGCTATCCCTGGAGTAACCGTTATATCAGGCCATCGGTATCAATCGTTACAACAATTCCATTCAAAACCAGCGGCCCTGTTCGGCCGTAATAATGCGGTATACCGCTGGTTTTGAGGATTAATAGATGTTCTCAGTAAGTCACAGGGTCAAAGTTGTAGCGCGTATCATCGCGCTTATAATTGTAATTATCGGTGCCGGTTACATGGTAAAAACCTACCGGGCAACCCTGCTGGGCCACCTCGCTTCAGAGGCCCCGGGTTCTATTTCTGCAGCCTCTGCCGGTTTGCTGCATCCATTAACAACGCAGTAATCGCCTTTATTTCGGCTGGCGTACCACGCATGTTTCCGGCCATATCAAGCGCCGTTTTCCCTTTTACAGTTTTCAAATCTGTTCTCGCATGCCTTGCCAGCAGGGCCTTAATATTTGCAAGGCTGCCATCCTCGGCCGCCCGCATCAGCGGGGTTTTGCCTTCGCCATCCGCAGTATCAATGTTGGCGCCGTGCGCCAGCAGCATATCGCATAACATTTCAAAGTGCTCTGGCTTTCTAAATCTTGGCCCACCAGATGTAAGGTACTGCAGTGCGGTGATACCGGCCCTATCTCTGTGGTTAACATCGGCCCCATGCTCTATTAGCAGCTTAATTGCCGGTTCGTTATGCCACATGGCTGCCACCATCAGGGGTGTCATTCCTGTTTTGTCTGCCCCATTCACGTTTCCGCCATGTTCCAGCATCAGCTGTAAATACACCGGGTCGGGCAGATTGCTTGCTACGGCAACCATTGGCAGGCTGCCACCTACCATTCCGTTTGGGTTGGCACCACGCTTCAATAACTCCCTAAATAGCTCAAGCGAAGGCACCTGATCTGGTGGATTGTGATACACATCCGTTTGCCGCAGCAGCAGTATCAGTGCCGTGTTTCTATCCGTATCTGCTGGCTGGCCATACAGCGTAAATCGCAGCCGCTCTGCCGTGGAACTGGGGGCATCCTCTTCCCTAAAGTTGGCATCCGCGCCAGCCTTCAGCAGGGCCAGGGCGTCGGCATCTCTCTTGTAAGTTACTGCGGCTATTAACGCTGCATTTCGCCTGTGCCTGATTATGTTCGGGCCAGCATATATAACAGATGGCAGCGCCAGCACAAGCAGCAAAGCGGCACTCCAGGAACTGTATTTTCTGGTTCTGGTCTTATCAGTTGAGTTTAAGGGAGTGGATGGCATGGTTTAACAATCATACTTCACTCCCTTCAAAATTGCTATTGTGTTTTAGCCTGAAAATTACTTACCATTTCTTCGGCGCCTGCGGGCTATAACTCCCGCGCTCATCACCACGCAGGATGCAAAAAGCGCCACACTGCCCGGCTCTGGCGTGGAGGGCTCTGCCGCAAAAAACAGATGAGTGGAGCTGCCCAATCCGCTTACAAACGGAGTTACCACGCCTGTTGGTGTAATCTCATCAATCACGTTGGAGGTGTAGTTAGCAACAAACAAATTGCCAGCCGCGTTAAAGGCCATGCCGTAGGGCTGCGGCGTGCTCGCAAAGTACGTTGCCGGTCCGCCACCGGGCGCCATCTTTCCAATCTGGTTGTGAAACGGGTCTCCAAGGTAAAGGTTGCCGCTGGCATCAAAAGCAAGCGTGCCAGGCTCAATACTGCCAGTATTTGCGTATAGCGATACGGTGCCTGTGGGCGTAATCTGCTGAATCCTATCGGAGGTGTACTCTCCAACAAGTATGTTGCCGTTAGCAGCAATCGCCAGGCCAGCTGGCCGGGTAAGTCCGCTTGCCAGCGTGGTTACTGTGCCTGTAGGGGTTATCTTTGTTACCGTTCCGCCATATTCACTGCTAACATAAATGTTATCGTGCTTATCTATCGCCACCTCTTCAGGGCCAAAAATTCCGGTGGCAAACTGTGTGGATACACCCGCCGGGGTAATTTTATAAAGTGAGTTACTGCTGTACACCGATACAAAGATGTTGCCGTGAGAATCCCGAGCCATGCCAGCCAGCCCAAGCGGGGCAGTTGCAAACAGGGTAGAAGTGCCAGCGGGAGTAACCTTGTATATAGATCCCGCATAGTCGGCCACATAAAGGTCTTGTGCAGTGGCGCGCCTGGCGGCAGATGTGCCGGATAGCAGCATCGCACAGATGAGAAGCGCACTCTTCCGCTTCTGAAAACGTCCAATCAGGGTGCTTAAATGCATCTCAGTCAATTCTCCTTATGTCTATTACAGCTCTACACTCTGTTGTTCAGCATCCATTGGCGTAGCCACCAATTACTGTAGCGGCCAAGGTGAGACAGATTTGTGACGGAGGCACAGTCCTGAACCCTTTTCTGCCAATTTTGTGACCATTTTGTTCCACGTGGAACGTAACACGTGTCTTAGCCTGCAATAGGTAAACAATCCTCAATCTTTACCCTCAACCTGCTATAATTCAAATCAATGAAACGCTCTTTGCCGCTGATTCTGGAAACCATACATTCCGTTGCAATCGCCCTCTGGCTGGGCAGTTCCGCCTGCGCCATTCTGCTGGCTCTAAGTGGTGGCGCTCCGGCACTGTACCAGGGTAAAAGCGATGCTGTTATAGAGCTTGCTGGCTTCCTTTGTGTAGGCATTCAGTTTCTTACCCGCAAGCGATATCAGGCAAACAGAATGCTATTCGTAGGCGATGGCGTGCGGCATTTGCTTACATTTGCAGCCCTGGTAGTGATGGAGGCAGTAAAACTGAATCTTCATGCAGCTTCCAGAGCCAGTTTAACTGCGCGGGTTAGCCCTGTCGAAATTCCCGCGCTGGCGCTCGAAATAGTGCTGCTCATCGCCGTAAGCGCCTTCACAATATGGCTGCCTTCGCCACAGGCATTGGCCTTTGCGGCTTCACTTAACAGGGTTGCTCAGGCCAACCCGGGCAAAGGCAAAACCAGTAAGTAACCATCTTTTCCTGTTCCCTCAAAAGGTGAAAGTGCCAGAATATGTCCTCACAACACAGCCGCCCACCAAAAACACCCTTTGCCGATACCCTCGAGCGTGAACTGATTGCGCTTCTGGGCAGAGATTCTGTACTCACTTCTGAAGCAGATCTGCGCGCCTACGATTGCGATGCTTATGCTCCCGAAAAACGTTTTCCAGATGCCGTGGTTCTGCCAACCACCACAGGGCAAGTGGCACAAATAGTTAGGCTGTGCAACAAGCTAAATGTGCCGTTTACACCGCGTGGTGCTGGCACCGGCCTCTCTGGCGGCGCCACCGCCATAGAAGGCGGTGTCATCCTTTCGCTTATCCGCATGAATCAAATTCTGGAGGCGGATATCCCCAACCGCCGCATGGTTGCTCAGGCGGGCTGCGTTAATGTGTATCTCACCAAGGCAGTTAAAAACGATAAGCTGCACTACGCTCCCGATCCATCCAGCCAGGGGGCATGCACCGTTGGCGGCAATGTTGCCGAAAACTCCGGCGGACCCCATACCCTTAAATATGGCGTTACCACCAATCATGTAACGGGCGTTACCATGGTGCTGCCAGATGGCGAAATTATGAAGCTTGGCGGCAAGGTGGAAGATGTTTGTGGCTACGATCTGGTGGGCATTATTGTTGGTTCAGAAGGCACCATGGGTATCGTAACAGAGGTCACCATTCGCCTAACCCCGCTTCCGCAATCTGTTAGAACCCTGCTGGCCGTTTTCGAAACCGTGGATCAGGCAACACAAACCGTATCGGATATCATTGCATCCGGTGCAGTACCCGCCGCTCTTGAGCTAATCGATACCTTTATAATCAAGGCGTGTGAAGATGCATTCCATCTGGGCTTCCCTATGGATGCTGAGGCAGTGCTTATAATTGAAGTAGATGGGTTGGAGGTTGGCCTGGAGGAAGAGGCCGAAACCGTTCGCGCCATCGCCGAAAAAAACGGCGCGCGGGAAGTGCGCCAGGCCGCTACCGAACTGGAACGTGCCCTGCTGTGGAAGGCGCGCAAACAGGCATTCGGTGCCCTGGGCCGCCTGGGCAAAAGCATGGTAACGCACGATGGCGTTATCCCCAGAACGCGCCTGCCAGAGGTTCTGCGAGAGGTGCGCGCCATTGCACAGCGCCATGGGCTGGATGTGGGCAATGTATTTCATGCCGGAGATGGCAATCTGCACCCCAACTTGATGTTTGATGAGCGGGATGCAGAGCAGATCAAAAATGTGCTACACGCTGGCGAAGAGATCTTAAAGTTATGCGTGGATGTGGGCGGTTCTGTTACCGGCGAGCATGGCATCGGCATCGAAAAGCTGGAGGCCCTCACGTGGCAGTTCTCTCCAGAAGATCTGGAGCTCATGCAAAAGCTCAAGTCGGTGTTCAACACCAGCCAGCTCTGCAACCCGGGTAAAGTGCTTCCCTCAGCAAAACGCTGTTGGGAAACGGAACATGGCCCCAAAATGGTGGCCGCAGCTGGTAGAGGTGTAGCCGGCAGGGGTGCGGCAGTCTGATGGTTGAAAGTGCGTATGGCTGGCGGTTAGCAGGCGCATCTGTTCAAGGGGTGAGCCACAAACGCTTAGAGATGCCCTGTCAGGATGCCCATGCAGTTGCATTGCTGCAGCCCGATGCGGTCGTGCTTGTTACCGCAGATGGTGCCGGCTCTGCCGAACTCAGCGCCACCGGGGCGCGCATCGCGGTAGATACTGCGCTCGCTTCCCTTGCGGCGGCTGCCAGTACGGGAATCTGGTGCCCGGATAACAGCCAGCGGTTGCTTACAGAGGCCGCTGCAACGGCACTGCTGGCCGTAGAGGCAGAGGCAGCCAGCCTCGAGGTTCCCGCCCGGGCTCTGGCCTGCACCCTTATCCTCTGCGTATTATTGCCTCACTTTGCTGCCGCGCTTCAAATTGGCGATGGTGCCTGCGTGGTACGCCTGGCAGGCGATGCCAGCACAGAGCCTGTGCTAATGGCGCTCACCACACCAACGCATGGCGAATACCTCAACGAAACCACCTTTCTTGTATCCCCCAATGCTATACAATGCGCTCAGTTTGGCAGCACTTCACAAACTATAACCGGGGCAGCCCTGTTTACGGATGGCCTGCAAGAAATCGCCCTTAATGCGCCCGATTACCGGCCGCACGGCCCATTTTTCGCGCCCCTGTTACGCTTTATCGAAGCGCAGGAATGCCCCGCTGCCGCAGAACAGCAGCTGCGCAGCTTTCTGGAATCGCCTCGACTTTCTAACCGTACGGATGATGATCTCACTCTATTGCTGGCGGCGCGTGCCGCATCGGAAGAAACTCCCCCTCTGCGCTGAGAAGGATAACTGCCCTATGAAACCGCTCTCACTTGCCGTTGCCACCGCACTGCTCGCCATGGCTGCTTCGTTACCCCTGCAGGCACAATCCGCCGCTCCCGATGCCGCCATGGAACAGCGGATAACCGCACACTCTGTGGTAAATGCCGGCAACCCCGCGCGCATTCAAAAGGTTCTGGCAAAAGCAAAAAAGGGCGAAAAAGTTACGGTTGCCGTAATTGGTGGCTCCATCACAGCCGGGGCATCTGCAACCAAACCAGAGCTGAGATATGCCGATAGAATCGCTACCTGGTTTAAAACCCGGTTTCCTAAAGCCCAGATAGAGCTGGTAAATGCCGGCATCGGTGCAACCGGCTCAAACTACGGTGCGCTGCGTGCCGAGCGTGATCTTCTGGGCCATCATCCCGATCTGGTAGTGGTGGAGTACGCCGTTAACGATCCCAACTTCAAAGAGTTCGCCATTACTCTGGAGGGGTTACTTCGCCAGATTCTAAAACGACCACAGCAGCCCGGCGTTGTATTGATGTTTATGATGAACAATGCGGGCGGCAATGCGCAGGAGTGGCACAGCAAAGTAGGAGAGCACTACGGCATCCCCATGCTGAGCTACCGCGATGCCCTATGGCCAGAGATTTCAGACCATCACCTGGCATTAAATGATGTATTTGCCGATCAGGTTCACCCCAACGATAGGGGGCATGGCTATGTGGCTTCTTTCGTAACCAGTTATCTGGAATCGGTTCTCAAATCCCGCGCAAAGGCACGCATCGCGCCGCTTCCTGCCCCGCTATTTACCGATCTGTATGAGCACCCACATCTGTACTACGGCAAAAACATTCAGCCCACCGCTAACCAGGGTTGGCGTTACGATTCTGCCGGGGATTTCTGGGCAGCTACAACCCCGGGCAGTGTGCTGGAGGCAGATGTTGAGGGCAAAGAGGTGAGTGTGCTGGCGTTCCGAATTAAAGGTCCCATGGGCAGAGCCCGTGTTCAGGTAGATAGTGCGCCAGCGGTAACTCTGGAGGGCTGGTTCGATCAAACGTGGGGTGGTTACACCTTTACAGAGCCAGTAGCAAAAGATCTCCCTGCAGGCAAACACCATATTAAGATTGAGGTGCTTGCAGAAAAAGCTGCTGGCAGCACCGGAACCGAGTTCCGAGTATTCGGCATTGGCTCGGCTGGTTAACCTTCAGTTTCTGAACTGCCGGCGCGCAGCAGCTCCCGCTGGTCTTCTGTGGCAACACCTTCGGTGGGGCGCAGCAGGGAGTTGCTGCCACCTGCATTCGGGCTGGATGCCCGCAGCAGTGTCTGACTCTGTTTATGCTCTTCTGCCCGCAGGCTCAGCGCTGCCAGGCAAGTTTCTGCAGCCTCGCGCAAAGCCTCGCCACGCGGTCTGCCGCCAGCACGGTCGGCAGCCTTACGCACTGCCTCCAGGCTGGCCTCATCGCCTACCTTTTCCAGGGCAGAAAAGGCGGCTAGCACAAACTCCTGGTTGGCATAGTGATTATAAAGTGCCGTATTCAACTGGTTACGGGTGGCTGGCGGAAGCAGCGCGGCATCAGCAGTACCTATTTTCTTAAGCAGGGGTGTCAGCACTATTGCCGCCGTGCTGCCGCTGTTAAGTGCGGTGGCAGCAATATCCATCAGTGGGGCAATTAACCGCAAATCCTGGTAACGAGTAAGGCTGTGCAGCAGTTTCTGGGAGGCATAGGCACCCCGGAAGGCGGAGGCCACCATGGTGCCGAGTATGCCCACCAATAACAGCACAAGCAGTGGCGAAGCACCTGCACCGCTCTTTACCATCCCAAGGTGAATGCCAGCCACACCCAGCCCCGCCACCGCAAGCACAATCGTCCGCAATAGATATCTTCGGGTGCTGCTGTTAGTGCCCTGGATACTATTTACATACTTTTGGAGCTCAGCATCAGTTAATATGGCGGCATTCGCAGCCGGCACAGCTGGCGTTTCATTAACCCTTCCAGCCAGCTTGCTGCCCGTTCTAAGGCACTCCACATTGGTCTGCACCGCCTCCATTATCGCAGCCTTGTGCTCGGGCAACGCATTATCCAATTTAGAAACGAAATTTGCGAGCTGCTGTATCTGTGCTGCAGTACCAATCCTGCCAACAGCGTTTAACAACTCAACCGCAAGGTCTGGGCTGTAACTGCCAATACGCTGCCGGGTGCATGCTCGTTCTATGCAATCAAACAACCGTTTCCACTGCTCAGGGGTAAGGCTAATGTTCTCAGCGGTAACCTCTGGCAGTAGGCGCATCAGGCCAACACTGGCTATTCCAGATATTCCGCTCTCTTCCCGCATCGCATCCAGCAGCACGGGCAGGTCTTCAGGCAGCGGGGCATCCGTAAGCGTGCGTAGCTCCCGCTGTACTCCAATTCTTCCGCCCGTAAGGGCAGCTATTGTGCCGCCATAGCCGCTAATAAGCAGGGTCATCAGGGCTTTCATAGGTAGACTGGAACTGAAACTGGGGATGGAAACACTGCCATAGGCCAACCCGGCAAGGCTGGCCGCAATTACACCGATGGAAGGGTAAAGAAGCTTCTGGTACCTGCGGCGTAACTTTATCGCGCCGTTAAGCGCCTTCAATACGGTGCTGTGCAGCGCACCATTTTCAGAAACTTCGGCCTCCAAAGGCTCAACCACAACAGAAATAGTCTGCTGTGCTGGCCCGGCCGCCTCTATTTCCGATTTCTGCGTTTGCATAGGGCCCAACTTCTTCGCCTCAAAGGATAATCCCAATTGCTATACTGGCCGCAGCAACCGTGCGTTTCACCGTTGTTTCGGTGCCGGCCATCTCTGGTTAGGGTACACTACCTCTGACTTTTTGTATAGAAACCGATGCTGATATTCGGTTGTTGAGGGTTTTCGGTAGGCGTGGAGAGTACGCTCGAAATCGAACAGGAGATAAGTACAATGCGAAGATTGATTTCCCGACGTACACTGCTCTGCGGTGCAGCAGCAGTTGCAGCCGCAGCAGCGGGCGCCCACACAATGGCTGTTGGCAAGCCGGATAGCGGGCTGAAGTTCGCCGTTTATGGCGATTGCCGAGATGGCCATGAGGTACACCGTAAACTGGTGGCCGCTATGCTGGCTCAAAAGCCAACTCTCATTCTTCAAACGGGAGACCTGGTGCATCGCGGCAACGATGATGCCGCCTGGAAAACCTACGATGATATAACCGGGGATATGCGCAAAAAGGTGCTACTGTACCCATCTCGCGGCAATCATGATTTTGGCGGCACTGGTTATGCCGAGCGTTTTACCGCCCCCTTTACCTCCGGCAATAAAGATTACTACTCTTTCACAAAGGGCAACTGCCATTTCATCGCAGTGGATGTGGATGAGCATGCCGAATTTGGGCCGGAAACTGAGCAGTACAAATGGCTGATTAAGGACCTCGAAGCCGCTAAAAAAAGCAGTGCACACACCTTTGTGTACTTCCATCTCGCTCCCTACTCCATCGGCTCACACGGTATGAACCCGGAAGTGCAGAAAACACTCTGCCCCGTGTTCGCTAAGTATGGTGTTCGCATTGTATTTACCGGCCACGATCATAACTACTATCACACCACCCGAGATGGCGTTCCGTACATCGTTACCGGCGGCGGTGGCGCACCTCTGTACGATACACATCCAGATAAAGGTGCGATTGATGGCGATAAGTATGAAAAGGTGAACCACTACCTGGTAGTGGATGTTAAGGGTAAAGATGTGCACGTTCAAGCCATCCGCATTGATGGAACTGTAATCGAAAAGTTCACCGTCTCCGCCAAATAACGAATGAATCGTCTCGCTTCGATACCCTCTGAACAGGATCTGGAAATCGGCAATAATCTATTCTCAGATTTCGGGCCCGAAGTTCCTGTAGCAATCGCAGGTGCCGGGAGCTGGGGCACTGCCCTGGCCTCGGTACTTGCATCCAATGGCCACACCGTTCGCCTCTGGGCTCGAGATGCCGATCTCATCTCCCGGCTTTGCTCAGATGCCGAAAATCGCCAATACCTGCCCGGTATTCCCCTGCCTGCATCCATCCTACCCACCAGTAGCCTTCCACAGGCGCTGGATGGTGCCCGCGTGGTGGTATTTGCGGTGCCATGCGGTGCCGTGCGTGAAACAGCACGCCTTGCAGCCGAATTCGCCGCACCACATACCCTGATTATCTCTGCAGCCAAAGGGCTGGAAGAACATACCGCCCTGCGCATGAGCCAGGTTCTGGAAGAGGTTATGCCGGGCTGTACCCCGCGCGTTGCCGCACTCTCTGGCCCCAACCTTGCCGTAGAAATGGCGCGCCGGGCACCCACCGCCAGTGTGGCCGCCTCTACCAACCCCGCTGCAGCCCGGGCTGTACAGCAGCTATTTGTTAGCGATCCGTCTCCGGCCTTTCGTGTGTATACCGGCTCCGATGTGGTGGGAGTTGAGCTTGGTGGTGCCATTAAAAACAGCATAGCAATAGGGGCGGGCATTCTGGAGGGGATGGGCTACGGGGATAACTCGCGTGCCGCCTTCATGACCCGCGGCCTGGCCGAGGCCATTCGCCTTGGGGCAGCGCAGGGGGCGCAGGTAAGCACATTTCTTGGCCTATCTGGCGTGGGAGATCTCATTGCCACCGGCGGCAGCCGGCTTTCTCGCAACTATCGAGTTGGTTTCGCACTGGGCCAGGGCAGAACCCTGCCAGAGGTGTTAGAAGAGCTTGGCCAGGTTGCCGAAGGGGTTCCAACCACCAGGGTTTTGTGTGATCTTGCTGCCCGCTGTGGTGTTGAAATTCCGCTGTGTGCCGCACTGCACGCTATCCTGTTTGAGCACAAATCCATCCCAGAGGTTATCCAGCAGCTAATGCAGCGCCCCCCGAGAGATGAGCACGATTTTTAATCCGCACTGCCCGCTCTCAACGCCCATTCTCCGGCAGCAACCAGCGCGTCATCCCCAATATCTTCCCCATACACCACCAGTATCGCGCCGTAGTGCAGGGCCCTGAATCGTGCCCGGGCATGCTCAACCGCATCCACAGCCCCGTACGCTTCAAAAAACGCCCGCCGCGCCTCGCCGCTCAATAGGCTATAGGCAATAGAGATATCCAGTGAGCGGTCTCCACAGTGCACATCTCCCCAGTCGATAATGCCCGTTAGCCTTACGGAAGCCTCTGAGGTTGTGTCTACAAGCAGGTGTCGCAGATACAGGTCTCCATGCACCACACAGCGCTTGCGGCCGCTGTCTGGCGTGTCCACAAGCTTCTTTGCAATGGCAGCAATGTGTGAAGCATTCAAACCGCGCGCTTCCAGCGTTGGTGCCGCCTTAATCAGCCGCTCTTCCAGCTGAACAATCCTCAAGTGCAGATCGGTGCGGCGCAGGGTATCTCCCGGCAGCTGCCAATCCGGGTTAACGGGAATGCTGTGGAGCGTCTTTAGAAACCGAGCCAGTGCAGGAGCAATCTCGAGGCAGCGCCCCGCATCCCAACCAATCTGGCACGCCGTAACGCCCGGTATAAAGGGGTATCCAGCAAAAGGGTACGGGTAGCCTGCTGCCGGGGTACCGCAGCACACCGGGGATGGGATCGCAAGCGGCAAAAAAGGTGCAATATTGCCCAGCACCCTCATCTCAGTACCAATCAGTGCGGCACCCAGCTGCCGTATCGGGAAACGCCATAACATCTGGCCATCAGCAAGATAAGCGCTGTTATCCCAGCCAGTGCCCAGCAAATGAATTTCACCGGGAGCATGCGCCGCAAACTGCTTTGCTATCAGCCTGGCAGCAATCTCTGATGTCATCTCTACATCCGGCACCCACGGGCGATTATCCGGCACGCTGCTGCTCACTTTCTAGCTCAGCATACAGGGCCGCATATCGATCAACCATAATAGAAACATTATATTCGTGCGACGTTTGTATCCCATTATAAGCAATAAAAGCGCGATACTCTACAGATTTAAGCAGCATTTGTAGTTTTTGTATAAGCTGCGGCACATTGCCCACGGTATGCAGTTCAGCGTTTGTTCCGCTAACAAGCACCTCATCATTGCCCCGGCAGCGGGTACTCAATATCGGGCTGCCAGCCGCAAGCGCTTCCAGCACGGCCAGGCTAAAGTTTTCGGCCTCGGTTGGCAGCATCCAAACCGTTGCCGCCGCAAGCCAGTTCGGCACATCGCTCCGGTGCCCCATCAGGTGCACCCTCTCTGCAAAACCTGCCGCACTGGCTGCCTCCAAAATGCGCGATTCCAGCTCACCTTTGCCAACAAAAGCTATGTGCAGCAGCCGAAACTCTGGCTCTCCGGCCAGAGCTATAAAGGCGTTGAGGGCATCCAGAGGGCGCTTTTGGGGGTCGAGCCGAGAAGTGAACACCAACAAGGCAGCTTTGGCTGGCAGGTTCAGCTCACTCCGGATTTGTGCACCATCCCCATTCCGGAATCGGGCTACGTCCACTCCATTGGGTATGTGGCACACATGTTCCTCTGCCACGCCATACTTCAGCTGGGTACGCACCGCCTGGTTAGATGGGCAAATAATCTTATGAATCCGGGTGCCAGCTGCTGCCGCCCAGGCTTTTGCGCGTTCTTCCCCGGGTGCCAGAGTATCGTATGGGCTATGTACCGTTACCACCACACGCTCTGGCGGTATGCCAATTTCACCAAGCACCTTCGGAACGGTGCGAGAAAGGCAAAAATCACCGGTGTGAAAGTGCAGAACGGGTGCACTGTGCTGCCCAAACAACGCAATCAGATCTTCTGGAACCTGTTTTGGGGCAACCGGGTCTGCCCGCATTAGAGGCGTTCTAATAAGCTCAACGCCGCGCGCTGCAGCATCCGCCGCCAGCCCTTCAGTGGTGGGAATCCGCGGCACAACAATGCGCACCCGGCGGCCACGCTGCTGCATGCCGTGTGCAAGCTCGAGCATCTGGATTGCATCTCCCCCATGCCCGAGCACAAACCCAAAATAGACTATAGCAACGCCCGATTCCCCGGCACTCCCGGAGTTATCTGCATATTGGTCGTTCAACCGCCAGATCCGCCCCTTATCTAAACATCGCACAGCTGCGCCGCTTTTGTAAGCGAGGCAACAACGTCCTTACTGCGCGGTATAAACTCATGTGCATAGTAGCCTGTAAACCCAGTATCCACTACCGCCTGCGCAATACGCCTGTAGTTTAGCTCCTGCGTGTCATCAATCTCGGCACGGCCGGGCACGCCTCCGGTATGGAAGTGCCCTATATACTGAATATTCTCCCGGATGGTATCTACCACATCCCCTTCCATTATCTGCATGTGGAAGATATCGTACAGTAGTTTAAACCGGTTAGATCCCACCCTCTTACACAGCTCCGCTCCCCAGGCGGTATGATCGCACTGGTAGTCTTTGTGGCTGCGTTTGGAGTTCAGCAGTTCCATGCAAACCGTTACGCCAAGCTGCTCTGCCAGCGGCATAATCCGCTTAAGGCCCTTTGCGCAGGTCTCTATTCCCTCTGCATCCGCCATGCCCCTGCGGTTTCCGCTAAATACTATCATATTCGGCAGCCCGGCCGCTTTCACCAGTGGCAGCAAACGCTCGCTCTCTTTCACCAATTTATCGTGGTTGGCCACCGTGTTCCAGCCATCGCCAATTGGCCCCGGGCCATTGGCCATGGCGCACGTTAGCCCATACTTCTTTACCGTATCCCACTCGTTTTCGCTCAGCAGCTCCACACTCTGCAGGCCAATTGCCTTCGCAGCTTCGCATAATTGATCCAGCGTCAGATTAGGGTAGCACCACTTGCATACCGATTGTTTTAGCTTGCCTTTAAGCGGTGCCGTGGCCGCCATAACGGTGGTTGAAGGGGTTAACCCGGCTGCGGCAAGGCCTGCTGTGGCCACGCCTGCAAGGGCAGATCTGCGGGAGATTTCTATGCTCATAATTGAACTTCATCCTTTCGTACCCGTGCGAAATTTACGGCCGCGCTGCAAAATATCCGCGGTGTAGTTCCTTCTGGGTATTGTAACACGCCCTGCACAAACCGAGTAAAGTGTGCAGAAAATTGCATTTTCTGTGGCAGAGCAATAAATAAAGGGTTGACAGCGGATGCATATCGCATCTGCCATAAAACAACACAAATATAATTACAGAACGTAAAATAGGCCACATTAGCGTCATTTTCAGTGGCCACTCCCTGCGCAATCACAGACTAAAGTAACATCAAAGTCAACTTTTCTGCACTTACAATGCGGTTTGCACAGGAAAGGCACTCAAGCCAATGTTAAGTTCATGTCGTTACAAAAAGAAAATCAACAGCACTTTATTGCTTCTTCTGGGTTTTGTCTCCCTCGCAATTACGGGAAAGGCAGCACCACCAACCACGCCGCTTGCTTTAACTGTGAAGCCCCCACTGCCAGTTACGGCAAGCACCAACCCATCGGATGTTCGGAGTTTCGCAGTGGGTGCGCGTTGCCAAAGTTTATTGATGGAACCGAACAACCCTTCGATAGTTATTATGCAGGTGGTTCACCTTACCCATTTTAGGCCCAACTCTCCAGGTGCAGTAAAAATGGTAGACAGCGGAGTGTTTCAGGCCCTCGAAACACTCGAAGGCAAGCCTGTTACAGGAAGGTTTGAATTTCACAACCCGAAAGAGATGTATCTTACTTCAGCAATGTTTAGAGTGGGACACAGACTTGAAGACAATCCTCCACCAACATTCAAAGCCGAGGTAGGAGAGCTGTGGATGGTAGAAATGAGAGATTCTATGGTGGATAAGTGGCGTTGCCTACGGCTGGGTGGATTATCAGATCCTGCCATCGCCTATTACCGCCATGGATTGGAGTGGAAACACGCCACAAACCCGGCAGAGGTAATAGCAGATATCAAAGGTATGGTCAAGAAATCATTAACTGCTCCAAATAGTGATATTAGCGCATTACTATTCTTCCTGGGCAACCAATTCCCGCGCAATCCCAACCTAAACGACCGCACCAAAGCAATAGCCCGGCAATATCATCAGGCTATCCTGGATCTGCTCACCACGCCCGGTGCCAGCAATGCCTCTAAGATCGAGTTAATTAATGCGGGTAGCTTTCAGGGCGTTGAAGATCTTAAACCGGGCTCACTGGAAGCAATATGGCTGCGAGGAATGATGAATATCGTTCTGAACAGCTCAGATAACCTTTTAGTGAGTGCTGCTGGAGACGCCCTCAGTGGATTTATGGCTTCCAGCAGAACAATGGTACCTTCCGAACACCCGGTTCAATACTACTATCCAGAGATAATTGCAACACTGGATGCACGGGTGGAGATAGATAAACAGGCAGGGCATAATGGCCCGGCAAGTGGCGTTATAGGCAACATGAAACTCATGGGCATCTATGATCCGCCTTCAAAACCGGGCTCCAATCTATCCACTCCAGGGCTCCGTGTGTTCATAAAGTCCATTCCACCGCAGGGCAACACCCTGCTGGAGCAGCGTATTGCAGCCGTTACAAAAGTAAGGAATTAACGCAGGGTATGGTAGTGAGAATAGAGGGTGCTGGCAGCGTATTGCCAGCACCCTCTATTTGTTTGCGAATTGATGTTTGGCCGTGTGGAATAGTTGCATCAGTACCCCGCAGGAACAGCATGCGGGAATACAGAAGGTGATCTCGTACAGCGCAGGCATGAACGGAAGTCGCGAATTATTGAGTTGCGCCCGCACACGCCTGCCCCAACTGCAGCACCGTACGCAGCCAGGCTGCGGCCCGGCACGCCAGGAGAGAGAGCCACTATGAGCACAGAATTCGAAGCAAATAAAGGGGCAGATCCCGTTACCCGTCGACAGTTTATCACCGGCACTGCCGCCGGCGCTTCCGCCGTTTTACTTTCTACCGGCAATTATGCTTTTGCCAACGCCGATACCAAAATTCGCGTGGGTGTTATTGGCTGTGGAGGCCGCGGCAGCGGCGCAGCGGAAAACTGCATCACCTCTTCCGATAATGTTGAACTATACGCCATGGCCGATGCATTTAAAGATAGGCTGGATGGCAGCCGCAATAACCTGAAAAATGCGCTTGGCGCTAAAATGAACGTTACGGACGACCGCTGTTTTGTGGGGCTGGATGCCTACAAACAGGTGCTTGCAAGCGGCGTGGATATGGTTATTCTGGCTACCCCGCCGGGCTTCCGCCCCATTCACTTCCGGGCAGCAGTTGAGGCTGGCAAGCATGTGTTTATGGAGAAGCCGGTTGCTACCGATGCACCCGGCATTCGGGAAGTGCTCGCCGGCGCAGAAATAGCCGCAAGCAAGCGCCTCTGCGTGGTTGCAGGCACGCAGCGCAGGCATCAGCTTTCTTATCTGGAAACCATGAAACGCATTCACGATGGTGCCATTGGCGATGTGCTGGGTGGGCAAATTTACTGGAATGGGGGCGGCGTTGGCAGCGGTACCGGGCCAATTCCCGCCGCGCCAGATGTAGAATGGCAGATTCGCCACTGGTACTTCTTTACCTGGCTATCCGGCGATCATGTTGTAGAACAGCATGTGCATAACATAGATGTTGCCAACTGGGTTATGGGCGGCCATCCAGAATCTGTAATGGGAGTCGGCGGTCGCTCCCAGCGCACCGCACCCATCTTCGGTCAGATCTTTGATCACTTTGCCCTGGATTTAACCTATGCCAACGGAGTACACATCTCCGCCATGTGCCGCCACTGGGATAACACCCCGGGCAACGTTTCGGAGCGCTTTGTTGGCACCAAAGGCCTAACCGATGCCAACACATACATCTCTGGCAGCACCAACTGGAAGTTCCCGGGCGGCGGACGCAACCCATATGTTCAGGAGCATGCCGATCTTATCTCCTGCATTCGCTCTGGCACACCCATTAACGAGGCTAAGCGCATTGCGGAAAGCACACTAACCGCCATTATGAGCCGTATGGCTGCCTACACAGGCCAGGTAATTACCTGGGATCAGGCGCTGAACTCTAACGAAAGCCTCCGACCGTCGCCGCTGGCTTTCGGTACACCCGCACCTGTTCCCGCTGTGGCTATCCCCGGCAAAGTCATCGCCTGATATAGCTCACAAGGAGGCAACACATTGAAGATCGATCGACGCAGTCTCCTTACAGCCACCGCAGCTGCGGCAGCAGGCACCACTATGGGCGCGGCTCCTGCCCCCGCCACGGCAGCACAAAAAAAAGCGGCTCTCAAGCTCACCAGCCAGGAAGGCATTATTCCTGGCAAAACCCTTGCCGAAAAGCTGGATAACCTCGAAAAATGGGGGTTTGATGGCATAGAGTTCTGGGGTGGTGGGCTGAGAGAGCGCGTTTCGGCAATCAAGGCGGAAATGAAGGGCAGGCCGCTTGCAATCTCTGCCACCTGCGCAGGGTTTGAAGGTGCACTGATGTCTGATCAGGCATCGGAACGCGAAAAGGCGATGCGCACCATTAAAGACATTCTGGAAGTTGCCGGAGATTTGGGCAGCACCGGCATGATCATAGTGCCCGCATTTAGCCACCAAACCAAACTGAACCACATAGAGGGCCGCAAAATCCTGATGGATCTTCTGCCGGAAGTGGGCGCACACGGGGTGAAGGTGGGCTCCCGCGTTCTGCTGGAACCACTTAACCGTGGGGAGGCATGGTTCTTAAGGCAGGTTGCCGATGCAGGCGCCATCTGCAAGGAAATTAACAGCCCGGGCGTTTGCCTTATGGGAGACATGTACCACATGTATCTCGAAGAACCAAGCGATATGGGGGCCTTTATCTCCGGCGCAAAGTGGCTGCACCATGTGCACCTTGCCTCCATCAAACGAAACCTGCCCGGGCAGGATGAACGCGATTTCCGCAATGGCTTCAAAGGCCTGAAAATGATAGGCTATCAGGATTTCTGCAGCCTGGAGTGCGGCGTTATTGGTGATCGTATGGTGGAGATACCGAAGGCTGTTAAGTTCCTGCGCAAGCAGTGGGCAGAGGCCTGAGATTACTTACGAAAGAATAAAGCGGCCCGGAAAATCTCATCGATTTTCCGGGCTTCTTTGTCTATTACATCGCCGGATCTGGCCTACAGCTTCCAGCCTTTACGAATGGCCGGATAGAGCAGGGCATTTGCTTCCGGATCATCGATTACCTTCATGTTCTTTGCATCGTAGTTAATCTTGTGGCCAACGCGGATGGCAACATTTCCAAGCAAAATAGATTCAGTCATCGGGCCAGCATAGCCAAAATGGCTGCCGGTTGGGCTGCCCGTTTTGCATGCCTCAATCCACTCTATATGGTGGCCGGGAGAGCGCTTCAGGTAGGGCTCCGGGCCTTTGTAGTTTGCAAACTTCGCCCTCGGCAGCAAAATGGGGGCAGAACCATGGTTCACAATCAGTTTGCCCTTATCGCCAATAAACAGAGAACCGTTATCAATCTGTGGTATCTGTTCGCCCTCCAACAGCTCAGCAGGGAAGCGCCGGTTGGCATCGGTCCAGGTAACGCGCACCGCAGGCAGATCGCCACGTGCAGGGAAGTCATAATGAATGGTGGCGGCTTTGGGTGGGCTATCTTTTGTGGCGCCCTCGGCATCCGCCTCTACAGAGGTGGGGAAGCCCAGTTTGAGCGCCCAGAATACAGGGTCCATCAGATGGCAGGCCATATCTCCCAGAGATCCAGTTCCGAAATCCCACCAGCCACGCCACACAAACGGCAGATACGCCTTATTGTAGGGCCTATCCAGGGCAGGGCCAAGCCACTGATCCCAGTTTAATGTGCTGGGAATATCCATGCCACTGGCCGGTTTTGTTACACCCTGCGGCCACCAGCCGGTAGGCCTGTCGGTCCACACATACACCTGTGTAACCTTGCCAATCGCCCCGGATTGAATCAGTTCTACCAGGCGGGAGTACTCCGGAAAAGCGTGGCCCTGGGTGCCCATCTGAGTGGCCACCTTCGTTTTTGCCGCCAGGCGCGTAATATAACGCGCCTCATAAACCGTGTGTGTAAGCGGCTTCTGGCAATACACATGCTTGCCCAGGTGCAGGGCTGCGGCGGTGGCAAACGCATGGTGATGATCCGGAATGCTAACGGTAACCGCATCCACAGATTTATGCTCAATCAGGCTTCTGTAATCCTGAAACTTCAGCGCCTTACTGTAACGCTCAAAGTTGGCCGCTGCCCGTGCAGAATCCACATCGCATATGGCAACAATATTCTCGCTGCTTACATTGCCAACATCGCTCGCACCCTGGCCACCAACGCCGATACAGCCGATGTTCAGCTTCTCGTTGGGAGATTTTGATTGCGCCACCGCTTTGCTGGACCATACGCCCCCACCCATAGCAGAAAGCCCGGCAGTGAGAGACGCGTTACGAATGAGCTCGCGGCGTGATATTTGATCAGACATAGTACAACAACCCCCGATTTCCCGATAAAAGGTTGAGCCTATATTGGCATTAAAGGGGCAAGAATCATTCTTGTGCAGCTCTGCAGCAACGTTTTAACCGCCTGCAGTATCTGCTTTCCGCTTGCGAGGTTGCTTAGGGGGCGGGTTAACCGTTAGGTAGGCGTCCTTAATCAGCTCCTCAAGCTCGTCAACGGCAATCTCCACCAGCCTAATCAGCACCGCAGGGTAACCATTGTAATGCGGCTCGGTAAAGAAAACACGCGTGTTAGAGGCAAGCAGCAACTGCTTCTCCTCCTCACCAGAAACACGCACGGCTATCACAGAAGAGCTGGGCACACGCGCCTTTTTGGGGTCAATACGCTCCAGCCAGGCCCACACATACCCCTTAACTTTGCCCTTAACCAGCACACCAAAAGAGAATCTATCCTCGCCCTCCACCGAGTCTGGCAGAGCCATCGCAATCCTGCGCACATCTTCCTGAGTCGCCATTAGTGTTGAAGTCTCCCTGTGTGCAGACTTATTAGATAATATCGCCGATCGTACGGGCACCGCTTGCCGTGCCATTCGCTGCTCCCCGTTCCCTACTTCTCCCCCTATGCATGAATACTTCCGATCCGATTTCGCAGGCTACCGCCAGAAGCACCACAAATCACCGCCTGTATCTCTGCTAAAATTGCCAGGGCTATTTCAACCGGGGTTTCCGCGGCAATGTCTAAACCTGCCGGGCTGAATACCCGCTGGTTTTCACTCAAACGTGTCAGCTGCCCCGTCTTTCCCAGGTCTGCAACCATCTGTTCATATCTCTTACGTGGCCCCAGAATCCCAATGTATCCCGGCGAGTGAGGCAGCAGCGCATTTAGCCAATCCAGGTCTCGCTGATAGTTGTGATTCATTAGCACACAGGCCGTGCGCGCATCCATGGGATTATGCTGGATAAACGCCGCAATCTCGCTTGCGCTGTGCAATAGGGTAGTAGGCAGGTTGGTGCATGCAAGGGGATGAGGCGATTGCCACGCTGCGCGCACTACATCCCATCCTGTTTCTTCAGCAATGCGCACTAAAGGGTTTGCATCGTCGCCAGCCCCGGCCACAATAAGCCGGATTGGAGGAACGATCGGCTCTGCCAGGGCTTCCAGTGCAAACCCACCATGCTGCACGCTAACGGTGTGCGGCCTGCCACTCCTAAAGGCCTCCCGGGCAGCCTCTAATAGCAAGCTCTGGATTGCCGCGGGGTATCCAGCGCTTATCGCATTCCCCTCACAAAATAGCAGCCTGCTCCCTACCGGAAATCTGCCCGGGGCTTCTGAACGATATACGGTTACCATCGAAGCGCTCTGCCTGCTTTCAGAACACTTAGATAGATACTGTAGTCCCTCCATCGCCGGCGAGTGTGGGAGGCATTCAATCAACACCCCCACAACACCTTTGCACCCAAGCTCGGCAACAACATCTCCATTTGTGCTGGATGGGTCATACACAACGTAGTCAGAGCGTCCAGTTCGCATTACTTCTGCCGCTCTGGATTTTACGTCTGCCTCCAGGCACCCGCCACTTATCGAACCAATGGATTTACCATCAGGCAGAATTAGCATGCGGGTGCCTGGTCGCCTGTACGCAGAGCCCTGCACCCTTACTACGGTGGCGAGTGCGGCACAACCATCTGCCTGGTTGATGCTGTGGCAGGTTTGCATGATTGTGTTCAGGTTGTTCATACAATAGATTCCCCTTACACTAATCGTCGCTCATGGTTGCATTAGGGTAGAACGGCAGCGATCTCAAGCGGGTGCCAGTTAGCTTCGCATAGGCATTTGCTACGGCAGGGGCAATGGGTGGCACACCGGGCTCACCAGTACCCGTTATAGGGAATCCGCTGTTGATAATACTCACCGTAATCACTGGCGCTTCACGCATCCTCAATACACGGCTATTGCTAAAATTGCGCACACTGGGCACCCCTGCCGCAAATTTCACCTGGCCAAACATAGCCGCGCTCAGGCCATGAAGGATGCCTCCCTGCATCTGCGCTTCTACAGAATTGGGGTTAACCGCGTTTCCACAATCAACAGCACAGGCAACCTTGTACACCCGTATGTTTGTTGGTGATGTGGCAGATATCTCTGCAACCTGCGCAACTATGGTTCCAAATGCCTGGCATATGGCAATGCCTCTGGCCCGCCCTGCCGGCGGTTTTGTGCTCCAATTACCAAGTGCTGCCGCTGCATTAAGTACATTTAGCCAGCGAGTATTGCCGGCAAGTAAGCGCTGCCGGTAAACAAGCGGGTCTACGCCTGCCGCAAGGGCCGCTTCATCAATCGCGCTCTCTACGGCAAACGTGTTCAGCCCAAATCCCACCGATCGCCAGAACCCAACAGGTGCCGCAGCCGGATCGCGCACATACTCTATTAGCCTGCTGCCAAAGCCGTAAGGCAAATCGGTGCTGCCTTCTGTTGCCTGGCTGTCGCTTGAAGTGCCAGGCGCGCCCCGCTGAAACAGAATGGATGGCGATACGATGCGGTTTTTCCAGCCTATAAGATTGCCTGTAGAATCAAGTGCGCACTGAATTCGGATAAGAGCAGAAGGCCTGTACCGGTCATTACCCATGTCCTGCTCACGGCTCCAGGTAAGTTTCACTGGCCTCTTAACAGCCTGTGCCACCTTAATCGCCTGGGTAACATAATCCAGCTCAAACTTCCGGCCAAGCCCACCGCCCATCATCGTTGGATATATCCGAATATTTGCAGCGGTTAGCCCGGTAAGAGAAATTGCCTGAGCCAACACAAGGTTCGGTGCCTGTGTAGGGGCATAGATATCGCAGGTTGTGGATGTGAGATTTACCGTGCAGTTCAACACTTCCATGCAGGCATGGGGCAAGTAAGGGAGGGAGTAGGTTGCATCAACCACCTTTTTGGGGGCGGTAAACGCAGCAGCCACGTTTCCAAGCTCCTGCACTGTAAATGGGTTGCCATTGGCAAGCAAACTCTTCTGCTGGGTGGCATACAATGAGCTATCTATAAGCTTTGATGAAGCCGGGATCGACCAGTTTACCTTCACCGAGTTTACAAGTTGGAACGCCTGCTGCGTATTGGTACCCACTGCCGCTACAGCGTTGCCCAGGTTAACTACTGCAATTGCTCCCGATGGTTTGGTAATTGTGCCGCTCACCGTTCCGCCAAGCGTAGGGCAGTGCTTTACCGCAGCAAAAACCATATTCGGCAACACAACATCTATCCCGTAAATTGCAGAGCCATCGGTTTTAGATGGAATATCTGGCCGGGCAACAGCTTTCCCAATTATTCTAAGTTGTGAATCTGGCGTAAGTGTAGGCCCAGAGGCGCCGTAAGCAGGCACAGGCAACACGGCTGCCGCGGCCGCAAGTTTGCCATAGCTTAAAGTTGCGCCGCTAACCTGGTTAACTACCGATCCGTTAACGGGTTTGCATAACGAAGTTGAGATGCCCCATGTGTTGGCAGCAGCCTGTACAAGCATATCTCGTGCAACTGCGCCCGCCTGCCGCATGGCAATTAAGTGCCGTGAAATACCGCTGCTTCCGCCAGTTAGCCACGAATGCGATGCGTCAACGGGCTTTACGCTAACCTTTGTCCAATCCACCATCAGCTCTTCTGCAACGCCCTGCCCAAGCCCGGAGTAAATACCCTGGCCCATCTCTCCGCCGCCAATATAAATTGTAATGGATTCGTCCGTTCCAATCCCTACAAAGGCATTCACAGCAACAACACCCGGCCCGCCTGCGGCAAGTGCGGCCCGCCCAGAGTCTTTAATTGTAAACGCCAGCAAAAGGCCAGCTGTCAAACCCATGAGCTGGCGCCTGTTCAACTCGCTCGCAGTGGTAATCTCAATGGACTGTGAGTAGGCAGGTGATTGCCTGCCAGAAGGCGTGCCAGTATCGGCTGCATTCTTCATTGTGCCCCTCCGTGGTTGTCATAAAAACGGATAACAGATAAAAACGTTGGATATGGAAATGGGATGGTGGATCAGCTATTTGCTGCGCGGTGGATGGCCGCTCGAATACGCTGATAGGTGCCACAAACACAGATGTTGTCCATCTCGCTATCTATATCAGCATCCGTAGGGTGGGGATTTCTTGAAAGAAGTGCGGCGGCTTTCATAAGCATGCCAGATTGGCAATAACCGCACTGCGGCACCTGCTCGGCAATCCAGGCCTGCTGCAGCTTGCTGCTATGAGCGGGCGCAAGGCCCTCAATAGTTGTAATATGCCTGCCAACACCCTCCGTAACATCCATATCGCACGATTTCACAGGTTCGCCATCCAGCAGAATGGTGCAAGCGCCGCATATCTCAATGCCGCAGCCATACTTTGTACCCGTAAGGTGCAGAATGTCTCGAAGAACCCAGAGCATTTTAGTGTTGGAATCCGCATTAACCTGATAGGTTTTGCCGTTAACGTTCAAAGTAATCATGTGTGCATCCTGTTGGGAGGTTTGCACCAGCCACAGCGCAATAACTTGCACCCGTTGGCCGGTGTTCAGGGTTTGTAGCAGGGTTGAACGTGATGATGTTGTTGGCCGCTGTTGAGAAGGGCGCAAACATCACCTGGAGAATATGATAGTATGTTAAAAACATACTATCACTTGCTCGAGTATACTAAAACTATACTAAAGTGTCAACAAGTATTTCGGAGCGCCATTGGGGCAGGGATCAGGTTCAGACATGTAAACCCATCGTGCAGGCTACAATGAGATGTGAGTTGATAGATAATAATAGATATAGAAATTTAGTGCCATTTATCAGCGATCGTAGGGACACTGCTTGCCGTGCCCTATTAGATAATATCAGCGATCGTACGGGCACTGCTTGCAGGCTTGGGGTAAGTTTGCCGAAACAGAGCAAGGATCTGGCTCCCAGGCATAATTTCGTTTTACTTAAGGCCCCGGGTGCCAAATTAGTGTGGGCACACAAACTGCAGTAATTTCCTTCTCCAACCCCCAACCCCCGCGCCCAGGGCGCTACCCCGCGCAAAGCAGGTTAACCCATCCCCTTTGTGGAATTGAGTTCGCGCGTGTTCCATAGAATTCAAGCCTTTAAGGAGTGCAATTAGATATGAAACTGGTTCGATTTGTTGCCGGCGGCAAGGCAGTGATTGGCGCTGTTTCTGCAGATGGTGCAAGCGTTGTAGATCTGGCTGCGGCAAGCGGCGATGCAGGCCACTTCCCGGCATCCATGAGCGCGTTTCTGGCGCGTGGCGCCGAAGGACTGGCGGATGCCACGGCTGTTGTGGCCACCGCATCCGGAGATTCCGTACACGGCCTGGCCAATGTAACACTGCTGGCGCCCGTGGGCGATCCTGGCAAAATTATGTGCATCGGGCAGAACTACCGCGATCACTGCGAAGAGCAGAACCAGCCCATTCCAGAAAAGGCCATCCTGTTCTCCAAATACGCAACCGCGCTAAACGATCCCAATGCAGAAATTCCGCTGCTGGCCATCTCAACCCACATCGATTACGAGGCAGAGCTTGCCGTAGTAATCGGTGGACCGGGGGGTGGCGGGCGCAATATTTCCGAGGCAGACGCCCTCAACCACGTAGCTGGCTATCTGTGCGCCAACGATGTAACCGCGCGCGATATTCAGAAGGGCGATGGCCAGTGGGTGCGCGGAAAATCGCCAGACAAATTCTTCCCAATTGGGCCGTTCCTCGTAACTGCCGATGAGATTGAAGATCCGCACAACCTGGATATTTCGCTAACCCTTAATGGCGAAACCATGCAGAAGTCCAACACCCTCAATCTCATCTTCCGCATACCGTATCTTATTGCTTATCTGTCTCAGTCTATGACCCTGCTGCCAGGCGATATCCTCTCCACCGGCACCCCCGGCGGCGTAGGCGTATTCCGCAACCCACCCATCTTCCTGAAAGCAGGCGATGAGGTTGCCGTAACCATCGCCGGCCTCGGCACGCTGGTAAACACCGTAACCCCGGCACCTTAGGGCAGAAGCAAACGAAACTTGCAAAAGGCGCACCTTCCATCCGGAGGCGCGCCTTTCTCTCCTCTCCAGGTCCCATACCCGTTGCGATAGCAACTAAGTGGTAGGGCGGCGAGCGAAGCCATCGGCGACCTGCCGATAAAGCACAAGCAAAGTGGAAAAATACTACCTGCGCTGTAACCCCAAGCCTGCGCGGGGTGTATAACAGCGCCAGTAATCACAAAGTTAATTAGGAGAGGAGCCGGAGGTGAGGAGGGAAATATCTATCCTCACGATCGTGTCAAACATACCTTTATTGAGTATATCCGGCACACTCAGGGTTATGACTCACAATTGGGGCGCACTTTCCACCCGGTAGATGCGCCTTTTTAGGTCTGGAACATCCATGGATACAAAAGCCATGTACCACTATACTCAAAGAAGCCAGGTGCAGGAAGCAGGAGACGGCCGAAAGTGGAACATCTGGAATTAAGACGCCAGCAACGATCTCAGCCAAATGTTGTTGAAGCAAAGGTTTGGGATATAGGCGTTCCAGGCGTTGTGCTGGGTTCAAATTTAGGCGACAGGTATCCATTGGCAAGTACATTGCTGACTTCGTTTGCTATGAAACGATGTTAGTAGTTGAAATAGACGGGGAAGTACACAACGGTCAATATGAGCAGGATGCAGCGAGAACTCTGTATTTAAATGGGTGTGGATTCCAGGTAATCAGGTTTTCAGCCGCCGATGTGTGGAGCAATATTGAAGGAGTTAACGCCGCAATAGAGAGTGCATGCAAGTCGCTTCAAAGAAATCATGCATCTGTAAGTTAACGGATACTCCCAGAGGCACCACATTTCCCCTCTCCCACCACTATTTATGTATCATATCTCCGTTTGCGGAGGGTAATAGGAAAACCTGCCAACACGCCCCACCCATCCGGAGGCGCGCATTTCAGCGCTGAAAGCGCGGCATAGGATAGCGAACGCCAGCAAGCGAAGCGCGGTAGAAATTGTCTTTTATAAGCTTCCTCATTTGCATGGCTGGAAACCCACCCAACCGGTAGGCGCGCATTGCCCCTGACCCCAGCAAGCGAAGCGTGGTAGAAATTGCCTTTAATAAACAATCCTTGCCATCCCCGGCTCCTGGCCCCGCCCAGTTCTCTCCTGCATAGCGCGGTAGTAATTGTAGCCGAAGGCGGCACCGGCCTCGGCCTGGCCATTGTAAAAACCATCCTCACCGCCCACAGTGGCTAAATCCAGTTTGAAAGCACCACCGGCACAGGCACCACCGCAACGGTAACCCTGCCCGCCGCCGCGCCACTAAACAACCCGTCAACACACCAACGCAGGCATAACCTACCCCGCCGCCTGTCAAAACCACTTAAACCGCAATTAGTACGCTTCGCTGGCAACAGGAGGGCCAGTAAATATGGCTAATTTTACGCATAACATGGTTGAAATATCGCGGGATAGCGATATGTGGAACAACGCAGTAAAACTAAAGGTAGAGAGGGCTGTACTTCAGGCTTACGAATCTTTTGGTTGGTCAGCCGATCAGGTGCATACTCGCATGGATACGCTAAATGCGAAGCGTGCAACCCCTTTTCATGATGCCGCACTGAGAAGCCAGGTTGGAGATGGACAGTTGATAGGCTGGCAAGATGCCAACGGCACACTTATTGCCTATGCTGTACTGAGAATAGCTGGCATTTTGGGGCAACAGCCGCTAATTGCACATGTTTCTGATGTTGTGGTTGCGAGCAGCCAGCCACTTAATGTTGCCGCAATGGTACTAACAGATTTGCAGAAAACAGCAGCGGAGCAAGGCGCTATTCGCATGCAGATTGAAGCGCTGCCGCACCGGCTATATGATGTATCAGTGTCACTTGGCGCCGAACTCGTTAGCCACACCTGTGAGTTTAAACTCACCAGTGCAGATGTACTGCACTAAGTTAGGCTATTAGCCGGTGCACATAGCCCCAGGCAGCGCAGATATAAGCCAGCCCAATGGCAGTGCAGCCCGGCAAAAAAACCCAACACCGCCCTCCATCTCAAGCAGGATGGAGGGCGGTGTTGGGTTATCGGCATTTGTGCAGCTGGCCTCTGTTGCCGGGCCCTATAGTTACAGCAGCAAAATCCATTGACACAAAAGCTAACTACGGTTAAACTCAAAGAAGCCGGGGAGAGGCTGTTTGCTGTTTGAGTATCCACCGCACAACTTGCACCCAAACGCAGTGCGGTACGGTTATCGCTTATGTAGTTGGCACTGGCAGCAGCCTGGCAATGCGGAAATCATGAAGCAAGAATCTGCCCGTCCCCTTATGCTTAAAGCCACAGCTGCCATAAGCAAAGGAAAGTATGCAGGGGCAGAGGATCTGCTAAAGCAGGCCGTGCAGATTGCGCCGCATTATGCGGAAGCGTTACTGCTGCTTGCGGAAGACTACGAGCATCAGGGAAAAACGCAGGATGCCATGGATGTTTACCACAGCCTTGTATATTCGCAAGGCTGGGGCAGCAGCATCAACTCCAGCCCCAACACCAGCTTCCGATACATGCTTCTGCTGGTAAAAGCCAACCGACTTAAAGAGGCTGGCGATATGCTTGCAAGGGCAAACCGCAGCTTTACCATCACTACCGGTCACCCAATAATTGCGGATATCGCCCCTCATTCACAAGATCCCATTGCACTGGAAGCGGCAGCCCACCTCGGGCTGGGCATATCTACTCAGTCTCATATGTCCAGCAACACTGAGGAGCAGCTGCACCACATCAAAAAAGCGCTCGCCCTCAAACCCGATTCGAAAGAGGCGCAGGCTGCATACCAAAAAGCACTGCAGATGCCGGCGTAGTAGAGCGCTCTATTCCCTATTCCCATTTCCCTCACTCCCTGTACTCCGCGTGCAGTTCACCTTCAACTCCGCAGTGCCAAGCACTCTGGTTTTAATGGCCGCAAGCAGGCTGCTGCGGGTAACGCTGCTATTATCTACCACGGTAATGGGGGCAGATAACCCATAAACGGTTATGACATAGGTTTTTAGGCCCGGACCTTTGGAGTGCGGCGGCGCGTAGCCGTTTCTGTTGTTCATAGTGTTGTGCCCAAAACTGCCAGGGCCTTTGTAATCGGCGGCAAGGCTTGTTATGCTGGATGGCACGTTATAGAGGGCCCAGTACACCTTCACCAAATTCTGCGGATCTATATGGTGCATAATCACCACAAACCCACGGGTGCCCGCGGGCGCACCCGCCCACTGTAAGGGCGGGCTGATGCCAGCGCCATCCCCGGTGTACTGTGTTGGCAGCACACCATCTTTGCCCACCGCCGGGCTGGTGAGCACAAAGCCCTTTACCGGCTTTGATATCTCCTCGGCAGGGTTGAATGCAGATTCCCGCGGTCCGCCCCCACCTCCACGCTGAAAACCACCCTCCGGCCCGCCGGGCCGTGGTGGAGGCGCGCCCTGATTATCACCGCCACGGCCCTGCTGGCCCCGCCTTCTTCCCTGATAATCCCTTGGGGTAACCTCGCCGTTGGAATCTATATAATTAAAGTGATAGCCCCCACCGGCATTGGCCGTATAGTTAACCACATGCTCCTTGCCGTTTAGCACATAGGTTAATGAGTAAGAACCCGGCTCAGGCTGGCTAAACTTACTGATAGATGCGCCAGGCAGAGGCGGTGTGGCTGGCCGAGGTGAAGATGCGGATGGCTGCGGATCTGCCTGTCCATCAATCTCCTTCACTTCTCCATGAAAACCGCCATTAAGGTAGGGATAACCACGCGTGGCGTGATAATGGTAGCCAAGTGCCGCAGTGGTGTGCCCATTAAAGGCATCTAGTTTGCCTGGTGCCGATCCATCTGGCTCCTTAAACCCGTACAGCGCATATCCATCCAGGGCATAGGCAATGGGGTGCCCATTGCCAACGGTTTCGTTTAGCACGGTGGGCGCAATATGGTAGTGATAATCATCTGCCCGGCCGCAATGCCCGCCCCAGTTGTCCAGCTCGCCAATTAGGTTAGAATCTTCGCCCCGATTATTCAGTGCATTAAATATAGGTATGCCATCCACGGCAAGCGCCATGGCACCCCGAAAGAAGTGCTGTTTGCCAGAAAGGGGCTCTTTCGCAGGCACGGGATGCAGCGGTATCTGCCATGCGTTTTGGCCCGTGTAGTTTTGAGGAAGCGGAACCTGCTGCTGCCAGTTTTTGATGCCCTCCATCATGGAGTGCCGGGGCAGCCCATTGGATTCCACATAAAATGTGCTGGCATCGGCATGGGTTTTTACGGCCGGGGCAAAGGGGGCAAACGCCTCCGCCATCTCGGCGGCATGCGTGCCGGCGGTCGGTTTTTGCAGCCAGCCCAGCGCTCTGCCGCTCACTACAGCATCTGCCAAAAAGCCAGCTGCCAAAAACGCCGTTAGCGCCATGCATGGGCGCGCCGCGTGCGTTGCCCGGTGCCAAAAAACTCTGTTGCTGCGCATCTTCTTTGCCTTTAGTCCCTTCTTAGCTTCCGCCATGCATTCTGGAAAAACACCAGTAAGCCCCAATCACACCCACCGCGCAGCTGCACACCGCCGCCAGCCGGGCATGTGCTGCGGCATCTTTTTTGGCAGCCCACAGCAGGGGCGGCAGCACTGCCAACACCACAGCGCACTGCCCAAGCTCCACACCGGCATTAAAGCTGGCAAGCGGCAGGGCAAGCATGCCCCGTGGCATGCCTGCTTCCCGTATGCCGCCCGCAAAACCAAAACCATGTATCAGCCCAAAACAAAAGGCGCAACCCAGCCGCCAATCTGGCTTAAATCCCTTTGCTGCCTGTGCCGGGTTATCTTGGGTGGCCCCTAATCGGCGCATATTCTCTGCGGCCGCAATGCATATAGAGAGCGCAATAAGGGGCTCTATAACGCGAGAGGGCGGCGTAACCGCAGAGAGTGCCGCCACCGAGAGCGTGATGCTATGTGCCACCGTAAAGGCGGTTACTGTTTTGAGAACCGTGCGCAGGCAGGAGGCAGTTAGCAGCAGTGCAATAACAAACAGAATATGATCGGCACCTGTGAAGATGTGCTGCATACCCATGGCGCAGTATCGGCGTGCAGTGCTCCAGCCACTTTCAGTATTGATTGTATTGGCAGTCCTGCTATCGGTGAAAAGCGGGTGGGCGTCATCCAGCATCTCGCGGAAAGTGGGGCATCCATCCCGCTTTACAATAAGCAGCGTTCTTGCAAGAGGGTCTTCCGGAAAGATGCGGCTCTGCACGCTTACCCTGCCGTTTGTAACGGGCATGCTGGCGTGCCAGGTGAGCATATCGGAGCCAGCCTCCGTGTTTTCTAAAGCGTGAGCCGGGGAAAATGGCTCCCCATCCAGCAGTATATGCAGCCGTTTTCTTATGACCAAATCGCAGGCTACGGGGGTAATGCCCGCGCCACTCAGGCCCTCCATCTGCATTAATCGACTTATTGGCACTGCTGCGGTAACCTCTGCGGTTTGGCGCTTTACCTCAATGGTAATGCCAGAAAGCCCCAGATCATGCGCGATGCTGCGCGTGGAACACAGCAGCAGAAACGCGCAAAGCAGCAGAGAGCACCGAAGGCAAGCAGGGGCTCTTCCATACGCCCCGCATGCGCTGCTCTTATTGGGTGTCCCCCATTGGTTAATCATTTCACCGGCTTTTGTGCGCTGCCCGGCTTTATGGTGTACGTGTCGGCAGTCATTCCATTCTTCTGCGTTCCGTTCTCATCTTTGGGAAAAAATGCCCGAATGTAGGATACGGTTACACCTTCTGGTGCAACCTTCACGCGCAGATGCCCGCTATTGGGCAGTTGCTTTCCGCTCTGGTAAGCCTCGCTATTAAAGGCGGTGTAGGTGTCATCTGCCGGGTTGGGCGTGGATTGATACACCACACCATCCAGCTCCTGATGGCAGTAGATGTGATCATGCCCCTGGAAGAATGCGGTTACTCCGCTCTTAACAAACAGCTGATGAATGGGCAGGCTCCAGGTGGGGCGCATCTGTTTGAACACATCGTTGCCCCGCCGATCCTGTCCGCCCCATTCATACAGCTTGGCCACCTCTACACCACCCCTGCCGGTGCCAAGCACATGGTGGGCAAACACAAACTTGTACTTCGCGTGGCTGCCGGTAAGCGTTTTCTCAAGCCAGTGGTACTGATCATCCCCTAAAGTTATCTGCCACATGTCCCGGGCGCCCTTACCGCCACCCCCGCCCTTCTGGCCCTTCTTACGGCCTCGTCCGCCACTACCGGGAAGGCCATTGCCCTGGCCCGGCTCCTGGGCGTTATCTTCCTTATTTTCTTCGCCGGCACCATTCACGTTACCACCGTTGGTGCCCTTGCCGCCACTCTGGTTATTGCCCCCTTTGCCACCAGCGCCGCCACGTATCTCCTGTACGGTTGCGGGATCATACTTGCCGGTGCGGCCATCATCCACGCCAATAGGAGAGTGCCAGTAGGGGTCTATAACCACAAACAGGGCATCTCCCCAGGTAAAGGCATAGTAATCGCGCAGCAGCCCTATGTGTTTCACCTGCTCCTTATCGCCGCTGTAAAAGCCTCCCGGCGCTGGAAGTGGGTAAAAATGTGTGCGCGCCAGGCCTGCCATTACAGCAGGGTTGTTGGGCGTATCATCCAGCCAGTGCCGCCCGGCCTGCTCATGGTTGCCATTAACAAGGAAGAGCGCCGCACTGTTGGCGGCCTGCCCCACAAAGGATCTCTGCCCCGCATACACGGCATCCACAGCAGATTGTGAGAGGTGGCCAAGCAGATTCTCTATGCTGAAGTCATCGCCCAGCATAATGTAAAAATCGGGATGCTCTGCTGCCACCGATTTCAGGTTGCTCATGTACAGCTCCGGGTTGTACATTTTGTCTTCGCGCTCCGGGTGAGAATCTCCCTGAACATCAAATACAAATGCGCTGCCCGGCTTTCGGGCGGTATGAAAACGGCACTCGCTGCCTTTTGTGGCGGCGGCATCGCCGGTGCTGTGCGTTACCAGCCGGTAGTAGTACTGGGTATCGGCGGCAAGGCCCGTTACTTCTACCTCACGAGGTTCGTTTGCCTTAACGGTAGCCGCAGGCGTTTTACGCGTGTAGATCCCCGGCGATGTACCGATCTCTAAGTAGGCCTCAAAATCTGTGCTTGAGAGTACGCTTGCTGTAATACTAACATCGGTAGGGCGGCCCAGCACCACCGATAGCCGCGCCAGCGGGCCAGGTGTTCTTCGTTTGCCGCCGCCGCCCTGCAGGGCATAGCCCCCCGTTACGGCCAGTGCCACCAGTGCGCCCGCAACAATCATACGTTGTGGCCTTACTTTTCTGGTGTCTTTTCTCACACGGCTATTCATAACTTTTGCTCTTCTCCGGCTCACTGTGCTGCCCGAGCCAGTTTGGCGGCTGGCTTAATATGGTATTCGGCCGCAATTGCGGCATTCTTTAGCTGTGGACCTCTCATATCCTGCCCACTTGCCCGCACATACTGCACGGTAACTTCGGCAGGGGTAACGTGCACACGCAGATGCCCGCTGCTGGGCAAAAAATCGCCTTTAAGATAGCCGTACTCTTCGGCATGGTCGTTGCGGGTATTGGCTGCAGAAGGCTGCGGCACCAGCTGGTACACTATTCCATCTTTCTCCTGATGCGCATAAAAGTGGTCGTGGCCATGAAACACCGCCGAAACACCCGTCTCTTTTAGCACGGCGTGTATTGGCCTTTCCCAGCCGGGACGGTTGGCTGCAAAGGTATCGGCACCCGCGTAATCTTTGCCGCCCCATTCAAACAGGCCAGCAACGTCTGAGCCGCCTCTGCCGCCATCTGCGGTGCCGCCCACTAACTGGTGAATAAACAGAAACTTGTACTTTGCACTTGAGGCGCGCAGCGTTTTTGCAAGCCACTTATACTGGGCCTCACCCAGCGACATTGCCCAGGGATTTTCCCCACGGCGCGTGTTTCCAGAGGTCCAGTAAGGGTCTAACACAACAAAAAGCGCATCTCCCCAGGTGTAGGCATAGTAATTTTGAAGGCTGCCGGCAAAAGGGTTGGGTGTGGTGTTGCCGGTGTAAAACGCATCAGGCTCTGGATTGGGGAAGTACTTCTTGCGCTGCAGGCAGCTCCAAACCGCCAGCCCATCTGCCGCACCGGTGCCGGGGCGCTTTAACTCCTCGCCATCATGGTTGCCAATAGTTAAAAACACAGGGGCGTTTTGGCCAACCTGGCCAATATAGTAACGCTGGGCAAGGTACTGCTTTGCGGCGCTCTCCCGGCCGGGGTGTTTGCCCGTCATAAACGTATCGCCCAAATCAATCAAAAAGTCCGGGTTATCTGCGGCCTCATTTGCCAGCGCGCTTTTGTAAACGCCGGTGGCGCTGTTGCTATCCAAATGAGAATCTGCCTGCAGTACAAAAGTGAACCCTGCGCCCGGCGCCCGCTGTGTGTGAAAGTGATAACTGCCCGTTTCTGGCAAAATCTGAGCGCCGGTTTTGGAGTTGATCAGCCGGTAGGTGTAGGCTGTATCTGGCTTAAGGTTTTTTACTGCCAGCAGGCAGGGTGTGGCGGCCTGTGCCTCTTCCGCCTCGGCTATTTGGGGCTTGCCCGCCGGGCCAGTAACCTCTGCGGCAATTTTGGCGGCGGTTTTGAGCATTACGCTAATCCCAATGCTGGTTGCGGTGGGCCTGCACAGCACCACATCGCCAGTGTGGTCTGGCACGGTGGTCTGCATGCTTTCGGCGGTTTCCTGCGGGCCGCCGCCTCTTCTTCCGCCATTGCGGCCGCCCCCCTGGCGGTCGGGGCCCTGCTGGCCCGCGCCCTGGCGGGGTGGAGGCTGCAAATTGCCGCCTTGCTGCTGCGTGGTAAAGCCAATAAGCGCGGCACCCGCCGCCAGCACTGCGGTTAACTTCAATGCCGTATCCGTTGCCCAACTGCTCTCAGGCATCTCTAACATTCTTGCCGCTCCCGGGTTCACGCTATCTGGCATCCGCCCTGAGGGGTGCAGATTTGCCAAAAATCTGCCTTCACAATCCCATTTTAACAGGCCAACATGATGTTAAGATGATGAAAGCATCATCTTATCCTCATCTTGATGCAGTAACCTATAGCCACCAAACATCTTAAGGGTATGCATTACCAGAGCGGGGGCTGCGCCGTGCACATACTGCTTGTTGAAGATGATGAAGCCATGGCACAGGTAATAATCTGGGGCCTGGAAGCAGAGCGCCATGTAATAGATTGGCAGCAGGATGGACTCTCGGGCCTGAAGGCCGTGAGAGATAACGATTATGCGCTGATAATTTTGGATGTAATGCTACCGGGCATGGATGGCCTGCAGCTATGTGAACGCCTGCGCCGACAGCGCTGCGTTACCCCGGTGCTTATGCTAACGGCGCGGGGCACCACCGAGGACAGAATAGAGGGGCTGAACATTGGTGCCGATGACTACCTGCCCAAGCCCTTCGATTTTAATGAGCTGATTGCGCGGGTGCGAGCGCTGCTGAGGCGCGGCATGGTAAATAGAACTTCGATCATAAAAATTGCAGATCTGGAGATAGATACCATTGCCCGGCGGGTAAAGCGGGGCGGGGCAGATATTCCTCTCAGCCGTCGAGAGTATGATCTGCTGGTGGCGCTTGCTTTGCAGGAGGGGCGGGTGCTTACACGGGAGGTGATACAGGACAGAATATGGGTGGATGCCTCCTCTTATTCCAACACGGTGGACGTAAAAATTGTTATGCTGCGCAAAAAGATAGATACGCCTGGCACCACCCCGCTAATACACACCGTGCGGGGGTTAGGTTATATGCTCCGAAGCACGGATAGCGGCGAAGAGCCAGCGGGGGCAGATTCTTGAAAACAGCCTCTTATGCAAACCGCGCTGCCGGATGGATGCACAGTGTGCGTACCCGGCTAATAGTGTGGAATGTGGTAACCATACTTTTTATAATGGGGACTTGCGGTGCCGCCGCAGAGCAGATGATGCGCAGCGCCATATTGGTTTCCATAGACAGGGAGCTGGCACGGCGGGCACAGGGCCTGGCAGAGCATCCCGATCCTCGGCCAAAGCATCTGGCAGAGGCAAACCACCACACCGGCAATCCCGATCCCACTCAGCCCTACTCCGGTTTCGATAAGCCCCAGGTGCTGGATTTGCAGGGCAATGTGCGCATGCCAGAAAGCATGCTGCAGCCCTGGGATAGCTCTGCAGCACTGGCCGCAGCACGCGGTAAACAACAATTAACCACCGTAACAGTGCAGGGCTATCCGTTCCGGGTGGCAACCTGCCCCTATCCTGCGCAGGGGCAGCCGCTGGGGGTGGTGCAGGTGCCCTATCCGCTGGGGCAGGCATACCACTCTTTGGAAGAGCTAAACCGAATGCTGTTAAACCTGCTGCCCGTAGCCCTGCTGCTGGTGGCTGGCAGCGCCGCCTTTTTAGCGGGACGGGCGCTGCGACCCGTGAAAGCAATAGTGCGCACCACCGAGCAGATAGGGGCAACAAACCTTACCGCCAGGCTAAACACGGGCACCAGAGATGAGTTTGGAGAGCTTGCAGCCGTAATAAACCGCATGTTAGATAGGCTGCAGGGGCTGGTAGAGCGAGAGCGCCGGTTTACTGCAGACGCATCCCACGAGTTGCAAACACCGCTGGCTGTAATAAAAGCAAATGCCAGCCTCTGCCTTACGCGGGATACCGATTTGGCTGGCTACAAACGTGGAATGGAGGCCATAAACCGCGCCAGTACCTCTATGACCAACCTAACCCAGGATCTGCTGCTGCTTGCCCGTGCCGATGCCGGCAGCAGCATTCGAGAGACCACCGTACTGCCCATAAGCGATATTATTGCCGATGCCGCCGCTCTGTGTTCCACCAGCAGCACAGACAGGGCCGAGATAACCATACAAGAGGCCAGCCCGGAGTTATGCGTAACCGGCTGCGAGCAGGAGCTTGTGCGCGTGTTTGTAAACTTGCTGCAAAACGCCCGCCGCCACACCCCGGCATCCGGCAGTATAACTGTAGCGGCCAGACAAGAAGGCGGATGCATAAAGATAGCAGTGGCAGATACAGGCAGCGGAATAGCGCCAGAGCACCTTTCCCACCTTGGAGAGCGTTTTTATCGGGCAGACAAGGCCAGATCGAGAGCCGAAGGCGGCACCGGCCTCGGCCTGGCCATTGTAAAAACCATACTCACCGCCCACAGTGGCCAAATCCAGTTTGAAAGCACCACCGGCACAGGCACCACCGCAACGGTAACCCTGCCCGCCGCCGCGCCACTCAGCTGACCAGCAGCCCACTCGCCTAAAAACCTAACCCGCCGCCTGCCGAAACCGCTGGTAGAGGGTCTCGGGGATGGGGTGGTGCAGCTTCCACACAATCTGCATCGGCATCTCAGATTCATGAGATACGTAGTCGGCGGTGCCTAAGCAATAGTAAGGCTGTGGCACGCCATCCAACTCCTTCTGCTCACGCACCATCAGCACCACATAGCCACCATCTTTTTGATGCGTAATGTACCGTTTGCCCGCAGAATGCGATGCACGTGTTCTGGATTGAGATTCCCAGTGGAAGAGATCTCGAGAGATGGGGTAATCCCGGTAACGTGTGGATTCGGAATACTCTTTTTCCGTTTTACGGAGCGTTACAAGCAGCACGTCTGTCTTCTGTTCATCAAAATACCGAACGCCTTCTCGCAGGCTGCTGGGCGTGTTCAAACCAAATGCCGCCATCAACTCGTCTCTCGAGTAACGTGCGTTTCGCCTTAGTGGTATCTGCCTTAGCTCATCTGGTTCAAGATCGTAGGTGATGCAATCGGCTTGCTCATTAATCAATGTGAGCAGTTCAATCAATTCTTCGCGAATAGGGCCACTCTGCCACAATGCGTCAACCTCATCCTGGAGTTCAGGAAGGCTGATATTCGGTTTCAAGGTGGCTGCAAGCATGTACAAGAGCCGCTGCTGATAGGGATGAAGTGTGTCAACACGTGGTGCCTGTGCTGATTTCAGCTGGTTTACATAGTATTCAAGGCGCCGGTTGTCATCTGTTGTAAGCGTACGATAGAGCTTCATACCGAAGCGCTCTTCAGCAGCTTTCAATTCGTCTGTTAGCGATACAAGTCCGGCCTTCTGTTTAAGGGTTGTGAAACAGCGGGTCTTGGTATATAGATCTTCCGCAGAAATCCCAGTATGTTCCAGATACCCGCTCAAAGATATTTCATTAACAGTGCTCGCCAGGCTTTGGAGCTCGTACACCAGGGCCTTTGTGTTGTTTGGCAGCGAGTTTTGGATGCTGCGCAACACTTCTTGGGTGGATACGCGGTCCAGGGTGATAGAGCACCCCGGCGGCAGAGTGGCAAATCCACGTGTAACGCTCTCCGCCAGCTGCTTCCTCGTCTGGCCAGTAAGGGCACGATAACGCATATCGAAACGGAAGCGCTCATATTGCTTACCGATAAAGTCCAGCACTGTGAGGCAAGGCTTGCCTTCACAATTTCTGAGCCCGCGCCCCAATTGCTGTAGAAAAATGGTAGCGCTCTCGGTAGGTCTTAAGAAAAGAACGGTATCTACCGCCGGGATATCTACGCCTTCATTAAAGATGTCCACAGCAAATATAATGTTGATTTCACATAGGCGCAGTCTCGACACAGCGGATCTGCGCACTTCAGGCGGAGAGTCTGCGGTGAGGGCAATGCTATGCACATTACATTTATTGAAGTAAGCAGCCATAAACTCTGCGTGTGCCTTACTCACGCAGAAACCAATGGCCCTCATCTGATCTACGGCAAGCACATGCTTTTCCAGTTGAGCAAGTACTAACGCCGCGCGGTTTTCGCCCTGTCGAACGTATTTTTGTTCCAGAGCGCCAATATCGTAATGCCCCTGCCTCCATTCAACATCGCTCAGGTCCGTATTGTCAGCCAGACCAAAGTATACGAATGGGCACAACAGCTGGCTCTGCAGCGCATCCCACAGCCTTAGTTCCACATCGGCCTGTCCGTCAAAAAACCTACGCACATCAAAGCCATCGGTCCGCTCTGGCGTTGCGGTTAGGCCAAGCAGATACTTTGGCTGTAGGTATTCCAGAAGCTTCCGATAGGTGCCAGCATGTGCGTGGTGGAACTCATCAACAACCACAATATCAAAGGCGTTCGGCGCAAAAGGTACCGTATCAAACCGAGCCAGAGTTTGAATGGATGCAAACACATGGCGGTACTCTGTAGGCACCTCGCCGTCTACCCACAGCTCGCCGAAGCCACCCTCACGAAGCACATTCCGGTAGGTGAACTGTGACTGTGTTAGGATTTCCTTACGGTGCGCAACAAACAACAAAGACGGCGGCCGGCCACCTGCTGCAAGGCGCTTGAAATCCAGCGCAGCAACTACCGTTTTTCCAGTTCCGGTTGCCGCCACAATCAGGTTATAGTTCCGGCCATGCCTTTCGCGCTGAATAGCCAGCATCTGGAGCATCTGTTGTTGATGCGGCATGGGGTGCACATCCAGAAATGAGATGGCGGCAGAATCTGAATCTACTTTGTTGTAGGATGCCAGCGCACGTTTGAGCTTGTCATTATCTGTGCCAGGTACATACTGCTCAAACCGCTCATCCAGCCAGTAATCTTCAAACGTGCTCTTGAATTTCTTGATGATGGCCGGGCACTCGGCGTTCGAAAGGCGTACGTTCCACTCCAGGCCATCCACAAGCGCTGCCCGGGAAATGTTCGAGCTTCCAATATAGGCCGTATCAAACCCGGTGATTCGGTGGAACAACCACGCCTTGGCATGAAGTTTTGTGGATGAGGGGGGCTGTTCATAGGTTATCTTAACCTCTGCCCCCAGTTTCACAAGCAGGTCGATGGCCTTTTGTTGAGTGGCACCCAAATAGGTTGTGGTAATAACCCGCAATCGGCCACGTGTGCACAGCGCTTCCAGCTGTTTGTGGAGTACTTGAATGCCAGTAAAGTTGATGAAAGCACACAGCAGATCCACGCTATCTGCAGAGCTAATCTCTCCCTGAATCGCAGCAGACAGGTTCACCGAGTCTCCAGCATTCACCAGCAGCGCGCTCTCATTTAGAGGAATGACAGAGCCCGAAAAGGGTGGCTTTTCATAGATGGCATCGTAAACTGCCGTAAGCAACTGTGGGGGCAGAACAATGTTGTCATTCGCATCCAGCAGTTCTGCCGATGCCAGAATTTCAATTAACCTGTTGCAAACTTCCGTTTGCTTCCGAGCTTTCTCCTGCTCATCTCCACGTACTCTGTTAAGAGCGCGCCAGATAGATTCGAAGAGAGTGCGCGCCAGCTTCAAATGCGAATCTCCGGGATCCAAGCCACGCCTATCCGCCTTGTAGGTTCTGCCCTGTTGTTGCAGTTGTTCGAGCAGCGCCTCTGTAATCACCGACTCATAAATTCCCGGCTTCAACTCATCCATGCAAAACTTCCCTTCGTTCGGAGGGTGATCGTAACCATGGCACATTGCATTAAACAAATAGGATTCCGCTGGCGATGGCCAACACATTAACTATACCAGGAACGTGAAAGCGAGGCGAGGAAGTTAGAAAAAGGTAGGGAGTTCGGTCGCTATGCTCAGGTAGGGCATACAAGGAAGTTAGGGCAAGCGAGGAAGTTAGGAATACAAGGAAGTTAGTAAGAGGGTTCTGCACTACATTGCCGCATTCCACGCGCAGTTTGGTAGGGAGGCTTTGTGCGTATATGCGCTGCTACACACCGTTCGTACCTCACGGCTACAGCGCGGGCGGCACCATCTGCTTTGTTGGTGTTTTAGCGCCGGGTCGGCGCTTATTCAACGGCATTGCCTGAGCAGGCTCCTCGTTAACCGTAGCGTCCGCATTCCACGCGCAGTTTGGTAGGGAGGCTTTGTGCGTATATGCGCTGCTACACACCGTTCGTACCTCACGGTTACAGCGCGGGCGGCACCATCTGCTTTGTTGGTGTTTTAGCGCCGGGTCGGCGCTTCCCTTTTCACACCCTTCCTGATATAATCGTTTGTATACTCGGAGTGGATTGCATGCCGGGTATTGCCCTCGGGGATTTTGCGCTTATGCTCTCTCGCAATGCAATTCAGGTTTCACGTTTTGTGGCGCGCCGCAACCTGCGGCTACTGCCGCTACTGCTTGCCATCCTTACCATGCCCGGCCTAACTGGCTGCCGCACCAAAAGCTTCTTCAGCACCAAGCAAGAGGTAAACATGGGCAAGGAGGTTTCACGCCAGGTTGAGCAGGAGTACCGGGTAGATACCTCTTCTGAGGATGCCGAGCGTGTGCGCAGGGTGGGGCAGGCTCTGCTGGATCATATGGATAGGCGTGATGTTCCGTACTCTTTTAAAGTGCTGGATGGCCGCACTATCAACGCCTTTTCGCTACCGGGCGGGCCGGTATATGTTTACCGCGGCTTACTGGACCTTATGGGCCCGGATGATGATGCCCTTGCGGGCGTGCTTGGCCACGAATGCGGGCACATTAATGCCCGCCATGCTGCCCGGCAAATATCATCCATGTACGCCACCAACCTTATTCTCCTGCCCATCCCCAACCCAACCGTGGCAAACCTTGCGGGCGGCATTTCAGAAATTGTGAACCTTAAATACAGCCGGGACGATGAGTACGAGGCAGATAGGCGTGGCCTTAGCTATGCCCACTTTGCCCACTTCGATCCCAACGGCCTCATCCACTTTTTTGAGAAGCTGCAGCGCACAGAAAAAAGAGAGGGCGGTTCTGGGCCAGAATGGCAGCAGAATCACCCCCTCACAAAGGCCCGCATACTAAAGGCCCAGAGCATTATCGATCACAAAGATTTTCGGTACGGCCAGTAGGCGATTGCGGTTCGCAAACGCCTACTCCCGTTAAACCCCTGCCTCAGTTTGCAGCAAACAGCGTGCGCCTTTCGGCCAGTTTGCGCTGCTTATCCTGCCAATCGGTTAATATTGCACGCTCTTTTTCTACCACTTCCGGGTTGGCCCGCTCCACAAAGTTGGGGTTAGAGAGCTTGGCGAGGCTGCGCTCTATCTCTTTAGTTATAGATGCCAGCTCTTTATCTATGCGCTCCAGCTCCCGCTTCAGATCTACCGAATCCCCAATTTCCAGGAACATCTCCGCGCCCGTAATTGGCGAGCCAATCCAGGTGCCGGTGCCTGCCGCCGGGCCTGCCGTTGCAATGGTTAGCTCCGATAGGCGTGCCAGGCTGGCAATAAGATCCCGGTTTGCCGTTAGCGTTGCCAGCACGGTTTCTCCGGCCGCTGCCGCCGCCCCTTTCAGGAAGGGCGCCGGCGATATGGCCAGCTCTTGCCGCAGGTTGCGTAGGGCGCGTGTGGCATCTATGGTAGTGCCAATGGCGCTCTCCGCCTCTGGATCTACCCACTCTGCAACCGGCTGCGGGTAGGTTGCCGTGCAGATGGTATCTCCCACATGCGGCAGCGCCTGCCATATCTCTTCGGTAATAAACGGAATAACCGGGTGCATCAGGCGCAGGGTGGTTTCCAGCACATAGGCCAGCATGTTCTGGGCGGTTTTGCGCTCGCTGCCATCGCCCTCTGCACGCAGGCGGGGCTTTGCCAGCTCCACATACCAATCGCAGAAATCGTTCCAGAAGAACTGGTAGATTGCGCGGGTGGCATCATCCATATCGTAGGTTGCCAGCGATGCGTTCACCTGCTCTATGGTGGCGGTAAGGCGCGAAAGTATCCACCTATCTGCCAGGGATTGCTCTGCACGTGCTGGCAGTGCTCCGGTGGTGGCATCATCCAGGTTCATAAGCACAAAGCGGCTTGCATTCCACAGCTTGTTGCAGAAGTTGCCTGCAATATCTGTGCGCTGCTCGCTAAACTTAATATCCTGATTTTTGCCCGCCTGCTGCATCAGCGAAAATCGGGTGGCATCCGCGCCGTATTTGTCTATCAGATCGATAGGATCTATGCCGTTGCCAAGCGATTTGCTCATGCGGCGGCCTTTTTCATCCAGAACGGTGGCGTGGATGTACACATCTCTAAATGGAATAATGGATACCAGCTCATCCGTTTCACTTCCCAGCCAGGTTCCGAGCTCGGCCGTTTCGCGGTTGCGCTTTATAAAATCCAAACCGGTCATTATCATACGGGCCACCCACAGGTAGAGAATCTCCTGTGCGGTGGATAGAAGATTGGTGGGATAGAAGTAATCCAGATCGGCGTTATCTGTTGGCCAACCCAGCACGGCATGGGGCCATAATGCCGAAGAGAACCACGTATCCAGCACATCCTCATCCTGCCAGCAGTTTTCGGTGCCCAGGGCAGCCACGGCCTCTTCCCGGCTACGTGCAAAGGCATGGCGAGGCTGGCCGCCCTCCCCTTCGTTGGTCCACCAAACGGGTATTCGGTGCCCCCACCATAGCTGGCGGCTTATGCACCATGGGCGAATATTCTCCATCCAGTGCAGATAGATATCTTCGTACCTATCTGGTATAAACCGAATCTTGCCCTCTTTAACCACCCTTATGGCAGGCTCTGCCAGCGGCTTCATATCTACAAACCACTGCTCAGAAAGCAGGGGTTCTATAACCTCTTTAGAGCGGTCTGAAATGGGGGTTTGAATGGTGTAGTCCTCAATCTTCTCCAGAAGATCCAGCTCCTCCATCATCGCCACCACCTTTTTGCGGGCCTCAAACCTATCCAGGCCAACAAACTCCGGGCCGGCAAGCTCCGTCATAGAGCCATCTTTGCCAATTACAATATGTTGCGGCAGGTTGTTGCGCACGCCGCACTCAAAGTCGTTCAGATCATGCGCAGGGGTAACCTTCACCGCGCCAGATCCGAACTCTGGCTTGGCATAATCATCTGCAATCAGCGGTATTTCCCGCTCGGTAAGCGGCAGCTTCAGCATTTTACCAAAGTGTGGCTGGTAGCGCTCATCGGTTGGGTTGGCGGCCACGGCCGCATCGCCCAGCAGGGTTTCTGGCCGGGTGGTGGCAATGGTTATGTGCCCGCTACCATCTGCAAATGGGTATCTAAAGTGATACAGTTTGCCTTTGCGCTCTTCGGTAATTACCTCGATATCAGAAACGGCCGATTGAAACTTTACATCCCAGTTAACAACGCGGGTGCCGCGGTAAATGAGGCCCCGCTCATACCAGCTTTTAAACTCTTCCATAATGGCATCCACATAGGTGGCATCCATTGTAAAGCGCACGCGATCCCAATCGTAACCGCATCCCAGCTTTTCAAACTGAAAGTATATGCGGCTTCCATACTGTTCTCGCCACTCCCAGCAGCGCTCTATAAACGCTTCTCGGCCCAGATCCTGGCGTTTAATGCCCTCTTTGGCAAGCGTGCGTTCCACCACGTTCTGGGTGGCAATGCCGGCATGGTCGGTGCCTGGTATGCATAGTGCAGAGTAGCCCCGCATGCGGTGCCAGCGGGTCATTGCATCTAAAATGGTGTTGTTTAGCGCATGGCCCATATGCAGGCTGCCGGTTACATTGGGTGGGGGAATGGTGATGCTGAATGCCGGCTTACTGGCATCTGGCTCAGCATGAAACACCCCGGCATCTTTCCAGGTTTTGTACCATTTAGGTTCTATGGCAGCCGGCTCGTAGTTTTTTGCGAGTTCCGGTGTTGCCGAAGGTGTGTTCTCTGTTTCAGACATTCTTTTTCTCCTGCCTGGCATCTCTGCCGATAAAACAAAAAGCCCGCGCCCCTCCTGTTAAGAAGGGCGCGGGCCGAGAAGCTCGAATCGCGTGGTACCACCTTCGTTCCTTCCGGCAGTTGAGGCATAGCCACAATGCCAGAGGGCACTCGATACGCTGTAACGGGCGCACCCGGCAACTGCTAAGGCAGAAAACTGGCCTTTGGGGCACAGAACCTGCGGTTCACAGTGCGGCTCCGGGGCGACCTTCAACCCGTACTCGTGAGAGGGCTTGCAGCATCTGCCCTCCTCTCTGGCACGTTTCCGGGTTTACTCTTCCCCTTCTCAGCCTGATACCTAAAACAAAAGCCGATCAACGCGGGTTGATCGGCCGGTTTATCAATCCGATGAGCGCAAATTGCGCCATTCGGAAAATGCCCAAGAGAGGAGTCGAACCTCCAAGCCCTTGCGAGCACTGGCACCTGAAGCCAGCGTGTTTGCCATTTCACCACCTGGGCAAGCAACCCCGGTTGGTGCCTGAGGCACCCCGGAATTCTTGCCAAATTATACGGCCTGTGGTACAATCTGTCAAGGTTGTATGGCACAAAAACCGGCGCAGTTCGCGGTTGGGAAGCGTGGTTTAGCCGCCAGGAGCTTCTCGTGATACTCACCGTTACCCCGAATGCCGCCGTAGACAAAACCTACCGAATCGAAGGATTTCGGCTGGATACAGTCAACCGCCCTTCCGAAGGCTTCACCGTCGCAGGCGGTAAAGGCATCAATGTAGCGCGTGTTTATCAAACAATGGGTGGCAGCGCGGTAGCCACCGGGTTTCTCGCGGGTGCCAATGGGGAAACCATTGCCGGCGCAATGCGGGAAGAGCGCATTCAGGCTGATTTTGTTCAGACCCCGGGCGAATCGCGCATCTGCATTGCCATCATCGATCCCCTTACCGGCAGCCAAACAGAGGTAAATGAGAGCGGGCCACACACCACCGCAGGCAATGTGGAGGCTCTCATTAGCAAAATCCACGGCTTGTTGGTGGCGAATCGCTTCCATTTCGTGGTACTTTGTGGCAGCCTTCCACCCGGGTGCCCCGCAGATCTGTACGCCAGAATCATTCGTCTGTGCAAAGATCTCGGCATTCGCAGTGTGCTGGATGCCAGCGGAGAGGCGCTTCGCCTCGGCGCTGCAGCCCTGCCGTGGATGCTAAAGCCCAACCAGGCCGAGCTGGAAAGCCTGGCTGGTAAGCCAATTTCGGATTTGCCGGCGCACACGCAGGCTGCACGCAGCCTGCATAGCTCCGGAATAGAGCTTGTTGTGGCCACCCGTGGTGCACGCGGTGCCCTCGTCGCCTACCAGGGCGATATGTGGCACGCAGCACCCGGCCCTATAAATTTCGCCAGTGCGGTTGCCTCCGGAGATTCGTTTGCAGCCGCATTTCTGTGGAGCTGGGAGCAGTCTGAAACACAGGCCTCAACCTCGGTGTCTAACACAGTAGAAGCCGCCCTGCGGCTGGGTGTGGGTGCGGGCGCTGCCAATGCCGAAGTCATCGGCGCAGGCTTCTGCTCGCGAGAGTCCATCCAGAGGTGTGCGGATCAGGTCCGCATCACCAGGTTGGAAAACCAAGTGCTAACTCCTACAGAGGGCGGGTAACCGTACCTCCTCAAAGAGAACCTAAGGTGGGTGATTGCTATGCTCGGATTTATTGAGAGCCCCATAGCCTTGATCGCAATGTTTATTGTGGTTCTGATATGCTTTGGGCCAAACAAAGTGCCCGAAATCGCAAATCAGATTGGCCGCGCTCTGGGCGAATTTAAGCGCGCCACAACAAGCTTTCAGCAATCGGTAAACAACGATATCTTCGATCCGATGAATAGCTACAAGCAAACCAATTACGATAGCTACGGCAACCCTTCAGAGTACTCCAGCACCTCAGATGAGATATCCGATAACAGCACGATAGGTTCTACCTATCCATCTCTCCCGGAGGCTGCCGAAGAAGAAGAGAAGCCACGCGGCGATTTTGCCGCAGCTGCATTTTCAGATGATCAGTACGGCGCAGGCTAAGCCACCGTATAACCCGCGAATGCCATACAGCGCGGCGGAAATGTTCCGTTAAGGTTGTGTTGGCCTTCTAACCCAGATTAAACGGAACCTTTCAGGAGACCGAAGAGACGATGATGACGATTGAATCCGGTACCAATATCCTCGCGAACTTTCAGAATCCCACAGTATGGATCATTGTTGGTCTGCTGGCGCTTCTGCTTTTTGGCGGCCAGAAGCTGCCAGAGCTAATGAGATCGCTTGGCCGCAGCACAACTGAGTTCAAAAAGGGCCTCAACGATACCGGCGATGATGAGCTTAACAAGGACCTTAACAAGGATAAAGAGCGCGAGGCAGAGGTTCGCCGCCGCGTAGAAGAAGAGATGCGCAAAGAGAAGGAAGGCAAGTAAGGCCGCACTTGCGGTATACTTCACCGGTTCTCGCGCTTTTACTGCCATCGCGCACCGCAATGTAATTCTGGCGGGGCACACGCAGGCCCAAGCTGCGCTGCTATTTTTTAAGGAGCGGATTTCCAGCCATGCATTCAGTACTCAGGGTACTGTACTGGTTCCTGGTCACCATTCAGTGCCTAACCGGTCTCGCCCTCATATATTTCGTAACGATTCAGGAAAGCAAGAACGATGGCCTCGCTGGCCAAATCGGTTCTACTACGTCCACCTCGTCCTTTAAGGGCAAGGCTGGCCGAGATGAGCAGCTGAATCTCGTCACCAAAAACATCTCTATGGCGTTCTTCGCCATCTCGGCTCTGGTTGCCTTCGGCACTGGCCGCTGGGAATAGATTAAGGCTTTCGCTTTAATCCATTCAAACGAATGCTTGTAAGGGAGGCGCAGAATGCTCTGCGCCTCCCTTACTGTCTTTGGCTGGTAGGCCAAATCGGCATTTTTATTCGCAGCACCCCAGTATTGAAGCCAAATGGCTCTCGCCTGCGTACAAACTGCATAAGGAAGCCTCCGGCCATAGCATAATCCTCGCCGAAGGCCAGCAAACACCATGGCAAGTTCCGGCGAGCGTAAAAAAACCAGCCAGTCTGATATGCGCCGAATAGAAGGCAAGCTATCACTTGCCACAATTGGCCTGTTTCTGATTGTAATGCTGCTGGTTTACCATGCCAAAATGGGCAGCGCCGCCACCGGCCTGCTTAACCTCAACACCGCCGCGCCAGAGCAAATTGCCGCAACCCTGGGCATATCTCAGCAGGATGCAGCCCTGGTAGCCGCCTACCGGGAGCGGCTTGGCGGCTTCGAGCATTGCGAGCAGGTACTCTCCACCCCCTTTGCTGCGCCCCGTGCCGCTGCCGGCCAGCCTGCTTCGCCCCGCAAACACCTGTTAGATGCCGAACATGTGCGCCCACAGCTCAAAAAGTGTGCCGTTCGTGAGGCTTCTGCCGTATTCTGGCGCTTCTGGGGCCTTACCCTGCTGTTTGCAGCGGTGATGCTGTTTCTTCCGCCTTTGCTGCGCTCCCGTGCAACTGGCGACCCCTATATTGTGCCCGTTGCCCTGCTGCTAACCGGTTTTGGCGCGGCCATGCTCTTCAGCGTAAAAGATCCGCTGCGAGAATCATTTGTGGCCATGCACCACCTATCCGGTGCGCTCGTGGCATCGGTTGTAATGCTAATCTTCGCCTGGCAGCCCGTTAAAGTGCGGCAGCGCCTGCGCCGCTGGCAATATGTGTGGGTAATTGCGGCCTTCACCCTGGTGTTTGCCCTGCTTTTATTCGGCTCGGGGCCAGAGGGTGTAAAGCTGAATCTGTTTCACTTTCAGCCAGTAGAGCTTATAAAGCTCTTTCTAATAATCTTCCTGGCCTCAGCCCTGGCAGAACGTGCCGATTTAATTGCAGATAGCTCGCCACCGGCAGCAAAGGCAGAAAATGGCGGCAAAGCGCTTCAAAACGCCCTTCAAACCCTGCTGCCCCGCCGGGAAGATTTTGCCCCCATGAGCGTTATGTTCGCGGGCGCCCTGGTTATGTTTCTGGTTATAAAAGATATGGGGCCAGGACTGCTGATGTTTGCCTCGTTTGTGGCACTGGTGTACATGCTAACGGGCAAAACCCGCTTTTTGGCCGCAGGGGCAGTGCTAATATTTGTGGGGGGCTTTCTGGGCTGGAAGCTGCATGCATGCGTATTTCCTACCCGGGTAGATATGTGGTTGGCCCCGTTTGATAATGTACACCCCAATGGCATGCAACTTGGCGAGGGTATATGGGCCATGGCCAGCAGCGGGTGGCGGGGCAGCGGGTTGGGCTATGGCATGCCCGGCCTCATCCCCCGCGGCGGCTCCGATCTTGCCTTTGCAAGCTGGGCAGAAGAAACCGGCATACTGGGCGCCTTACTGGTGCTGGCACTCTTCGCACTTCTGATATGGCGCGGTATTAAGATTGCTGTGGATGCCGCAAACCCGTTTGATAGGGCTCTGGCTGCCGGTATCACCGTATTGCTGGGCCTTCAAACGCTAATCATAGTTGCCGGAGTAACCGGCATGTTTCCGCTTTCCGGCATAGCGCTTCCGTTTCTCTCCTATGGCAACAGCGCCCTGGTAAGTGCCGCAGTTAGCATCGGGTTATTGCGCGGTATCTCTGCAACGGGAGATTCTTCAAAGCATCGCCTGGAGATAAGGCCAGAATCGGCCGCCGCTTGCCGGCTATTCGCCGGGGCAATGGCAGTGCTTTTTATAGGAATCATAGGCATCTGGCGCCTGGGTACCATTCAGGTGCTGCGCTCCCCAGAGTATGCCGTGCGGCCCATCTTCACCCCAGATGCCGATAAGGTGCGCAGAGCACATGTTAACCCGCGCCTGCTTGCCGTGGCTACGGCCATACAGCGCGGCAGCATCTACGATCGCAATGGCCAAATTCTGGCCACTTCTCGAGAGCAGGAGCTGGCGCACTACTTTACTGCACCCGGTGTGGCCACCGCCCGGGCAGCCAACCAGATTCGTTTTTATCCCTTCGGCGCCGCCACCTCCAACGTGGTGGGGTATTTGGATGCGGCAGTTGGTGGCCCCTTTGGCCTGGAGAAAACCTACAACTCCCAGCTGCGCGGCTTCGCCCGGTATGCCGATCTACTCACAGATTATAGAGATAGGTTTGGGCGTGGCTACCATCCACGTAAAGGGCTGGATCTGCACCTCACCATAGATGCGCGCCTGCAAACCTATGCAGTAGAGGCCCTGCAGCGCCATGCCGCCCAACTGCGCGATGCTTCCACGGGCCGCGCCAAAGATAGGGGAGGCTTTGTGCTCATGGATCCCACCACCGGCGAGGTGCTGATTGCCGCAACCTCGCCGGGGTTTGATCCCAATGCCCTCACTCCAGATAAAATGCGCCAGTTTACCAGTGGCGATGATTCTAGGTTTGAGCACCGGTTTGTAGATAGATCTCGGTTTGGCTACTACCCGCCTGGCTCAACCATGAAGGTGGCCACCGCCGCCTGCGCCCTGGATACCCTGCCAGATGCCCTGCAGTTTCACGTAACCGCCAACCATGTTGCCGATCCAATAAAATGGCAGGCAAACGGCAAATGGTACATACGCAAACATGTTAGGGAAGATGAAGGAGATCCTGCCTTCGGCACCCTGGATATGCGCAATGCGCTGCGCGTATCCTCCAACATCTACTTTGCCAACCTGGCTGCGGCCATCGGTAGCAACCCCCTGCATGATACACTTGCGAATCGGTTTGGCTTTAGCCACGTACCAAAGCAAGAACAGTTCGATGCCGATTTGCCAGATATAGGCTACGGCCAGGGCCGCATGCTTGCCTCCCCCTTAGAGATGTGCCGCATCGCCTCCATGGTTGCAAACAAAGGCATGCTGCCAGATCCACATCTGTTAACCAGCACCACCTTCCCCGGTGCCGAGGCAGATGGGCAGGATGCCGGCAACATTCTCCCCACAGATCCTGTAGATAGGCCACAAACCTACGCACACACATCCGTGCGCGCCCTCACAGAGCCCTCGGCCCTTCGCCTGCAAGAGTACATGGGCAACGTAGTAACATCCGGCACAGCACGTGGCATCTTTACCGGCATGCCCTTTGAAGTTGCCGGCAAAACCGGCTCCGCACAAAACCATCAGTACGATAAAAAAGCACACTCCTGGTTTATTGGCTTCGCGCCCTACAGCAACGCCTCCGCACCGCGCTGGGCCTTCGCCTGCGTGGTAGAAAATGGCGGCTACGGCAGACAGCAATCCGCCCCCATCTGCCGGGATATATTGAGGAAGCTGAAGTAGCGCGTGCGTGGGTAGTTGGAGGGATAGGTGATCAGGGATACGGGGATAAGGTGAAAATGCCGCATGCCGGATGGGGAGCCCCTGGGCCAGGGGCTGGGTTGTGAAGATTAGTAAAAATGCCGCCAATCTGCCGCCAGCCATTACTATACTTGTGGACAAATGCCTCTAAGTAAGTTACAATTTGTAATACTTCACATATGAAGTATTACAAATTGTATCAATATGAGGTGTGTGCTGGAAAGCAATCGTATATCGGTCCAGGAGATTCTAAGCCAGCGCGGGATAGTGCGCGCTCGCGATTTTGCCAGCCAGGGTATTTCTCGGCAGCAGCTTAAACGCCTGGCGGATAGTGGTGCAATCGAACGTCTTGGGCGTGGCCTCTATGGCCTTCCCCAGGCAGAGATTACGCGTAACCATACACTGGCAGAAGTTTGCGTACGTGTTACTCATGCGGTTGTATGCCTTTCATCTGCGCTGCAATTCTATAACCTTACTACCCAGTCTCCTGCAGAGGTGTGGATTATGCTTGATAAGCATGCGCGTGTACCGAAGCTGGAGTATCCTCCACTTCGCACTTTCTGGGCAAGCGGTGAAACGCTTACGGCTGGAGTGGAAGAGCATAACGTTGAAGGGGTAGTTGTGCGTGTAACCAACATTCCTAAAACGGTTGCAGACTGCTTCAGATTCCGGAACAAAATCGGGTTGGACGTTGCAATAGAAGCACTCAAAGAGAGCCTTCGGCGCGACCCAATTTCGGGGCGCAGCGCCACCACCCGCGAGGAAATTCGACGGTATGCCCGCATATGCCATGTGGAGCGCATAATGCAACCCTATCTGGAAGCACTATCTTGAGCACAAAACCCACAAGCCACCGCGCGGCATCGGTGCGCCAACTCTTGTTGAATCGGGCAAAAGTGCGCAGAGAGGAGTTTCAGCGCGTATTGGTACGGTATGCACTAGAACGGCTGCTATTTCGTCTGAGCACATCAGAGTACAAAGAGCGCTTCATATTGAAAGGTGCGTTACTCTTTGCGGTCTGGTCGCCAGAGATGCATCGTCCAACAAGGGATCTTGATCTGCATGGTAGCGGGGATCCATCGCAATCTAAGCTACTGGATACTTTCCGAACGATCTGCTCGATACCGTGGCCAGACGATGGAATCCAATTTCTTTCCGATACTGTAGCGTGTAGTGATATCCGAGAAGAAGCTGAATACCGTGGCCAGCGTATTACCTTAATTGCAAAACTTGGTTCAGCGGAAATACCTCTGCAGATTGATGTGGGTTTTGGCGACGCGATTACACCCGCTCCGCAAGATATTGAATTCCCAGTACTGTTGGGCATGCCAGCACCGCGTCTTCGCGCCTACCCAAGAGAAACTGTTGTTGCTGAGAAATTTGAGGCGATGGTTTCATTGGAACTCGCCAACAGCCGTATGAAGGATTTCTTCGATCTCTGGACATTGGCACAAACTTTCACCTTCGATGGTGCCGTATTATCGCAGGCAATAAAAGCCACATTTGAGCGGCGCGGTACGCCGTTGCCAGCAGAATACCCGATCGCGCTTTCGGCAGAATTTAGCACCGACGCCTCAAAATTGGCTCAGTGGCAGGCATTCTGCCGGCGTTCAGTGCTTCTGGATACAGCACCACCGCTGCAAGAAGTCATAACGTTATTAAGGCAATTTCTTCTCCCACCGTTAGAGATGCTGCGCATAGATGCGCAATATACCGATACCTGGTCTCCCGAGGGAGTTTGGAGCTAACTCTGCGGAACTTGTGGACAATACTGCGTAAGCTGAAGTAGCGCGTGGGTAGTTGGAGGGATAGGTGATCAGGGATACGGGATAAGGTGAAAATGCCGCATGCCGGATGTAACGCGTTGCCACAGGGTATTCTTTAGTAAAGCCAACCAATGTTTAGAGGTAGTTTCACCTGGACGCATCAGAACGAAAGCAACTAATGTCAACTATGGAGTCTGAGCGTGTTGAGCGTACAGTATCCATGCGTGATACAGACAAGTACTGCGAAGCCGTCTGCGCGTTTTCAAATGGTATGGCTGGCACCGGCCAGGGTGCAAAAGGTACAAACACAACCCCTCAATAGGCGTGGAGAATCATCTCCACAAAACAAAAATTAAGCCACCACAATCAAAATTGCATGCAATAACTAAATTGCACCATTAATGAAAAGAAGCTTGACATCCTTATACGCCTCTGGTAGAATTCCACTGTATTCGATTTTCTGGTTGACAGACGCAAGGGGCCAAACAGCCCGGTGCAAAATGTAGGCCAGCATCGCATCGGCAGACGCGCAGGTTCGTTCTCGATTCATGCACAAGTCTTGGCCCGCGGTGCTGGTTTTTTGTTTTTTCTGTCTGCCTTAAAATCCCCGGCACAAAACGGGTAGGATAAGCCGTGAACCGAAAAACCAAAGGCACTATCGAAGCAGAAGTTGCCAGCGCAGTGGTGCGGTTTCACCGTGAACAACTGGGCCGTGGGCCCGCCGATGTACGTGCCGTGCTGATAGCAGATATGGTGCTGGTGAGGTCTGCGGGAATATTCACCGCAACCGAATCCCGCCTCTCTGCCACCGAAGAGGGCAAAAAGATTGTGCGCAGCGCCCGCAAAGAGCTCCGCTCTATCAACCATTTAGAGCTGGAAGAGCTGGTGGCCACAATCTGTACCATACCCGTGCTGCGCAGCTTCTACGATCTAAACGTGGATGCCGCAGAGCAGGTAGAAGTATTCATTCTCGAATCAGATCTCGAGAAGAAGCTGCTGCGCCAGGATCTGGATCATCTAAACAGCCTGGCACCGCGCAAAACATAGCAAGTCCGGGTGCAAAGCGGGCACAACCCGCCCCACCCACACAACCAAATATCGGCAATCGGCTGCCACACAAAGGAAGGGCTCTTACAAAAGGGCCCGGCTAACATGGAGGCCGGAAGTGCAGGGATTATTCCCGCTGCAGGTTATTACCTCGGCGGCCGTATCCCCGCATTTCCGGCCTCCTTTTGCTTTTTGGCCCATAAACCGTGGGCCAGAGGGGGCAATATGCAGGATCTGTTTTATCTCGTTATCACACTGGCGTTCTTCGCAGTGTGCGCCGTATATGTCCGGGCCTGCGATCGGCTCTGACAGGGGAATCTCGCGCGATGAATATCGATTATCTCGTCACCGGGCTGGTTGCCCTGCTGCTTAGCTTTTACTTGCTCTATGCGCTGATAAAGCCGGAGCGGTTCTGAATATCGGGAGACAGGCGACATGACCGCCAATGGAACTTTACAAATCATCCTCTACTTTGCACTGCTGCTGCTGGTAACAAAACCCATCGGCATCTACATGGCAAAGGTATTTGAAGGCCAGAAAACTTTTCTGCATCCTCTCATTCGGCCAATCGAAAAACTCTTCTACCGCATCATGGGTGTAAAAGAAGAGGAAGATATGCGCTGGACCACCTACGCCCTATCCCTTCTGGGCTTTAGCGTGGCGGGGCTGCTGGTTTCCTATGTGCTGCTGCGCGCTCAGGGCAGCCTGCCGTTTAACCCAAAGGGCTTTAGCGGTAAGGATATGACCCCGGATCTCAGCTTCAACACGGCTGCCTCCTTCACAACCAACACCAACTGGCAAAACTACCTTCCAGAAGCCACCGTTAGCTACTTCTCTAACATGGTTTCGCTTGCCATACATAACTGGATGTCCGCCGCCGCAGGCATAGCCGTAGCCGTAGCCCTTATTCGCGGCTTCGCACGCAAATCGGCACAGGGCATCGGCAACTTCTGGGTAGATGCCACACGCGCCATCCTTTATGTGCTTGCCCCCATCTGCCTGGTATATGCTCTGGTGCTCATTCAGCAGGGCGTGCCGCAAAACTTCTCGCCTTACACCCAGGTAAAAACGCTGGAAGGCGCCGCACAAACCATTGCACAGGGGCCGGTTGCTTCGCAAGAAGCCATAAAAATGCTGGGCACCAACGGTGGCGGCTTCTTTAACGCCAACTCCGCCCACCCATACGAAAATCCAACACCGCTGGCCAACCTGCTGCAAATGCTCTCCATCTTCCTTATACCCGCGGGCCTTACCTACACCTTCGGCAAAATGGTGGGCAGCGTGCGCCAGGGCTGGGCACTGTTTGCAGCCATGAGCGTGCTCTTCCTGGCTGGCACCGTGGTGTGTATGCGTGCCGAACAAAAGGGCAACCCAACGGCAAACGCCCTGGGCATACAAAGCGCAGAAACCGCAGGCCAGCCCGGCGGCAATATGGAAGGTAAAGAAACCCGCTTCGGCATATCAAACTCGGCGTTGTTTGCAACCATAACCACCGATGCCTCTTGTGGTGCTGTAAACGGCATGCACGATAGCTTCACCCCCGTGGGCGGCATGGTGCTGCTTGCAAACTTGATGACCGGCGAAGTAATCTTCGGCGGCACCGGCTCCGGCCTCTACGGCATGCTGATGTACGCGGTAATCGCCGTATTTATCGCCGGCCTAATGGTTGGCAGAACCCCGGAATACCTTGGTAAGAAGATAGAGCAGTACGAGGTTAAGATGGCCATGCTGGCGGTACTTGTGCTGGCCGCCGATATCCTGGTGTTTACCGCACTGGGTGCCAACCTTAATATAGCGCCGGGCGCAAGTGCTGTAGCCATAACAGATGCCAACAAGGCAGATGCCGCAAAGCTTGCTGCCACCTCCGCAACCTGGAACCGCATAGATAACCTGGGCGCCAACAACGGCAGCTCAGATCAGTTCTACGGCGCAACTTACAACAACGTAAACAACTCCGGGTCGCACGGCTTCTCCGAAATTCTGTACCAGTACACCTCTCAAACAGGCAACAACGGCTCCGCGTTTGCTGGCATAACCGGCAACACACCGTACTACAACCTCACCGGCGGCATAGCCATGCTCATAGGGCGCTTCCTCATGATCATCCCGCTGCTGGCAATAGCAGGTAGCCTGGCCAAAAAGAAGGCCGTGCCGGCAACAGCAGGCACCTTCCAAACAGATTCCGGCACCTTTGTGCTCCTGTTGGTGGGCACCATCGTCATCGTTGGCGCGCTAACCTTCTTCCCCGCACTTTCGCTGGGGCCAGTGGTAGAGCACTTCCAGATGCTGAAAGGCCTAACCTTCTAACAGGCTCATCGTTCGCAACGGGCATCGCCCCTCCGAACATGTTGAATAGGATGTAAATGGAATGGAAACTCCAGAAAAGATAACTTCAGAAGCGGCCGCCGGAGCAGTGCGGCCCAAAAACGCGCCCAGATCGTTGTTTGATCCTGCTATTATTCGCCGAGCATCCGGGGATGCTTTCCGCAAGCTGGATCCGCGGCTGGTGGCCAAAAACCCGGTAATGTTCGTGGTAGAGGTGGGCAGCGTAATCACCACCCTCTACTGGTTCAAAGCACTGGCAACGCACCACGAAGCCCTGTTTGTTGGCCAGGTAAGCCTCTGGTTGTGGTTTACGGTTCTGTTTGCCAACTTTGCCGAAGCCATGGCAGAGGGGCGCGGCAAAGCCCAGGCAGATACGCTTCGCAAAGCCAAATCAGAAACCATGGCCCGCAAGCTAACCGATGGCAAAATAACCTCCACTAAAGAGGAGATGGTGCCCGGAACCGCACTTCGCAAAGGCGATCTGGTGGTGTGCGAGGTTGGCGATATAATCCCCGGCGATGGCGAAGTGGTAGATGGCATCGCCTCGGTAGATGAATCTGCAATCACTGGTGAAAGCGCCCCGGTAATCCGCGAAAGTGGCGGCGATCGCAGCGCCGTAACCGGCGGCACCAAAGTGCTTTCAGATCGCATCGTAATCCAGATTACCTCCAACCCCGGCGAAACATTCATAGATAGAATGATCGCCCTGGTAGAGGGTGCACAGCGGCAGAAAACACCCAACGAAATTGCGCTTTCCATCCTGCTGGCCGGCCTAACAATCGTGTTTCTGCTGGCAACCGTAACGCTGCAGCCGTTCGCAATCTATAGCGTGCGGTCGGCAGGCTCCGGTGTGCCGCCCACCATCGCGGTGCTTATATCCCTGCTGGTGTGCCTGATCCCCACCACCATCGGTGGCCTGCTCTCCGCAATCGGCATTGCCGGTATGGATAGGGTTATGCAGCACAACGTGCTTGCCATGAGTGGCAAAGCCGTAGAGGCCGCAGGCGATGTAAACACCCTGCTGCTGGATAAAACCGGCACCATCACCCTTGGCAACCGCCAGGCAGCAGAGTTTTTGCCCCTTCCAGGGGTCGCCATAGAGGAGCTAGCCAATGCGGCACAGCTCTCCTCCCTGGCAGATGAAACTCCAGAAGGCCGCAGCATTGTGGTGCTTGCCAAAGAAAAGTATGGCCTGCGCGGCCGGGAACTGCACGAGCAGGAGGCCGAGTTTGTGCCCTTTACCGCCCAAACAAGAATGAGCGGCGTAAACATCGGCAACACCCGGGTGCGCAAAGGCGCCTCCGCCTCCGTAGCGGCCTGGGTTATCGAGCAGGGTGGGCGCGTGCCAACCGAGCTGGATGATATCGTAAACGGCATCTCCTCGGCCGGCGGAACCCCGCTAACCGTGGCCGTAAACGATAAACCGCTGGGTGTTATCTACCTTAAAGATGTAGTAAAAGGCGGCATGAAAGAGCGCTTCGATCAGTTGCGGGCCATGGGCATCAAAACCGTAATGATCACCGGCGATAACCCGCTAACCGCAAAAGCCATTGCCGAAGAGGCCGGGGTAGATGATTTTCTGGCACAGGCTACGCCAGAAACCAAAATGCAGCTCATCAAAACCGAGCAACAGGGCGGCAAGCTTGTCGCCATGACCGGTGATGGAACCAACGATGCCCCCGCACTGGCGCAGGCAGATGTTGGTGTGGCCATGAACACCGGCACTCAGGCAGCCAAAGAGGCCGGCAACATGGTGGATTTGGATAGCAACCCCACCAAGCTCATAGAGATTGTGGAGATTGGCAAACAGCTGCTGATGACCCGTGGTGCGCTCACCACCTTCAGCATCGCCAACGATGTGGCCAAGTACTTCGCCATTATCCCGGCCATGTTCGCAACCACCTATCCGGTGCTGGGTGCGCTCAACGTAATGCACCTCACCAACGCCAACTCCGCCATTCTGGCAGCGGTAATCTTCAACGCGCTCATCATCATAGCGCTCATCCCGCTGGCACTGCGCGGTGTGGCCTACAGGCCCATGGGCGCGGGGGCCGTGCTGCGGCGCAACCTGCTAATCTTCGGCATCGGCGGCATCCTGGTACCCTTCCCGGGCATCTGGGCATTAGATAGGCTGCTGGTAATGCTGCACCTTGCATAGTGGGCTAGGTGGCCGGCATGCCGGCCACCTGAAGCGAACAGAGTGAAACGAGCGAAGAGAGCCATAAAATGAAAAACAGCAACTTACTGCGCGCCTCCGTTATGAGCGTGCTAACAATAACCCTGGTATTCGGACTCCTGTTCCCTGCGGTAGTAACCGCACTGGGTGGGATTCTGTTCAAGAAGCAGGCAGAGGGGAGCCTGCTCCGGGCGGGAAGCACTGTCATTGGGTCAGAACTGATCGGGCAGAGCTTCTCCGCGCCCGGATACCTGCACCCCCGGCCCTCTGCGGCAGGCAGTGGTTACGATGCCTCACTCTCTGGTGGCACAAACCTTGGGCCAACCAGCGATAAGCTCATCAACGGCATCCACAAAAAACTGCCAGATGGCAAAGACGATCCCGGCAATTTTGATGGCATCAAAGATCTTGCCGCCGCCTACCGTACAGAAAACGGTTTAGCAAAAGATGCAGTACTGCCCGCCGATGCAGCAACCCGCTCCGCCAGTGGGTTGGATCCGGAGATCAGCCCGGAAAACGCGGCGTTGCAGGCAGCGCGCATCGCCCGCATCCGCGGCCTCACCGAAACCGAGGTAAAGCGCATCATCGAAACCAACACCGCAGGCCGCCAGCTGGGAGTACTGGGCGAAGCACGCGTAAACGTGCTAAAAGCCAACCTCGCCCTGGATGCCGCCGCCCCCGGCAAAACAGGCGCAAAGTAAAGGAGCGCAGCGCCTTCGGCGCGGCATTGAGTTTTGCGGATCGGAGGGCAGTACAACTGCCCTCCGTTTCCACTTTGCCTTCGCATACCAGCCCCTAAACCCGCGCCGCAGGCGCACCGCCATTCCCTTGTTCCCTCTGTACTTCAATGCTCTGCTTGCCGTGCCCGGCCGGGTTTGCGAGCCCTAAATGATAGTGGAAAACCAGCTTGTGCGCAGCCGGGTTTATGTATAGATTGCTGCCGGTAAACCCGGGATTCTGATGCTCGAGTTGTTGCTGGTGGAGACCAGCCGTGTGCTAAGATGCTAAGATTGCATGTCTGTACATGATCCCCCTGGTTTTGTAATATGTTGATAATTAATGATATTTATTGTTGCTGAAATACCTGATTTGGTTGCTAAGATTGCATTTTTCGTGCCTAAGTTTGCATGGAGACGGGAGGACGCTTCGCTCAGTTAGGAGGTTAGGAAAGTTAGGGAGCGAGGGGGCGCCTGCGGGGATGCCTAACCCCCGACCCTTTCCCCGGCGGGTAGGCGCAGCCAACAAGCACTGAAGTACCGGGCTAAACAACCCGGCCCGCCTTCTCGCCCAGGCCCGCGCGATTTTTACTCGCTCCGGGCCTCCGCTCATGAAAATCGCGTCCACACAATCCCACAGCAAATGCACAATGCAGATGCGGTAAGAAAGGACACCTAAAGCCAGAACATCACTCGCCAAAACAGGGAATATTCAATTGCCATAATAGGGAAAATTCACCCGCCCGTGGCATCTCTCTGTTAATCCGATTACCGATATTCCAATAGAGCAGAGTGAGTTCGGTATTCACCGCCTGTGCTACTCGTGAACGAGCACTATCGATGAGCGTTCGGATGTCGCCCAGAAGAGCCGGTGGCACGGCGTCAGCCGGCGTCAAAATGGTGTCCGAAAGGTTGTGGTTACTGGGCATGATGAACCTGATTAAAGAACTGTGCAGTGGACGTCAAGCAGTGCCGCCTGGAAAAATTGCAAAGAACGTCGCGTTCCGCTCCTGCAGCTATTGCTCGTCTTCTTCGATGCGTGCAAGTTCTGCTTCCAATTGCTCAATAGTAGGTAGACTGCCTTTCAGTGTGTCCGGGAGTGCCTCTGTAATCTTGTATGCGGAGACGCCGATCGGCGATGCGATGTTACGCAAAGAATACTCGGCCATGATCTGGCCCTTTTCGCGGCACAGGATAAGCCCGATGCTTGGGGCGTCATCCGGATGGCGCAAAAGGTCATCGACTACCGCAAGATAGAAGTTGACCTTGCCGGCATACTCCGGCTTGAATTTCCCGTTTTTGAGCTCGATTACTACGTAAGCGCGCAGCTTAAGGTGGTAGAAGAGCAAATCGATGTAAAAATCCTCGTTGTCTATTTCAAGATGGTACTGGCGTCCGACGAACGCGAATCCAGCTCCAAGCTCCAATAGGAATTTTTGAATATGGGCGACCAGGCCCTTTTCAAGTTCTCGCTCCTCGGCGTCCTGCTGCAGCGTCAGGAACTCGAAGTTGTAAGGATCTTTGAGGAGTTGGCGTGCCAGATCGGATTGGGGTGGGGGAAGCGAGCGTTCGAAGTTCGTCGTGGCCTTGCCCTGGCGCTCGTAGAGGCGACTTTCAATGTGATGGACCAGAACATTGCGACTCCAACCATATTCGATGGCCGCGTGAGCGTACCAGAGACGAGCTTGCGAGTCCTTGGACTTCTCAAACAGCATGATATTGTGGCCCCAGGGCAATTGTGCAACAAGCTGTTGCACAATTGGTTCGTCCGGCCAAGCCTCGGAAAACGACCGCATATATTTAAGATTGCGAACGGACAAACCATTCATGTCAGGAAGCTCACGGCGCAGGTCGCCGGCTAACTGGTCGATAACCTTTGCCCCCCAACCTTGTTGCTGCTGACGTTGCAAGATATCACGCCCTATGCCCCAATAGAGTAAGATCAGCTCGCTGTTGACAGCGAGTGCCGCGCGTACCTGTGCGGCCTGAACGCGTGCCTTAATGTCGCGGAGTAGCTCGTCGTAGCCGGTAAGCAATGTGGCGGGAGGCTCGGTCGCTATTGTGCTGAGATTGTTTGATTTAGGTTTGCGCATGGGTGTCTATTATAGGAAGTTGCTGCCTGAAACTCTAGTATGACCGTTATGAAAGCAATTTTGCAGCAAGCTGCTGCGTAAATGTACAGTTGTGTTCACACTTGCGGGAGCGACATATACAGCACGAAAGAGGGGACCGGCCAGGCCATCATAACAGCATGGTAACAGATACGTGATAATCCCTTATCACGTATATAAAGTTGAATTGCGGCGGAATTGTTTCCAGCTCAGCGGCTTCACAGATTCGTATACCTGCGTGAGCCACTTAAAATCCGTTTCGTATGGACTTAGAACGGGATCGGGCGACAGCGCCTCCCGCACCTTTGCCGAGCACGGAGTATTCCGCTGCGTATTTGTCGCGCACCTCGTTATTGGGCAGGCACTGCTGCGCGGCCATCAAGCCCTCGTAACCGCCCACCGTCCTGTCGATACCGACGAAGAACTCGAGGCACTTCTGGACCTGCATCAGCAGCTCTTCGATGTTGGACACGACCTGTTGGACCGCTTTCTCGTCGAAGTCGAGGGCGCGCGCCACGTCGTCGAAGATGCCGATGTAATCGAAGATCAATCCATGCGTCTTCTCCTGGCCGAACGTGCGGTTGGTCCGGCAGATCGCCTGCAGAAGGTTGTGGTACTTCATTGGTTTGTCGAGGTACATCACCTGAAGGATTGGCGCGTCGAATCCTGTGAGCAGCTTGGAAGTGACAATTACCAATTGGAGCGGGTCTGTCGGATCGCGAACCATTGATATAGCGGCTCTTGGCTGGCCGCTTTATGGTCGAGGAACTTGATCAAATGTCTTGGTAACGATGTTTCGATCTTCTTCATCGGTGAGCGCCATAAGCGCAATGGAAGCTTGCTCGTAGGCGGCCCGATGGTCTGCGAACCTACCGGCAGCGTACGCTGCATGAGCGTAGATCGTATGTGTGAAAGCTAGTTCCCAATCGGGTGTGTCATTGCCCAGGAAATAGGCTCGCATTTCCACGGCGAACGTGAATGCGGAGGCACCGAATCCCAACAGGGCATGAACCTCTGCAAGCAGCATAGTTGCCCGCATTTGGTTGAGCTGCGTTCCTACTTTAGACCAATGCCATGCTGAGGCATGAGCGGCGTCAAGCATCTCTCGGTCTTGTATGGTGCTGCGAGGTTGGGTTGACAACTCCCACGCGATGTTGTTGCAGCGCATTGCGAACTCTCGGTGGAATTCTCGTGCTTCAGCATTTTCGCAAGGATCGGGCATTAATTTCCCCTGGTAACTTAGGCATCACTCAATGATTACCGCTTAGTTCGCGGTCGCATGGTGCGTCCTCGGTCGGATCATGAACTCCATTCGGATGCGCAGCACCTCGTACAATGTTGAAGCGATCAAAGTCCTCGTCGTCCTCGTCACAAACTTTAATCGATTCCGCATACGTTGTCAATTCCAGTGTGGTTCGATAATGGCTTGGGCGAGATCGCCCAAGTTAAAGATTGGCTGTATGAACAGTGAACAGTATCTACTAGCTGGAAACGGTGGGTGAGAAAATCCGGTAGTGCAACGGACATATGCGCAAAACGCATAACTTATGCGCCAGCGCATTCATTTGTTTCAAACGGCGTATAATACGCGCCTCTCTTTTGACCGTGTAACACCAGGCGTTTCCGTTCGGCGAGATGTCGAAGTAGCTTGCTTGCCTTGTCGAGATGAAGGTGACATAGCTCAGATGCCTGTTGACGGGTAATGCGTCCGTACTTAAGGGCGTATTGCAGCACCATCTGTTCTTGTTGGATCGGATCATATCCAGCCTGTCGAACGTAATCACCTGCCTTACCCATTTTCCGGTATATTGCTGAGCCAAGGGTGAAGTCTCGCTGTCTGCTGCTGCCATGTCCATCCACGAGGCCGGCCTCAACAAGGTGCTCAAGTATCGTTCTGGCGGCACTTTCGTTCTTTTGTACCGCCGTGGCAAGTGACGAGACGGTAAGCCGTTTGGCGTGGTGCAACTCCGAAAGAGCGATTAAGTCATCCAGCGGCATCGGCCTGGAAAGGCGCTTTTCTTCTTCAAGTATGAGTCGTAAGAATGTAAGGTTTGCCACGGTATTCAGGAACCGCAAGACAACGTTGGTTGCATCGGTCCTACTATAGTCTGGAGCTGGCCGGCCGTATCTCAAGAGCCCCAGATAAATGAGATCCACGCCCCTGCCGGTGCGCTCTGCAAGTCCAATCCGCTTTAATATGTCAGCGAGCAAAGGATTGCGCGGGCGAGGCTCAGTAACGAGGAGACGGTCTAGCGTTACTCCCTCAACAAAGCCTCCCGGGTTACTGGATGCTCTGGGGTTTGTGGTTACACATAACCGAGACGTGTATGGCAACGAGATCTCCGTTCAGAACCCTCTCGGGTACTTTACCACGCTTACCCGGGATCTTGCCGGCAACATAACATCTCGTATGGATCCAAACGGGAATGTCTGGAGCACGAGTTGGGACAATCAGAACAGGCCGTTAACACAGACAAATCCGCTCGGGTTTGTGAACACGATGGCGTATGATTCCGTGGGTAATGAGACGATAGAGATATCACCTCTAGGTTTCCGGAGCACCTGGTCTTACAATGTTTTTGATAAGGTTGTCTCTGCACAGAATGCTCTGGGTTACTTCAACACCAATCTTTTTGATGCTCTTGGGAATATTGTGGCCAGTATAGACCCTCTGGGTTACCGGACGACCACGACCCGAGACGGACTGGGTCGGGCGAAGGCTATCATGAACCCTCTGGGGTTTGTGAACACCAACCTCTTCGATGCTGCAGGCAGGCAAGTTGGGAGCCAGAACCCTCTTGGGTTCATTAATACCAATGTCTGGGATGCAGGCAATCGTCAGATCGCTTCTGTGGATGCGCTGGGCAATCGCTCCACCATAATCCGGGACGCCAACGGCAGACAGATTGCGAGCATGAATCCGCTTGGCTACCTGAACACCACGGTCTGGAACGTGGCAAATCAGGCGATTGCGCGCATAGACGCAAACAACTTCTACTCAAGCACTTCGTACGACCCAAGAGGACTTGCTGTCGCCCAGATCGATGCCTTGAATAGGATACAAACGAGCGTCTGGGATGCTAATCGGCAGAGGGTCGCTTCAATAGACCCTGCAGGCTTCTACAGTACGAACATTTTTGATCCTGCCGGCAGAAGTATTGCTGCAATAGATCCTCGCGGCTTCTATTCGACGAGCGTTTTCGATATTGCCAATAGGCCGATAGCGAGCATAAATGCACTCGGTTTTGCCAACACTACTGTATTCGATAACGGTTCACGGGCGATTGCAAACATAGATCCGCTGGGCCGGACTAGTACCAGCATGCGCGATGCCCTTGGCCGCGTCTATGCCTCGATCTCTCCACTCGGTTACATCACGACCGTTAACCGGGATGCGGCAGGCAGAACGGTAAGCACGCAGAACGCGTTATGCGCCCTTTACTCCAATATCTGGGATGCGGCATCCCGACAGGTCGCAACCGTTTCACCTCTGGGTTACTATTCGACCACTGTGTTCGATATAGCCAGTCAGACCATTGCCGCCCAGAACCCTCTGGGATACCGGAGTACGATAGTCCGGGATGCTGCAGGTCGCCAGATCGCCGGCATAAATCCGCTCGGTTTCTACTCGACGAACGTCTTTGACGCCGCTTCGCAGCAGATTGCCTCGGTCGATGCACTTGGTAACCGCGTCAGCAACGTTTTTGCACCAAACGGTTGGACCCTGGCCGCTCAGGATGCTCGCGGTTACTTCACCAGCTTTATTCGGGATGCAGCAGGGCAGCAGATCTGTGTGGTTGACGCAAATAACGGCAGATCCACAGTCCTGTGGGATGTGCGAGGATTGGAGATAGCGAAGCAGGATCAGCTTGGCGCCTTTACCAGCTACAGCCGTGATGCCAACGGCAATACCATTCTGCGGGTAGATGCCCGTAACTGGCCAACAACCTATGTTGCCGACGCGCTCAACCGCACGGCGCAGACGCTGTACATTGACGGAACACAGGTCACCAACACATGGGACCAGGCTGGCCAGCAGTTAACATCTCAGGACTCAACCGGGATTACCAACTTCGTCTGGGACCTGGATGGCAGAAAAACAGCTACTCAGAACCCGACGGGAATAAACCTGACGGCAACTCTTGACCCGGTCGGAAACAGACTGGTTCTGCAGGATAACTACGGTGTGACCACGAATACGTGGGACCTGCAGTCTCGCCTGACCCTTATCCAGAACCCTTACAACGAGTTGACAACCATGCAGTGGGATGGACTGGATAGGGAATACCATCGCGTGCTGGCAAACGGCATGAACGTCAGCCACACCTGGGATGTCGTTGGCAATGAAACGATACTGGCAAACCGGAACGCAGCAGGCGTTGCCCTGGCGGTATTCACGAATACCTACTCAGCCACAAATAACCGGCTTTCCGTGCTGGAGCTCGACGGGACGCAAGTTCATTACAGTTACGATCCTGGCAACCAGCTATTGAATGAGCAGCGCACGGGCGCCAATGCCTACAACACAACGTACATGTGGGACCCTCTGGGAAACAGGCTGCAGGAGAACAACAGCGGGCAGGTGAAGTATAGAACGTTCAATGCCGCAAACGGCCTCGTGACTGTGACGCCGCCGACAGGACCGATCTCCACATACACCCAGGACGCCAATGGGAACGAGACGGGGATAAATACTGGCGGGGCACTAACCACGATGGCATGGTCGCCGGAAAACAAGCTTGTTTCCAATTCGCTCCCGGATGGCACCGTGCAGGCCAACACGTACGGCGCCGATGGGCTAAGAAGAAGTAAGACAGTCAACAGCACAGTTACCGTCTACACCCTCGACGAAATGAATGTGTTGCTTGAAACCGACAACACTGGAGCGCTGCAGAATCGATACACAACCTATCCGGATAGATATGGTGGACTTGCCAGCCAGAGGCGTGGTGCTACGTCCAACTTCTTTGGTTTTGACTCTTCGGCAAATACTCGCATCTTGGTCGCCATTGGCGGCGGTGTCACCGATAACTACGGCAATATGGCGTTCGGAGTGGAACTCCTGTCGGGTAGCGGCACAACCAACGCTCGACGGTTCGGCGGCGAGGTAGGCTACGATTGGGATCGGCCGAACTGGACCAATAACGGCAAGCGGCCATATGATGCGCTGAACGGAACGTGGCCGACACCGGATGAGATTGGATTTGATGGCGGCGACTGGAATCTGAAGAAGTATGTTGGAAATAATCCGTTAAGCTTTTTCGACCCAAGTGGGCTCGATAGCATAGCGAATCCACCGACGTCTCCATCGCTAGTAGACCGGTTCCTCTGCAGGGTTTTTGGAATTCACTGTAATTCTCTCCAAAAGGCACAAAATGACTGGATCCGCGTGATTATTAAGGAGTTGGTTCCGATCGGTGAGAAGTGCAAGAAAATCGATGAGGCAGTTGATAAGTACGACAGGATACTAAAGATCTTCAAGTGCTCAGAGAACCCGAAAGAACTACTCGAAGCGACTGAGAGGTTTTATGCCGATCCAGATGGTCCCGGAAACTGCGGTGAGTGGTGCCATGACCTCGTAGAATGGATCAGCGACTGCGTAATTATCAAGACCTATGGTGATTTGGCTAAACTGATCGCTCACTATGACTGTGTCAACTTCTGCGGCAAGCGTGGCTGGTTGTAAACACAGTTGATTAGATATGGAGGGAAACGCGTTGAACCTAAACATCAGGCCCCACGCCAGGAACCGGATAAGCGCAGCCTCAGCGCTTATACTGGCCTTCTGCAGCGGCGGCTGTCATCAGGCGAGTAGTAGCCAGGCGGTTTCTGGATCGACCCCGCCAAGATCGCTCCAACCGCTATTACTGCTCACAACCAAGACCGGTAATCCCCGCGGCGACGCAGAAAGCGCCGAAGCATATGAGCGGCTGACGGGACAAAGCGTTGAGGCCGTGTTAGCACTCGAAAAGAAACAGTTTATTACTGCGGGGTGGGTGCCCCTAAAGAAAAATCAGGCCGAGTGGAGCAAAATGCCGCAAGGAAGAGAGGCACTTGGTTACTTCAAAGATGGATACTATTACGTTATGTTTATTCACCAAGAATCTGATCGGAAGTCGCTGCGGGTGCTCCATAACATTACACGTCAACTTCAAGGTCCGAGAAGTTACTTTTTGCCGGCTACAGGTTCCGGCGCTACTGACAAGTAGTAGATCACTTCCAAAATAATCCTGCATAACACGACCCGAGACGGACTGGGTCGGGCGAAGGCTATCAGGAGTCATTTTGGTTTGCGATGTTGAATATGCGGTCAGGAGGTGTGTCCATGGCCGCAAATGCTCGAAGAGCTTGTTTGATTCTGTCCGAGACTGAGACGTCGACACTTGAGCGCATTAGTTCTTCCCGGACCGAGCCTGTTGAGTGATCAATGGCGGTTGATTCAATGCGGCTGAGATCCCTGCACTTGAGGCGCCTGGATCTCGCCAAGCTCAAGCACTCCGGTTAGTGCGGACAGCGCAATAGAACTGTAAGCGTTCGACTGGAACACAGCCAGATCATAAGGTTGCTTGCTATACCGCTCGCCGTTCGAATGTCATTTTTCAAGTTTGCGCTCACAACTGGCAAGGTCCTGCATCGGCGCAGCCTGCCGTTTGCAGCGAGTAGTATTGTTGTAGATAGCGATTGCAACCGAATCTATCTGCTGCTGGATGTTTCAGGCAGGCGGTGCATTAGTATGCGGGCATTGTCGTTGTGTGTATAAGTTGTGTCTCAACAGCACGTGTCGTTTGTGGGGCCTCAGATACTGCATCGTGCATTAATCATATTACGATTTTTTCAATCTCATCGAGGCTGACCTCATCGTCGCGTCGGTCATACAATCCCGTCGTTCGAGCCGACCCATGGCACGCAAGCTTTTGCGCGAATTCCAATGTGCCCTTATTCATCAAATAGTTAGTAATACCTGTTGCCCGAAACGTGTGACAACCAATCATCGCGTTGACGCCGGTGTCATCTGCACGCCTCTTCACCATGAAGAGAGCATCGCGCCGGTTCATTGCATTGTCTATTAGCTTGCGAGATCGCCCTTGGGAGGTTCGAAACAGCGGCGCCTTCTTCTGCTCCGCTATCCCAGCTACTGCGATGTACGCATGCAGGTACTCTGCTAAATTGTGATGAGCGAAGACCTCGTGAAACTTGCCACCTTTTTCGTGCAGGCGGATCTTCCACTTGTGCCCCGTCTGATAAAAGTCTTCGACTTACCATATGCGTCATGGCTTCCACCTACAATCGTGCGGAAGGTAATCTGTCGCCTACATTGTAAACTGTCACTGACCGGGTTACACTGTACCAGGGTGCGCCGGGTGGTATGTACCAGGGTGCGCCGGGTGGTATGTACCAGGGTGCGCCGGGTGGTATGTACCAGGGTGCGCCGGGTGGTATGTACCAC
>CAIONQ010000134.1 GCA_903859705.1 uncultured Chthonomonas sp.
ATCGAATTTTAACCGGGGCTATGGAGCGAGAACTCTCTATGGATGACGAAACAGATGTTTTCTCCGAGTTGTATGATTCCGAATTGGATAATGAAGCAAGGCGGCGAAAGCGCCGCCAGCCAGGTAACCTTTCCGAACTGGTTGAAGCATCCGATACTCCCTTGGAGTTTGAAACCACCTACAAACCAAGCCGCTTCGAAGCCACGTGGCTTGGTCAATCTCTTGCTCCCTTCTATCAGCAGAACTTAATTACAGACGTGCTCTACCATGTAAAAGGCGGTAAAGAGGCCAGCGTCTACTGCTGCGTTGCACACCCATCCACAGGCATGAGCCTCGCCGCAGCAAAGGTGTATCGGCCACGGCGCTTCCGCAATCTCCGTAACGATAAGATGTATCGCGAAGGCCGGCCGCTCCTCACCGCCGATGGCAATGTTGCAAAGCGAACCGATCACAGGCTAATGCGCGCTATTGGCAAGAAGACGGAATTCGGCGTGCAGGCACAACACACTTCGTGGCTCATGTACGAGTACACAACTCTTCAGCATCTGCATGCACAGGGCGCAGCCGTGCCAACGCCTATTGGGGCCGCCGAAAACTCCATCTTAATGGGTTTTCAGGGCGATACCCTGGGGGCAGCGTCGGCACTCAGTGATGTCGCACTGCCTCTGGATGAGGCCCAAACACTATTTGTGGAATCGATGCGTAATATCGAACTAATGTTGAGTTTTGATATCATCCATGGCGATCTATCTGCATATAACATCCTCTATTGGGAAGGGAAGATAACCCTCATCGATTTTCCGCAGGTATGCAGTGTAGAAACCAACGAGCATGCTGCATTCATCCTTCAACGAGACATCACCCGAACATGCGAGTACTTCCAGAAACAGGGCGTGGAGTGCGACCCGGAGCGGATATTTGAAGATTTGTGGAAGCGATATGCCGAGAGCCGCGTAAAGCCCTTCGATTTGCCTGCCGAGCTGCCAATGTCAGATCAATAGTAAGTTCCACCGGAGGGCAAGCCAGCACCGCAGGCAGGAACACATGGTTTGTATCCCGAACGATTGAGCATGCTATACAGATGCCGAGTGCCATGTCATTCTTTGAGCGCACGCGAATGTATGGTCGAACTCAACCCATGCTATACAAATTAGCCCTTAGCCTGAGTGGCACCATTTGAGAGGCTGTAGAAACCCATTGAACACTCAACGAATTCGCCATTTTCTCTCCATCGCACTGGTGTTGCTCTCTTCCCTTGCTGCTCACGCTGCAGAACCCTTTAGCGCAGAAACAGATTTGAAAACAGTGCGGGTGTTTATTTTTGCCGGCCAATCCAACATGGTTGGCTCCGATTCAAGAGCCACCAATATTAAGCGCTATCCCCCTTTTGTTGGCTTAGATGCTCCACAGAACAAAGTTCTGTTCTCCTACAACATCGGCCGGGAGGATAAACTTGCCTCCAACGGTTGGGTGGCACTGCAACCGGTAGATGGTGTTGTTGGCCCGGAGCTCAGCTTTGCCAGAAGAGTATCGCAGTCTATCAAAGCACCCATCGCCATCATCAAATGCGCTGCGGGCGGTACAACTCTGGGCGGTGATTGGAACCCGGATAACCCCACAGGCTTTAAGCTTTACCCGCTGGCCCTCCAGCTAATCAAATCATCGCTTGCAGAGTTGGATAAGAAGAAGGTGCCATATCGCATCGAAGGCTTCATGTGGCACCAGGGCGAAAATGATATGTTCGATCGGGCCTTCAAGCCGAATTATGGAAATAACCTGAAGAACTTCCTTGCAAGGTGGCGAACCGATCTCAACACCCCTAATCTGCACTTCTACATTGGCGAGCTTTGCACAAAAACAGTGTGGGGTATGGATAACCGTACCAACATGTACGCGATAAATGTGGGCCAGAAGTCGGTTACAAGCGCAGATCCCCTGGCGACTTTCGTTCCCACTTCGCATGACGCGGTAGAGATTGGCGGGGGGACAGGGCTGCACTACCATTATGGAACCCTGGGGCAGCTAGAGCATGGCATAAACTACGCCAGCGCTTACCTGAAATCAATCAAGCAAGAACCCTCCGCCATTCGGCCGCTCAAATCATGGCCCTATGCAAAGGGCAGCACCGTTAAACTATTTGTGCTTGCTGGCCATCGCAATATGGAGGGAGAACGCGCATTTACTCAGGAGCTAACGGCACTGCCTGAAGGAGGTGCCCTACCCACTGACAATTCCAAAATCGCGTTCAAGTACAGCATTGGTGGTGGCTTCAAAATCTCCAGAGGATGGGAGACCCTGGGCCCGGCCGGCTTTTACAGTACGTTTGGTCCCGAACTGAGTTTTGGCAAAGCCCTGAGTGGCAAGGTTGCAGGCAACATCGCAATCGCGAAGTTCACCCACAGCGGTTCTCAAATCAACGATTGGACCCCTGCGGGCACAGAAGCAATAGGTCGCAACCTCTACCCACAATTCATTGCATTCATCCAGCAATCGGTGAAAGAGCTTCAAGCCAGGGGCAACAAAGTAGAGTTGGCCGGCATCTTTTACCATGTTGGTGAAAACGACATGTCGTTTTATCCATACCGCCGAGATGCTGCCAAATGGCTGCAATCCCTGGTTGTGCAAAGCCGCAAGGATCTTGCGCTGCCGTCGCTCAAATGGTACGTAAGCCAGCAGCCACCTACCGACGATAAAGGCTTAAACGGCATCGATGTAACCGCCAACATAGCCGCACTCGCCAATACAGATCCAGATTTCATACACCTCAGGGCATTCAATCTGCCACCCCAGCCAGAGCAGCTTGTAATCACCACCCAGGGCATCGTTCAACTTGGAGAGTTACTGGCAGCGGGCTACCTCGAGCACTCTAAGCCTTAGCCAGTTGTGTAAATCTGGTTTATGCTATCTTCCGTGAAGGTGCCTGGCACGCATGTCTTATAAAAACAGGATCGCATTCATGCCATTGGATCTGCATCGGTTTTGTAGGCTTATGGTTCTGCAGATTGTGTTACAGATGGCTGTAGGCGCAGGCATAATCATGCCAGCCGGTGCGGAAGTTACCGTTAATAAACTGTTTTCCAACCATATGGTTTTGCAGCGAGGCATGCCAGTGCCAGTGTTTGGGCACGCTGATCCAGGCGAAAGGTTAACCGTCCACTTCAAGAACCACATTATCACTGGCGTGGCTGATACCGATGGAAACTGGAAAATCAATCTGCCGAAAATGCTTGCCGATCCCGTTGGTTCCGCACTTATAGTAACCGGCTTGCGCAATGAAGCCCGATTTGAAGATGTTCTTGTTGGCGATGTGTGGCTTTGCAGTGGGCAATCCAACATGGCATTTGGGCTCAATGGCTGCAACAGGCCGGAAGATATTGCGAGTGCAAACTTCCCCAGTATTCGCCAGTTCTCTGTGCCTCTTGCCTTTTCTGCCGAACCACAGACTTCCATATTGGGTGCCTGGAGCGTGTGCACACCCGGTAATGCAGGGAGTTTTTCGGCAACTGCATTCTACTTTGCACGCAAAATCTACCAGGAAACCAGGGTTCCAATTGGGCTTATCGTCTCCTCTGTTGGCGGCACCCGCATCGATCTCTGGCTTGCACCGGAGGGCATAATCGATCAGCCGGTTCTCCATCCTCTGCTTTCACAAAAAACTATGCCAACCGGCCCCTTCTCCCTGTTCAATGGCATGGTCTACCCACTGGCACCCTACGGAATTAAGGGTGTGCTGTGGTATCAGGGCGAAAACAGCGAGGTAACTGTACAATCTGCAGATAGCTACTATTTGAAGAAGAAAGCGCTCATCACGGGTTGGGAGCGAGCTTGGGGCGTTCAGGATCTGGCTTTCTATTTTGTTCAACTGGCAAACTGGGGACCGCTGCCTGCCGGGCCAACTCCGGAGATTAGCGGAGGGCGAGGGTGGGATGCGGATACCCGGGCACAGCAGCTTCGGGCGATGGCGCTTCCTCATGCCGGCATGGCTTCTGCGATTGATATCGGTGATACCGACGATATGCATCCTCGAGATAAGATGGATCTTGGCGATAGGCTTGCGCTCTGGGCTTTGAAAAACGATTACGGTAGGCCAAACCTCGTAGCAAGCGGACCTACGCTGAAGAGTGCATCCGCAATCAACAACTCCATCATTTGTAAGTTTGATAACGTCGGAAGCGGATTGATGGTGGGGCACAAACTCCCTTACCAATTCACCAGTGAGGATGTTGGCGGCAAACTCAATCGGTTTGTGATTGCTGGTGCAGACGGCGTTTGGCATGAAGCAGATGCCGAAATAAAGCTTAATCAGGTGGTGGTTCGTTCGCGGTTAGTTCCGGCACCCACAAAGGTTGCCTATGCCTACTGGCAAAATCCGGTTGGCTGTAATCTGTATAACCGAGAGGGCTTACCGGCTTCTCCCTTCCTTGTGGAGGATGTGCGCACGCAATTCACGGTTATGCTCTCGGCATCTGCGGGTGGGCAAATCGCGCCATCAGGTGCGCTATCTTGCATTCCGGGCCAAACTCTGAGGTGCACTGTGCGCCCGGATAATGGCAGATACCTTAAGGATGTGAAGGTAGATGGAAATTCCATCGGTGCGGTAACTGCTTTCACTCTGGATCCTATTCGCACAAATCACGAAGTAGAGGCTGTGTTTGGGGAATCTCTGCCTGAATACACGGTCTCCTGCGTATCTGGCGGTGGTGGCGCAATTGCACCCAGCGGCGAAATAAAGGTAGAGCAAGGCGGAAGCTGTAGCTTCCAAATTCGGCCAGACGTAGGCAACCTTGTTCATATAACAGTCGATGGTGCCGATCTGGGAGCCAGAAGACGTTTCAACCTCTCAAACATCCGGGCAAATCACCGCATCACCGTTTCTTTCGCCTGTACAATTCATGCAACGGCCGGCTATGGTGGCGGCCTATCAAAGGATGGCGATGTGCAGGTGGCCTATGGGGACAAACAGTCGTTTATCGTCCAGCCTTTACCCGGATACAGTATTGCGGATGTAACTATAGATGGTAAAAGCATGGGCCCACAAGCTGCGTACACGTTCACCAATGTGGCGCGTTCTCACAAATTGGAAGTGTCATTCAGAAGCACCGCACCATCCGGGCACGGCATTATCCCTTCGTCAGCCAACTTAATCGTGGCTGCAACCGGAGACAACCTGCCATCGGTGGGAACTATTGAGCGCTGGCAGGCCACACCGCCATCTCTCAGCGCACTAACGGCCATAAGTAATCCACAGGCTCTTACCATTGATGGCAACAGGTTTGCACGGTTACTGTATGAGCGCGGGAATGGCTTTTCAGTTGGTACCTACAAAGCTGCTATACCTTGCAACGGTGCATCCATAACGGTGGTTGTTCGGCCAGTTCGTAATGGGTACGCCTCTGCCTGGACATCTGTAGTAGACCTGTTTTACGATCGGCTTGTACTGGGCATTCGAAACGATACCGGGCAGGTGTGTGTTCGCAGAAACGGCAGCATGGAAAACAGCATTGCCACAATTCCAGATGGCCAAATAACCATTCTTACGTTGATCGTTCAGGCCGATGGAAGCTATGTGGTTTACGCAAATGGCGCTTCTATCCTTACCGTGGCGGGGAATGGCCGGTTTACATCAATAACTCCCGGAGTAACCGGGCCATATGCTAATAGCATAACCATTGGCCGCAACGCTCCAGACGGTTGGACCGCTTTCAACGGTGATATAAACTGCGTGTATCTCTACGATAGGGCGCTTGAGCGGGCCGAGCAACAGTCGCTTGAAAGCTGGCTTGCAAACCGGCTGATCCACAGGTAAACGTGCCAGCTGAGTTAGAATTAGGAAAACCAGTTGGCAGGCAAGAGCGGTAAATGCCCGACAACATCCCGATTGGAGTTGATTTCATTGCACTTTCAATTGATCCTCACGCTCTTATCACCATAACAATTATGTCATTTCATCACTAATTTAAAGATATATTTATAATTGATATAAGCAAGCGGACGAAGTATACAATTGCGCATAGAAGCTGACAGACCACCTCTCAGACGGTAATTTGAGCCAAATAAATACGAAGGAATTAAGGTAAACAGCCAAGAAGTGTGCGGCCAGATATATGCTTTGCATATCTCAACACGTAGGTTCGAAGCGGGAAAGGACGCAAGGAGCCGGCTTGCGGGTTGCAACAGTTCTTCCACTCCTTGCGCTATTAATGACCATACGTTCCAGAACAACGCTCGGGGCAGCCATCGGTGCCCTTGTTCTCCTTGGCAGCGCAGCCACTGCGCAGGTTTCATTCAGCGGCGGCCCGCAATTCTACGCAGCACCTGATCTGTACGACACCCCGGCCCTCGGTTACATGCAGGGGCTTAACGGCAACTTCGGTGGGCCAGGCACTGGCGTATTCGTTCACAACGAAGTTATCTCCAGCATCGCAGATGGTTTCAAACTCTCTCAGGCAACCTTCACTTACACAACCACTTCAGATGATATCGGTCAGGACCTCTATCTGGGTTGGAAAGTATTCCGAATGGCGCAGGTTGCACAGGGTGGCGGCGGCACCAATGTGGTGTTCGCAACTGCTGGCCTGGATGGCACCCTCACAGCGACCTCCGGCGCTGGCGTTGTAAGCCTGTTCCAGGATACAACCTACCTGGGGCAGATATCTGGCGGGCAGGCCGATCAGTTTTTTGATGCAAGCGGCTTTGTGTTCGATGGCATTACAGCCAATGCGTTCTCCGCAAGCTCTTCTGCATACCAGACGGTGCACTATGGAACCAGCCTGCTACAGCAGACTTTCTATATGCTGTTTCACCCAACGGCCGAGGGTGAGGTTATATCCCTGAGCCTCCCGGATTCTTCTGAATCTCACCTGAGTCAGGCGCCAGTTGCCACGCCAGAGCCAGGCACGATGGCATTAATGGGCGGGCTTGCGGCCACAGGCATGCTGGGCCTTATCCGCCGCCGCCGTTCTGCGCGCGCATAGTTATTCCGGTACGTCGATTGTCCAACAGTCATACACATTCCAGCCACGCGGTTTCTTAACCGCGTGGCTGGGTGCTTTAATGCGCCTTCTCAATTACCTGGCGGAAGTTGGTGCCACAAGGTCCGGCTACTTTATACGCACCGATCCTTTTATGCGTTTGGTTTTACCATCCGATCCGGGTACGTCCTGATATTCAACGCTTGAGCTTATAGAACCCCCCTTTCTTTTAAAGGAGATGGTTGCAAGAGATGTAGGATCCGTTTCGGATTTGCTTGCCCAGTAGGCGCCCGTGTTTGCGTTATCCCATCTGAGAAGGCCTTTCCATACTGGCCTTTTTTCGCTGACTTTAAAATCCGCACTCGATCTCACAACACCTTTTGCCTTCAACAGGGTTGCTGTTTCTTTGCCTGCAGGTCCAGAGATTGTAAGCAGAGTTGTGCTCTTGCCGCTTACCAGCGCATACGTGCCAGAAACACTGGTTTCTGCATATGCATCCAGTGGAGATCCTGCAGGGGTGAACGATCTCACGATGCTGGTTGAGCGATCTGCACCTTCGTCATCGGCTGTCAGCTTTACAAGTATCTTGCCATTGGACTTTACAATGCTGTATGTATTCTGTGCAGCAGTAATGATGAACATCACTTCCGATAGATTCCGCCCATCCGCGCCCTGTGTATCCATCTCAAGGTCTGCAACAGGGTACTTCTTAGCGCCAAACACAATCCATAGCCGGTTGAAATCGCGAACCATGTGCATATTATCGTGCGATTTGCGCAGCAACTGCACCTCAAAGTGAGGGGATTTGGTATCGGGCGCAGATTGCGCTCGGGAGCCCGCAATAACAAGGCAGCCAAGCGCCACTGAGTTCATAAGCCGTACAAATGCAGACGCCATAACAAACTCCTATTGGCATACAGTGGAAGTGGTATTAAGGTATATGTCGGCACATAGGTACGAGATGTTGGGGTATAAACCCTGCCATGCCATCTGCTCATTAATTCATGTGGCATTCTGTTCGGTCACGTTTCGGCCTGGATTCCCCGGCCACTGTTGTATACTCCCTATTTCAGGCCAGGCAATCCTGAAGCAGCACCCTGGCTGCATCATTGTCTGCCGTTGAGAGCAGAACGGTGGCCCAGCCACCATCCCTCCGAACAATCCGCATCGCGCTGATGTTGATCATCGGCTCTCGAAATCGCGCAGCAACTTTTGCCAGAGCCCCCGGTTCATCTACAATGCGTATTACAATCACCTCTTCGCTAACGGCATCATATCCCGTGTTGGCCAGCGCGCGCAGAGCTTCATCATAGGGCTCGGCCTCCAGCAATATCACGCCGTGCGCATGGTCATCGGTAACATCTATGCCCAGGATATTAACTCCATGCTCGGCAAGTCGCTCGGTGATATCGGCTATGGTGCCAGGCTTGTCGGCGGGTGTAATTATCTTTATTTGCTTCATTTTAACTCTGTTTCGTTAACCCGAGAGATTCTGCGGTGTCGGCCACCAGTCTATCCACCATGTCTCGGGTTACATGGGGCATTGTAATGATGTGGGCTATATCGCGGCTTGGTGCAATTTGCCAGCGTGCTATCACGCCGTCTGTAGGGCGGGGAAACACCACCGTAACAGAGTTCTTGTGCCGCCATGCGGCAATGCCATACCGTGCAAATTGTGCAATAGCATAGTCTGCCATGGCAATGGCATCGGCCACTCTGCGCCGTAGCCCGTCTTCGCCCCGGCGTTGAATGGCCGACCAAAGAACCAGCGGGCTAAGCGCGTTACGGCTACCCGCAATGGTTGTATCCATGCAGCCAACATACTCAACGCTTCTCGCAACCCTGTCAACATGGGTTCTTCGTGCCAGGGCAATGCCACATGGCATGGGGGACCCAATAAACTTATGCCCGGAAACCGCTATAGAATCCAGGCCCGCGTCAAACCCGAATGGTTGGGGATCCTCCACCCAGGGTAACAGCATTCCGGAGAGTGCGGCATCGGCATGCAGGTAAGAGCGTGTTATGGCCAGATCTTTCAGAATTTCTCGAATTCTGGGGATGCTATCTACGGCGCCATGCATGGTGGTGCCAATATTGGCAAGGATGATGGGCGGCACATCTCTGTACAGCCTCAACGTCTCATACAGATCGTTGTAATCCATCTCGCCATTGTCACTACCACGGATCATGATGCTGCGGGCACCCAGTACGCGCACAATCTTTGCGGCGGAGTAGTGGGTATGCTCCGAGTAGTACACCACACCATCCGGAAACCGTTCGCGCGCAAGGTACAGTCCGTACAGGTTACCTTCGGTTCCCCCGGCCGTAATGTATCCCCAGGTATCATCCTCAGAAGCACGCAGGTGTTTCTGGAAGAATGCCACCACCTCCCGCTCAAACGCGAAAGTGTTCTCGCGGTAAATCGAATCGGCAAATGGATCGCCTACATTGTTCAGGGCAAACCGCAGAAACGGTGTAATCTCGGGATAGTCGTAGTCCTGGCTGCAGGGGTAGCCAATAAATGTTTCGGAGAGACGTTCCATCTCACCAAGAAAAGCATCAAGCCGTTCTGCTGCCGCGGGCGGCAGGGGTGGCATCGGCGGCGGGCCGCCCCGGGTTGGTTCAGAGGTTGTGTCGGTCATGGAAGTTTCTTAAAGCGTAATCAGTTGCGATAGAAAGTCAGCGGTGAGATTCTCAGAACCCATTTTACCTGCTGTGTTGCGAACTCGTGCCAGGCGTCCGTTGCGCAGGATAATTGGTGCGCGGCAAACAAAATGGCAGGGTAATGTATCAACTGCAGCGCATCATGCAAAATGGGGCTTCGTCATCGGGAGAGTCCATCCCTGGCACAGAGCTTCAGGGTATGCTCGTTACCCCCTTCTTTTACGCTTTTTCCGTTCAGTTTGTTAACGCAGCGCAACCCGCCTGCACCGCGAAGTGCGCGGTAAATACGTAACTGTGCAAACCCAGATAGGAGCCACTGCCTCTTGAAACCAGGAACTATTTCATGTGTATGCGGGCTTGCTATATCTCTACTGATGCCGGGCAATCCGTTTGCTTTTGCCCAGGGCAATGCGCAACCGGCCGTGGGCAATGCACAGAAATCGCCCGCAGCAGAGCCATTCTTGATAGTGCCGGTGCGCGTTCACCTGCTGCGTTCTACCGAAACACCGGCGGCCGGAACCAGGCTAAGCTTCGAAGATGTTCGCCGCATCTTCAAAAAGGCCAACGGCATCTGGCACATGGCGGGTATTCATCTGTATGTGCAATCCATAGTAAGCGAGAACGCCAGGCCAGCCACCGGCTTCGAGCATGCAACGGTAATGCCCTACAGCATCTTGCTATCTCTTCGCCCGGAGGCTTCAAAACCGGCGGGTATGTTTCATGTGTACTATCTGGGTGAGATCCCACCCAACGGCGTGTTTATGCAAACCGATGGCATATTTGTTAAAGAAACCGCCAGCCTGATGCCGGTAGAGGGCGGTATAGATGAACCGTTGCCAAGAGTTACAGCACATGAGTTGGGCCACGGAATGGGGCTGCCCCATCGGCAAAATCTAACAAATTTGATGGCATCCGGCACAACAGGCACCTCCCTGAACAGCGAAGAGATTGCCACGGTTCATCGCACGCTATCCAAACTGCCCTGGGTTCAAACACCTCAGCAGTTCCTGGACAACGCCGACCGCTTACTGGCAGCCGGAAAGAAGCCCGAAGCCCTCGCCCACTACCGCACCATCCTTGATCTTCCAGTAGAGATCTCAATCAAAAAGCTCGCAAAAGAAAAAGCGGCCAAGAAGTGAGGGGGGGCTAACTCGCATGTGCCGAAGCTCGCTTCCTTGCTCTGTGGGCTCTGATCGCTCTCGCGGCAGATCGCCGGTTCCCTATATTTAGTTCAAGTGTTGCCAGCGCTGCTTAACACCGTTCGCCTCTACCGCTTTATCCGAGCACGCTCGGCGCTCTCAGAGACCGCTCCTCTTGCTAATGGCCAATGACTTCGGGCGCTGTTATACACTCTTCGCAAGCTCAGAGTTACAGCGCGAGTTTTCCGTGCAGCTTTGTCAGTGTTTTAGCGGCAGTTCGGGAGAGAGCTTTGTAATTATTAGCGCTGCTATACACTCCTCGCC
>CAIONQ010000135.1 GCA_903859705.1 uncultured Chthonomonas sp.
TACCCGGAGATGAAACAGATGATGGAGCCCGGCGGCATCAACCACAGCTGGCGGTGTGTTTTTAGTGGGATTGAGGATGGGTTGGCTCGTTCTCAATCCTCACTGGACACCATTGCAGATACGGAGTGCATCCCGCTGCAGAATGTAAAAACGGTGCACTCGTTAGAGTTACTGCCTTCCGATAGTGTTATGAAACGCAGCGCATTCCGCATTCCGCCCATCAATGAAATGGGTATTTATAAGGATGAATACCGCCGCTGATCTGCTGCAATTGTGTGCTCAAAAATACCCTGTAACCAGCCCCGGTTACAGGGTAAACTTCAGTATCCACCGAGAGTAAGATTGCAATAAAGAAGGCCCCCAATGTCTGCCGTGTTTCCGTGCACTATGCGGGTGTATTTTGATATGTTTGATAAGCTACATGTGCTGCACAATGCGCAGTATGTGGTGCTGTTTGAACGTGCCCGATGGGATTTTTGGGATCATATTGAATCCGGGCCGGAGGCGGAAGATGCGGAGTGGCCCTACTTTGTGGTGCGCAACACGGTGAACTACCGTAAGGCGGTTCGCGAACCGCAGGATGTGCTGGTAGAGATACAGATTGCAGCCATCGGAAACTCCAGTTTAACCTTTATGCATCGGCTGTATGATCAATATGGCGACCTGTGTGCGGATGGAGAAACAGTGCTGGTGCGCGTAGATGCAGAAACCCAGAAGCCCATACCGTGGTCTGCCCGCCTGCGGGCACTTATTGCTCCGTTTGTAATTACTCAACAATAGTATCGCTCTGGTTGCAGCCCGTTCGCGGAGGGAGTGTTAGAATGCTTCGCCGACAGTTGATGATAAGGGGCACCGGCTGCGCGCTTGTTGGCGCGCTTATGTTAACCACGCCTATTAAATCGGCCTTTGGCTGCTATGGCGAGATTATTGATTCGGTTCACTTTAACAGCGTTCAGCCAGATTTCGGCACGCCCATTCGGCGCACAACACGCATGGCGTGGGACTCTGATACGATGTGGGATGATGAGCGATCATCCTCCAAAACCACTGCGGTGCATCCTGCGTTAAGTTCTATCCGGGATGAGTGGCGCAGCTCTCGATCGACGGATGGTTACCCTTCCGTTTACGAGCCCTTAACGGATTCGGAGATCAAAGAGGAACGCCTTGGCCATCATCTGCTGGCGGCACGGTTTGCGGAGCTTCGGCACAATTGGCCTCTGGCCGTAGCAGAGTACAGGGCTGCCCTGCAATCTGCGCCTGAAACCATGGGCGACATTGTAGACAGCATAGAAACTCTGCAGTTATTGCAGGCGGAACCCCGGGCTGCAGAGGTGGTTGCAGCCGCAGATGCCTACCTTTCGGCATGCGCATTGGAGCGGCTGGGAGAGTGGGACAAAGAGCAAGAGATACTAAAGCAGCTCGAAACACTGCCCGCCGCTGCCTTGTTAAAGGATCATATTGTTTACCGGGAAGGATGCGTGAGCTGGAATTACAAAAAGCCAGACGAGGCGGTTACGCTCTTTCGGCGGGTTGCATCGGAGTTTCCCACCTCTAAGAAGCGTGAAGCAGCACTGATAATGCTGGCCAGAACCAACCTGCTAACGCCAACTCCCTCCCCGGCACAGATGCAGGAAGCTACATCTGCAATCGATACACTGCTGCACTCCTACCCCAGTACCCGGTTCAGAAAGTCTGCACTGGGTTTGCAGGGCAGAGTTCTGATGCTATCTGGCCAGCCTGCGCAGGCATTTGCGCTTTACCGGCAAACAGATGACGTTAACTCGATGCGGAGTGCGGCAAATGCCATGCTGGGTGCCGAGGCTGAGATTGCGAAAGAGATTGTGCTTGAAAAGCGGCTGCTTGCCATGGATTATGCAGCCGCACCAAAAGGAATTGGTGATACAGATGAAATTGTTACTGTTAGAGAAGTAAAGCAGCTGTTGGGGCATATACCACCGAGTGCCCTTACGGTATTTCGGCAGCACCTGAGTGAAGATTGCGACCTGATATCGGCCTACATTTATTACCGGCTCTACTTTTCCCGCGTTACGCTAACCGATCTCTCCACACTCCAAGCGATGGCTCTGAAGGCCGCTGAGTCAAAGGCTGGCCAGCAGCTTGCCGGGCTGGCACAAACGCGGCTTGCAGAGATTGCCTTTCAACAACGAGATTTTGCCGGTTGCCTGCGAATGGCGAACCTGGCGCTTAAATCCGGAGCAGCCTGCCGCGATAGAGCCCTGTTTATGCGGGCATCCGCAGAATACCGAAAGGGGAATGCACAGGCGGCTATTAACGATTTGCAGGCAGTTGTTGACTTAACCAGAGACCCGGCAATGTTAACGGGGGCACGTGAGCTGCTGGCGATTGCCGCCGAAAAAACGAATCAGCTTGCCCTGGCCGGAGAACAGTATCTGCGCCTTAATTACCGGGATGATTTTGCGTATATTTTGGATGTGCGGATGCAAACCTCCGATATTGAGCATCTGTTACAATCACAATCGGAATTCTGGAATTCTGATGATCCCTATTCCCTGGAGCGCTGGCAGGGGGAAACCAGATCCGAGGCTCACTGCACACGCCGCCAGCTGCTTACCTATACACTCGGGGTGGATTTGATACGCGACAAACAGTATGAACGGGCAAAAACGGTACTGGCATTGCTCCCGAAAAGTGTTCTCAAAGAGTTTGATGCCGGCCGCGTAGATTTTGGAGGCTCCGATAGCCCCGGCGCCTTGCAAACAGCAGTGGACTTGCAGCGGCTTTCAAGAGCCATAGAAACATCCCATGGGGATGAGGCCCGATCCCTTGCGATGTACCGTTACGCATCGTACTTCCACAACAGTGGTGGATTGACGCTGTACAATGCTCCGCTGTGGCATGGTGGCCGGGTATTTAGTTTCCAACTTTATTGGAATGATAAGATTATGAGCGATGAGGACAAGCGTGCCATGCGCAGCTATCTCAACCGGCACGAGGTTTTTCTCATCAGCCGCAGGCTGTGCCTGGAGGTTGCGCGCAAATATCCGCACACCAAAATTGCAGCCAGTGCGCTATACAGGGCGGCATGTGCATCTATCCGTTCTGGCCGCATGGAAGATTGGCTGAGCAACCATGACAAAGCGGGAGGCAGCATTGTTCCCGCGGCCGAGCCACACGAACTATTTATGCAATTAGTGGCACGATACCCGGCCAGCGAGCTTGCCAAACCTGCAAAGAAGTATGGCGAGCTCTATGCCCCGGATGCTAAGACTGCTGATTGGCCGCACTTTATGCAGGATCAAAAATCCAGCCCACGCTTCCGCAACATGCAGTTTAGAGATGCCAGCGCACTTGCATTGGAGAGCATGGAGCGGTATCTGGATACCGGGGAAGCTACTGCTCATCACCCATCTTAAGGGTAATGAGAGCGCTATTTTGTGCCGCTGCGCGGGCTCAAGAAAGGCCGCTGGGCTGCGGCAAGCACATAGAGCACGGCACCCAGTGTATCTCCGGGTTTTGCGCCAACATGGCACGAAAGGCATACCGAGCTTGTTGCACGTATAGGTCGTAAAGCATACAGTGCTGGCCCGTTTTGCAGGTTGGTTACCGCTCCATGTTCAACTGCGCCAATCACACCTTTTATTTTTGTGGGTGCCGAAGTTAATGCCTGATCCAACTGAAGCGTGGAGCTCATGCGAAATGGGGTGTTTAGTGGTTTGATTACCACGGGCCCGGTAACCACAATTCCCGTTTTTAACCCGCTTGTGTGAGGCAGAGTTACTATGCCCGCTGCACACGGTATACCCAGAGCATTGGCTTTATCCAACGCCATTTTCTGTCCGACGGTAAATCCAGAGGCCTTGAATACCGCCGCGTGATCTGGCACACCTTTATCGGTTTTATATCTCTCCTGCACAGCAGTGTCTGCCAGCGTTACAAGCAGCATCGACTGATTAACCGGCTTTGTTGGAGCCTGCTTCGTTGGTGGTGCAGCAAACCCTGCTGCACAAATGAGCATGGTGCCTAAACCTATAACAAACGATTTGCAAAGGGTCATCTATCGAACATCTCCTATGGCGAGCCAGGTGATTGCTTTGTAAATGTAATACTGGGTGACGCTGGCCTTATCGCATATTATACGAATTAAGCGGCCACGTTGCCACTTGCAGCGCAATAAACGGCCCCCACCCTGCAAAAAAACTCAGCGGGTAATATGATTGCCGGGAAGTCACCAATAATTGGTAGGCAGCCTGAATGGCTATAGCAGAGGTACAGATGCCAGAGGTTTTCATTAGCACCCATATGTTGTACTGGGAACAGTTTGACAAGCTGCACGTTCTGCATAACGCACAGTATATTGTGCTTTTTGAGCATGCAAGGTGGGAGTTCTGGGCGCATATTGGCGAAGATAATAATGCGCCGGGTGCCGATTGGCCGTACTACGTTGCCAGTAACACCGTTAACTATCGAAAAGCCGTGCGAGAGCCGCAACCCATAACAATTGAAGTGCAGGTGGTGCGCATGAAACGTGTGCGGCTAATAATGAAGCATACGTTGTTAGACAAAAACGGAGATGTGTGCGCCGAAGGCGAGATAGTTTTGGTACGGGTGGACCGGGATACGCTAAAGCCCATATCCTGGTCCAACCGTTTAAAAGAGCTGGTACTGCCTTACACCGTAGAGCCGTGACTTGCACGTATCACTGCGTTATGCCCAGGGCAGGAAGCATATCTTAATGGCCAGCTGGGTTTCCAGAAGGTCAATCCCCTTCACATACTCCTCCAGTGGCAGTTCATGCGTAATTAGCGGTAGCAGATCCAGGGTTCCTGCTTCCAGCAGGCTCACAGCGTACTGCGCAGCCTCATAAGAGTGCCCGGGATATCCGCACAGCCTGAGTGGCGGATGATAGTGCCTGGGCAAGAATGAGTAGGCCTCGCGCTGCACCCCAAACAGTGCCACGGCATCGTGTGTTCTATCCATGGTCCACTCTACTGAGCGCTTTGCTCCCACGCAATCGATAGCAGTATGTATGGCGGCACGGCGCGGGCGTGCCGGGAAGATATCATCAACTGCATCTGGCGAATAGGCAGCGTTAACAATGCCTTTTTCAACGGCATAAGCGCACCTGTTATCTGCGGTATCAAATCCAATTACTTCCGTGGCTCCCTCAGCCCTGGCCATCTGGGCGGCAATCAACCCTGCTGGCCCAAGGCCCGTTATTCCCACTCGTTTGCCCGCAAGCACATTCATTTGCTTAAGCATCATTACCGATGCAGCCACGCACATTGCCAGCTCTACCGGGGCGGTTGCCTGAGGAGATAGGTGCTCCGGAACGGCGATTACGTTTTGGGCATCCAGCAGTACATATTGTGCGTAACACCCCGGTACATGGTGGCCAACATCTCGCCATGCGCTAACGCGTTGGCCGGGCGCAAAGCCCAGAACGCCATCGCCTACTTCATGAATTACGCCGCTGGCTTCGTGCCCCGGTTGGCCGGTGGTGTAAGGATATTGAAACTTGTGCCCAACAAACATCGGTTCGTCGTGCTTTAGATGTAGATCCCACTGCGGGCAGGTTGTAACGGCATCCACGCGCATTACAACTTGCCCTGGGCCGGCTGCCGGCACAGGCAGATCTTCTACTACTACTTCCGGGTATCTTCCGATTTTTAGCGATTTCATTAACCGTTTACCTCACGCCAATCCAGCACAACTCCCAGAACGCCGGGATCTTTGTTCAGGATACTATTGAATGCTGCTCCCGCCTGGGATGCTGGCACGATGGAAGTGATGAGATGCCGTGTGGTGAGTTCTCCCTTATGAATGAGATCCATAGTAGCTTCCAACCGAGAGGGAGACCAGCCTGCGGGTGCGTGCAGGCTCAGCTCTTTCATCCGCATTCGCTGGATGTCGATGAGACCATTGTTGCCGTAGAACCCTGCCGAAACCAGGTGCCCGGAGTGCCGCATGTGTGGCATAAGGCTGTACATAGTATCTATAGACCCAACGGTATCTGCAACAAACTGAACCCCGTTGGGAGCCCATTGTTTGATGGCAGCGGCTACATCCTGTGTGGTTTCATTTACGCAACAATCTCCCGTGGCACATTTAAAAAGTGCCAACCGGCTATTATGGCGGCCCAGCAGCATTACTCGCGCGCCCCGCGTTTGCAGGGTTTGGGCCGACCAGTGCCCCACCATTCCATCTCCAATTACTATGGCCGCATCGCCCTGCGCAATTTCGCCGCAGGTACCCACGTTGTAACCCACTTGAGTAAGCACCAGGCCAGAGTAATCCAACGAATCAACGCCATCTGGCAGGCGATATACCTGAGACTGGTGCGTTACGGCCGGGGAAATGTGCCCGGCATGATCGTAAAACATGTTTAAAACGCGGGAGATGGTTGCGAACACCCTATCACCAACTTGCACACGGGAGGCATCTACCTTGCTGCCCACCGATTCGACCACTCCAACCTTCTGATATCCGGAAATGTGAGGAAAGGGCATGGGGTCTGTAGGCAGCCTGGGAGTGTCTCCACCTATTCGCTCTCCACGGATAAAAGAACTCTCAGTTCCATTGCTTATCCAGGAGTACTCAACGCGGACCACCACATCTTCCGCGCCAGGATCTGGCACGGAAACTTCCCGAAACACAACATTGCGGCACGATTCGGCAACTGCGCCGTAGGCTCGAATCATCTCTTATCTCCTGGCTTCCAACTGAACTGTCGGCAAAAATTTCACTGCAACCATATTCACCAATCGCAGGCAATAATCCGTAAGCCGGGGAGTTCAACAATTCTCATAAATTCTGTTCATCTATTTTGCAGCAAAGCAGGAGAATGTGACGACACGGTGTAAACAACAACGACAGCTATAGTTTGCTCGCCCTGACCTTTTGGGGCAACCGATCCGGCACATTTGCACTCATAACCGTTTGAGGGTAACAGCGCAATCACTTGCTGCTTACCATCCATGTAATATCAGGGAGATTTGCCAGATGGCATTTAAGAAATCCACGACGATATCGGCCGCCGCTGTCCTACTCGCGGTCCTTGCTGGAGGTTTTTCAAAGCCAGTAAAGCAGGTAGAGCGAGGCATCAACCCAAACGTACAGATTACATCGGCTACGCATCTCAGCTCCGCTGAGCTCCATATGCTGCACCCATGTTCTGCCTGGGGCACAGGCCCACTTAATAAAGGTGGATTCGCATGTGGCACTCCGCACCTTATTGAATATGGTGGCCCTGTAATCAGCAATGTTAAGCTGATTATGGTTGTGTACGGCACAGGCACCTACGCCAGCTATGTAAGCACCGATACCGCCCCTAGCATGGCATCGTACTACTCTCAGTTGCCTACCAGCAGTTATATGGATTGGCTTAATGAGTACAATACTGGCTCGCAGAAGATAGGCCGTGGCACGTACGCTGGCAAATTTACAATTACTCCCTCGGCGGCAAACAATGGAACCAGCATTACAGATGCGCAGGTTCAGGCTGAGCTGAATGCGCAGATTAATGGTGGACATCTGCCCGTGCCGGATGCCAACACCATTTTCATGGTGCACTTTCGCGCTGGCCAAACCATTGCTAACGGTGGCAACTCTTGCCAGGCTGGCGGATTCTGCGCATACCATGGCTCTGCAATAAATGGCAGCTATGAGTACTGCTATGCAGTGCTTCCAGATTTCCACTCCAGCCTTTGCGCAAGCGGCTGCGGAAGCTCCTCTGAATACAATAATGTTTGCTCCACAGCCTCGCATGAGGTTATTGAAGCAATTACCGACCCGCTTGTTGCTGATGCCACCGCATTTGCTTCACCGCTTGGCTGGTACTGGTACTCCACCGATACGTGCCAGGGTGAAATTGCCGATATCTGCAATCAGAACCAGGCGACCTTCACCGGTACTGATGGTAGATCGTATTCGGTTCAGAAATCCTGGTCTAACGCGGCAGCGGCCTGTATCGCATCCCTGCCAGTAACTACTTCTCGCTCTGTGTGGACTTACAACAGAGCCGCCAATGCTTACCAGCAGAACGTTGTAGTTACAAATACCAGCGCATCTACAATTACCGGCCCGATCTCCCTCATCATCAGCTCCCCTGTGGGTGGAACAGTAAAAACGAAAACTGGAACTACGGCAACCATACTCCCGGCAGGATCTGCATATGTTAACTTTGCAGGTAATCTGGCTGGCAATACAAGCCTTACGATTCCGGTATCGTTTACACAAACCGTTTCTGGCGCAACCATCAGCTACGACCTTCGCGTTGTTGCTGGCCCAGGCACTCGATAGAGCTTCCCTCTTGCCCGCACCACAACCGTGGTGCGGGCGGGAATTTGATTAGAGTTACAAGGAAACATCAGACGATGAAATTCCGAGATTTGATTGGCCTTGCTGTTGCCGGGCTGTTTATATCTGGATTTGCTCACAGCGCCTCTGCACAGGTGTATTTTACTGTAACGGTAGATACCTCGGCGATATCCGGTGTCTCTGGTTACGGCGAGTTCTCCCTAAGCGACGGTACTGTAGTGGATGGCACAGGCCCAAGCACCGCAAACAATGTTGTACTGAGCAACTTTGCCTTCGGTGGCGGCTCTGTTGGCGCGGTTCTGCCTCCCAACATTGGTAATGCCAGCGGAAGCATGGGATCTTCTATTACTCTGGCTGATGGCGATGGTGGTGGCGTTGCAGACCTGGCGCAGGCGTACACTGCTGGCAGCGTCTTCAGCTTTGATGTTCAGATGTCCGAAGTTCCCCAGGCAGGAACTTCTGATGAGTTCTTATTCCGACTACTGGATAACTCGCTGAACTATATCGGGACTGCCGATCCCTCGGGTAACAATGCGCTGATTAAGGTAGATATCTCTACGAGCAATATCGGGCTAACAGATATCAATGCCTACGCAGCGAGTGGCGCAAACATACCGAGGCCGCTGGTTACAATTAGAACATCTGCACCGGCCGGCACACCAGAGCCAGGCACGGTGGCACTGTTTTCGGCAGCAGGTGCTGCCGGGCTGGTGGCAATGCGCCGCAGACGCCGATTGAGCTAGTTTGATCTCCATTCAAAATGTAAAAGGGCTCGAGAACAAATCTGTTCTCGAGCCCTTTTCTTGTATTACGGAACTGGAAAGTTTAGAGCAGGCTTGCTGCCTCTGCCGCTTTTGCCTTTTCTAGCGCGGTTTTTGCAACCTTTAGTGCATCCTCTTTCCAGTAATCGTGATTGAACAGCTCAATAGAGAGAACCCCATCGTAGTTCATATCCCGCAGCACTGTAAACACCTCTTTCAGCGGAGCGATGCCGTCTCCGGGATAAACGCGGTCTGCATCGGTAATCTTAGCAGGCTCAATTCCCGGGTAATCGTTGAGATGAAACACCTTTACTGAGTTCTTGCTCAACAGTTTGAGCCCGTTTATTGGGGACCCACCTTTGTACAGATGGTACACATCTGGGAGTACAAGGGCATTTTTGTATCCGCTCTCGATGGCAACCAGCGTTGCTTCTCCGAGGCGGGTTAAGCACTGCGAAAAGCCCCAAACTTCTACCATGGGAATTACGCCGAGAGATTCGCCAACCTGTGCCAGCTCCAGGTAGCGCTCTGCTGCCTTGCGCAGATCCAGATGCGGCTGATCGGTAGCCCCAGATGCAGGAGCCGCGATATGAGGGCACCCAACCTGAGCCAGCAAATCCATATCTCGCCTGGCCTGTTCCAGGCCATGTTTGCGGCGAGTATCATCGTCTACTATCCACTCTGCAAAGCCAATGCCATCTTCAACAGTCATGCCGTGGTCATGAATGCGTTTGCGCAAGTCTTTTAGAGACTTGCCAGACTGGACGTACTGCTCCAGTTCCCGGATCCACGGTTCGATGGCATGGAACCCCGCCTTTGCGGCAATCTCAATCTCATCTTCCAGCGAAATTTTTTGCCCCGAAATTGTGCTTGTGTTGAGGCAATAACGGAAATGACCCGGCTTGCGGGCCTCTGCAGACGCTGCGGACATCGTGCTCATAGCCTCCATTGCCACTCCAACCGAGAGGACACCCGCTGCTATCAGTTCACGTCGGCTCAGTGGTGTGTTCATTCTTACCCTATATGCCGCACACTCCCCCTGCCCCGCTTAGCGCAGAACAGGAGGAGTGTGGGTTTCCAAACCAGTTTTTGACTTGATCTCCGAAAGTTATTTCGAGAATGCAAAGCGAAAAGCCTATACAGCCCAGGGTTTGCGCTGAACGCGCGAAACCATAGCCTGCGCCTCTTTATCGCCCTTAAACTCTTCTTTCTCCGGATCCCAATTCAGCTTGCGACCGCCAAGCCGCAGTGAAATGTTGCCGAGGTGGCAAACACTGGCGGAGCGGTGGCCAATTTCTGCATCGCAGATAGCAGGCTTGTTGGCGCGAATGCACTCAATGAAGTTGCGATGGTGATCGTTCGATTCGTACAGATGCGTTGCATTTGCGGGCAGCGGCTCATCAATCAGAGCCTGATCGCTTGCGCGGATGGTGCTGCGGCTTACGAATATAGAGCCCTTTTCGCCGAAGAACTCAACACCATTTTCGCCCTTGTTGGTGGTATGCAGAACACGGCCATCGGCATAGGTGTAATCGATATCGAACTCTGGGAACGTGGTGTAGCAGTTTTCGCCGATATTATTGCCCTTGCCGTATGCCTGAACGGATACCGGCCCGGAGCGATCCGTGCCGAGGCCCCACTGAGCAATATCGTTATGATGTGCGCCCCAGTCTGTCATGTTGCCACCGGAGTAATCGAGCCACCATCGGAAAACGCCATGTACTCGCTCATGCGTGTATGGCACTTTGGGAGCCGGGCCAAGCCACATATCCCAATCAAGATCCTTTGGCTCTGGCTCAACCGGGAACGGTCCGCCAATAGGCCCTGTAGGCAAATGCGCTTCTACGCGGTGAATCTTGCCAATGCGGCCGTTGCGAACGAGCTCACAGGCCAGGCGGAAGCGCTGATCGGAACGCTGCTGAGAACCAACCTGGAACACCTGTTTAGATGCTTTGTACTGCTTTACAAGCTTTTTACCCTGCTCAATGTAGAGGGTAAGCGGCTTTTCGCAGTAAACATGTTTGCCAGCCTTAAGCGCAGCCATTGCGATGGGCACGTGCCAGTGATCGGGCGTACCAATTACAACGGCATCGATATCTTTGCGCGCAATGAGCTCACGGAAATCTTTGATTTTGGAGCATTCCGGGCCGAAATAGTCTGCTGCATCGTTGCGGTGAACTTCATCAAGATCACAGATAGCAACAATCTTCACTCCGTGCTGGCCGCCGATGCGCTGGGTATCGCCCATGCCCTGGCGGTAGCCACCTTTGCGCCCACCAACACCGATGGCACCAACATTTATCTGATCGTTTGGCCCAAATACCTTCTTCGGCAGTTGTGCGTCCAGCTCACGCTCGCCGGCAATGGATGCCTGGCTAAACCACTCAGGAACACCCGCCACTGCGAGCCCCGCTATAGTGCGGGCAAGCATCTGGCGCCGCGATACGGTGTAATCGATTCCGTCTGCCACAGATTTCCTCCAGGTCTAACCGTGACCATATCAATACCGGCACGGCTATTGCCGCAAAACAAGGCGGCTGAGATTAAATTCAAGCTCCAAAAACTTCGGCGGACTTCCTATGGAATCCTGCATAAGTTACGGGGTTGCATGTGTTAAGGCATGCTAGCAACAGATTTGTGCTGCGGGCGGTACGCCACGAAGCCTGCAAATGCCCGATGAGGCCAGCGTTTTACCTGTATCAGGCACCGTGGGAAAGCGGATCTGCAACCGCTTCATCTTTTGCTGCTCCTATAGCTACAAGGCGATTGAGAGTCGCGAGCATGAGCTTGGAGATAGCCACGAGTTCATTCACATCAGTAATGTGCCCGGGAGCCTGAAAATAGAGCTCATCCACATCCTCCTTGAATCTGGGAGTAAAGAGCCGCTCGTCATCTCGGATTGCCAGCACCCCGGAGTGCAGCTTCTCTAGTTGCTGTTTGATCTCTGCATCTGCAAGTAATTCTCGAATGTGTTCCTCATGATTACTGTTGCCTTTGATTGTGAAGTCTGCATCAAATGCAGGATCGCCAACGGCGATATCCTGCATGCCCATCAGCTTGCCTATGCTACTCAGGATCCCGGATCGCTTTATCTGGAACTTTAAGTTATAAGTTGTGGTGTAAAACGCATGTGCTGTAGTAAGCCTGATGTAGCCCTCGCCAGAAGCCATGCAAAACCGGTGGGTCTTTACGGTCCAGTTGCCCGAACACACTGTAATCTCACCTTCCACATTTACAGTATGCCCTCTGGCTGAATAAGTGCCACCAAGCTCCTGAGCAGCCTGTTGCCATATGTCCGAGATGTCCCGCATATAGATCCTCCTTTAACACGTACTTCTGCGCGTATTGGGTGGTAATGATATACTCATCGTTGTAATGATAGCGACAATCACAACTATTTACCAGCCCTCAAGCATTGGCAATGCAACGAGCGAGAGCGTTATCAATATCGATTTGTTATATTCGGCTACAATCGAACAAAAGTAATGTATTAGCCAGCAGCAATAGGATAGATCACCATGGAATCCGTACACCAGCCGACCAACGCCTCTGCCAACCGCCGCACTGATCCACTGCTGATAGTGTGGCGCATCTGCATTGCATTTTTGATTATCGTGCACCTTTTTCCCATAAGGTTTGGGTTGCTTCGGCTTCTTATGGTTGCAGTAATGGCTGCAGCGTGGGTTTTAACACCCATTGCCGCTAAAAACAAAACTGGCCGCATTGCCTGGGCTGCAAGCACTGCAATAATGGCACTGTTGTTTTTTGGGCCGGCCCGCCCAGTTGATAGGGCTGAGCTAAGGCAGCAGTATGTTAATGGCTTGCGAAACTACCTGGGAACCCGCTATATTTGGGGAGGTGAGAATGCCAGAGGGGTGGACTGTTCTGGATTGGTGAGGATAGGATTGATTGACGCAGATTTTCGGCTTGGAGTAACCACACTAAATCCGGCACTAGTTCGGGAAGGCGCATCGCTCTGGTGGCACGATTGTTCGGCTCTGGCCCTCAAACAGGAGTACAGGCAGAACACACGCGCCGTAATGGATGTAGATTCTCTGAACGATGCTGACTATGCGCGGCTGCTGCCCGGCGATATTTGCGTTACCGAAAACGGTGAACACACACTGGCGTTTATCGGTAATAAGGAATGGATAGAGGCGGACCCAGCAATAATGAAAGTTCATACGATTACGGCGCCATCCAAAGACATCTTCTTCAATCGCGAAATGCGCATTCTAAGGTGGAGGCAGCTGAATTCGCATTAAGCTACACTGCAACCATCAGAAATAGACGCAAATATTCGGTTGGAATAAAAATAGTAGGCATGTGCGCGCTCTGCATACCCTGCACACAAAGGTTTTCGGGCAGATGTGTCGAACCTCTATAGGCGAAGTATTCGGGCAGTTCTGTGTGTAAATTCCGCAGACCACCCTGGAGTAGCTTCACAACAACGCCGCGGTTATGGAGAGTTAGATGAACACTAAGTTTGAGTTTTCGGCGGGAGTCTGGAACCTGCATCCTGGCGCAGACCCATTTGGCCCGGAAGTACGCCCAGAGCGCGAATTTGTAGAGAAAGTTCAGATCCTGCAGAAGCTTGGCTTCACGTACTTGCAGCTTCATGACGACGATGCGGTGCCGATGAGCGTTGACCCGGCCGGCATTTCTGCCTACTGCAAAGACGTTAAGAAGATTTGCGACGATCATGGCCTGACAGTAGAGTTTATTGCCCCACGCCTGTGGGAAGATCCGCGCTTTGCGGATGGTGGCATTACAGCCAACAGCCCGGAAGTTCGCAGCCTGGCACTGGATAGAGCCAAGCGCAGCGTTGACATTGCAAACGAACTTGGCACTGATCGGCTTGTGCTGTGGCCCGCACGCGAAGGCACTTATGTTCGCGAATCCAAGGACCCAATCGCGTCTTTCGAGCGCATGCGTGAGTACTGCAACGCCATTCTGGATTACGACCCCAATGTGCGCATACTTGCCGAAATGAAGCCGAATGAGCCGATGGACCTGATGTACCTGCCAAGCACAGGGCACCTGCTTGCCATGGCGTATACGACCAATGATCCTTCCCGTGTTGGCGCCCTGATCGAATCTGCGCATTGTATTCTGCTTGGCCTGGACCCATCGGATGAGATGGCCTACGCACTGTGGCACAAGAAGCTCTGGGGTGTGCACCTTAACGATCAGAATGGCCTGAAGTACGATCAGGACAAATCGTTTGGAAGCGTAGATCTCCGCCGCGCGTTCAACCAGGTTGATGTACTGGTGAGGAACGATTACGGCGTAAATGGCGAGATTGTTGGCCTGGATGTTAAGGCGATGCGGACGCAACCGGCCGAAATATCCTACAAGCACCTCTCAAACAGCAAAGAGGTGTTTGAGCGCCTGGTAGCGCTCTCTGCTACTATCGACCGCGCCGAGTGGGCCGGATTTGTTGCTGCTCAGGATTACGAGGGGCTGGAACTGTTCATCCTTCGCCACTTCCTGAAGGCATAAGGCTAATCCACTTTTAAAGCGCCGCCCGCCGCACCCCGGCAGGCGGCGCTTTTTGTATTGCCGGTTACCAAACCGCCCACATGCTATAATGTTTTCCAGGATTTGCGTGCACACGATATCGTTTGTGCGCTGTCAAAATAACTGAGATATTCCAGATTTGAGGGGTTTGAACGCTGATGGCACTCACCCGTGAAGATGTAAAAAAAGTAGCTCTGCTATCCAGGCTGGAACTTACCGAAGATGAGATTGATACTCAAATCGGCCCGCTAAATGACTTGCTCAAACAATTTGAGGCCCTTCAGCAACTGGATGTAACTGGCGTAGAGCCAACATCCCACTCCATTCCCGTTGTGAATGTGCTGCGCGAAGATGTGGTTAAGCCCTCTCTCACTCGAGATGAGGTGCTTGCAAACGCCCCAGAATCGCGAGAAGGCTGCTTTGTAGTTCCGCGCGTTATCGCAGACTGAAGCCGCGCTACCCGGGCACTTTATTTAGAGTAGTTTCGCCAATTGTCCCTTGCAGGCAGCTTCGCGCCGCGGGCAATCGGCAAGAAGGAGATGCAGTTTTTGTCTGAACTAATCCACCTATCAGCCCTGGACCTGCGCGATAAAATCGCTAATGGTGCGGTTTCTGCTCGCGAGGCCGTAACTGCCTCGCTGCAGCGTATTGAGGCAGTAGAGAGCCGTGTGCGGGCATTTATTACCGTTACCGGAGAGCAGGCACTTGCGCAGGCCGACAAAATTGATGCCATGCGCTCGGCGGGAGAAACCTTGCCTCCGCTTGCCGGGGTGCCCGTTGCGCTTAAAGACAATATGTGCACTCGAGGTGTGCTCACCACTGCCGGTTCCAAAATCTTGCATAATTTCATACCGCCTTACAATGGCACCGTAGTATCGCGGCTGGTTGAAAGTGGAGCTATCTCTGTTGGCAAGACGAACCTTGATGAGTTTGCGATGGGCTCATCAACAGAGAACTCTGGTTTTCACACCACAGCTAACCCCTATGATCTTTCCAGAGTGCCTGGTGGATCTTCTGGCGGCTCAGCAGCAGCGGTAGCCGCTCTGGAGACTCCGCTTGCACTGGGCTCTGATACGGGAGGCTCTATCCGCCAGCCTGCATCCCTCTGCGGTGTGGTTGGCCTCAAGCCTACATACGGTAGAGTTAGCCGGTATGGGCTGATTGCATACGCTTCGTCTCTGGATCAGATTGGCCCGTTTGGCCGAACAGTGAAGGATTGCGCTCTTCTGCTGAACGCAATTTCGGGCCACGATCCAATGGATTCCACATCGACCGATGTGCCCGTGCCAGATTTTGCCGCTACTTGCGGCGAATCAATCAAAGGCATGAAAATTGGCATTCCTACTGAGTATTTTGGCGCGGGTGTATCTGCCGAGGTTGCTGCCGCTGTACGCACTGCAATTGCACAATTAACAGCGCTGGGCGCCGAGGCCGAAGAGTGCTCACTGCCATCCACAGAATATGCCCTTGCTTCCTACTATATCATTGCGCCGGCAGAGTGCAGCAGTAATCTTGCTCGATTCGATGGCGTTAAGTATGGGCTTCGCTCTTCTGAACTTGCGGGGCACATCGGATTAACAGAGAAGAGCCGTGACGAAGGGTTTGGGCGCGAAGTTAAGCAGCGCATCATGATCGGCACATACACTTTATCTGCCGGTTACTACGATGCGTACTATAAGCGCGCACAACAGGTGAGAACCCTGATCCGAAAAGACTTTGAACGGGCCTTTGAAAAGTACGATCTGCTTGTTACACCAACGGCGCCTGGGCCAGCTTTTAAAGTTGGCGAAAAGGCAGACCCACTTGAGATGAAGCTGGCGGATATCTGCACAATCCCGGTTAATATGGCGGGCTTGCCGGCGATCTCGGTGCCATGTGGCATGGTTGATGGCCTGCCGGTTGGCCTGCAGATAATAGGCAAAGCCTATGACGAGTGCACACTCTTCCGGCTGGCACACGCATATGAGCAATCCACCGGGTGGCACAAAAATTCACCGGTGCTCTGATCGCCCCATCTTTCAGGTTGTGTATCTAACGAGGGATATAACGGATGTCTGACACTGCTGCAAACGTAAATGCTGCCGAAACTGAATATGAACCCGTGGTTGGCATGGAATGCCACGCAGAACTGCTGACTAACAGCAAGATGTTTTGCGGGTGCCGAAATGAGTTTGGTGGAGAGCCCAATACCCGCTGTTGCCCGGTGTGCACTGGTATGCCAGGAGCCCTGCCGGTAATGAACATACAGGCAGTGGAGCATGTTATGCGCACCGCCATCGCGCTAAACTGCTCGATCAACCCACATGCAAAGTTTGATCGTAAGAACTACTACTACCCTGATCTACCCAAGGGGTACCAGATCTCCGAGTATGACATTCCGATTGGTGTGACCGGATGGCTGGATATTGAAGTAAATGGCCAGCCAAAGCGCATACACATACGGCGCGTGCATCTGGAAGAGGATACAGGCAAGCTATTCCATGTTGCCGGCGATGAGAGCTTCGTTGATTTGAACCGGAGCGGCGTGCCACTTATGGAAATTGTAACGGACTTTCCGCCAGATATCCAGTCTGCAGAAGAGGGCCGGGAGTACCTAACGCGCCTGCGGAGTATTCTTACCTACATCGGAGTATGCGATGGCAAAATGGAAGAAGGCTCCCTGCGATGCGAACCGAATGTATCGGTACGCCCGGTTGGCTCGAACACATTTGGTACCAAGACAGAAATCAAAAACCTCAACTCGTTTCGCTCCGTATATAAGGGCATCGAGTTTGAAACACAGCGCCAGGCGGAGCTACTGCGCAAAGGTGAGAGAGTGGTTCAGGAAACCCGCGGCTGGAACGATACCAGGCAGGTAACTTTCTCACAACGTTCCAAAGAGGGCGAGGAAGAGTACCGCTACTTCCCAGAGCCAGACCTTGTGCCGCTGCACATTAACGAAGACTGGATTGAGAGAGTGCGTGCCTCCATGCCGGAACTGCCAGATGCAAGGCGTGCGCGCTTTATCTCAGAATTTGCTCTGCCTCCCTACGATGCGGGAATTCTAACGGATACCCGTGCTGTTGCAGACTACTTTGAGGAAACAGCCCGACTGTGCGGCGATGCGAAAACTACGTCGAACTGGGTTATGGGAGATCTCGCCAAGCTGCTGAATGCATCGGGTACAGAGATTGGCGCAAGCCCCATAACGCCCGCAGCGCTTGCCGAAATGATTGGCCTGATTACCGATGGCACGATTAGTGGCAAAATTGCGAAGCAGCTAATCGAAGAGATGTATGCCACTGGCGGCTCTCCTAAAACTATCGTTGAGGAGAAGGGCTGGAAAACTATCAAGGATAGCGGCGCAGTGCTAGCTGCCGTAGAGAAGGTGTTTGCAGCCAACCCCAACATCATTACCGATATCAAGGTAAAGGGGCTGGTAGGTAAGCGTGGCTTCCTGGTTGGCCAGGTCATGCGCGAAACTCAGGGCAAGGCCGATCCCGGAGAGGTTAACCGGCTGATAGATGAAAAACTCGCGGATTAGTGTGGTAGCTATAGCGCTTGGGGTTGCCGTTTTGGCCACTCCGCTCGCTTCCATTTCTATGCCGACTCAGGCAGATAGAGTGAATGATCTGATCAAATCACTCTCATCTGCCAGCGTTTCAGCACGTGCCGATGCAGCAGAAGCTCTAGCAAAGGTTCGTGCTGTTAGCTCCATTCCTGCGCTGATAAAAGCGATGGGTGATCCTGTAGAAAGCGTGCGCAAGCAAGCACTGAGGGCTGCAGCTGCTGCCATTGGCGAGCACCGTTCCGCAATCAACCTTATACAGCCCGCCCTCAGTAGTGGCAACGCCCACATACGGGCCGGTGCAGCAAGCTTGCTGGGCATCTTTGGCGAGCGCAGCGCCGTACCGGGCCTAATTAAGGCAGCGAAAGACTCTTCGCAGGAAGTGCGAACCGCCGCCATAGAATCCCTTGGTCAGATTGGCGACTCGCATGCCGGAGCCGCACTGCGCCCCATGCTCAGAGATGCGAGTGCGGCGGTACGAAACAAGGCTGTGGTGGCCATTGGCTCACTACGCGACAAAGATAGTGCACAGCCAATAATAGCCTTGCTGCACGATCCAGATCGTGCAGTGCAGGCAAACGCAGCCATGGCCCTCGTTCGTATAGGTGAGAAGAGCGTTGTGCCTGAGCTTATCAGCATCGCACTTGGCCCAGAGTCGCAAAACCCGTTTGACATTCGCTTCTATGCCGCATATGCACTTGGTGAACTGGGCGATGAACGCGCCACACCGGTGCTGATAACGGGCCTGAAAGATCATGACCGCTATCTGCGATCTGCAGCGGCGGGTGCACTTGGGCAGATGCGTGCGCACAACGCAGTACCCGGCCTTATGCAGACACTTGGCAAAGACAAAGCCGATCTGGTACGCTGGACATCTGCGCAGGCTCTCGGGAATATCGGAGATAAGAGGGCCGTGCAGGCACTAATAGCCGGCCTTAAAGATGCTAATGAGGATGTGCGCGAACAGAGCGCCAAAGCGCTGGGCAAGCTGCGAGACTCCAGAGCTGTGCCCGCACTCATTGCCTGCTTTAAGGATGCTGATGAAGCAATTCCGAAGGCTGCCGTGTTAGCCCTTGGACGCATTGGTGACCGAAAAGCACTTCCTGCCGTGAAAACGTTGCTGTCTCACAGAGACGCTACGGTACGGCAGGCAGCCGAAGACGTGGTGAAGATGTTAAGTGGCAAATAGTAGCCCTATAAATCGAACAGTAGGCAGGAAGGCAGGAATGAACATGGCACGAACACGGCAAACAGCAAGATTACTGGTACCGGTAGTTCTCGGGTTTCTGCTTGCTACGGGCGCTACCTCCGTCATGGCCCAAACGCACCCTGGCCCCCAAAAGGCTCCGCCACCTTCATTCTCCAACACCAAAAAGACTACATCAAAACCAGTAGCATCGGCACAACCTGTTAAGATCTCCAGCGAAGACCTGGCAGATGCAATCCTGGCAGATGCAGTTGGCGAAATGTACGATCAGGGCGATCATTTCTACCATGACGGAGAGTGGAACCACTGCATAAACCTGTATCGCGTGGTAGAAAATGGGGACCCTCACAACGTTGAAACGTACTGCAATGTAGCTTTTTTGCTGTGGAGTTCAGAGCGGAATAGCCAGGCCATAGACCAGCTAAAACTTGGCCTCGCCAATAATCCAGACAACTACTACATGTACGATGAGCTTGGCTCACACTACTGGCTGAGGCTGAAGAACCCTGCCACGGCATTGCCTTATTATCAGAAGGCAGTATCTTTCAAAGCCCCATGGTCCACTTACCACAACCTTGCTTTTGTGTATCAGAAACTCAATCGCTGGCAAGAGGCCGTGGATACATGGAAACAATCTACAAAGTTTGGTGACGACCGGGTTGCACCATTGAAACTGAAGCAGGCCGAGGCGCGACTTAAGGCCTCTGGCGGCCATTAACCGCGGTTACCAATTACCGGAAGTTCGGGAGTACACCTTGTTTGTCTTTCTGCCGCCAATTAGTGTGAAGTTCATAATCTTTGATGCCTTAACAATTCTACTCATAGTGATACTTGCCGATATCATCATGAGTAATCTGGTTGCATTCAAAGTTAAGATGGGCAAAATGTACCGTACATTGCGGGCGTTACGTTCGATTACAGACCCGATGTGTAACCCTATTCGCCGCATGTTGCCAAGCCCATCCAGAATGGGTAACCTTGATTTTGCGCCAATGATTTTGATGATGATTATTCAAGCCGTGCGCAACGCGCTACTATAAAGCACAACTGATTTTAGCCTGGAGGCACGGAACTGAACTCTGGCCAAACCCCGCAATTCGACTTTGAGATGCCACATGTCAGCGAACCAGAGTCACCCGTGGAACCACGTGATCCCTCTGGAAAGCCATGGTTCCCACTCTTAATTATTGGGCTCTTACTGGCGTATGTACTGGTTGGTTCGTTGCGCAAAGCAGCCAGCCCAGCAGGCTCGTCTGCCGATGACATTGCTGGTGATTACACCACCGCATTGGAACGAACAAAGGATGCCTACCTACAGTACTGTAGTACCAATGCGGTAGGTGCTCCTCAACCTCTGGCCAACAAGAAGAAAACTGTTGCTCCTCGCCGCACCCGGGAAATAGAGGAAGCTATTGCTGCCTGGCGCGCCATGGCAACGCCCCAGCATCCCACTTTTCACAGAGAGCTTGGGCTTTCACTGGCGATGTTTGGCATGCCAGATGCGCTGAAAACACTTGTCAAATCTACCGTTCCGCCACCAGTTTCAAAAACAAAAAAGAAAGATGGTCCAACAAAAGCGCGGACTAAGGGTCGCTCAGAGAGGTTAGACCGGACAGAAGAAGCACATCTGTGGCTGAGTCTCTTTTCGACCGCACCATTCACGGAAAAAAGTGAGGTGGCCAGGTTCGAAAAGGACATACGTGCACTCGAACTTGGTTGGTTTGAACATACCGCCCTGCACCAACTATACATGCGCGCCGGGATGAAGGCACAGGCAGAAAAGCAAAATCAGGATTCTACCGAATCTGTTACTGCGCTCAACTCTTTCCGAAACCTTGAAGTCACAGGGTTCCTGATTGGTCTGTTGTTCTGGATAGCGGCGGCTATTCGTGGTTTGTTATGGCTGCTTGACGCTGCCTTCAAGTCAAGAGCGCAGGCAGCAAAGGCCAGCCTGGATGCAGGACCTGAGACATTCTCCTATTCAGCCCGAACTTCAGCATTTGCTGTCTATCTCGGGAGTTTCCTATTTATCGTTTATCTACTTCGGGTTGCAGTGCCGTTACTAGACAAACTTCCCTATGAAGCAGAGATTTCCGCAGTAACGATATTGGAGATTCTTATTTACTTGCCGGTTCTGGCTCTCACGCTGTTTGCGCTTACAAAGATTCACCGCAAGCAGTTTCCTGAATCGAATGTTTCGATGAGAGACGCGCTGCGGATCCTCGGGCTTAGATCACAAAACGTAGCAACAGATATCTGGATTGGTATTAGAAACTACCTGATGCTGCTGTTGCCGTTTATTCTAATTTCGCTCCTTTCGGCATTCATTTTCAAGGGGTTTCACACTCCTAACAATCCGGTTCAAATGGAAGCTGGCGCATCGCAATTGCCTATAAACAAGGCACTCATGCTGATCCAGGCCGCTGTGGCTGCTCCTTTTATGGAAGAGTTGATGTTCCGTGGATTGCTAATGCCCGCACTCATGAAGCGGTGGCGGCCAGTCCTGGGTATCTGTATCACATCGGCTGTGTTTGCCCTACTGCACCCAAATTTACCTGGTGGATTTCTGCCATTGTGGGCGTTGGGTACAGGCTTCGCAGTTTCCTTCCGGGAGCGCAATTCACTGGTTCCCTCTATGGTGATGCATGCCATGCACAATGCATTCGTCACCATCGTAATGTTCATGGTGTTCGGATCCTGATATAATCAATTAATTGGCAAATACCCGTGCCAGATGTATGAAAGCAGAGAACTCGGTTGGAAAAGCATGCCCATTTAAGGGTACGATTAACACCGCGTGGTGGGAAGAATGCCGTTATCGGTATCGATGAGCGCGGAGTACTTCTTGCGCGTGTTTCGGCTGCACCAGTAGATGGCGCTGCCAATCGGGCACTCATCGAACTGCTGTCGGCAGTTCTCGAAATTCCAAAATCCAGGATTTCATTTCGATCGGGAGAAACTGCCCGGGAGAAAACGTTGATCGTAGATGGTGTGGACGATGTCGACCTTTCCCTGCGGCTGAAAGCCGCGCTGGATAGTGCGCCTGCAGGCGGCGGCAAGCGTTCAAAAAGTTCTAAACTGTAAGGAGATCCCTTCAAAATGCCTACCGATACGGTAAAGGTCAAAGTCATCGTAACACTCAAACCGACGCTCCTGGATGCACAGGGACGCGTGGTAAAGAGCGCTCTTCATTCGCTTGGGTACAGCGCTGTTAATCAAGTGCGCATTGGAAAGTACATGGAGCTTGAGATTTCGCGCGCCACTGCAGGCGATGCGGCCGCTCTCGATGCAACTGTAAAAGAGATGTGCGACAGGCTGCTTGTAAACCCGGTGATCGAAAACTACAGCTTCGAGGTGACCGAATGAGCTCCGTAGCGCCTGCCATTAACACCGGAGCGCGCCCGCGTTTCGCAGTACTCAGGTTCCCGGGATCCAACTGCGACCAAGATGCCTACTTCACTGTGAAAGATGTTCTGGGTTGCCCGGTGGATTACGTTTGGCACCAGGAGACGTCTCTTGCAGGCTTTGATGTGGTTCTGGTACCCGGCGGATTTTCTTATGGCGACTATCTGCGAACCGGTGCCGTTGCACGCTTCGCCCCGATCATGGATGCGGCTATTGCGCATGCAGAAAATGGCGGTCTGGTGATTGGGATCTGCAACGGCTTTCAGATTCTGTGCGAAGCTGGATTGTTGCCAGGTGCTCTCGTTCGCAACCGTGATTGTAAGTTTCTGTGCAAATACGTTGGACTGCGCGTAGAAAACAACACGACGCCGTTTACCACAGAATACTCTGCTGGCCAGATAATCCAGATTCCCATTGCACATGGGGAAGGATGTTATGTGTGCGATGAGGCCACTGAGGCAGAGTTACAAGCCTCCGGACGAATTCTCTTCCGCTATGTGGATGGAGATGGCAACCCAACGCTGGAAGGGAACCCCAACGGAAGCCAATCCAACATTGCTGGCATTGCGAATGCAAAGTTCAATGTGATGGGTATGATGCCGCATCCTGAGCGTGCGAGCGAAAAAATTCTTGGTACTGCCGATGGCCGTGCCATATTCGAATCCATCGTGAAACACGCTATGAAAACTCTGGCCTGACAGGACAACGTCCAGGCAGCGCACACCGGAAAGGATCTCCATGGCTTCTGCAGCAGCTCTGCTGTTATTTGGCATTGTCGCCATAGCAGGCACCCTTGCCTCACCCAACGCTGAGGCACAAAACCCCTCTGCCCCAATGCGACTCTGGGAAGGCGATGCACCGGGCTCTCATGGCAATGGCCCCGCAGATATCCCTACCATCACACTCTACCGCCCGGCAGCTGAGAAAGCCAATGGAGCGGCAGTAGTGGTATGCCCGGGCGGCGGCTACGGTGGGTTGGCAGATCATGAGGGCAAACCAATTGCGGAGTGGCTCAATTCGGTTGGAGTTACAGCGTTTGTGCTAAAGTACCGTCTGGGTTCCGCAGGGTATCGCCATCCGGTAGAAATTGGCGATGCACAGCGGGCAATCAGAACTGTACGCGCTCGAGCTAACGAATGGTCTATAGATCCGCATCGCATTGGCATTATTGGATTTTCTGCTGGTGGGCACCTTGCTTCCAGCACAGCCACACACTTCGATGATGGAAATGCTTCTGCAACAGATGCTGTAGACAAGGTTAGCTGCCGGCCGGACCTGGCCATCCTGTGTTACCCTGTTATCACAATGACCGATCCGTTCACACATGCGGGCTCCAGGGCAAATCTGCTGGGCACAACGCCCTCGCGCGAGCTGGTTGAGTTTATGTCCTCAGAAAAGCAGGTAACTCCAAAAACTCCACCCTGCTTCCTATTGCAAACTTCAGATGATGCGGTTGTTCCCATGGAGAACGCACTCATGTTTGCACTGGCATGCCATAAGGCGGGCGTTCCCTGTGAACTACACATGTACGAACATGGCCCTCACGGCATAGGCCTTGGCGGCAACGACCCAATATGGTCCACCTGGCCCAAACTGTGCGCTGCCTGGATGGATAAGCGGGGTTTCTTCAAGAAGCCCTGACCAACTGTTAATTCCGATTAATATGCATGAATATGAAGAGCCGACTCACAGCAAAACCTGTGAGCCAGCTCTTTGTTAACCCAGATTCAAAACTGTTTAACGCTTATCCTGAGCTTGAATCGGCTTAGGGAACCTCGCTGGCCGCACCTCTGCATGCGTGCTGAGCGTAACCTTGTTTAACTGCGCCCCGCGCAGTACTTCAATCATAATTGGATCACCCGGTCTGGCCATCATAGATGCGATGCGCACATCAACTTCTTCGCGCGTTGGCCGGCCATTAATACTCACGATCTGATCCCCAAGCTGAATACCCGCTTTTATAGCAGGAGAATCCGGGTACAGCCCGTTCACCTTAACTGTGCGTACGAGATCCAGCCTATCAGGCAGGGTCGAATGGGAAAACTGCGTGTTTACGCTAATGCCTATCCAACAATGCTGAGCGGGTTTGCCAGCCTTGAAATCGCCAATAATGGGCCGTGCAGCGTCTATTGGCATTGCATACCCGGCAACAACGGCTGCCGAACGAAAAAACGGGATTCCTGGAACGGCAGGTCCACGTTGCTGTGTTCCCGCCCCTGTTTCGGCCACCAAACGAGTATTGGCTCTATCTGTGGCTCCCCCGGCAGCCGGAGTAGTTTGTGGCGCACCGCCACGGAAGGTAAAAGCAGACATCGCCGAAGGCGTCCAATCCGTAACTGGTACCGCAACCACCATGCCCACTACCTGCCCATTGGAGTTGAGGATGGGGGCACCACTGTTTCCAGGCACTACAGGCCCGGAAACCTGGAGAAGTGATGGGTAGAACCTGCGTCCAGAAAAAATTCCATCAGAACGAACCCCTGAAATTGTTGAAAGAGCCACAGAGTTTACGCTGCCAGCCTGATTCCCAATACAAATAGCAAAATGCCCGGGCGCTACCAGCGCGCTCTCCCCGAGTAAAAGTGCAGGGATGTCGAGTTGACCATTTATCCTGAGTAAACCAATATTTGTTTCATTGTCTATGCCCAGCACGTGGGTTCGCATTCGCTCGCCCGAATCTGTGATAACGACTGGCTCAGACATGCCGTCGAGCACATCGGCCGTCGTCAGAATATAGCCTTCGCCTATGCTAAATCCAGTGCCCACTCGAGGCGGATCAAAGTGTGCCGATTGTGTCTGTAGCTTCTGTCTGTCTGCTGTAAGAACGGCCTGTGCCTCCTGGCACTGGGTGGCGAGAACCGTTCGGGCTGTTAGGATGGGAGTTAGAGCCGAGCTGCCAGCACGGTGTACGGTAACAAATTGAGCATATTCCGCATCCACTTTGGCCTTGCGCGCGTTAAGAGCATCCAGGTAGCCCTGATCTACATCCACATTTAGCCGCGCAGCATCCGGGGTTTTGCCCAGATCCGCACGCAACGTTTCGATTTCTGTAATAACACCGCTGCGGGCTTTTGCAGCGGCGGCCATTGCCGGGCTGCCAGACTTACCAGTTTTGCCAAGCACAGCAATCTGCAAATCTGCATCGGCTCGGCGGCTGAGCGCATCAATCAACTGGTGGCGAATTCCGCGTTTTCTTATTGAAAATGCAGCCTTCCAGATATCCTCCATCTCAATACTCCGGAGGTCCTCTATGGTAACCACACCACGAGAGTTCTTTGCGGCAATTCCAGAAACCTGATTTTCAATCTGGCCAAGAATACCGCTGGCGCCATTATCATCCGCCTGCGCGCTCCATGCCGAGAAGGAGAGGCAAAGTGCGGCCACAGCCGCAACGGCAGAACGGGATAATATCACCATGGATGCAGATCCTCCGTACCTTCTGTAGCACCAGTAGTTCGGCTTGAGACAACATCGATCACATAACGGCGATTCTGCTCTTCATCGTTACCCGATGAAGCAGACTGAAGCACATAATCTGAGTGAAGTGCTTGCCTTGGGGCACCGCCATCCGGATACTCCGAATCCTCCGTGGGTACAGGAGTACCAGTCGCCTGAGAGCGGTTACTGGCCATGCGTATATTTGCACGACGCGTTCCAGATAACGACGGCCGTGGAGGTGCAGATCGAAGGCCAGGACCAGTGAAATTCGCGCCCGTTTGCAGATCTGCAATTCCGGATTGCGAGAGGCTTCGCTCATCTTCCGGCACGGCCAGGGCAACATCGCCTCCTGCCACCTTAAAGGGGTCGCCAGCACCTGGCAACTTCAGTTTGCCAAGATGCGCTCCGGGAGCAGCGGAACCGAGAGTCAAATCGGTGCGGGTGTTTATAAACATAAATACCGCAGAAGCACAGGCAGCCAGGGCAAGTGTTCCGCCACCTATGGCTCGGAACGAAACACGTTGACGCCGCATACTAACATTTTCAACTCTGTTTGCCAGATCGCGCCATCCCAGCATTGAGGCAGGAAGCGCTTGCGTGCGCATCCCGTGCAGGCCAGAGCGCATTGTATGCACGGCGGCTGCATGTTCTCGGCATGCCTCACACGAAGCAATGTGAGAGCGAATCTCGTTGACACGAGCTTCTGAGAGGCTTCCGCCTTCCAACTCCCAAATCTGATTTTGTACTGTACGGCACTCGAACATTGAATTCATTCGGTTACCCTCGAGCTCCCATCAGGGATGCTACTCGCTCTTTCAAGCTCTTTCTGGCGCGAAAGAGGCGCAGTTTGATGCTGGTACGTGTACACCTAAGCACCGCTGCAATTTCTTCGTAACTCAGGCCTTCGATCTCGTGGAGAACAATAATTTCTCTCTGAGGGGCTGGCATACCGCGCAACGCTTTTGCAATTACGGCCTCCAGCTCTTTGCGCTCTACAATAGCCTGGGGGCTATCATCCGGGCTGGTAACGCCCATTTCATCTTCGCGCATGGTGGAATCATATGTAACCTTGCGCCTGTCCCAGGATTTAATCTTGTCCCGACACAGATTGCCACAAATTTTTAGAAGCCATGTTTGCAGGCTGGATTCGCTGCGGAAGGAACGGATGGCCTGATAGGCCTTTACAAATGTCTCTTGCTTTATATCGTCCGCATCGTCCCGGTTTCCGAGGATATGGTAGGCGTAACGAAACACCTGGCGCTCGTACCGGTCATAGACCTGTGCAAAGGCGTCCAGGTCTCCCGCTCTGCAGCGAGTAACCAGTTGATCTTCGGCAACCTGCATTGTCACCCCGTGACTGACAACCATTGGGCTTCGCTATCCTCCTGCAAGGAATGACGAGCGAACCCTGTATCGCGTATCACACATTTAGAATCGACATTAATAACAGGTTTACCTGCCCAGATTCGCAGTGCGCACGCTCTTACCGTTTAATAGTGCATGACTCTTGTCTTCGTTTTGACCTGCAAGTCCCTTCACTTCAGCCTGCCTGATAGGCTATACTAAAGAGCAATTCGGCAGGATTGCAGACTGAGTTTCATGTCTTTTGAATGATGCCGGGCCGTTGTGGCGCGGCCTGGGAGTTGGTAATCTTGATTGACCCGAAGATGGTTCAAGAGATGGGCCTCAATGAGCGCGAGTATCAGCAGATACTGGATACGCTTAAAAGAGAGCCCACCGTCACCGAGCTCGGTATGTTTTCCGTTATGTGGTCTGAGCACTGCGGGTATAAGTATTCACGCCCCGTGCTTTCGTTGTTTAAGAACTACAAGGCCGCACAGGAATCTGGAGCCCTCGAAAACGCGGGAGTTATCCCGCTCGACGATCAATTTGGAATCGTCTTCAAAGTTGAAAGCCACAACCACCCTTCTGCAGTTGAGCCCTTTCAGGGTGCTGCCACCGGCGTGGGTGGTATTTTGCGCGATATCTTTACGATGGGCGCACGGCCGATAGCCAACCTCAACTCACTCCGCTTTGGCCCGCTGGATGAGCCCCGCAACCGTTACCTCTTTGAGCACGTTGTTGCTGGTATCAGCCACTACGGCAACTGCGTGGGTGTGCCCACCGTTGCTGGCGAAATTTACTTTAACCCCTGCTACTCGGGTAATCCACTTGTTAATGCGATGTCGGTAGGCGTTGTCGATCTGGATAAGATCGCTTCGGCGGCCGCATCTGGTGTAGGAAACCCGGTTATCTATGTCGGTAGCTCCACTGGTAAAGACGGCATTCACGGTGCCACATTTGCCAGCGTAGAGCTTGGGCCTGATAGCGAATCGAAACGACCCAATGTACAGATGGGTGATCCATTCCTTGAGAAGCTCCTGATAGAGGCCACTCTGGAAGCGCTTGCCAGCGGGCATGTAGTTGGAATTCAGGATATGGGCGCAGCCGGCCTCACCTGTTCCACATCTGAAACCGCTGCCAAGGCCAGCACGGGCATGGAGATTGATGTACGCAAGGTTCCCCTGCGTGAAGCAGACATGACCGCGTACGAAATCATGCTATCTGAAAGCCAGGAGCGCATGCTTTGCATCGCCAAAGCAGGTACCGAGCAGGCAGTAATCGATATCTTCAAGAAGTGGGAGCTTAACGCCGCTGTTGTTGGCTTTGTAACGGATGATGGACTGGTACGTATAAAGGATAATGGAGTTGTAGTTGCCGAAATCCCGGCGAAGGCGCTTACCAATGAGTGCCCAACCTACTATCTGGAAACTGAAGAGCCTGCCTACATTGCGCAGGTTCAGGCATTCGACCTTGCATCCTTGCCAGAGCCAGAAGATTACGGGGATGTGCTTCTGAGCCTGCTTGATTGCCCTTCGATCGCATCTAAGGGCTGGGTAACAGACCAGTACGATAGCATGGTGCAAACGCAAACCGTACACTCTCCTGGTGCAGATGCAGCAATTCTAAGAATTCGCGGCAGCAAGAAGGGGATTGCTGTTAAGCTGGATGGCAACGGACGATATGGCTACCTCGATCCATTTGTCGGCGGCCAGATTGCAGTTGTAGAAGCAGCAAGAAACGTTGCATGCGTCGGCGCTCGCCCGGTTGCTGTAACAGATAACCTGAACTTCGCTAACCCGGAGAAGCCTACAGGGTTCTGGCAGTTCCGCCGATCCGTTGAAGGCCTCGCCAGCGCTACCGAAGCATTTAACACGCCCGTTGTAAGTGGAAATGTTTCGTTCTACAACGAAACACCGGATGGCCCGATCTTCCCAACACCCACAATTGGCATGCTCGGAGTGCTGGATGATGTAAACCGACGCTGTGGGGCCGCCTTCAGGCCAGATGGCGAAGGGGATCAGTTGGTACTGCTCACCGCATATGACGATCCAACCGGTGGACTTGGCGGAAGTGAATACCTCAACCTGCAGCACGGCGAACAAGCGGGCAAGCCCCCAATTGTAAACCTTGAGCAGGAAGTAAAGCTTACAGAGCTGCTCGTTTCTTGTATAGGTGAGGGCCTGTTTGCTTCCTGTCACGATGTGTCAGATGGTGGCCTGGCCGTGTGCCTGGCTGAAATGGCGATACTCAGCAGTGAAGGTGCGCTGGTGCTGCTGAACCCCGCAGACTTTGTAGACACTCCTTCTCACTCTGCACTGCTGTTTGGAGAGGCACAGGGCCGAGTTGTCGTTGCCTTGAGAACCGAAAAGCAATTCACTAAGCTGAAAGAGAAGGCTGCCGTGGCTGGAATTAAAGCCGCATGGATTGGCACTGTGGGTGGCGATGAACTGAGGATAGCAGTGGGGCCAGAAGTACTTACTGTGCATCCTGTTGCGGAACTGGCCAGAGTTTCTGACCAGGCCATTCCACGCAGAATGGAAACCAGAGAGCTCACTGAAAGGGCATAGGCGGTCCCATCCGCCGAGGCGCTGCCCGAGATCCGGGAACAGACGCTTCAGTAGACTGTGAGAGGCGGATACTGCGGACACACAATGTCCGGGTAACTACCGCCCGACTGTAGCCGTGCTTCGCAACAGCGAAGCACTCCGGGTGATCGCCCTAACTGAGGAGCTAGTTGATGTCTTACAATACGGACCCGCGTTCGGCTGCCGCTGCCCCACATCACCATTGCGGTTCAGGATCAGCCGTAATCTCCCCCAACGACGAATGGGAGCGGGATAATCCGAAAGAAGAGTGCGGGGTATTTGGAATCTATGCCCCGAAAGAAGAAGTAGCACGTGTTGCGTTTTTTGGACTGTTTGCACTTCAACATCGCGGACAGGAGAGCGCGGGGCTCGCAGTTAGCGATGGGGAGAAAATCAAGGTTCACAAAGCCATGGGGTTGGTAACCCAGGTTTTTGATGAAAAGGCAATTTTGGATCTCCCGGGTTCGTTAGCCATAGGGCATACTCGCTACTCAACCACCGGTTCCAGTGTCCTATGCAATGCTCAGCCGCTAATTGGTACCTCTGCTGCAGGAGAAATCGCGGTAGCTCACAACGGAAACCTGGTGAACACAAAGGAACTCCGCGATGGCTTGCTGGCGCAAGGCGTTGAGTTTGAAACAACCAACGATAGTGAAGTAATTGCCCAACTGCTTGCACGCCACTACACCGGCTCGATAGAAGAAGCCGTTGTTTCCGTAATGAAACAGCTGAAGGGCGCTTATTCCCTGGTTATTCTAACCAAAGATAAGATCATTGGCCTCCGAGATCCATACGGTATTCGACCATTGTGCATTGGAAAACTGGAAGGCGAGCAGTATGTGCTGGCCTCCGAATCGTGTGCACTGGTACCGGTTGGTGCACAGTTTGTACGAGATGTTGAACCGGGTGAAGTGATCGTAATTGATAAGAATGGCCTGAGGGAGTTCCAGGCGATTCCTACCATCCGCAATGCAACATGCCTTTTCGAATTCATCTATTTTGCACGCCCGGATACAAACCTGTACGGCCGCTCGCTCCATGAATCCCGAAGAAAGATGGGATATGAGCTGGCAGCAGAGCACCCGTGCCCGGGAGCCGATGTGGTAATCCCCGTGCCGGATACCAGCATACCCGCAGCCATCGGGTATGCAGAGGCTTCCAAAATACGGTATGCCGAAGGCGTAATTAAGAACCGATACATCCAGCGTACATTTATACAGCCAAGCCAGCACATGCGTGATCTTGGTGCACGCATGAAATACTCCCCACTTAAAGAAACCCTGGCAAACCGCCGGGTGGTAATGGTGGACGACTCCATAGTGCGTGGCACAACCACTGGAAAATTGGTAAAGATGCTGTTTGATGCGGGTGCCAGGGAAGTGCACGTACGTATTACAGCGCCGCCTGTTAAGAACCCGTGCTACTACGGTATTGACATGGCGAACCAGAAGGAGCTTGTGGCTGCACACAAAACCGTTGAAGAGATCCGGAAAATGATTGGGGCTACGTCCCTGGGTTATCTGTCTCTTGATGGAGTTGTAAGGGCCATAGGCATTAACAAAGATAAGTTCTGCCGGGCATGCTTCGATGGAAAGTATCCCATTACGGTTCCACCGGATGTTCGCAACTCTAAACTCATGCTTGAGGCAGAACGAGCGGCTGAAAATCCTAACCTGCGCGAAGGCGGCCCGGATGATGGCAGCCCGGAATCAGCAGAATAGATTACATTTCCTCCGGCTGGCACCCAGCCGTACTGGAGACACAGATAGTGACTGAAGACCGAATAACTTACCGCGATGCGGGAGTAGATATCGATGCCGCAAACGAAGCTGTAATGCGGATGCGTGAGCATATTCGCTCCACCTTTACACCGGGTGTGCTTACGGATGTAGGCAGTTTTGGAGGCATGTTTTCGCTGGCAGGGCTCTCGAACTATCAGAACCCGGTGCTCGTATCCAGCATAGATGGTGTGGGCACCAAGCTCAAGGTGGCCGTAATGGCCGGCAAGCATGATACCATCGGCAAAGACCTCGTCAACCATTGCGTCAACGACATACTGGTGCAAGGCGCCCGGCCACTGTTCTTCCTGGATTACTTTGCAACGGGCAAACTGGCACCGCAAGTTGTGGTGGATGTAGTAAAGGGCCTCTCTGAAGGCTGTCGCGAGTCGGGCTGTGCACTTATCGGTGGCGAAACGGCAGAAATGCCTGGCCTTTACGCGTACGGCGACTATGACCTGGCTGGCGCAATAGTGGGCATTGTAGACCGCGACAGGATTGTGAATGGCAGTTCCGTAGAGCCCGGCGATACCGTTATTGGCATTGCCTCCAGCGGCCTGCACACCAATGGGTATTCACTGGCGCGCCGCATTCTTCTGGAAGCTGGCGATCGATCCTACAATATCTTCGATCATATTCCGTCCATTGGCAGAACACTTGCCGAAGAGCTCCTTGCGCCGCATCGCTGCTATGCCCCTACGGTGCTGCCCCTGCTTGAAGAGTTCGATATCAAAGCAATGGCGCATATTACTGGCGGCGGTTTCTACGATAACATCCCGCGTGTTTTGCCCGCCAATTGCAGCGTTACTATCGAGCGACGCACCTGGCCCATTCCGCCTATCTTCCACCTTATTCAGGAGCGTGGAGGTGTACCGGAGCCCGAGATGTACCGCACGTTTAATATGGGAGTAGGCTTCATACTCATCGTCTCAGCCGATCAGGCGCCTCTAATTGCACATCGTTTGAACGAAGCCGGAGAATCTGCGTATATTCTTGGTAACGTACATCGCGGTGTTCAGGAAGTGGATATCGTATAAGCGGGGCAGTGTATCCATGTATCCTTCTGCGTTGATATGGGATGTAGACGGTACCCTCACAGATAGCACTGCGCTTATCGCGGAGGCATTGGATCATATCTACCTCCGTTTTTACCAGCGGGAAACCACGTATGATGAGCGGCGAGCCCTTATAGGTACGCCGCTCAAAAAGCAGATACGCATATTTGGTGAACCAGAGCAGTATGGCACCACCGAAGAGGCAGTGTTTGAGGCCTTCATTGGTTGCTATGAAGCCGGTAAGCACCGCGAGCGAATCCTTAATGATGTAATTGCTGTACTTGCATTAGGAAGTAATCTTGGCATTCCCACAGGTTTAGTCACCTCCAAAAACCGCGAAGAGTTGGCAAATACCCTTCCCCGCCTTGGCATTGCTTCGGCTATCTCTATTGCCGTTACCGCAGATGATATTGCACACCCAAAACCGGCGCCAGATGGAATACTGCTCGCATTAAACCAACTGGGAGTTTCGCTAGAGGACGCCCATGCAGCCTGCTATATTGGCGATACGACCCATGACATGCAGGCGGCACGGGGTGCTGGTGTACGCTTAATTGGTGTTGCCTGGGGAGCCGCTGGTAAAGAACGGTTGACTGCAGAGAACCCGGAGTTCATTGCAGATACCCCGGCACTGTTAAGGGAATACCTGCTGGGAGCCACAATTGCCAATGGGTGATATCGCCTGGATAAGAGCCTCACAACCAGAAAAGCGACCGATATGGGGTCACCCAAACGGCATACAAGTGAGCCTCTGGCCATGCGATGCGGAGGGCCGACCGGGCAATGATGGCGGCCCGCGCGGCCTATTGCGAATTGGTTACCCGGTGTTGCCAATCACCCATGCCGCTGGCCTGATAAACTTTATTGCTATTGAACCCGTTGTAAAGGGAGTAAGGTGCTACAGCGAATTAGAACCCTCCACCCTCCGAGAGGGCCGAGGCAAATTCATCTGGTCTGGCACACGTGGAGTATCAGAAGAGAAGTTTGATCAGGGAACACTAAGCCTGTTACCCGGCACCTTTGTCGAAGTTTTGAGGGTGAACCTGTTTGTGGAGCCATTTGTTAACAAGGCACGTGTGCAGTTGCGCCTGGAGTTTCGCAGCGATAAGCCCGATGAGGTTGCCATTACTTCTGTGGCACAGCCCGGCAGCGCATCTATGGATAACTGTATTCTTACAGCCACTATGGGCAACTACATGCGCCTCCGCCGAGTGTGGCTAAAGGATCACCAGGCGTCCCCACTTGATCTGTGGCCGCAACAGAGCACGCATCCCAATGGGTTCACGGATGACCTGTATTTGCCAGCCGCAGCGCTCCTAAGGGATGCTTCTGGGGGAGTACTGGCATGTGCGGAATCAAACGAAATCGATCCGGCTGCCGCCCCACCCGATCCGCAAGCACCATGGTGGCACTTCCGTGGCGCTTACCCACTCACCCAGTACTGGCGCTATCCGGATGCAAAAACGGCAGGCACAGTTAAACTGCGGCTGAATGGGCGAAAAGTCTACTGGGCTGGCACCACCCCAATACCCGGGGGGCTTGCGTTTGAGAACTTTGATCTTACAGCCCCGTTTGTCGATTCTCAGACGTTTATATTTGGATTGGCCAAAGACCCTGCCCCAATACTCATCCGCCGTTTTCAATCTGTTTAACCACGTTTTGTTCCAATATGCAGGATTTGCGCAACGCAAGCCGAATCCTACCTCCACCCCGCACCGTGTGCGGATAACCATGTTTTTGAAGGAACCGAACCTATGATCCATACCGGTAAGGGCATTGCAGCCTGTTTTACCGCTGCGGCAACAGTTCTGGGAATTGGTGCGCAGGCTCAGCAATCCGAGCCATTCCGATTTCCAGTGGTAGACCCGGCAACCATGAAGACCTATGAACAAGGTCTGTCAGATGGAGACTATGTACTGGCACCGCCTTACACCAATGCACCAGAACTTGCCACTCGCCAGGACGTGGCCCATGGCAAAATCTACCATTTTGTAATGAACTCTACCGATAGCAAAATCTACCCTGGGATCGCAAAATCCAATCCTGGTGCAGTGGTGCCCTATACACGCCGGGTAACGGTTTATGTGCCAGATCAATACAAGGCCGGCAAGCCGGCCCCATTTCTGATCACACAGGATAGTATGGCGGGCGGCATACTGCCTACAATTCTGGATAACATGATTGCCGACAAACGGTTGCCAGCATTGGTTGCAATCTTTATGGATAGCGGTGGTGGGGATGCCCAGGGCAGCCAGCGCGGCCTGGAATACGACGCAATGTCTGGCAAGTTTGCAGAATACGTAGAAACCGAAGTATTGCCCCGTGCCTCAAAGGAGAGTGGAGTAACCTTCTCTCACAACCCCGATGCGCGCATGACCATGGGCGGAAGCTCTGGCGGCGCGTGCGCACTCTCTATGGCCTGGTACCATCCGGAATGGTGGCACCGTGTTCTTTCCTACTCTGGCACATTTGTAGATCAGGAGTCGCCATTCAACCCCCTGGCACCTCATGGCGCATGGGAGTATCATGAGCACTTTATCGCGAACCAGAAGCAGAAACCGCTAAGAATATGGATTGAAGTGGGAGATAACGATAACCGTTCCCATGATCCTGAAGAAACACTGCACAACTGGGTAATGGCAAATCAGCGCACAGCGGCAGTTCTTAAAGCACGGAAGTACCACTATCAATTTGTGTTTGCACGCAACGCAGGGCATGTGGATGGCCGTGTTGTTGGGCAAACCCTACCGGCGGCCCTTGAGTGGGTGTGGCGCGGTTACAGAGATAAGTAGTAGGGTACGAGGGAACCACTGAAATTTGAACGAAGGGGAACAGGCCGCGTTAACAGTAGATGTTGGCGCACCTGCTCCCCTGTTTCATCTCCTAAAGAGCACTAACACTTAGTGCCTGAATAACGCATCAGGTTCATTTGTCTCCCCTCCATCTCCAGCGCAGTCCAAATTCCCTTAATGGATCGGTGGATGCAGGGAATTTGCCCGATGGAGTTCGGTTGTGCACAACATAGTCTCCGATGCCTGGATATATGCCATGTGTTAGTCCGGATGAAATAAGCCCGCTTGAGCTTGCAGTAACTTGTAACGTATTGAGCCAATATCGCTGAACTTCGGCATGGCCCCTATTGCTGGCCATCTCGTAATCCCATACATACAGTTTGCCGCCCCTATAATAACAGCTGCCGCGATCTGTAAACTCCGAGCCCTTAATATCTGATTTAACCTGGTGCCAACTTCCATGGCGATAGATGTAGAATATTGGTGCACGTCGTATACGCCTGAGGGGCGACTTGCCATCACCATTAACCCTGGGGTCCCCGAAATTGTTATCTGCACAGCATCCGGGCAATAGGTATCGCCGGCTTCACTTATCTGGCTAACTCATGCGGTAGGAAGTGCAATTGTTTGATGTCGTGATACACCGTGGATCGACCATAAAATATGTATTTGGGAAGAATGGTCGCTATTGCCGCGTGTTACGCTGAACTTATCAAACACGGCAGTTTGATTGCCACCGAGGCTGAGCTGTTGTTGGCTCTGGGCCCCACACTGAGCATAAGAAACACACAATATCGCGAGAGCGACTTTGACATTTGCTGACAAGATATTCATCTTTTCAGCCTCTCGCTATACTCGCCGAAAAATGAGATAAGTGAATGCCCGCCTGAACAATTGCTCAGGCGGGCCAGATATTTGCACTTTAAGCACAAAATGCCTTACACGTGCTCCATCACTGGATGCTCCAGTGCCGGAGTAATCTTATCGATGAGTTTATTGAGCGCATGCATATAGGCTCGCCCGCTAGCCACAACGATATCTGTGTGAGCTGCCCGGCCTGTGTATACATCCGTGCCACGGCGAATTCGGATCGTTACCTCAGCAAGAGCATCGATGCCTTCGGTTACAGCCTGGATATTGAACTCGATCAGCTCATTCTCCATGCCGACTATGCGATTGATTGCCCGGTAAACGGCATCTACTGGGCCTGTTCCATGGCAGGAATCGGTGAATTCGCGGCCCGTAACATCCTTAACGCAAACGGTAGCCGTTGGGATGAGCTTTTCACCACAGGATACCTGTACATGGGTAAGCTCCCAGGTATGCTTTACAGAGCTGGTTTCATCCGCAGCAATCTTTTCGAGGTCCTCATCGTAAACCTCTTTCTTACGGTCGGCAACCTCAAGGAAACGCGCATAAACTTTGTCCACCTGGTCTTCTGAAAAGGTATATCCCAACTCCGCAAGCCGATGCTGAAGGGCATGGCGGCCACTGCGAGCAGACAGGATAATCTTGCTTTCCAGAATACCTACATCTCGCGGATCAATGATTTCGTAGGTGGTGCGCTCTTTCAGTACGCCATCCTGATGAATACCGCTGGAATGCGCAAACGCGTTGGCACCTACTATTGCTTTGTTTGGCTGCACCAATATACCGGTTGCATTACTAACCATGCGGCTGGTTTTGTACAGCTCCTGTGTATTGATGCGTGTTTCGCAATCAAACACATCTTTACGAACCCTCATCGCCATCACCACCTCTTCAAGGCTGGTGTTGCCGGCGCGTTCGCCAATACCATTGATGGTGCACTCTATCTGCCGTGCCCCATTAAGCACGCCCGCCAGCGAATTGGCCACCGCCAGGCCAAGGTCATCGTGGCAGTGTACGCTTATAATGGCCTTATCTATGTTGGGAACTCGGTTCACAACATAGCCAATTAAGGCTCCATATTCACTGGGGGTGGTGTAGCCGGTGGTATCTGGAATATTGATTACCGTTGCCCCTGCATTGATAACCGCTTCAATAACCTGGCACAGGTAATCTTTATCTGCGCGGCCAGAATCTTCCAGAAAGTACTCAACCTCACCAACAAGATTTCTGGCATGTTTAACGGCGTTTACGCCGCGCTCCATGGCCGCTTCCCTGGTCAGCTTGAGTTTGTGCTGCAGATGGCTATCGGATACGCCCAGCCCCGTATGAATACGAGGGGAAACAGCATCCTTTAGCGCATCTGCAGCGGCATCAATGTCTTTCTGCACTGCACGGGTAAGCCCGCAAACAGTGCAGTTTTTGATAAGGCGACTGATCGATTGAACCGCAAGGAAATCACCCGGGGATGAGATCGGAAAGCCGGCTTCGATAACATCTACGCCAAGCCGTTCAAGCTGCCGTGCAATTTCAAGCTTTTCATCAACATTCAATGATGCCCCGGGAGACTGCTCTCCGTCACGCAGGGTCGTATCGAATATCTGTATTCTGGTCGCCATATGTCTTTCTCTCTATTCAAGGACTGCTCTGTCGGTTAGAGAGCAGTTCCTACTTGTTCCACTCAACGCGGGATACGCGCTCGTTGGCCTGTGTCTGTTCTGCAGTTGTCTCGGCCTGTACATTAACACCGGGCTTAACCCAGCTCATCATCGCGCGCAATTCGCGGCCAACCTTCTCGATGGTGTGGTTGCGATCCTGGTTTTCCAGGGCGCGGAATACCGGGCGGCCCGCCTTGTTCTCGAGGATCCATTCCCGGGCAAATTCACCGCTCTGAATCTGGCGGAGCGTCTCTTTCATCGCATCGCGAACATGGTCGTCAATAATCTTCGGGCCACGTGTCATATCGCCAAACTGTGCTGTATCCGAGATGGAGTACCGCATGCCAGCAATGCCGGCCTCGTACATAAGGTCAACAATGAGCTTAAGCTCATGCAGGCACTCGAAATACGCAATCTCAGGCTGATAACCAGCGTTAACCAGGGTATCGAAGCCTGCTTTAACCAGCGCGGTGGCGCCGCCGCAAAGCACGGCCTGCTCACCAAAGAGGTCTGTTTCGGTCTCTTCCTGGAAGGTGGTTTCGAGAACGCCTGCGCGTGTTCCACCAATGGCGCGCGCATACGCCAGGGCAATGTTCTTCGCATCCCCAGTGTGGTTCTGATAGATGGCGATAAGGCACGGAACGCCCTTGCCCTCAGAATACACGCGGCGTACCAGGTGGCCCGGGCCCTTGGGCGCAGCCATAAATACGTCGACATTGGCGGGCGGCACAATCTGGCCAAAATGGATATTGAAGCCGTGGCCAAATGCTATGGCATTGCCAGCAACCAGGTTTGGCTCGATGCTCTCTTTGTAAAGGGCTGCCTGATACTCGTCGTTTACGAGGATCATGATCACGTCGGCGATTTTGGACGCCTCTGCAACTGTAAGCACTACATGGCCATCGCTCTCGGCTGCATCCCAGGATTTACCGGGGCGCAAGCCAACAACCACATCCACACCGCTCTCTTTAAGGTTCAGAGCATGTGCATGCCCCTGGCTGCCGTAGCCGATAACTGCAACCTTTTTGCCGACGAGCGCAGACGGATCTGCATCTGCATCGTAATATACCTTTGCTGCCATGAACTGGAACTCTCCTGATAAGTTTGATAATGGATGCCCGGCGTGCCGTTCCCGGATCAGGCGCATGCGGCACACTCTTTGCGGGCTAGTCTTTGTCGGAAGTTTCCGACTTGCCAGATTTCTTTGTAGAATCACCGGCACCATCTGCCTGAATGTCAAAGCCGGTAACTTTACCGGACATATGTAAAATATCGGACTCGTAGAACTTGAAGGTCGCAGTTGCGCTGCCCTTCTTGTACTTCAGGCGATATTTCCAGGTGTATTCAAGGGTTGGCATCTTCTGTGCACCCGTATTGGTATCTGCAGATGCAGAGGAAGAGTGCTGCTCACTCTCCGGCTTCGCCGGAAAGCTCTCCAGAGGACCGAGCTTCTTCTCCACAGCCTCTTCAATTTTCTTGATTTTTTCGGCCGTAAGCTCCGGCGCAACCTGTGTGTTTACCAGGGCAGCGGCGCCATCGTAGTTCTTGGCCTTGAGATTCATAAGGAAAGCCGGCATATTGTTGGCCATATTCACGGCACCATCAATAACACCCTTACCTTTGTTGTAGCCAACAATCCCAAGTACCCCTACGCCGATAAAACCAATCAGCACACATCCGCCACAAACGCCGAGAAACAGGAAAACCGGGTTTTTTTTCTGCTGCACTTTCTTATCTCCTCATGCGTTACCATGCATCTGGTTGGATGCCCGTTGTACTTCCGGAAGTAAGCGCGCACAGGCCTTACTATCTTGCCTTGTGCACATCCTCTGTTGTGGGCTCGGCTATTTCAGGCGTTACAGAACGGGCACGCCCGGCAATAAAGCCAATTGCCGCCCCAACACAAACAAAGATAACGAGATTTATTCCGAGGTTTGCCAGGGAATCCAGCCCGTTTCTTGAAGTTAGTGCGGAGTACACTTTCCACAGAGCGAGGTTTAGGGGGCCAATACAGCCCCACAGCGCCCCCTGCATTGCGGCACTTCGGGCATTGCCCTTCTTGCGTCCTCGCATTAAGCCAATGCAGAGGCCAGCAACTGGTAGAATTACCGCCAGAATAAGGAACAGTTTATCGATCTGCTTTAGATCTACTATTTCCCGAAGTTCACCCATATGCTTGCTTCCAGAAGACGTACGAGAAAGAAACAGTCCGCGTTTCTATTCAGCAGCATCCCGGCCGGCGCGGCTGGCGGTTTTGGAGCCTCGCGCCATCGCGATAATGCCGGTACGCACCAGTTCGCGAATGCCGTATCCGGAAAGGAGGCCAGTAATCTTATCCAGCTTGTCCGTACTTCCGGTAACTTCAATAATGAAGGTCTTGTCGCTCATATCAATTATGCGTGCGCGGAATATCTCCACGATCTGCATAATCTCTGCGCGGTCTTTCGCTTCCGAGTTCACCTTAATAAGCGCTAGTTCGCGCTCAACTGCGGCGGTTTCTGAGTAGTCTACAACCTTCAGAACTTCAACCAGCTTGTTCAGCTGCTTGGTAATCTGTTCTAACACCCGCAGGTCGCCGCCAACAACAATCGTCATTCGGGATACTTCGGGACGATCGGTTACGGAAACCGCGAGCGATTCAATATTATATCCACGGCGAGCAAACAGGCCGGCCACACGGGCGAGAACGCCAGGGTGGTTTTCGACCAGTACAGTGATGGTGTGTTCCTGCTGGAGCTGCGCCATAATCGAATTGGTCATTACAGGGTGGTTCCTTCCAGTTTCATGCCCATTCCATACGGTTGCCTGATAGCGGCACAGGGCATCTGTGGGCTGGTGTTAATATAAGGATTTGCAGGTGACTGGCTGCAGCACCATTAATCGTTGAAATCAGTATTCGCTTCGGGATCAGATGCATTTTCCGGTCCATCCGGATCAACATCATCTGCGTCTGCCTCTTCAAGCTCCGCCAGGGCCAAATCCAGGTCCAACTCGGCTTCCTCATCAGAAGATACGCTGGCAGGATCATCTGCGGAATCAGAGCTTATTCCGAACAGGCGGCTCAAGAGCGCCGTTCTGCGCGGCAAATCGTTAAACGGCTTGGCCCCGCCTATATCGTGCTGCATAACGCCGCCGAATTCAGTTAACATCTGCCACACGTCTGCCTCGTCTGAGGGAGACAGCTGCGGCGTTGGGTTCCTCTGAATCGGATCGGAAGCTACAAACGCGCCAGCAAGTGCAGCTGGCCCCGGCCACTGCATAACAAAGTTGCCGCCAGGCATACCTGTTTCAGTGGCTATGATATCCAGATATCCAAGGCAGATAGCATAATCGAGGTGAATCAAATCTCTCGGCGATAGTAGGCTGGCTTCCAGCCTGTCTCTAAAGCCGGGAGGTGGATCCTTTTCTGCACTATTAGATCGCGCATACTCCTGCAATAGCGGAAGTGCGCGTTGAAAAAATGCATGGCTTAAGACCGGCCGTAAGAGCTGGCGAAAAAATGCCCCGCTATTTACCAGGCTACTGTATCCACGTTGATAACACCGCCAGAGAGTATCTGGCCCCATCTCTATTGATGTCATTGCTAAGTACCGGTATTACGCTCTGCCAGTGGCCAGCCTGCTCACATCGCTGTGGGCAAAGCCAGCCGCGGCATATTCTTCCCGAAATCGGGCTATTACTGAGCTTTTTCCTGCTGTGCTGCATTCACGGCTTCTACGTAATGAGAAAGTACGGCCTCTTCAGCAGAGAACGACCACTCTTCACCATCGGCATGAACACTGGCCTTAGCAGCTTCCAGATCGGTTTTCACCAACATCTCATCTACTGTTTGGCCAGATGGGATCATGGGATACACGTTCTCTGAAGTTGGTATAAGGCAATCAATCACCACCGGGCGATCTGTAATTGCCTTGGCCTTCTGCAGAACCTCATCCAGCTCATCAGGTGTGCGAGCACGGAAGCCAACACCACCATAAGCCTCTACCAGCTTAACAAAGTCTGGCGATGCCTGCAGATCTACCTGAGAATACCGCTCCTCGTAGAACATCTCCTGCCATTGGCGAACCATGCCCAACGACTTGTTGTTCACTATCAGTGCAATCACTGGCAGGCCATAAACCGTGGCAGTCATCAACTCCTGGGTCATCATCTGGAAAGAGCCATCACCAGAGAGGCACACAACTCGCTTGTCCGGGTTGGCAAACGCCGCGCCGATTGCCGCGGGCAGGCCAAATCCCATGGTTCCCAGGCCGCCAGATGTAATCCACTGGCGGGTGCGGCGGCACTTAAAGTACTGTGCGGCCCACATCTGGTGCTGGCCAACATCCGTTGCCATAATGCAATCATGGTCAAACAGTGCGCTCAGCTTCTCAATAGCGTGCTCAGCATACAGCTGGCCATCGTCCGGGTAAATCAGTGGGAAGCGGCGCTTCCACTCCATAATCTGATCATTCCAATCGGAGGCTGGCCTCGGTGCTACAAGCTTCAGAAGCTCAGTGAGGATTGCCTTCACATCGCCCACAATCGGCACATCAGGCTGAATTACCTTGCCGATTTCTGCCGGATCGATATCAATGTGAATAACCTTGGCACCGGTTGCAAACTTATCCACATTGCCAGTTACACGGTCATCAAATCGTGCCCCCACGGCAATCAGAAGGTCGGATTGGTTCACAGCATGGTTGGCGTAGGCCGTACCATGCATACCCAGCATGCCAATGGAAAGCGGATGGGTTTCATCCAACGATCCTTTGCCAAGCAGCGTTGTGGTTACCAGTATATTCGTTTTCTCGGCCAGCGCAGTAACTTCGGCCTGCGCGCCAGAGGCTACCGCACCACCACCAACGTACAAAACCGGGCGCTCAGCTTCTGCAATGAGCTGCGCAGCCTTACGTATCTGCAGTTCCGGCACTCGGCCAGATGGGCCTGCCGGGCGGTAAGACGGTATGCTAATAAGGCTGGGATAATCTGCCTTAACATCAAATTCAATCAGGTTCTTGCTTACATCCAGCGGAATATCTACAAGAACAGGGCCCGGCCGGCCGGTTCGGGCGATGTGAAATGCCTCGGCAAGGGCATTTGCCAGATCTTCCACGCGCTTCACAAGGAAGTTGTGCTTGGTAATCGGCATTGTTATGCCGGTGATATCCGCCTCCTGAAAGGCATCTTTGCCAATTGCAGTAGTGCGCACCTGCCCGGTAATGGCCACCATGGGGATAGAATCCATATAGGCGGTTGCAATGCCGGTTACCAGGTTTGTTGCACCCGGGCCACTGGTAGCAAGGCACACACCCACCTTACCGGTAGAGCGTGCAAACCCATCCGCCATGTGTGCAGCACCCTGCTCATGGCGTACAAGAATATGCTTAATATCGTGGCAGTCAAAGATGGCGTCGTAAATCGGTAGGACGGATCCGCCCGGGTAACCAAATATGTGCGTAACGCCTTCCTGCCGCAGACATTCCAGCAGGATCTGTGCTCCAGACAATTTCATATTCGAAGAACTCCTTCTTAACAGCGCCAAAAAAACCCCTCATCCGCAAGGGACGAGAGGCTGCTGCTCACGTGGTACCACCCTTGTAGCTAACACGCATTGACGAAATGCGAACGACGGACACCAAACGGTGAACTGCCAGCCACTTGAGGCGCGATATCGGGCGCGAACCGGGAAACCTACTTGAGCCTTGAGGCTCGTTCAACCACCTGCTCCGAGGGGAGATTCAACGCTGGGTCATGCCGCCTCGCACCACCGACGGCTCTCTGGGAAGACCTTCCCGCCTACTATCCTCATCACTGCGTTTCATAACAGATTGTCCGTAAATTATAGCATGAGCACTTAAAGCCTGTCAACCGCCGATTCTCAACCCAATTCCACCTATTTACACAATGAAGTTGTGCGCTGTGTGCGTCAAGATTACTAGCTGCAAAGCTGCTTCTCCAACATCCGTACACACAAATAAGGCCAGCGAGTTGTGCTTAAGCAATACTCGCTGGCCCTGTGCAGTTTAGATGCAGGCGTGAGCCCTATCCCACCTTAACAGTGGAAACTTCGCCCGTTGCCGCAGAATCCCATGCCGCTTCGGTAAGCTCAATTACTCGCAAGCCCCACTGCGCGGTAGAAGCAACTTCCTCTTTGCCATTAATTGCATTGATGAAGTTGTTATCCGGGTTATTGCCCTGTGGCATATCTTCCACAGCCGGGAAGAAGCGCTTGCCAGCACCATCGGATACTTCCAGCTTGCCATTGCGCATGTAGAATGCACCGTCGGAGCACCAGATGGTGATGTCCTCGTAGAAGCTGGGGCCGTTACCCACAACCGAAATGCTGCCCTGCGCGCCACCTACAAACTTCAGGCTGAGTGTGGAGTTGATGTCTACCGGCACCGTCATGTTGTCGATAAAACCAAACACCTTCTCAACCGTGAGGCCAGTGATGTAAAGCAGAATAGCAAGCATATGGGATCCGGAGTCGTTGAGCTGGCCGCCGCCGCTCAGCGCCGGGTCGTGCCGCCAGGTGTTTGCAACGCCTTTTAGCCATTCCTGCCCCTGTAGCCCCTGTACAAACTCCACCTTGCCATAGATGCCGCTGGCAATAGCCTGTTTAATGTACAGAAATTCCGATTGATAACTGCGCTGATAGTTGAGCACAAACACCTTGCCGCTGGCATTGATGGTGTTAATAACATCATGTGCATGGGCTACTGTGCAAACCATCGGCTTCTCGGAAAGCACATGCAACCCGCTGTTGAGCGAGTGCAGTATCTGCTCATAGTGCGTGGTGTGCGGAGTACAAATCTCAACCGCATCCAGGCCACCGGCAGCTATCATATCCTTAAAATCGCTGTACTGCGGAACATCTTTGAGGGCGGGCCATCGCTCTACCGTAGATGCGAGCGCCTCCGGCCGAATATCACAGATCGCCACAATATGTGCATCGGGATGCTCCAGCAGTCTGCGAATATGCCCCTGGGCAATACCGCCGGTTCCGATAATACCAACACGAACAGTAGAAGACAAGGCTTTCCTCCTGAGTTGATACTTCAAATGTCCGCCAACCTGCGCTGCTATTCCTGCTGAATTTTTCTGTCACAAGAGCAGATAGTTTCAGGAGTTGCGCACGGGCGTCCATCTTACTTCTGCAGCTGCAACCACTTACTTGCCAAGCCTGGCAACCACTGCCCGCACTCGTTCCAAATCCTCCAGAGTATCCACACCAATTGCAGCCTTCGCTATATGCGCCATCCTAATCTTATAGCCGTTCTCCAGCACACGCAATTGCTCCAGGCTTTCAGTCATCTCTAGCGGAGCGGGAGCGAGGCGAGAATATAAGCGCAAAAACCCCGCCCTGTAGCCATAAAGCCCCACATGCTGTTTCACTGGTACTCCGGGCTCTTTGCGAGGGAAGGGAACGTGGCTGCGTGTGAAGTACAGCGCATCTCCATTTAGAGAACACACCACCTTAACACAGTCCGGGCTATCCACATCCTGATCCGGGCATGGGCAGCACAGGCTGGACATCTGTAGTGTTGGATCCGCCTTAAGCAGGGAAACTACGCCCTCTATGCCTTCCGGATCTAACAGGGGTTCATCGCCCTGAACATTTACTACGATATCGTTATCACCCAGATTCAGGATCTCAGCGGCCTCCGCCAGCCTATCCGTTCCGGATCTGTGCTTATCTGATGTCATCACAAACTTCGCACCGAATGCGTGGGCCGCCTTCGCAATGCGATCGTCTGGTGTGCAGATTGCAACCGATGTGATACTTGGAGCCAGACTTGCGCGCTCCCATACCCTCTGTATCATCGGTTTGCCGCAGATATCGATCAGTGGTTTATCCGGCAGCCGCGTTGCTGCCAGCCTTGCAGGAATCAATGCCACTACCTGACCGCTCATCCTATGCACCCTCCAGTCTGTAAGGTCTTGATATCATACCGAAAGTCTGGCAATCTCAGTGCCGCACCGGGGCAGATCGTGCTAGCTCTATCCCTTCCAGCGCAGCAGAATTGCCTCGGATCCCTTCCCAGTTGTATACACTTATAAAGCGGCAATGCTTAAACTCCAGGGTTTCCAAGATGGATTTCGACCATTCCGCCGCAGTACTTGCCGCCGGCAGCCACTCGGCTGCGCACCAATCCTCAACCCCATGCTTTCTCAGTGTTTCTGCCAGATCTCCCGCCTTGTCTGGCATCACTCCATACAGGCTCCAACCGGGCGTTGCATATTCGTTCATCGCAACACCATGAGATACATGCTGATCGTAGGGCGCAAACTGCCCTCCTGCATGCGTAAATACATATCGCCTGTTAAACCCCGCCCGGTGGGCAAGGCTACAGAGAAAATTCAGATAGCCACCAGCAATGTCTTCCAGATCTTTCCGGGTAACGGTATAGCTTACTCCAGGCTTTCGCCCCATTGCAGTAAGAGCACTATACCCCTGCGGCTGCAGGCCACCAAAAAGCCCTCGCGAAAGCTCCAGCCCGCTATCAGGCTCTTTAAGGGCACCGGCCGCATCAGGTTCGAAAAACTTGCTGCCATCCGGATAGCTGTACGCGTTTATGCCTACGGAGGCCTCCCAACCAAGCTTTACGCCAGGGAAGAGGTATTTTTCACCGGCGGGGAGGTCGGCAAACCACTCTTTCAAAATAGCAAGCATGGGCACGATGGCCTCTTTGCTCGCAGCCCTAAACGCCGGGCTGTAAAGGTTGGGAGGCGGCACCACTCGCACTTGCCTGCCCCAGTTGCGCCATGCTCCCTTAAGGGCATATTGTGGCCCAGGTCCAGTCCATTCTACGTTCTGCACATTCAAAGGGTTATACCCCTTCTGCTGCACATCCCACCAGTTCCACAGGTCAGTTCTGTAATCCCACCAGTTCTGGCAATCCAACACTATCAGCACAGGCACCTTCAGCCGCTGAGATGTGGCCAATATTCGGCGCAAACTATCCTGTATAACCGCAGGAGGACCATTTAAGCACGAAAACACAAAGGATTGCCCAATCACAAACTTGCCATCAGTAACTCGAGAAACAGAAACAAACGGATCCAGAAACAGCTTATCTGTAATTGTTTCAGGGTTGTTCTGATACCAGTCTGGACCGGGGGCACGATTGAGAAACAGATACTGGGGAGGGGTACTATCGGCAGCCATCACGCATGCAGAAGAGAACGCAAGCGCAATCAGCAGAATTACAGTCGATATGAAACGCATAGAGGGCATGTTCCGGCGCACCTTGGGCGGTCTACACGTTCATTATAACTGGTTTTTCAACAACTGTTGCATCAGGGCTACGCGGCAGAATGCTCTGCTTTCTCACCCATTATTTGCGCAAGGCGTTCAATGCCGCACTCCGGGCAGTAGTGAGACGTTTGATTACCTTCCGTAACAAACAACCAACCCGCGAGGCCACGATCATCGTTGTAAATGTAACGATCGTCTGCAGTTTGTGTATGCACCTGTTTGCGCAGCCCTATCGGTGGGCGCGCACGTCGTTTGCAGCCGGGTCCATCGCATATTATTTCGCGACCATGTCCTACGAGGCTCATGCCTGTCTCACTCCTTTCCTGAATTAGTTTCCTGGCCGCTTTCACGGCAATCTGCCCGATGCTCCAATCACTTGTAGAGCACCACGGCTCTATTGATACCTATAGTATCCGAGCGGCATACAGGCATAAATCCGCACTTCGGCCGATTTCTCAAATCGGCATAATGGTGCAATGCCATTGTGAATATATAGCGCATGCTATCTGCCGCCTACGCCTGGCTACAAGCCAAAGTCTAATATGGTATCCCCCTTGCCTGCCATTACCCCGCATTTGTCTGCAGTACACTCCCCGGGCAAAACAACTGTTAAAGCTGCAAGAACCTAGGCTAACTACATGCAGATACCACACCGCCAATGCCCCCCTGTGCACGCACAAACTTGCGATCATCCAAGAGGATGATCTCCACGTTGCGAATAATATGCACATTGATACCCGAGTGGTAACTTTTCTGTCCGCATCTACAGAAGGAGTATTCCAGTGGATCTTGGTGCATTCTCAATCAGCCTGGCAGTGAAAGACCTTGCCGCATCCCGAGATTTCTACGCCAAATTTGGCTTTGTTGCCTTTGGAGGTAATGCGGATCATGGTTGGCTCATACTGAAAAATGGCGATCATATCATTGGCCTTTTTCAGGGGATGTTTGAAAAGAACATACTAACGTTCAATCCTGGCTGGGATAGCAATGCAAAAAATCTGGATACCTTCACTGATATCCGGGAGCTGCAAAAGCACCTAAAAGCGCAGGGAGTGGTTTTAATGCAGGAAGCAGATGAAGCCACTACAGGCCCCGCCAGCTTTATTGCTGTAGATCCGGATGGCAACCCGATTCTTGTAGATCAACACCGGTAATTGCCGCATCCTACCCCTGGATGGCCACAGGTGGTAAGTTTAACATGCGCTCAACCGGGGTTTGGGGTCTGTTCTTCACGCACTCTTAATTTGACGTGTGCCTGCACACGGTGCTATACTCCGTTCGAAACCGGAGAAGTGGCTGCCCCACCCGAATGGAAGCCAATTTCTACGGATTACTTGCGAGGATAAAAGATCAATGGCGGTAGAGCGAACCTATATTATGGTTAAGCCGGATGGCGTAGAGCGCCGACTGGCAGGCGAGATTATTCGCAGATTTGAAACCCGTGGGCTGAGGCTTGTTGGCCTTAAGCTGTTGCAGCCGAGCAAAGAACTGGCCCAGGCGCACTATGCGGTTCACAAAGAGCGGCCCTTCTTCGGCGAGCTGGTAGAGTTCGTCACTTCTGGCCCTGTTGTTGCAATGGTGTGGGAAGGTACCGACGCCATCAAGCTGTGCCGCAACATGATTGGCGCCCTGAAGCCGCTGGAGGCAATCCCGGGCACCATTCGTGGCGACTTCACAACGGAAGTGCAGACCAACCTGGTGCATGGCTCGGATGCCCCCGAAACCGCAGCCAACGAAATCGCGCTGTGGTTCAAGCCAGAAGAGCTGCTGGCGTAACTGCTCGCTTGAAAACTAAAAGGAGGTCGCACTCATCGGTTCGTTCCGATGAATGCGGCCTCCTTTTTATTAATAGTCAGGCAGTGTGCGTGTTACGCCTGGCCCGTGGCCTGTGCGTAAACTATGTCACAAACATCGGCCGCGGCGGCGCCATCTGCCGCAGTAGCGGTTGGCTTCTGCAGCCCTCTCACCGAGTCTGCGAAGCTGGCAATCAACCGCTCAAATCGGTTCGGTCCGCCTTCATCGTGGTGTCTCCACACGGGATGATCTGCCGTAAGGTAACGCAGAGCCCCAGTATCATAATCCACAATTACGGCACCTGCGCTGCCATAAACCTCCAGAACGCTCCGCCCACCCGGCGAACTCCAGCTGGTTTCCACAACTCCAATGGCCCCGTTTTCGGCGCGCAGCAATAACGCAGCGGTATCCTCTACCTTAAGATCCGGGTTAGCGGTGGCTAACTGGCCAGATATAGAGGTGATGTTGCCGCAAAAGTACCGAAACAGATCTATGCCATGAATAGCCGTTGAGCGCAAAGCACCCTGAGTGCTGGCGCGCTCATCGGAGCTGGCCTCATCCCAGTAGCCGCTGAAGCGGCACCGAAACATGGTTGGGCGGCCAATTTCATCCTGATCCAATAGGTCTTTGGCAAACAAAACTGGCGGATGGCTGCGGTGGCAAAACACCGGGGCAAGTAGCCGCTCTTTGAGCTCAGCCAGCCTCACCAGCGCGTCGGCCGCATCGGCACTCGCGGTAAATGGCGACTCGCAAAGCACATGGGCGCCTGCATTGAGTGCGGCCCGGCAAACCTCAAGCTGAACAGCGGCCGGCACGCATACATCCACTATATCAAAACGCTCAGAGCGCAACATCGTGGATACGTCTTTAAATGCGGCTGTTCCGGTAACTTCACCGGCCATCTTGGCCGCTTCCAGCGCATCCGTATCACATACCGCTGCAATTCGAATTCCGCTCATATTGCGCCAGCACTGCAGGTGCACATGCCCCGCTGCCCCGGCACCTATAATGGCGATACTGAGTTCGGACATCAGTCCCCCGCCGCCAGCAGAGAAAGCGCCTCAGAGTGCGCATTGCACTCATGTGAGATCAGCTTACGCAGCGAAATGGCACCGGATAGCCCACCGTGCAGCGCGGCCGAATCCGGGGCGCACAGCGCAGCAATCGCCTGCTGTGGCGTTGTTTCGCCAGATGCCAGCTTGGATACTATTGATGCCGCTTCGACATCGGTAACGCTGGTGGTGTAACCATTGGCGTTTAAGAAGGTGAGGGCCGCAATAAGCGCAGTTCTGCGGTTACCGGTGGTAAAAGGCGGGGCGGTTATAATACGCTTTAGCAGGTTGGCCGCCTGCCCGGGTACATCCTGGCTCTGACCATAGCTGTACTGGCCGGCCATGGCCGCTTCCAGGGTTACATAGTTGTAATCCGCTGTTGTTCCTGTAACGCTGTTGTTGATCCAGACGATATCGTGTGTGGTGAGGTACTGCATTCCAGACAAATTCCCCTCAAAATAGAGTGCCCACAGAGCGGGTGTCGGCTGCAAAAGGCAAACAGGGAGTTACCCCGGCTCAATTTGCACGCCAGTCTCTGTGGTGACGCCATGTAGCGTACCCGCCACTCAGGTTAACTGTCAAATGGCCAGGCAGCTCCTGTAGCATTAATGAGCCTTTATCGCTTCAATTGCCTCGAGCAATTTCAGCCTGAATGCGGCCCAATCGCTGGTCGGAAACAGCTTCGTATGGTCCCTATCTCCCGGTTTTATCGCCAGCACATGAGAATCGATGAGTGCACGAGCACTTTTTGCAGCCTCCGTACCAGGGTTCTGCCCGATAAGTCTTTCGAGAGTTAGCAGGCTCCGATAGTCATCAATCCCGGCCCGTATCTCTCTATCGAAATGTATGGTGGGAATTAAATCTCCGGCAGCATTGGTGGCACACCAGCTGTAATCGTCTTCTCGGCAGTCCAGCGCATAATATGGGTCGCCTGCGGCGGCATTCCAGTGCCAGGAAAGCCTGAACCGCATCCCATAATCGCGCACCATTCTGTACATGTAGGTGCCGAAGGTCCACCTGTCGCCCCCATTATAAAACGCCCAGTTTCCGCCATGTTTGTGAATGGCATCTATGGCTGCCGCATCATGCCCGTTCAGGCTGGGTACACGTAGCGCCTCTGCCAGCGCCAGATGTGGGTCATCCTCTTTCGTACCCTCCACGCTGGTGGCGCCGGTGGTTATCATTCCTACGGGGGCAGCCTCTGCCCAGGCTCGTGCATTGGCCGCAGAACTCTTCGCCGCATCACCAATTGGCTCGTCACACAGGTTAAACGCAACTGGCAGCCATTTGTGTGCCATTGCATGGGCGTCCACATCCGTTAACACGGCCCTCAAAAAGCTCACATAATCTGTGAAGCCCGCAGCCCGCATGGCAGATTCATCTGTTTCGTAGTTGTTGAAACCGCCGATTCCGCCATTGTAATTAACCACCACATTGCCAAAGCCAGCGGCCTTTGCATCCGCCATCTCTTCATCGGCCTGCCGGTAATCAATTATCGGCTTGCCCTGTTTCCACTCGGATATTCTTAGCGTGGGTATGCCGGAGAAGGACGTGCAGCCATACTCGCGGATCTTTTTGAGGCACTTGCGGAACATCTCTCTGCCGTAGCCACCCAGCTCTTCGGCAAACCAGGGCATTCCAACCGAACTTCCCCATGGCCCGGCACCAACATTAAGGGCATCCAGAGGCGTGGAGAAGATGCGCGCCGTTATCGCAATGTTCTGGGTTTCGCCGCCTGGCAGCTTCAGGGAAATGGTGCCTTTGTAAGTGCCGGCCTTCACAACATCCGGTGTGTGCAGGGTAAACCAGAAGGTTTCGGTTACGCCTTCTTTTCTATCGATGGTCGCCCCCGGTAGTATGTAACGCGGGGAGATGGTATACACACTCCCCTCGCTTGTTACGCGTGTTATTCGGTGAGACACCACGCCATCACTGATGGCGCTGGCGGGTATCATCGAGTCTCCAGCCTTCAAATCTGAAATCTGTGCCGTTACCTTGCCGCCAGTAGTGAACGACCTTAATGAGAAAACGATGGGTTCCATTTGCCCCGCTGCGGCAGCAATCGAGATACTCTTCCCGATCTCTTCCCTTCGTGGAATCGCGGTAATGGGAATCTCTGCCATCCAATCACGCACAAACACCACGTGGCCGCGTCGCTTCTCTTCGGCATCCGGGGTGAATGCGGGGATCAGTCCCAACGCATCGTGCGTGCCATCCGGCGCTATCCGCTTAAAGCCGTTATCGAAGTAGAAGCGCCGCCTCTCTTTCAGGGCCGCAAGGTACTTCTGGCCGATGGCGACCTGCGATGCAGGATAGATAACCACCGCTGATACCGCGCAGGCAAACGGATGATCGCCATCAAACCGCAGCGTTAGCTTTCCGCCCCGCACCTCCACATCAAACTGCTTCTCCTGAAAGTAAGCCGATTGGTATTTATCAAAGGTGCTGTCGGTAAGCCTGTCTTCCACCGTTGCGAAGCGGAAGTATTTGCGCTTGAAGGCTGGCAGATCCAGGCTATCCTGCACTACGGGCACACCGTTTGCTGTGATAGAGCGCTTGTGATAGATCTGGTACTCGCCCCAGAAGCCAGAGGGATAATCGATGTTGGCCATCACATGGTATGTGCCATCCGGCACGTCCACGGCGAAGGTGCTTCCGTTCAGAAATATTCCTTTCTGATACAATGGGTCTGGCTGCAGCACATCGTATCCACGCCGGCCCTCAGCATCGGTAAACCCGTAACCTCGCCCCGGGCTGTAGATAGTGGAGGGCGATACTCCCGTAAACCCGGAGAGCGGTGCCGAAGTACCGGGTCCGAAAGAAAATGCCACCAGGCCAGGAACCAGGATGCTATCTGATCTATCCTTCTCAAGCCTCAGTGCGTCAAATATCAAATAACCCTTTGCATTATCGATGCTCAGCACAAACTTACGAATATGCGCCTTATCCAGCGCCCGTCCAGGGCGGCTTTTTTCACCCACATATAGATCGGTAGGAACAGTGAGCGTGGATGCCCCGGGTGGCACAACCGTGTTGTAGTTTACGCGGGTCCAGTAATCCCGTGTACCTTCATCGTGCACCTCCACATAGAGCTGAGTGGGTACCGGTGAGCTGTTGAATACCTCTGCCTTAATAAAATCGTAGCCAGCCCAGTCTTGATTCCCAACCCACACCGCATAGCCTTTGTTTAGCTGCAGTCCAACACGCCCCGCTGCTGTGTGGGAATGGGTGGCCGCAATGGACCCGGCATCAGAACCCTCGAACGGGGCAACAGAACCCTCTTTGAACGTGACCATCGGCACCGCCGCCGGGCCAGTATCCGCACCACGGCCCTGTGCAGCAAGAAGTTGTGCCCCGCAGGCATAGCAGGTTTTCCACTCCGGCATGCAGCGGTAACCACAATCGGGGCAATGCACGGCCCCGGCCGCCGCAAGGGCTCCGGGTGCTACAATCGGCTTCTCTTCTTGCCCAAGCACCGGGCCATTTGTAAGGGGCGTGTTATCTGCAACGCGGGTTAAGCTGGCATCATCTACCCACAACCGGCCGGGTGCAAACAGGCCAATTCTAAACACAAGTTCGCCTGCGGGCACCTTGCTTACTATCTCAAGTGGGGTCCAGCCGAAGGTCCCCTGCTTCTTCAAGGGGTAATAGGTATCGCCGCCGAAGTTTACATCTTCGCTCAATCCGTAGGCATGTACCCCAATATCCAGCCCACGGACATAACATCTGAATCTATAAGTGCCTGCCGGAACGGTTACGCCGGGGCTATACAGGCGCAGCTTACAGCCCGGCGCACCAACAATTTCGGCGCTGGTTTTGCCTGCATGTGCCACTTTGCCATTCTTAAATGCGCCAGCACCTTCAAAGTTCCAGCCCGACCACTTGCCAAAGGGTATTCCAAACTGGTTGGGTGAACGCGTCTCTTCTACACTGGGGTCCGGTAGCAGGTTCTCCTGTGCCCGGCCCGGCAACGCTGCGCACGCCAGCAACAGAGCCACTGCGATATAGAAACGAGATAGCTTGCCTGCCATGGAATGCCCTCCTCCGGGCCATTAACTTTTTTTCTTGTTGCCGCTTACCGTTACCGTTATTTCCGCTGCGCTAATGGCAGAGCCACCGCCCTCTTCGTAAAACACCACCAGAACGCTGCCATTCTTTAACTCAACCATGCTGGGGTATGCCCCTATATGCCGATCAATCGGCACCGGCCCAATCCACGTGCGCCCTTCGTCCAGGCTGTAGTGCAGAGAGGTGCCGGGAAGCCGATGCGCCATAATCAGCACCCCACTGCGGGTTTGCAGTAGGTACGGGCAATGCCCGGGGAACCCCAGGTTATACACCACACCCCAAGTTTTGCCTCCATCTCTGGATTCGGCACCGCACATAATCTCCCGCATAACGGCCAGCACTGTGCCATCTTTGCGCTCAAAAAGGTCGGTTTCATCCAACACTTTGCCAGCATGCTCCCCAATGGGATGTGGTGCGCTCCAGCTCTTGCCCTGATTATCCGATATGCTGATGCCCGGGAAGCTGCGTTTGCCTCCGCCATCTACGGTGTAAACCGGCAGCAGCAGCCTGCCGGATCGCAGCCTGCGGATGGGTGAAGAGGTGGCGAAGGAAGGCACTATCACTTCTGGCTCGCTCCACGTTACGCCATTGTCCACCGATTGTGATATGCAGGTATCGCATTCGCCATACAGCCCGTACTGAAAGAAGTTGATCAGCAGCCTGCCATCTGGCAGGCAGCAGATAGATGGGTCTCGATCGTCCATCTCGGTATCCACAACCGTAAAGGGCGCGCTCCAGGTTAGCCCTTCATCCGTAGACTTGATGGCCGCAACGCGCCCACCCTTCGGTAGCCCTGCTTTAGGGTGGGAGATATGTGTGTATCCCGCATAAAAAACACACATCAGCTCCCCGGTTTTTAAACGGCAGATATCTGGAAATGCCTGATAACCGCCTGCGCCAGCATCGATAACGATCCGGCGGGCAGGGCCAACCGTAACGGTAGCGGTTTTTTCGGCATGGGAGCGCAGTTCAGCAGCACCCAGCGCACCCGCAACGGCCGCAGTTACAAACTCACGTCTTGTTTTCATTGAGAGCACCTGATGGATGTGGATTTAAATGGCCGTTGAAGGGAAGAGATTCTGAAGGTCGGCAAGCGAGGGCCGGGTTCCGTACTCACATAACTGAAACGCCTCTACGCATGCAGAAGCAATCTCTGCCGAGGGGCGAGCGGCGGCTACATCGGCACGCCGGGCACCATCGCGTGCTTGCAGCGCCGCCTTTAGCCAGGCGATGCGCTCCTCTTTGCCAGCAGGTACGGATACTTCCCCACCGGCGGCGTGGTTGTAAGGCAGCCACTCGAATACTTGAGATTCGTGCTCGGCAACCATCCGGGTTTTGGTATCCATCACGGCGTCTATCGGTACTATTACATCGGGCCGAAACGGCACCATGTCCTTAAAACTATCGTGCCAGTAGGCAAACACAGGCATGCGCAGCAGATGCGGAATCTCCGGGCACAGCGTGGGAACGGTGAGCATGTAAGAGGCATCGGTTACCAGCTGGGAGGTGTACCGGTGGTCCCGGTGATAATCCTGTGGGCGATTAAAGATCACCAGATCCGGGCCTTTGCCGGGCTCGCCACAGGTGCGGATGCAGCGGACCATCGCCTCTGTAGCGGCCTTATCTACATACACTTCGCCATCCCGAATGCCCAGGGTTTGATAGGTTGCGCCTATAACGCCTGCGGCAGCGATTGCCTCGCCCAGCCGGCGTTCGGCAAGAAGCTGCGGGTTGGCAATGTATTCCGACGCAAAATGGCCCCTGTCGCCATTGGTTACCGATACAAAGTGCACCCTGTTGCCGGCCACCGCCCACTGGGCCGCCGTTCCGCCAACGCACAGTTCGTTATCATCCGGATGTGCCCCGATGCACAGTATCGTTTTCACGCCACGCCCCTCAATCTCAGATTATGAAAGCAGCTCTTTAACCACATTGCCTTCCAGATCGGTTAGCCGATAATCCCGGCCAGAATACCGATAGGTTAGTTTTTCGTGGTTGAAACCCAGTGTATGCAGAATAGTGGCCTGCAGATCGTGAACATGCACGGGCTTATCCACAGCCTTAAACCCGAAGTCATCGGTTGCGCCATGCACATAGCCGCCCTTCACTGCCCCGCCTGCCATCCAGGTGGTAAAGCCCCAGTGGTTATGATCGCGGCCATTTGCCTTCGCCTGCAGCTCCACAACCGGGGTTCGCCCGAACTCGCCGCCCCAGATAACCAGCGTATCCTTCCACATGCCGCGCTCTTTAAGGTCGGTAAGCAGGGCGCCAATCGCCTGGTCGCACTGTTTCGCCAGCATTCTATGGTTGGTTTCAATGTCCTCGTGGTTATCCCACGGCTGGCCTGCCCCATGCCATAGCTGAATATAACGCACTCCACGCTCGGCAAGGCGGCGGGCAATAAGTATCTGCCGGGCCTGTGTGCCAGATCCGTATCGCTCGCGAACGGATGCCGGCTCTTTGCTGATATCGAAGGCATCGGTTGCCTCCATCTGCATTCGGAACGCCAGCTCCATGCTCTGGATGCGCGCCTCCAGTTGCATATCCTGCACATGATCGGCCTGATGCTTTTTGTTAAACTCCTGAACCAGATCCAGCTGTTTGCGCTGCTGCTTTGTATCTAGATCGGAGTTTTTGATGTTCTCTATCAGTTGCTCTATGCGGGAGTTTGCCGTGTTGATGTAGGTGCCCTGATAGATGCCGGGCAAAAAGGCAGATCGCCAGTTGTTGCCCTCTTTAATGGGGTAACCACCGGGGCACATTACAATAAAGCCGGGCAGGTTCTGGTTTACGGTGCCCATGCCATATAGCACCCAGCTGCCCATGCTGGGGCGCTCTTTTTGAGAATCGCCGCAGTTCAGCAGCATAAGTGATGGCTCATGGTTGGGCACATCGGCATGCATGGATCGGATAATGCACAGGTCATCCACATGCTGGGCAACATTCGGAAAGATATCGGATACTTCGATGCCGCTCTGGCCATATTTCTTAAATTGAAACGGCGACCGGTATGCGGCACCGGTTTTACGCTCGGTAGCCAGCGATGCGGGCAGCGGTTTGCCATGATACTGCGTTAGCATTGGCTTGGGATCGAAGGTATCTACCTGTGAGGGGCCGCCGTTCATAAACAGGTGGATAACCCGCTTTACTTTGCCCGGGAAGTGGGTGGCATGCGGCGCAAGCGGATGCAGCGATGCCTGCGTTGCGGTTTGCGCCCCGGCAGGTGTGCCGAGCAGGCCCTGTTCGCCCAGCATTGCAGAAAGGCTAAGCATACCCAGGCCGGTGCCAGTGCGCTTCAGCAGCTCTCTGCGGTTCAGAAACAGATGCTCAAGTTCAGGGCTATGATATTCGCGTTTGTTATTGCTCATTTGTATTCCGCTCAGTCGATAAACAGGAACTCATTGGTAAGCAGCAGCGCCTGGGTATACACTTCCCAGGCAGTAAGGGGCTTGTGGGCAGTTGCATCTGGTGCAGGGCCGCTGAAATCAGCGGCGGCGTCCCACCGAAGCACACCGCCCGGCGCAGCCCTGGAAGTTGGCAGAACCTCCAGAACCGGTGCCCAGCCAAAACTATCGGTATTATTATTTTTGCGGCAAGTTACCACGAAATCCAGGATTTCACCCTTCTCTACCGCTATCTGCTTGAGGCCTGTATCCACAACAGAGCCCTGAGCAACCCAGTCTCCCAGGCAACCCTGAATGCTGGATACCAGAAACGCCTCTACGCCATCACCCACTTTGCCCGGGTGATTGAGCGTGCCCTGAATACTGATTGTCATTGCGGCCGGCGACACCCAACGACGAATGGCGCTAAACCCGGGATCTCCGGGATGCCCGCCATCTGCCCGCAGTGTTACCCAACCCAGCTTCGCATCTGGCAGCTTATCCCCACCCTGCCAGGCGTTGCCCGTAAAGAAGGGCAGCGGCGCAAATTTGGTTACTCTGTGCTGCTCGGGAGTGTAGGTTCCGTAGCCGTTTATCCAGGCCCTGCCGGCGGCAGCCTCCTCGGGAAGCTGGCTGTGCCAGCCGGTTACAAACCGAATGCTGGATGCCAGTTCTACCGTGCTTGGCGCGCGGCCGTACACTTCGCGGAACAGAGCCTTTAACTTCAGTTTGGGATCTGCAGTGCCTGCCACAACCGGGCGGGCAAGCAACGCCTTCACCTGCTGCAGTACAAACGGGTTATTCATTAAGAATAGAGCCTGCTGTGGCACGGTTGTTACACTGCGTTGTGGCGAATGGGCACCCGGATCAGCAAAATCGAAGGTGCGCAGCACGCCGGGAATATCTTGCCTGTCTACAAAGGTGTACAGTGTGCGGCGGGTGTTGCTGGTGAACAGCGCCGGAACCGGCCGCCCCCCAACCGACGCATCCAGACTGCCAGACAGGCTGAGAAGCGTATCTCGCAGAGGCTCAAACTCCAGGCGGCGGCGGTTCATGCGGCCGAAGAGCTTGTTCTCCGGGTCCTTCTTAATGGTGAGTTCTGGCGCATCGCTGGATTGGCGATAGACGCTGCTGAGCATGATCTGCCGATGCAGCTTCTTAATCGACCAGCCGTTCTCCATCAACGATGCTGCCAGATAATCCAGCAGTTGGGGCTGAGCCGGGGGCTCGCCGCGCACTCCAAAATCGCTGGGGGTTGCCACCAGCGGTTTGCCGAAGTGGTACATCCACACCCGGTTTACAAACACACGGGCCGTTAGCGGGTTTGTAGGCGAAGCAATAGCCTCGGCAAGCTCCAGCCGGCCGCTGCCCTTGCTGAATGGCTTGCTGCTATCGCCGAGCACTGCCTGCAAAAAGTGGCGAGAAACACTGGCACCCGGGGTAGCAGGGTTGCCGCGCAGCAGAATGTGGGGCTCATCGGGACGTTCGTTATCCTGCACAACCATGGCGCGCGGCGGCGCGCCGGGGTCGTTAAGCTCCAGCATCTTAATCTGATCGCGCACCTTGTTGGCGTCGTCGTTCTTCTTATCCTTAATAAGCTGCAGGCGCTTCTGCTCCAGCGGCGTGTACTTTGCCATAAAGGCATTAAACGCCTTCTTATCCTCGGGTTCGCCAATAAGCGGCAGATCGCCTGGCTCATTAATACTGTTGAACACACCGTAAAGGCCGTAATAATCTGCAGCGGGAATAGGATCGAACTTATGATCGTGGCAGCGTGCGCAGCCAACAGTCATGGCCTGCAGCCCGCGGCACACCACATCGATACGGTCGTCGATAATCTCCTGACCGTTGCCAAGGTAGTGGTTGCCAACGGTGATAAAGCCCAGGGCGGCCAGATCACGCTTATCCTTCAGCTCCATCTGGTCGGCGGCAAGCTGCTCCTTCACAAACAGATCATAGGGCTTATCCTCATTAAGGGAGCGCACCACATAATCCCGATAGGTATAGGCATACGGGTAGATGCGGCCCGGATCGCCCACATTGCCAACCAGGTAGCCCAGCGTATCCGAATAGCGCGCAACATCCAGCCAGTGGCGGCCCCAGCGCTCGCCATAGTGCGGAGATGCCAGCAGCCGATCCACCACCTTATCATAGGCATCCGGTGCGCGATCGGCCATAAAGGCATCGACCTCGGCGGGAGTGGGCGGAAGTCCGGTTAAATCGTAGGTGGCACGGCGCAGCAGAGCCAGCTTATCCGCGGGCTTTGCCGGCGTGAGTCCCTTTGCTTCCAGTTTGGAGAGAATGAGCTTATCGATGGGGGTGCGCGCCCAGCCTGCCAGCTTAACGGCGGGCATGGCCGGCTTGCGCACGGGCTTAAGCGACCACAGATGCAGCCGCGCATCTGCAAGCCGCTCCTCCATGGTTTTGCCGCGCGCCACCGAACCAGCGGGCCAGGGTGCGCCCTGCTTCAGCCAGGCGGCGAAATCGGCGATCGTTTTATCCGGCAGCTTGCCGGAGGGCGGCATCTTCAGAGCGCCCGAGTACTGAATGGCAGCCAGCAGGCGGCTTTTATCAGGTGAGGCAGCATCGATAATCGCGCCACCATCGCCGCCCTTTGTAAGGCCTGCCTTGCTATCCAGGCGGAGATTGGCGGATTGCACCTTATCGCCATGGCAGGGAGCGCACTTTTCGGCCAGAACCGGCCGAATACTCTTCTCGAAAAACGTGGCCGCCTCGGCAGAAGGTGCGGCCCCACCCTGCTGCGCCCCGGCAGGCAAACCCACCAGAAGCACGGCTACGGGAAATAGAACGATGCGCAGGCATCGGGAAAATTGCGAAAACTGATTGGTCACCGTATTGCAGACCTCTCCATAAACAGGCTGAAAAACACAGAACCGAATAGCACCGGCACGCAAACGCATACGAGTGCATTGCTATAGACGAAACAACACCGGAGCGGTTCGCTTTTAAGGGAGCATTGTCCTGCTTGAAGCTACAGGAATGCTGGGCCGTCGGCGGCTTATCGCCGCCCAAGCTAACAGCAAACAGGAGGCGGCCACCCGGCAGGCGTGCATCCATCTCCTCTCCAGGTTCCATTCTCATTGCGATAGCAACTACGGCCAAGTGCGAGCTTGTGAGCAATTGTGTGAGAGGCAAGGTGAGGGGGCGGCCCGTAGTGCCGGAGCAGTAAATATATCCGAGAACAACCCATCCGAAGGCGGCATTTCGCCAACTGTGAAACCACCTCCCCATCCCCGCACGGCCGCCGCCTACCGCCTGGCTACCTCCTAAGATGCTAAGATCGCATCTCTGTGCATGACCCCCTATCAAAATACAACTTATTGATATTTAATGATAATTAATTCTATTACAATCCATAAAAACCCAGCTAAGTTTGCATTTTCGCTCCTAAGATCGCATCTTCTCAGCCTAAGTTTGCATCCTCGTTTGCCGGGCAAAATTCCCTACCAGATGGGATCGAGTATCGGGCTGGGACCCCTCGAATCGCACGCAAAGCCGCTGGAGCGCAAAGTAATGCAGCAGGCGGCCAATACCATTCGTATCGGCACACCTCATTACGATGGGCAAACCTCACAATGTGCCTTTGCGGCCTGGCGCCCTTGCGTGAGATTGAAGAATCCAGCAACACGGTACCAGCGGCCAACAAAGCGAAGCGCCCTAACTAAGCGTAGCGTCCTCGCTAAGCGAAGCGCCCACCGCAGGAATCCCTCCCCCACATATCTAATTCACAGTAAGCTCATAGAGCAGGGCAACGCAAAAGTTATCCTGCCTCATGGTATTCAAGAGTAGATATTGAAGTAACAACGCCCGGCCAGGCGTGTCTCCTGCAGAACACTGTAGACTGCAGGCGGCGAATGTGGCCGTGCATGTAACTGTTTCCAAATCACTGGAAGTGTGTGGGCGTTCGTGTTGGTGCGCTCCTACCGAATTCAAACCAGCCGTAAAATCCTGAATAGCAGAAAGCAAGATCCATGTTTAACGTACGAACCAGCCGCAGGGCTATTGTTGCGCGCGGCGCAGCCTCCGGATACAAAGTTGCAATGATCGCATGCGCCAGTTGTGGTGCCCTCATCCTGCTTGTAGGGGTGATAATTGCGGTGATTGCTACCAGAGGCCCAAAGCACTTTAAAGCGGCCGACCTTTCTGCCCGCGATGCCCTGGCTGTGTTCTCCGGGCAAACCAAAGGCGACCCATACAGCTGCTTTGCAGAGGCTGCAAAGCCATCCTTCTCCAAAGACATGCTCACGGCAGTGCTCAAGCAAACCCACAAGGAGACCGGCAAGATAGTTGGCACCCCGGAACTTGTAAATGAAAGCTTCTACAGCACACCAGCCGGCATGCAGATAACACTTAGGCAACGCGAAAAAGGCCAAAAAGCAGATCAGATAGTTACCATGGTGCTGATTTCGGAAAACAACAAGTACAAGGTCTACAACGTAAACTTCCTGGCACAACCGCATGCTGGTGCGAGCAAGTAATCAGGAACGGCTGTTAGGATCAGGGTGCTTGGGTCGGGGTACGGGGTGCTGCAAATTCCGCGAATGCAGGTTCTTTTAGAGCGTGCCAGTTCCACTTCCGGAATTCATGTTGGATGTGAGCATCTATCCACAGTGCAGGGCACTTTATCTGTCCTGGATCTTGCCAAGGAAAACCAATAAAATGCGCAAGTTTATGACCGTCATTTTCTGCAGCATGATTTGCTTTTGGGCGATTAATGCAAATGCAGCAATTGGTATGCAAGTAACGTTCGAAGTAAATAGGAAGCCTGTTTCGTCCAAAACCACCACACACATCAAGCGAACGGACGTGGTTACCGTGAATATAAGTCTTGTCATGGATAACCTGGAAACTGAGAACCCACGCCTGGCATGGTGGTATGCAGGTCACAAAGAGACCGATGGTAAGACTATCCAATTTAAGGCTAACAGGCTGCCTGCAAGAATCAGGATCCGAGTATACAACGGGAGCAAAGTACGGCGCGACGAATGGGTAACCCTTAATGGGAAACAGGGGCAGCCATTCGAGTGGATCAATCTCGTACCATCTCGAAAAGGGCACTAAGGTGAGGGATATTACCGGTTCATAACGGGTAACCGGGAACACGGTGAGTGCACAAAACAGAACATGGCAACGATGTAGCATGGTCCGGAAACACCGGATTAGTAATCAGAACGCAGTAAAAGGTTACAGCGGTTGTAGGGGCCGTCCTCCGTGCTTGGCTCCGCAAGCGGCGCCTCTTACTCCGTGACTCCCTCGTGCCCCACGCTCTCCATCCCTCCTCTATTCCCGCGCTCAGCAACCCTCCTTGCCCCAGGGCGAGTGTGGGCCACAGGGCGAGTGCGGCCCCCAGGGCGGAGTAGAGGACACGGAAACCTGGCTATTGTCCCGGCCAGAGCTCTGGATACCGCGCACTATTTCACCGAAGACACCATCCTCTCCACCAGCAAGCGTAGCGCGGTAGGAATTGCTCTTCGTAGTCTTCCTCTTTTGCATAGCGCGATGGAGATGCACCGAAGTGGGAACTTGTACTGGTCAAGCTGCCTGTCGCTCAAGCACAGCCACGGTCTGAAATGCATGTGTCGCGCTAAGGAAATGCAAAGAACGCGAAGAGATGCATCCAAGAGGGAACTGGTTCCTTTCAAGCTACCTTCCGCCTAAGCATAGCTTTCATCCGACGGTACCAGATGAGAGCTTCGCGGTCTTCGCGCGCTAAGTGAAAAGCGCCCGGTTAACACAGCCTTTCATCCGCTAAGAGCCGGGTGCAGAAATGCATGTGTCGCGCAGGCAAGCGTAGCGCGGCAGTAATTGCTTTTCATAAACATCAGCAAGCGTAGCGCGGTAGAATTGCTTTTAATGAAGATCCGCTTCTGCCTTGCGCGAAGAGATGCATCGAAGTGGGAACTGGTACTGGTCAAGCTGCCTGTCGCTTAAGCAGAGCTACGGTATGAAATGCATGTGTCGCGCAAGCAAGCGTAGCGCGGTAGTAATTGCTTTTCATAACATCCGCTTCAGCGTAGCTGGCATCCGGCAGGCGCCGCATTGTCCCTGACTCCCGCCCCCCGACTCCTGGCCCCGCCGGTTCTCTTAAGCGTAGCGCGGTAGA